>CAMXWF010000001.1 GCA_947252645.1 uncultured Bacteroidia bacterium
CGTGACGAGCTTCACGGTGAGCGGGCCGACCGAGCTGGCGCAGGGCGCCACGGCGGCCGTGACCTTTAAGGTAGAGCCGGACGGCGCCGCGCTGGACGCGGCATTGGAGAGCCAGACTCCCGCCACGGGCTTTAGCTACGACAAGGACACCCAGACGCTGGCCGCGGCCCCCGACGCCGCGCTTGGGGAGCACACGCTGACCTTCAGGGATAGCAAGACGGGCAAGACCGCGGAGTTGACGGTGACGGTGGTTGCGCCGACCCTCACGAGCTTCGAGGTGAGCGGGCCGACCGAGCTGGCGCAGGGCGCCACGGCGGACGTGACCTTTGAGGTGGAGCCGACCGGCGCCGCGCTGGATGCGGTATTGGACAGCCAGACTCCCGCCACGGGCTTTAGCTACGACAAGGACACCCAGAAGCTGACCGCGGCTTCCGATGCCGCGCTTGGGGCGCACACGCTGACCTTCAAGGATAGCAAGACGGGTAAGAAAGCGGAGTTGACGGTGACGGTGGTAGCGCCGACACTCACGGGCTTCACGGTGAGCGGGCCGACCGAGCTGGCGCAGGGCGCCACGGCGACCGTGACCTTTGAGGTGGCGCCGGCCGGTGCCTTGCTGGATGCGGAATTGGAGAGCCAGACTCCCGCCGCTGGCCTGAGCTATAACAAGGCCACTAAGGCACTGACCGCTGCCCCCGATGCTGCGCAGGGAGTCCACACGCTGACCTTCAAGGATAGCAAGACGGGTACGACCGCGGCGCTGACGGTGACGGTGGTTGCGCCGGCCCTGACGAGCTTCGAGGTGAGCGGGCCGACCACGCTGGCGCAGGGCACCACGGCGGCCGTGACCTTTGCGGTGGAGCCAGCCGGCGCCGTGCTGGATGCGGCATTGGACAGCCAGACTCCCGCCGCGGGCTTTAGCTACGACAAGGGCACCCAGACGCTGACTGCGGCGTCCGACGCCGCGCTTGGGGCGCACACGCTGACCTTCAAGGATGGCAGGACGGGTGAGACCGCAGAGCTGACGGTGACGGTGGTAGCGCCGGCCGCGCCGGCTCTCACGGGTTTCACGGTGAGCGGGCCGACCGAGCTGGCGCAGGGCGCCACGGAGACCGTGAGCTTTAAGGTGGAGCCGACCGGTGCCGAGCTGGATGCGGACTTGGACAGCCCGGCTCCCGGCTTTAGCTACGACAAGGGCACCAAGGCACTGACCGCGGCCTCCGATGCCGCGCTTGGGGCTCACACGCTGACCTTCAGGGATAGCAAGACGGGCAAGACCGCGGAGCTGAAGGTGACGGTGGTTGCGCCGGCCGCGCCGGCCCTCACGGGTTTCACGGTGAGCGGGCCGACCACGCTGGCGCAGGGCGCCACGGCGGACGTGACCTTTGAGGTGGAGCCGACCGGTGCCTTGCTGGATGCGGAATTGGTCAGCCCGGCTCCTGGCTTTAGCTACGACAAGGGCGCCCAGAAGCTGACCGCGGCTCCCGATGCCGCGCTTGGGTCGCACACGCTGATCTTCAGGGATAGCAAGACGGGAAAGACCACTGAGCTGATGGTGACGGTGGTAGCGCCGACCGTGACCCTTTCGGTGTCAGGCCCCGCCGAGGCCACGCAGGGGGAGACGGTGACGCTGACCTTCACGCTCTCCAACGGGGGAACGCCTGCGCCCCACTGTGCGGCTCTGCCGACAGGCTTCACGCAGGTCGGGAATCAGCTGGTGATCTCCGTGGACGCCGCGGCGCAGAGCCACACGCTGACCTTTGAGGACCAGAGCACGGGTGCCACGCTGAGCGCGACCTACACCCTGACGGTCAAGAGCCTGACCCCAGCGCCGAGCAACGCGGCCATGGAGTTCACGGTGACAGGCCCCCGGCAGCTCGCCCCGAGCAGCCAAGGGATGGTGACTTACACGGTGGAGCCTGCGGGCACCGAGGTAGAGCTCGAGCTGGTGGGCACGAACCCTGGCCTGAGCTACGACAAGAGTACCCGGACGCTGACCGCGGCCCCCGATGCCGCGCAGGGAGTCCACACGCTGACCTTCAAGGATGGCAAGACGGGTCGGACCGCGGAGCTGAAGGTGGAGATAGTCGCCAAGCAGCCGTACGGGAGCTTCACGGTGACGGTGCCGGCGGTGACCCCCGGGAGCACCGTGCCGGTAACGGTGGAACCCGCCGCCGGTGCGGCGGAGGTGCCCGCCATGAAGGACCTGGTGCTGCAGCCGCCGGTGGCCGGCATCACGTACGACCCGGTGACAGGGGCGCTGACGGTGGCCGGGGACGTGGAGTCCCCCAAGGACTACGCAGTGACCTTCGTGGACACCAGGACAGGCGAGACGACCACGGTGACGGTGGAGGTGGTTGCGCCGGCCGTGACCCTGTCGGTGACAGGCCCCGCGGAGGCCACGCAGGGGGCGACGGTGACGCTGACCTTCCAGCTCTCCAACAACGGAACGCCCACGCCCCACTGCACGAACCTGCCGACAGGCTTCACGCAGGTCGGGAATCAGCTGGTGATCTCCGTGGACGCCGCGGCGCAGAGCCACACGCTGACCTTTGAGGACCAGAGCACGGGCAGTAAGGTGACAGGCACGTACACCATAACGGTCAAGGAGCTGAGTCCTATGCCGGCCGAAAAGGCCAATGGCTTCAATATGACCGGCCCGCAGACGCTTGCGAAAGGGAAGACCGGCACGGTGACCTACACGGTGGATCCTACGGATGCCAAAGTGACGCTGGAGCTGGTGGGCACCTATCCTGGCCTTACCTATGATGCGGGCAAGAATACGCTGACCGCGGCAGACGATGCGCAGGTAGGAACGCAGACGCTGACCTTCAAGGACACGAAGACGGGATTGACCTCCGAGCTAGCCGTGGCGGTGGAGGCTAATCGGCCGTACGAGAGCTTTGATGTGACTGTGCCCGATGTGGCCCCCGGCAAGAGCGTGAAGGTAGAGATAAAGCCCGGCAGCGGAGAGACCGCGCAGCCCGAAGCAAAGGACTTGGTGCTCAAGCAGCCTGTGGAGCAAGGTATCACGTATAAGGACGGCCAGCTGACCGTACCCGATGGTGTGAAGGAGGGCAGTTACGAAGTGACTTTCATAGACACGAAGACGGGGGAGGAGAAGACGGTGACGGTGAAGGTGGTAGCGCCGGCCGTGACCCTGGCGGTGGCAGGCCCCGCAGAGGCCACGCAGGGGGAGACGGTGACGCTGACCTTCACGCTCTCCAACGGCGGAACGCCCACGCCCCACTGCACGGCCCTGCCGACAGGCTTCACGCAGGTCGGGGATCAGCTGGTGATCTCCGTGGACGCCGCGGCGCAGAGCCACACGCTGACCTTTGAGGACCAGAGCACGGGTGCCACGCTGAGCGCGACCTACACGCTGACGGTCAAGAGCCTGACCCCTGCGCCGAGCAACGCGGCCACGGAGTTCACGGTGACAGGCCTCCGCCAGCTCGCCCCGAGCAGCCAAGGGAGGGTGACCTACACGGTGAAGCCTGCGGGCGCCGAGGTAGAGCTCGAGCTGGTAGGCACGAACCAAGGGTTGAGCTATGACAAGAGCACCCAGACGCTGACCGCGGCCCCCGGTGCCGAGCTTGGGGAGCACACGCTGACCTTTAAGGATAGCAAGACGGGTAAGACGGCGGAGCTGAAGGTGGAGATAGTCGCCAAGCAGCCGTACGGGAGCTTCACGGTGACGGTGCCGGCGGTGACCCCCGGGAGCACCGTGCCGGTAACGGTGGAACCCGCCGCCGGTGCGGCGGAGGTGCCCGCCATGAAGGACCTGGTGCTGCAGCCGCCGGTGGCCGGCATCACGTACGACCCGGTGACAGGGGAGCTGACGGTGGCTGGGGACGTAGAGTACCCCAAGGACTACGAGGTGACCTTCGTGGACACCAGGACAGGCGAGACGACCACGGTGACGGTGACGGTGACGGTTTTTCACCTGACTATAGGCTCTCTCTACATCTTTGAGGGTGATAGCTATCAGTTGACATTTGAGGACATGAACCACCATGGGCAATTGACTGACTACAAGGGACTTGTTTACGAATGTACGCCTAGAGGACTTGTTGACTTGCCTAAAGGATCCAACGTCCTGAAGGCTAACAAACAAGGAGCTGTTACGGTGACGGTGAAGGGTCCCCAATTAGCGGGAGGTCAACAGACATTCAAGGTTTATGTGCAATCGTACTCTACCCCCAACGCAGTGGCCTCGCTTCTGCTATCAGATTTGCAGGTATTCCCCAATCCAGTGACAGATGTGCTTTGGCTACGAAATGCCGAGCATGTGCGTTGGTGGGGGCTTTACAATGCGCTGGGCCAGTTGCTTTATGAGTCGAGTGCGTCGGGAGATCCTGTGATTAGCTACGACATGCAAGGCTATGCAGCGGGCTTTTACCTGCTGTTGGTGAGGGACGAGGCAGGCAATTCACGCACGCTGCGTTTCATGAGGATGAGGTAAGCTTTTCCCACTTGGTTCAGAAGGAGGGTGAGACAGGGTTCTGACCCTCCTTCTTTTTTGTAGTAGGCCCTAGAACCTTAGCGCAGTGCGTAAGGCGGAAGAGAACAGGTAGTAAAGCTCATTGGTGGTGGCAATATGTTTCTGAGCCCGAGAAGTAGTGCAATGGGGTATGATTTGTTGTTTTTCGTTCTGTGTTTTTCGGTGGGATTTTGCGAGAGGTCCAGCGATAGTAGAGATTCTGCCCACTCGGTAGTTTTTCTCTTTCTGGTGGGTGGTGGAATTTTATACCTTTGTGGTCTATAGGCCAGAGGATACAAGGTTAGGGTAGAGAGATGAGAGGAGCTCAGGATCCATCGATGGTAGAGCATATGGTGGAGGAGGCGGTGTCGGCGTTGCAGTCGAAGCGAGCGCATGGAGTACTGACGTTGGATTTGCGACAGTTGCCAAATGCGGTGTGTGACTTTTTTGTGATCTGCGATGCCGAGTCGTCACCGCATATCAGGTCGTTGGCCGAGGAGGTGGAGCACCGCGTGGGTACAGGTACGGGCGAATGGCCGTTGCGCGAATCAGGTATAGAGAATGCGCAATGGGTGGTGATAGACTATTTTGATGTGGTGGTGCATATTTTTTCTAGAGAGGCCCGTAGCTTCTACGATTTGGAGTCGTTGTGGAGTGATGCGCAACGGACAGATTATCAGGAAGATGATTAATTCGAACGCTTTATCTTTAGGAGCGTAAGAACAGGGAAGTATGGAGCAGACAGGTAGTCAGGGGAGTCCGAAGCCAGGAGTGCCGCGCGGGGCGATGCCCCCCCGTCGTTCGCCCTACAGGAGCTTGTGGATTTACCTTGCGATTATAGCGGCGTTATTTGCGTTTAACTTGCTGTTTTCGGGTCCGCAAACCACGGAGACGAATTGGCAAGATGTGCGTTTCAACATGCTAGATAAGGGCTACGTGGCTCGCATGGTGGGCGTGCGCAACAAGGGTACAGTAGAGGTATATTTGAATGACAAGGGAGTTGCGATGCTCCAGAAGCGGCTGCCGTCAGGTTTTATGCAGTCGGGGCGAGGGCCTCATTTTTACTTTACCATAGGTTCAGTAGAGAGTTTTGAGCAGCGTCTACATGAGGCACAGGCCGACAAGAAGCCGGAGGAGCAGATCTACCCCACCTATGAGGAGCGGCCAGACTACTTTTCCATTATCCTTACGTGGGTGCTACCGATAGCCCTTTTGGTTCTTATTTGGGTGTTTCTCATGCGTCGGATGAATTCGGGTATTGGCGGTGGAGCAGGTAGCAGTATATTCAATATAGGGAAGTCTAAGGCGCAGCTATTCAACAAGAGTGAGTACGTCAAGGTGGACTTCAGCGATGTGGCTGGGATGGAGGAGGCCAAGATGGAGGTGATGGAGATCATCGACTTCCTCAAGAATCCTAAGAAATACACGGAGCTTGGTGGTAAGATACCAAAAGGTGCACTGCTCATAGGACCGCCAGGTACAGGCAAGACGCTATTGGCCAAGGCAGTGGCCGGCGAGGCCAATGTGCCGTTTTTCAGTCTTTCGGGGTCGGATTTCATGGAGATGTTCGTTGGTGTGGGCGTATCGCGCGTGCGGGATCTTTTTAAGCAGGCCAAGGAGAAGGCCCCCTGCATCATTTTCATAGATGAGATCGATTCCATAGGGCGCACGCGGGCGCGCGGAGGGAGTTTTTCGGGCGGAGCGGAGGAACGCGAGAATACGCTCAACCAGCTTCTGACGGAGATGGATGGTTTTTCGACCAACCAGGGTGTCATAGTGCTAGCAGCGACCAACAGGGCCGATATTTTGGATTCGGCGTTACTGCGTCCGGGGCGTTTTGATCGTCAGATCCATGTGGAGCTGCCCGATTACCGGGAGCGGGAGGCCATATTCAAGGTCCATATGCGGACGTTGAAGCTGGAGAAGGATTTTGATGTGGTTTTTTTGGCCAAGCAGACGCCAGGTTTTTCAGGGGCAGATATAGCCAACGTGTGCAATGAGGCGGCCTTGATAGCAGCGCGTCGTAATGGGAAGGAGATCGTCAGACAGGATTTTCTGGATGCCATAGACAGGGTAGTGGGAGGCTTGGAGCGTAAGAGTAAGATTTTGACGAGCGAGGAGAAGCGCAAAGTGGCCTACCATGAGGCGGGTCATGCCACGGTGAGCTGGTTTTTGGAGCATGCGAGTCCGTTGCTCAAGGTGAGCATCATTCCCCGCGGCCGTTCGCTGGGTGCGGCGTGGTATGTGCCTGAGGAGCGCCAGCTCAATACGCGCGAGCAGCTTTTCCAGGAGATGTGTGCATTGCTAGGTGGTAGAGCTTCGGAGTCGGTGGTGTTTGGTGAGATTTCCACTGGAGCACTCAACGATTTGGAGCGGGTGAACAAGCTGGCCTACGCCATGGTGGCCTACTACGGGATGGCGCCAGAGATGGAGAATGCGTGTTACTACGATTCTTCTGGTCAGCAGGACTACTCATTTACGAAGCCCTACAGCGAGAGCACAGCTCAATCCATTGATAATCAGGTCAAGATATTGGTGTCCAAGGCCTACGAAGAGGCTAGGTCGATATTGCGTGCGCACCGCGAAGGGCTGGAGCAGCTGGCCCAACAGCTTCTGGACAAGGAGGTGATCTTTGCGGAGGATTTGGAGAAGATCTATGGGCCACGCAAATCGCATACCCGAGAGGAGGAGCTGGCAGCCAGCATCAATCCAGCGGGTGAGGTAGACGAGAAGATTCCTAAGGGTGAAGCGCATGGAGGCGAGGTGCCTACGCCGGAGGGAGTAGGAGGAGCGCAGGAATGAGAGCAGAAGCCCCCCAAGAAGACTGGCTAGTGCTTGAGCAGCACACAGATTTGACCTATATACAGGCGCATGCGGCCTTGCTGGAGGAGCACGGAGTGGAGAGCTACGTGCAGGATGTGACGGATTCAGTTTATCCCAGTTTGACGCGTTTTCGTTTGTTTGTCCCTGCGTTATTCCTGGAGGAGGCGAAGAGGGCTATAGAGCAGGAGCAGTGCCGGTGCGAGGAGTAGAAGTTTTAATACCTAATGCTAGGACCTAACAACTAGAGCCACATGAAGAGGGAATTGTTGCAACGGGGTGTGTTTGGGGCGTTGTATATAGCGGTGATGGTGATGGCGATAGTTCTTGGGCCGTACGTGGCCAGCGGGCTATTCTTGGTGCTTTCACTCTGTACACTCTATGAGTTCTACCACTTGGTGCGCAGCCATACGCAGTATAGGCCACTAGTGCTGTTTGGCATGGTGGCTGGGCTACTGATGTTTGTGGCGGTGTTTGTGGCCACGCACCGGCCAGGGATGCGACTTTTAGACGGGCTGATGCTGGGCGCGGCGTTGTTTGCGCTTTCCTTTGGTGTACTGCTGGCTCTGTTGCCATTTTGGTTGCTCTATCATAGGGGGACTACGCCGATAGCGAACTGGGGCATAACGATATTGGGTTGCTTATACATCTCGCTTTCGTTTTCCTTGGTGTCGGTGCTCTACGTGTTGGGCCCGGCGGGCGAGTCGTACAAGCTGGTTCTTTACCCCCTCATTCTTGTGTGGGTAAATGACACGGGCGCCTATTGTGTTGGTAATCTCATAGGTAAGCATAAGCTGATAGAGCGCATATCCCCCACGAAGACGTGGGAGGGCTTTGCCGGCGGGCTAGTTCTGACTATTCTGGTGGGAGTGTTGCTTTCAATGTTTATACCAGGGGCCAGCAAGCTGGTTTGGGGTGCGCTGGGGCTTTTAGTAGGGCTTTTAGCCGTCTTGGGGGATTTGGTGGAGTCGCTCATCAAGCGGTCCCTGGGGGTGAAAGATTCAGGGCGTTTTCTGCCAGGTCACGGGGGGTTTCTAGATCGGTTTGACTCGGTGATTTTTGCCCTCATGGGATCGTCAGTTTTCTTTTTCATCGTATAAGAGGTGGCGTGTTGCCATGCCACGGCCAGCAGGTCATGTAGGTTGCTGTTGGTGGTGTAATCTTTTTCTCCTTGTTGCTCTAGCTATATCTGGCTCGATAGGGGCAGTTGCCCAAGAGTCTAGGCTTCTTCCATCGGATTGGCGCTATCGGGTGCTGCAGTGGTTTCCGCCTGAGTTGGATGCACAGACGCTCCAGGAGTTTTTGGAAGAGCTGGAGTGGTTTTCCCGCCACCCGATTGATTTGCGTGAGGTATCAGTTGATGCGCTTCGCGGTTTTCCGCTTCTCTACCCTCACGAGGCTGAGACCATTAAGAGCTATTTGGAGCAGCATCCGGAGGAGGACGATTTTACGGTTCTAGCCTTTGTGCTGGGCCTGCCGAATGCGCGTACGGAGTTGCTTCGGCCCTTTTTCCGTTTGTCGGATGTGGGCGGTTCATCGTTACAGGGCAAGAGGATACGAGGCGAGGTGGTACATCGCTGGGCCTATGCTGTTCCTACGGTGTCCTTTGCCTCTCTGGGCGCACAGGAAGTCTATAAGCATGCAGTGGGTACGCCGCTTCAGATGCAGACGCGGTTGCAGCTGGATGCTATTGTGGGTTGGAGGTTTGCATTTAAGGGCAGTAAGCGTGCGGGCGAGCCGTTTTTCCATGCGTTCCATCCAGAGGGTTACCCTTATTACTCTGCCTATTTTGAGTATCGTCCCTTGCGCTACAATAGGGTGCAGCTGGTTGTGGGGGATTTTTCGGTACACTATGGTACGGGCCAGACAGTTGGTAGCCAGCTCATGAACTTCCAGGTTCTGGACCCGCAGTGTTGGGGCTTGCGCCAGCGACCGCTACAGGGGAAGCTAGGCTATGCTGACAACACGGTTTTGCGCGGGGCAGGGTTTCGTTGGGTTCCGCTCAAGTGGCTTCAGTATTCTCTATTTGTGTCAGCGCAACCCATTAGCGTGAGGTACGGTAGAGGCGTCGCGCAGGACTCAATAGTATCTATTCCAGTGGGGCCGAGCTATATTTCTAAGCTCCAGCATGAAGGCCGCTTCAATGCTTGGGAATATGTGTTTGGTGGCAATCTGGAATTGACTTACAAGAGGTTCAATGGCGGGGTTGTATTCTGCTATGACCATTTTTCTAGGCCTCTTGCGGTGCCTTCCTCAGCGAGCTATCGTCTTGATGTTGGGTCGCAGCGCAATCTGCGCGTAGGTATGTATGGATCCCTGTATCTAGGGGACTGGCGCCTGTGGACAGAGTTGACGTGTAGTAGGCTTTTGCGCGCAGAGGGAGTGCGTCCACAATGCTCAGCCATGGCGGGAATACTCTATTCGCCGAGCTATACTTTTTCGATTGGGGCGCAAGGTTACTATTACCCGGAGCGTGCGGGAGTGCGCCATGCACAGGGCGTGGTATCTCGGCCACAGAATAGACTGGGCGCCCTGGCAGCTATGCGCTGGAGTCCCCTGGAGGGCTACGTGTTGTTGCTGTCGTGCGGTTATCTTCGCTATCCGAATAGCCATAAGATGCGTACGCAACCCAAGGAGACGTGGGAGGGAGGCTTTACTATCTCGATGCAGCCGAGCGCACGCTACCGCATCGTTGTGGGCTATAGTTTTCGTCCCTACCAAATGGTGCGCAGTGCGAAGACGGAGGCCATGTCGACGATTCGGGATATCCACACCGTGAAATGCGATGCTTCGGCTCTACTATGGCCAGAGCTGGAGTTCCGCTTTTATGGAAGCTACCAGAAGTCGCGGCAACGTGGCGGTCTGGAGGGGAATTCTGGGGTGGTGGTCTCGCTTGACATTATAGCGCGGTTGTTTTCCGACCGTTTGCGCTTTTACCTTCGGCCAGCATATTTCAATAGCCAGGGAGCTGGCCTGCGGGCCATGCTCTACGAACCTACGCCTCTTTACGGTACGTTTATGCATCGTTTTTCGGGTCGTGGTTGGCGTTTCTGCGCCATGTGCCGGTATCGACCTATATACTCCCTTACGCTCTGGTTTAAAGCGGATTGGAATCTTTACACCAGAGGCTATCTGGGAACGTTGTCCAAGCTGGAGCAGTGCCGTAGACAGCACGTAAATGTGAGTTTGCAGGCACTCTATGAATTCTAGGGCCACGGAGGGTTCTACCAGCAGGTCGATTGCGGTGCGCGGTGAGAGAGCTATGGTGTAATGGGTTGGTCGCGCTGGCAAGAGAGGCTGGATTGGCCGCATGGTTATGCTGTGGCCGGGTTGCCAGCGGGAGAAGAGGGAAAAGGGTTACCTTTGGGAAGGTATAAGAGCTATGGCCGATGGGGCAAGGGGTAGGCGTTGCGTCTGTAACGGATGGTTTTTCGGTTCTAGTGGCAGCGTTGCAGTCGGTCACGGGGTGTGACCTGTCGGAATATTCTGACAAGTCGTTGCGTCGGCGTATGCGTAAGCTTTCGCAGGATGAGGGTGCAGACTATGGTCAGCTCTTGGTGCGACTGAGAGAGCGACCTGCCTACGCTGAGCATATGCTCAACAAGATCACGGTGAACACGAGTGAACTTTTTCGGGATCCGCCTATGTGGCAAGCACTGCGCAGCCATGGTCTGCTGCGGTTGCGCTATCATAGCCAGGTGAGCGTTTGGCATGCGGGGTGTTCAATGGGCCAGGAGGTGTATTCCATGCTCATGTTGCTCAATGAACTGGGGATGATGATGCGCACCAAGGTGTATGCTTCCGACCTGAATAGTGAGGTGCTTTTGCGAGCGAAGGAGGGACGGTATCTGTATCGGTTCAACTTGGATTACCTCAATAATTTCGACAGGGTCATCAACACCAACCCACTGGATTACAGAGATAAGCCGAATGTACCCTACGAGAAGTATCTGGAGATAAACCGGGAGGAGGATTGGTTACGCGTGCGAGCGTGTCTGCGCAGTCGTCCGCTATTTAAGCGTAGCGACCTGACGCGCTGCGAGAATCCCTTCTACGTCAAGTATGATGTGATATTTTGCCGCAACGTGATTATCTATTTTAATAAGAGCCTTCAGAGTAGGCTTTTCCGTTTTTTCTACCAGAATCTGTACCCTGGAGGATTGCTGGTGCTGGGTCGGCATGAGTCGATAGCAGGAGTAGCCGATGAGCTATTTATGCCCTACTCCGAGTTTTATCTCAGGAGGGATTAGCCATGTGGGGCAAGCAGTTTTTGAGGCGTTTTTATAGTTCGTTTGGTTTGCTTTCCCGGTTGCGCTGGTGGGTTGTGCTGCTGGTTGCGCTACTGTTAGGTGGCTCGCTGCGCATACTCTTTGGTGTGGCGTTACGCGTGCAAACAGCGCGCGATACGCAGATGCTGGCCCTCTACGTGTCTCGTTTGGGGGCCTTGGTGGAAGCCCGGGGCGGTGATGTGGCGCAGCTGGACTCCGCGGGGCTTTTGCGTCGAATGTTCAGTACTCCCGTGCTGGGGACTACGTGCTACCCCATGTTGATACGTCCCACAGGCCAGCTGGAGTACCATTTTTACCGTGCAGGACAATATATAGGGCAAGAGGCCTTGGAAGCCATGGCTCGCTCGAAGGATCGTCAAGGCACCATCCGCTACACCTACCAGCGGCAGCCGCAGCGCGAGGTTTTACTTACCTACGACTACTTGCCGGAGTTGGGAGTCTATGTGGCGGTGGAGCGGGATCCCCACGAGCTCACCGAGGGCCGTTTGTTGCTAGCCCACACCATGTGGCTGCTGTTTCTGGGAGGCGTGCTGCTGACGTTTGTGCTAGCCAGCGTGCAGTTGCGGGGAGGTACGCGCTTTGTAAATGCGCTGGAATCCCGGTTGTCATCGTTGGCGCGAGGCGAGCATCCAGAGGCGATGCCTGAGGGTAGGACCCCTATGGCGCTAGGTCTGAGCCGGGCCGTCAACACGCTCATAAGCTGGCTTACCCGCACGACCGAGTTTACGCAGGCGATAGGGGAGAAGGAGCTGGATGCGGCCTATGAGCCTTTGGGTGAGCAGGATGCGCTGGGTCAGGCTTTGCTAGCCATGCGCGAGCGTTTGCGCGAGCAGCAGCTGGAGACGGCGCGCCAGAAGTCCGAGGAGTCCATACGTAACTGGACCAATAGCAGTTTGGCCGATTTTAGTAAGACGCTCCGCGAGCATGGCAGCAATATGGAGGAGCTATCTATGGCGGTGCTTCAGCAGCTTGTGCATCATCTTGGAGCCGTGGAGGGTGGCTTTTACATTTCCAGGCGTTCTCCAACAGGCGAGGAGGTGCTGTCGCTGAGTGCAGCTTTTGCGTATGGACGCCAGAAATTTTTGTCCCAGGAGATCAAGCTTGGAGAGGGGCTTGTGGGTACCTGCGCCCAGGAGCGCCAATACATTTACATGACCGAGATACCCGCCGATTACTGCACTATAACCTCTGGGATAGGCGAAACGCCCCCCCGGGCCTTGCTGCTGTTGCCACTCAAGAATGAGGAACACCTCTACGGGGTGATTGAGCTGGCTTCGCTGCGGGCGTTTGCCCCGCATGAGATAGCCTTTGCCCAGATGCTCTCGGAGAGCATAGCGATGACCCTCATGAGTACTCAGAGTACGCAGCGGATGGCCGAGCTATTCAAGGAGTCGCAGTTGCAGCGCGAGCAGGTACGCGAGCAAGAGGAGCAGATGCGCCAGAATCTGGAAGAGATGCGCGCCACCCAGGAGGAGATGGAGCGCAAAACCGAGAAGGTGGCCCAGCTAGAGGGCGCAGTGAATGAGTGCTTCCTGTATGGTGAGCTCGATGGTAATTTGCGTGTAGTGCGCGCCAATAGTCGTTGTGCCGACCTGGAGCAGTCTTGGGGTGTACCCTTGCGTCCGGGCGCCCTTCTGAGTGAGGTGCTTACGATGGCGTATGGTCAGCTCGATGGGGCCAAGCGCTTACAAGAGGTGTCTCGGCAGTTGGATCAGGGCAGTCACTGCGTCATGCAATTCAGCTTGGAGCGTGCGCAGATTCGACTGGTGGTGCAGCTTTCGCTCTCGGTGGGGCATAGGGAGGGGGAACACTATGCGGGTGTATATTTTGTGGGGGCCTACTTCGATGGGGCGACCAATAAAGAGGGCCTGTGATGTTGTTTTCTATTAAGGCCGCACGGGAGGTGGTAGCGCAGGTTAAGCTGAGCTATGGTGATGATTTGACCGACCTTTCGCTCCCCTTCCTTCAGCATAGATTGTGGCGCATGCTTGGCCGGCTGGGTATGCGTCGGAGTGAGGATTTGCTCGCACGGCTTCGTCAGGGCGACCCGGCTTTCTATGCTGATTTTTTGCAGTTGCTTTGGCCACGGACCACCGAGATGTTTCGCGATCCCTCATTTTGGCGTTTGTTGAGAGATAGCGTCATCCCGCTTCTGACCCAGTCCGGGCATCCGCTGCGCGTTTGGCAGGCGGCATTTGATAGCGGAGAGGAGCTGTATTCGTTGCTCATACTACTGGAAGAGCTAGGCATGGACGATAGCGTGGTGTATAGCAGCTACATGGGAGCGCATATGCTGCGAGGAGCTGAGTCGGGGTGCCTTGTGTCCGGGAGCCTGAAAGTCCATGAGGGCAATTACCAGCGGTTCAACATGGAAGGGGACATTCACCGCTACGTGCAGGAGTCAGCCAGCGGCGAAGTGCGTTTTATTCTGCCGAGTCTATCGTCAGTGACCTTTGTGGCCCAAGCGGTGGGGTTTCAGGCTCTCGCGGAGCCGGTGGACTTGATACTTTGCCGCAACCAATTGCTGTACTTTGCGAGTGGTCTGAGCGCGCGGAATGTAGCGGTGCTGGCCAGCAGCTTGGTAAAAGGCGGAATGCTGGGTGTAGGGATACGGGAGTGTTTGGCAGGTACTGAGAATACCGCTATATTTACGCTGGTAAATGGTGAGGAGAGGGTCTATCGGTGTGTTGGGTGAGCGGTGTGCCGCAGCGAGATTATAGAGTGGTGGCGATAGGGGGATCGGCAGGGAGCTTCCAGGTGGTGTCGAAGATACTGCATGGTTTGCCGAGCGACTTTGAGCTGTCGGTGCTGCTGTGCCTCCATCGGCTAAAGCATGTGCGTTCAGGCTTTGTGGAGGCTCTGATGGTGCGCTCGTCTATCCCCGTAGGGGAGCCCGATGACAAGGAGCTCCTGCGGGGCGGCAGAGCCTACCTGGCCCCGTCCAACTACCACATGTACGTGGAGCTTGGGGGACGGTTTGCCCTTTCCACCGAGGAGGTGGTGAACCATTCCCGCCCATCGATTGATTTGACCTTTTGCTCTGTCGGGCAGGTGTATCGGGAGAAGGCTGTAGGGGTGATACTGAGCGGGGCGAACAGCGATGGGGCCGCGGGCTTGGCCTACCTGAAGAGTCAGGGCGGCTACGCCATAGTGCAGCAGCCCGAGGAGAGCGAAGTGCGCACAATGCCCGAAGCTGCGCTGAAGGCTACGAGTGTGGATAGGGTGTGCAGCGTTGCGTCGATAGTGGAATTTTTGTGCAATGTGGGCACAGGCAAGGCATAGGTTGCGCGTGCGTCTGCGGTATCAGCACCGCAAGCTGCGCCGTTGGTGGGCGCGTGCTGCAGAATTGGTGATGCGCTATGGAGTGGTCTTTATTGCGCTAGAGCTTTTGTTGCTCGCAGTGGCGCTAGCTGCGGTGTTTAGTGTCAGGGAGTACTTTGGGTGGGAATTCTGGAGTCTGCTGGGAGTTGGGCTGCTCGTGGTGTGTGTGCAGCTCTATCAGCTCCATGCGTTTCTAGTGCAACGGCATGAGATGGATACCGTCAGGCAGTTGGCCGAGCAGCGCCTGCACGAGCTTAACCAGGTGCAGGGGGACTTACAGCGTATTCGCGATGATGCCTTGGCCGTAGAGCAGCAGGCGCAAGAGAGTAGCGATCGCTGTACGCAGCTTTGCCAGGGTCTACGTGGCGACAGTGTAGAGGCCTTGAGCAGAAGCTTCTTCGAGCAAGTTGCCCACGAGTGGCAGTTGGTGCAGGGTGTGCTGTTCTTGGGTACGCCCCGCGAGAGCCTGTTCACGCAGCGGGCCAGCTATGCCTACTTCCGCCTAGATGCCGCACAGGCTCAATTTGCGCTGGGGGAGACGTTGACGGGTCAAGTCGTGGCCAATGGGGAGCCGCTCTACCTAGAGAATCTCCCCTCAGACTACCGGGTGATAGTATCAGGCTTGGGACGGGCTGTACCAAACAGTCTATACATATTCCCCGTGGGCGATGCCTCCCACCCATTTTACGGGGCGGTGGAGTTGGCATTTTTTTGTAAGTACGGGTTGCAAGAGCAGGACTTGATGTGGAGGTTTGTGCAGGAATTCAGCCGTCGACTGCTGGAGCTGCCCTACCAAGGCGAGGAGGGGGGCGAGCATGTGGCATAGGGCCTATAGGCTGCGAAGTAAGTCTCGCAGGGGGCAAGATATGCAGCGGGCCCTGCAGGCGTTTGCCGGAGGGGTGCTGTTCGTGGTGCTGGCGTGGGCTGTCGCCGCGTGGTCTACAGGCGTAGGGCTCAATTTCCATGGAATCTCGATGATCCATTGGACTCAACCCTCGCTATGGCTTTTTGATGCATTGCCCTTTTTGCTGGCTGCCGGGGTCTACTTTTATGGCTCTCGCATGCGGGCCCGGGTGGGGCGTCTAGAGGGGGCCTTGGCCCAAAAGGAGCGCGACTTGGCTCGCAATGCCGAGTTTGCTAACCAGATAGGTGCCGGGAACTATGAGGCATCTTTTGACGTGGGGGTAGAGGTGGATCAACTGGAGGCTTCCCTACTCCGCATGCGCGATAACCTGCTAGAGACCAATCGACGGGAAACCGACAGTAACTGGATAGCCAAGGGTAAGGATGAAGTAGCCTACGTACTGCGCTTGCATAACAAGCTGGACGAGCTGGGGCTGGCGGTCCTCAAGAAGCTCATAGAGTATATCAACGTGGTGCAGGGCGTGCTGTTCCTCTATGACGAGGACAAGAAGACGTTGTCTGTGCTTTCCACCTACGCCTATGCCCGGGCCAAGTACCTGCCTGGCCAGTATAGCCTGGGCGAGGGACTGGTGGGGGAGTGTGCCTTTGAGCGCGCCATAGTCTATCGCACGGAGATACCACCCGAGTACGTGACTATCAGCTCTGGTATTCTAGGAGACCAAAAGCCGCAGAGCTTGCTGCTGGTGCCGCTGATAACGGAAGAAAAGCTCCAGGGTGTGCTGGAGTTTGCCTCGCTGCGCCCAGAGTTTGGGAAGCGGGAGATTCGTTTCCTGCAGGAGGTGGGCGAAATCATTGCACGCACCATCTTCAATCTGCGTGTAAGCCACACGACCGAGGAGCTGCTACGGGAATCACAGCAATTGACCCACGAGCTGCGGGAGAATGAGGAGAAGCTCCGGCAGAGCGCCGAGGAGATGCAGCAGACCCACGAGGAGCTGGCCAACGCCAACACGCGGCTAGAGGCCAAAATCCAAGAAGCCGAGACTGCCCAGCGGATGCTCTACTCGCTGCTGGAAAACGCATCGGAGGTCATTGCGATCTACAATCAACAGCAGAAGATCACCTACATCAGTCCCTCTGTGACGAAGATCTTGGGCTACACGCCCGATGAGATGATGGAGGGCAAGGATCATGAGCGCCTGACCCAGGAAGGCCAGCGTAAGCTGCGACAGATGTTTAGCGATCTGGTGGCCTACCCGCTCCTGCCCGTGACCATCCAATACATCTTCATGAAGAAAGATGGTCAGAAGGTGTCCTTGGAGGTTACCGGGCGCAACATGCTCGACGACCCCGCCATCCGCGGCATTATACTCAACACCCAGGACATCACCGAGCGTCTGCGCGCCGAGAAGGAGGAGCGCATGAAAAGCCGCATGCAGTCGCTGAGCGAAAACTCGCTCGATGTGATCATGCGCCTGAGCCTAGAGGGAGGCTTCCACTATGCCAACCCGATGGTGGCGCGCTACCTAGGGCAGCAGCCCTCGGCGTTGGTGGGGGCCGAGCTCTCGTCCGTGGATATGCCAGAGGTGCTCAAGGAGGCCTTTTCCACGGCCATCGCCGATGTGAAGGAGACGCAGGCCAAGTGGGAGCGCGAGGTCGACGTGGAGGTGGCCAAGGGGGAGAAGGCCATCCTGCGCATCACCGCCATCCCGGAGTACGATAACGATATTCTGGAAACCGTGCTGATCGTAGGGCACGACGTCACCGAGGCCAAGCGCATCGAGTTCGAGATCCAGGACAAGAGCCGTAAGATTACCGAGAGCATCAACTACGCCCAGCGCATCCAGAGCGCCATATTGCCCGATACCAAGGTGATCCAGCAGTACTTGCCCAAGTCCTTTATCTACTATATGCCGCGTGACGTGGTGAGTGGCGATTTCCCCTGGTTTTTCCGGAAGGACGATGCGCTCTACATCGGCGCGGTAGACTGTACTGGCCACGGGGTGCCCGGGGCCATGCTGTCGTTCATCGGTTTCTTCACGCTTAACAACGTAGCCGACCATGATTCCACCTATAGCGCGGCGGCCGTGCTAGACAATCTGCATAGCGGTGTTCGTAAGGCCCTGCGCCAGGATCGCGCCGATGCCGATGCCAGAGATGGCATGGACATCGCGCTTTGCAAAATTCACAGCGGCCATAAGCAGTTGGAGTTTGCTGGAGCCCACCGCCCCCTCTACCACGTGCGAGGGGAAGAGCTAACGGAATATAAGGGTGACCGCAAGGCCATCGGGGGGCTAGTCAATCCCAACAAGCGCGAGGCGCCCTTCACGAATAATGTGATCGACCTCGAGCCGGGCGATAGGGTGTTTTTCTTCTCCGATGGCCTGCCTGACCAGCTGGGGGGCCCCCACGGCATGAAAAAATATAGCCCACAGCATATCCGGGAGGTGTTGGTTTCGCAGCATGCGCTATCCATGCCCCGGCTCCGCGACTACATTGCGGAAGATTTTGCCCGCCATCAGGGGACGAATAAACAGCTCGACGATGTGCTGTTGATCGGCATAGAGTTCTAGCAGGTCGAGGGGCGCTAAAGAGTAAGGGGGATGGGGAATCAATTGCGACGCCAGTATGTAGAGCTAGTACACGCCGTTTGCGCCAAGGTTGCGGCCACCGAGGTGTTGCTGGCCTACGATGGCGAGGTGACCCAGGCCGTTACGCGCGCACTGTCGCAGCAGCTGGAGGCTCGCATGGATCAAGAGCAGGAGGAGGCTCGGGTGCGTAAGAGAGTCTACCACGTAGCTGTGGAGAGCTTGCAGAACATCAGTAAGCACGCCGCGCTGCAAGATGGCGCCGTGTCGGGCTTCAGTGGGTTGGGGGCCTTCCTCGTGTGTCGGAGCGGAGCAAGCTACCACGTGATTTCAGGCAATGCCGTGTATAAGAATATGCGGGAGAATCTGGAACAGAAATTGCAGAGGGTTAACTCACTAGATCAGGGAGGCTTGAATCAGCTCTATAAGGCCCAGATGCTTCACGGCGGAGAGCTGAGCGAAAAGGGCGGGGCTGGCTTGGGCTTTATCGATATGGCCCGCAAGACGGGTAACAGCCTGATGTATGAGTTCCATGCCATGGAAGAGCAGGCGGAGATGGAGTTCTTTATCATGACCTCTACGATAGCGCGAACCTAGAATGGAGAAAGGGAGAGACGAATGGATGCGATAAGGATAATGGGGACGGACGATACGCCCACCGTGACGCTGGATGCCGAGAAGGGAGTGTATGAGATCTCCGGGCGTTCCTTGCCCGAAGACGTGACGGCCTTCTATGCCCCGGTGTTGGCCTGGCTCGACGAGTACGCCAATGCGCCCAAGCCCGACACGGTGTTTACCTTCAAACTGGTGTACTTCAATACGGCCAGCTCGAAGCTGCTGCTGGATGTACTCATGAAGCTGGAAACCGTGGCCGAGAATGGCTCTAAGGTCAAGGTCAAGTGGTACTACCCAGAGGACGACGAGGACATGAAGGAAGCTGGCGAGGAGTACGCCGATATTGTGGACTTGGAGTTCGACCCGATCTCCTACGCAGTGGACTAGTACACAGGCTGCAGGGACAGGGTTAGCCGAAGAAGATAGGGGCTCGGTATGAGTGAGGAGATACTGAAGGCACTGATGCAGCTCTTCGCTATCATCGCGAAGCAGGATAGCGGACTGGAGTCAGATGAGCGAGAGTACGTAGCCACGTTCTTGGCGCAGCAAATTGGTGATGCTGCCGTCCAGGAATACCTAGCCCTATTCGACTCGTTTATCGGTAAGGATAAGGCCAGGGAGGAAGGCAAAGTGCGCCTGACCTCCGTGAAGGACTCGGTGCGCACGCTGGGCATTTGTCGGAAAATCAACAAGACACTGACCCAGAGCCAGAAAGTGGTCGTCTTGGTTCGTCTCTTTGAGCTAGTCAATGCCTCGCGTAGCTTCACCGAGCAGCGCATGGCCATTATCAATACCGTCTCCGACGTCTTCAAAATCCACCCCGAGGAGTTTGCCGACATCGAGCGGTTCGTGGTCCACAATGAGCTCAAGGAGTTGGACTGCCCCAGCGTGCTGGCCATACATTCGGGGGAACATAGCTACGCCCAGAGCAAGCATATCGCCACCGATGAACTCGATGCCCCCATCATCATCCTACAGGTCAAGTCAGAAGACCTCTATTTCCTCCGCTACACTGGGCGCGAGGAAATCTACCTCAATGGCTTGCCCGTGGATGGGCGACGTATCTACCTGTTCGCCAGTGGAAGTAGCATCAAGCTGCCCAAGGGCAAGCCGATCTACTACACCGATGTGGTGTCGCACTTCCTGGCCGATTTGAGCCTGACCCCCATATCCTTTGTGGTCAACAACGTCTCTTACCGCTTCCCTACAGGCGGGATCGGCCTCCACAATATCTCCTTTGAGGAAGAGCACGGCCGCCTCGTGGGCATTATGGGTGCCTCTGGTGCAGGTAAGACTACCCTGCTCAATGTGCTTTCAGGATCCACGCCCCCCTACCAGGGGACCGTGGAGATCAATGGGCGCAACCTCTATACCGACCGTGAGGCCCTAGAAGGAACCCTGGGCGTTATCCCGCAGGACGACTTGCTGATAGAGGAGCTGACGGTCTTCCAGAACCTCTACTACAGTGCCAAGCTCTGCTTTAGGGACAAGAGCGAGCAGGAACTCTGCGCCCTGGTGGATAAGACCTTGGCCAGCCTAGGCCTACAGGAGCGCAAAGACCTGAAAGTGGGCTCGCCGCTCAACAAGATGATATCCGGGGGGCAGCGTAAGCGCCTCAACATCGCCCTAGAGCTCATCCGAGAACCCTCGATCCTCTTTGTGGATGAACCCACCTCTGGCCTTTCATCCAGAGACTCGGAGAACGTGATGGACTTGCTGCGAGAGCTTACCCTGAAGGGCAAGCTCATCTTCGTGGTCATCCACCAGCCCTCCTCGGAGATCTTCAAGATGTTTGACGACATGCTGATCCTCGACACCGGGGGCTACCTGATCTACAGCGGTAACCCCGTGGAGGCCGTCATGTACTTCAAACGGGCCGACCAGCAGATCAATAGCGAGGTGGGCGAGTGCCCCACGTGCGGCAACGTCAACCCGGAGCTGATATTCAACATTATCGAGTCGCATGTGGTCGACGAATTCGGCCGCTACATGCCCGAGCGCAAGGTGAGTCCTAAGGAGTGGCAGGCACGCTACAGCAAGGAGATAGTACCCCGCCACGTACCTAAACAGGATGTACCGCCCCCAAAATCCCTCAACATCCCACAGAAAATCAAGCAGTTCTTCATCTATACTGCCCGAGACTTCCGCTCCAAGATCAGCGATAGGCAGTATGTGATCATGAACCTGCTCGAAACGCCCATCCTGGCCTTTATCTTGGCCTACGTCATCCGCTACATCCCCGACCCCAACTCGAGTGTCTATGTGTTCCGGGACAACGAGAATATTCCGATCTACATCTTCATGGCCCTGATCGTGGCCCTGTTCATTGGGCTGATGGTGAGCGCCGAGGAGATCTTCAAAGACCGCAAGATCCTCAAACGTGAGCAGTACCTCCACCTCAGCAGGGCCTCCTACTTGCTCAGCAAGGTCTTTATCCTGCTGTGCCTGTCCGCCATCCAAACCCTCCTTTTCGTCCTCATCGCCAACAATATCCTGAGCCTCCGGGGCCTCAGCTTCCAGTACTGGATGGCCCTGTTTTCCACGGCCGTATGCGCCAATCTCATAGGACTCAACGTCTCCGACACCTTCGATTCGGCCGTCACGGTCTACATCGTCATCCCCCTGCTGATGATCCCCATGATGGTGCTCTCGGGTGCCATGTTCTCCTTTGAGAAGCTCAACCGCGCTGTGGGCAGCTTCAATCGAGTCCCCTTGGTGGCCGAGTTCATGCCTACCAAGTGGGGCTATGAGGCCTTGGTTGTTCTCCAGTTCAAGGACAACGCATTCCAGAAATATTTCTACGACATCGAGAAGCTGGAGCGCAATGCCAATTACAAGACTGTCTACTACCTGCCCGAGCTCCAAAAACGCGTGCAGCTCTGCCTAGACAACCTCGGCAAGCGCGACAGCGCCGCAACCCGAGCCAAGATGGACGATGCTCTCGCCGTGCTGCGCAAGGCCATCTTCCAGGAAATGAACATCTTTGTCCCCGAAATCCCCTACAACTACCTCTCAAAGCTCTACCTGGACAGCATCGACGAGTACAACCTCTACGAAACGCTCGGCTACCTAGAGGAGCTCAACGACCACTACAGCAAGGTCTTCCAAGAGTTCAATCAGCAGCGCGATGCCATCATCACCCACCTCATGTCGGCCGATCCTAAGCTCTACGAGGGTAAGCGCGCCGCATACCATAACGAGAGCATAGCCGACCTGGTGCAAAAGGTCTTCGAAAAAAACAAAATCCTCCAGTTTAAGGACGAGCTGGTGCAGCAGTATGACCCAATATACCGTGACCCCATACCGCGCAACAAGCTGGACTTCCGCTCGCATTTCTTCGCCCCACGTAAGTACTTTCTAGGCCACTACTTCGACTCCTACTGGTTCAACATCTCCGTGCTATGGGTGATGTGCCTAGCACTCTACTTCATGCTCCAGTTCCGCTTGCTACGGGGGCTGGGCAAACTACCGGGATGGGTCAAAAGCATAGTTCACAGAAAATAGGTAAATTGCGGCGGTTTTAATGGGTGAAAATAGACGGACATGAGTGCGAGAGCAATGTGGATGATGTTGCCGGTGCTACTGGCCATGTGGGGCTTGTCAGGATGCAATAGTTGCAGCCATAGCGGGGTCGACCGGGCATTCGACCTGCCCGACAGCCTCAAGGTGGGCAGCGTGGCTACTATCGATAAGGGCGCTGTGCAGGAGATGGTGGAAAACATCGCCTCCCCGGTTGAGACGGCCTCGCTCATTAAACGGCTAGGGCAGCCTTTCGACAAGGGACTCCTGATCCCCCCCGAGGCCGAGGACAACTTCAATACGAATTTCCAAAAAGCCCTCGGGCTTGGCCTCTTTGGCACCGATCTGGGCTACTTGAACATGTACGAGAAGTCCTCCGAAGTCCTGACCTATATCTCCGCCGTGAAAAACCTGGCTGATGGCATCCAGGTGGGGCAGTTCTTCGACTTCGGGAGCCTCAAAAGGCTGGCCAGCAACAACGAGAACCTCGACTCCCTCATCTTCATCTCCCAGCAGAGCTACAACCACATCGACACCTACCTCCGAGAGAATAACAGGGCCTCGCTTAGCCAAGTGATCGTGGCGGGGGTCTGGATTGAGGGCATGTACCTCACGGCTCGTCTGGCCAAGCAGACGAAAAACGCCGAGCTGGAAGAAACCGTGGCTGACCAAAAAATCGTGATCTCCAAGCTCATCCCCATGCTACGCGTGTATGAGCGCGATGCCAGCATCAAGAAATTGGCCGATAGGCTCGATGTCATCAAAGACCTCTACGACCAGGTGAAGATCACCTACGTGCAGGGCGAACCCGTCTCCCGGGTTATCAACGGCAAGTTGACCTTCGAGCAGAAAGATAAGCAGATAATCGATGCCTCGCCTGAGCTCATGGGGCAGATCATAGACGAGCTGATTAACCTGCGTACAGCGATGATTTCATCACCAGTAGAATAGGGAATAAGACATGTGTTGCAAAAGAGCAATTTGGGCCTTCGTACTTGGGCTGGTGTTGCTAATGCCGGGGGCGGCCTTGGCGCAGACAGAGGATGAACTGCTAGACATATGCGGCGCAATTGCTGGCCCAGAAGCCACCTATCTACGAGATTTCAAAGTCAGGCTCGAGGCCGGCGATCCTCCGCCCGTCCAGCGCTATCCCATTATCCTCAAGAAGGGTAATAAGTACCGCTTTACCATCGTGAGTTCACAAGAGTCTGACGGCGTTCTCAAGCTCGAGCTCTACGATAGCAATCGGCTCATGGCTACCACCAACAACCCCGCCACGGGCGCCGACTACCAGTCCATCGATTGGGTCTGCTCCAAGACCGGTGCCTACCACCTTTTCTTCACCTTCAAGGAGGGGAAGGCCGGCATGGGCGTGGGGATGCTCTCACTGGTCGACGGAGAATCCTAGGCCTGTTCGGGCTGAGGGGCGCCGAACACCCATTCCATACGAATGTGATGACCTATAGGGGCTACGGTGGCGGGGTACTCCGCCACCGTTTTTTAGATTCTTAGGAGTTACCTAGGGGTTGGTTCTTGCTCCAGCCCTCTAGTGGCAGCAGAGGTAGAGCGCCCAGAGCCGCTCGGCATGAAGAGAATGCTCGGATGCATATTTAGCCGCATTAGCCCGTGCAGGCACACGCAAGGGCGGTATCCCTTGCGTCTGGCTGCCGAGATCGTGTGGCCTTGGGACGGTCGAGCCTCCAGCCTATCGGAGCAAGGCAATTATCTGGGTAACCAGCGTAAAACGTGGAGATAAACGCAGTAGATGGCAGAGGTACGCAACATAGCGATTATAGCCCATGTGGACCATGGGAAAACCACCTTGGTAGACGAGATGATTCGTCAAACCAAGGCTAGCGGGGTAGAGAAAGAGCAGGGCGTTAGCCAAATATTGGACAGTGGCGACCTCGAGCGAGAGCGCGGCATTACCATCTTGGCCAAGAATGTCTCGGTACTCTACCAAGGAGTAAAAATCAACGTCATCGACACCCCAGGCCACGCAGACTTCGGCGGCGAAGTGGAGCGTGTCCTCAACATGGCCGATGGGGTACTCCTGGTGGTCGATGCCTTTGAGGGCCCCATGCCTCAAACCCGCTTTGTGCTCGAGAAAGCCCTTCAACTGGGCCTCAAGCCTATTGTGGTGGTCAATAAGGTCGACAAGCCCAACTGTAGACCCGAGGAAGTGCGCGATGAGGTCTTTGACCTCATGTGCACGCTCGATGCGACCGAAGAGCAGCTCGACTTCCCCTCCATCTTTGGGAGTGCCAAGCAGGGCTGGATGGCTGAGGACCTCTCGAAACCCTCTACCAACATCTTCCCGCTCTTGGATGCCATTGTCAAGCATGTCCCAGCACCCAAGGTGGAGCAAGGCAATCTCCAGATGCTTATCACCTCGCTCGACTACTCCTCGTACGTGGGCCGTATTGCCGTGGGCAAGCTACACCGTGGAGAGCTGCGTGCGAACGAAACGGTGATCTTGGCCAAGCGGGGCAATAAGCTAGAGCAGCAAACCATCAGGGATCTCATGGTGTTTGAAGGCCTCAACAAGCGTTCCGTGTCCCAAGTGCAAGCAGGCGATATCTGCGCCGTCGTGGGGCTGGAGGGCTTTGAGATCGGGGATACGATTTGCGCCGTTGACGCCCCGCAGCCCCTGCCAGGCATCGCAGTGGAAGAGCCTACCATGAGTATGCTCTTCACCATCAACAACTCCCCGTTCTTTGGCCGCGATGGCAAGTTCGTCACCTCACGCCAGCTGCGCGACAGACTCTACCAGGAACTCGAGAAGAACTTAGCGCTCCGCGTAGAGCCCGGGGTCACCTCTGATTCCTTCATCGTCTACGGCCGAGGTGTGCTGCACCTCTCCGTCCTCATCGAGACTATGCGGAGGGAGGGCTACGAGCTGCAGGTCGGCCAGCCCCATGTGGTCACCAAAGAGCTCGATGGCAAGAAATGCGAGCCCATCGAGATCCTCAACATCGACCTCCCCGAGGAGTTCTCCGGCAAGGCGATCGAGCTCTCCACCCAACGAAAAGCCGTCCTCCTCCAAATGGACCGCAAGGGCGATCGTATTCACCTCGAGCTCGAAATCCCCTCCAGGGGGCTAATTGGCCTACGGAGCCAGCTCCTAACGGCCACCACCGGGGAGGCCGTGGTGACCCATCGACTCAAGGGCTTCGAACCCTGGCGGGGCCCGATTGTCTTACGCCAAACGGGCTCGCTGATTTCCCAGGAGTCGGGCACCGCCTATGCCTACGCCCTCAATAAGCTCCAGGACAGGGGCATATTTTTTATCGCCCCGCAAGAAGAGGTCTATGCGGGCCAAGTGGTGGGCGAGGGCACGCGCGATATCGACATCACGATCAACGTCTGCAAGGCCAAAAAGCTCTCCAACATGCGTGCCTCAGGGAGCGACGAGAAGGTAAGCCTCGCCCCACCCGTTAAGATGTCGCTCGAAGAGGCCCTGGAGTATATCCAGGAAGATGAATACGTGGAGGTGACCCCCCACGCCATGCGCATCAGGAAGATCCTGCTCTCAGAGGTCGACCGTAAGCGCGTGCGCAATGCCGCGCTGCAAGCCTAGCGACCACCGGAATGGACAAAACACCTTGCAACGCGCCGTTGCTGCGTAAGCCCTCTTGGCTGAGAATCCAGTTGGGCGGCCAGGGCAGCTACGCAAAAGTTCGAGCAACGCTCGAGCGCGAGGGGCTTCATACCATCTGCACGAGCGGCCGGTGCCCCAATCAGGGCGAATGCTGGAATGAGGGCACTGCCACTTTTATGATCCTGGGCGACCGCTGCACGCGGAATTGCCGATTTTGCGCTACCAGCACAGGGCACCCCCTCCCGCCCGATCCGCAGGAGACGCGCCGCGTGGTGCGCTCGGTTCAGCTACTGGCCCTGCGCCATGTGGTGCTCACCTCCGTCGACCGTGACGATCTCCCCGACGGGGGGGCCTCCCAGTGGGTGGAGCTGATTGAGGCCCTTAGAGCCCAGTGTCCCCACACCACCATTGAAACCCTCCTGCCCGACTTCAAGGGCAAGCAGGGCGCCCTAGAACGCGTCATAGCCGCACACCCCGACATCATAGCCCACAACATCGAAACCGTGGCCCGCTTGACCCCTGATGTGCGTTCTAAGGCCACGTACAACCACAGTCTCCAAGTCCTGCAGCAAATGGCCGCCTCGGGGCTCGTCACCAAGTCTGGACTCATGCTGGGCCTCGGCGAAAACGAGCAAGAGGTACGGCAAACCATCAGCGACCTCTACCGCGCTGGTTGTAAGGTCTTGACCATAGGCCAATACCTGCAGCCCCGCATCGACAATTGGCCCGTGGCGCGCTACGTCACGCCCGCAGAGTTTGAGGACTACAAGTCCTATGCGCTCGCCCTCGGCTTCCGCTACGTGGCTTCTGGCCCCTTGGTTCGCTCCTCGTTTCACGCAGTCTCTGCCTTGAAGGCCTGCGGCCTTGGCGCGCAGTAGAGACGTTAAACCGCCCTCCAGATGCCCTACCAAGTCAGACTAGCCACCTTCCCAGCCGACTACGCCCAGAGCCTTGCGCTCCAGCAACGGCTTAGCCACGAGCTGCAAGCACTGCCGAGTGCCCAACCCTTGGTCGGCTACCTCCTGCTGGGGGAGCATAGCCATGTGTATACCCTCGGGAAACACGGCGTGGCAGGCAATATGCTCATGCCCAAGCAGTGGCTAGAGGAACACGGAATTGCAATGGTCAGAACCGATAGGGGCGGCGACATCACCTACCACGGGCCTGGCCAATTGGTGGGCTACCCTATTATCCACTTGCTCCGCCTCAACATCGGCGCCAGGGCGTACATCGACATGCTCATGGAGGCCGTCCGGCTTACCGCGCTCGATTACCACGTAGCGTGCCACCCAAGAAGCGATGCCCCAGGCCTCTGGCTGGGCGAAGGGAATACCCTGCGCAAGCTCTGCGCGGTGGGCGTCCACATCGGGCGAGGCGTCTCCACCCACGGCTTCGCGCTCAATGTGTCTACCGACCTGTCCTACTTCGCGCGTATCAACCCCTGCGGCTTTAAGCATGGCCAGGTGGCCTCGCTGCAGGGCGAAACTGGCCGATCCATCCCACTCAACGAGGTCAAGCACCGCTTCTGCCAGCATTTCTCCGCAATCTTCCACGTGGAGCTTGTGGAGTGAAGAGGTGGCTTGCATCGGCTGGGGGGCGGTGACGATTGAAAACCATGACCCCTGCCCTTATCCCCGATAGCCATGGCCTTCCTCCTGCCTGTTCCCCGAGGCTCTGCTGGTCCACCCGCTGCCCATAAGCCCCCATGGCCATAGTGTATCTGCCCCCTTGGAACGGATTTTGTCTCCAGTAGGTAGGCGAATATCCTAGCGCAGGGGCGTGGGCAAGTGCGGGGTTTTCCTCGCCTGTGGGGCACGGCGTGCCCTGACCTGTCCACTGGGCTTTCGCCAGAGGGTGTCCCATCGATATGCTCCGAGTATAACACGACCTCCAGCCACCATAGTGGCAAGTGACTCGATGTCCGTCTTGCGTCCCTGTGCGAGCACCAGCCACCAAGGAAGATAGGAAATTATG
Source organism: uncultured Bacteroidia bacterium (assembly GCA_947252645.1). Taxonomy (GTDB): domain Bacteria; phylum Bacteroidota; class Bacteroidia; order Bacteroidales; family CAJPTX01; genus Bacteroides_D. The sequence continues at coordinate 28,072 of CAMXWF010000001.1, forward strand.
TTTGAATTCATGGCGACACCACGCATGAAAAACAGAAAAATGGCAAACATTTAATACATAGTATACATTACTTTACTACTAAGTCGGTATATGCACCGTATCAACTCCGCTACCGAGGCGTGCTTGAGCGGAGTTGGTGCGGAGTTGGTGCGGAGTTGGTGCGGAGAGTGTGTGTAACGTAGGCAGAGTACACCTAGGCAGAACGTACTAAAATTGTGGATATGGTTACCTTTGTATCGGGTAATGCAACGGTGGGGGGGTATAGGATGCTGGTGGGAAAGCGCATGATGTTCGCGGCGGTTTGCGTTCTAAGCAGTGTGATTGGCTGGGCGCAGGGGCAGGTCAGTTTCACGGTGCAGGACTATGATTTTGGGACGATCTACGAGGAGGATGGGCCCGTACAGCACGGTTTTGTGTTCATCAATACGGGCTCCACGCCAGTGCAATTGCAGTCGGTGGGCACTTCCTGTGGGTGCACCGTGCCCCGCTGGTCCAATGAGCCCGTGTTGCCTGGGGCGCGGGACACCGTGGTGGCTCAGTTCAACCCTGTAGGGCGCGCTGGGCAGTTCTACAAGGTCATTACGGTGCGAGCAAATACCTTGCCAGCCACCTACCGGCTGACCATCAGGGGCGAGATCAAGCGTTACCCCACAGACCTCCACGACCTCTATGGCACCATGGTAGGTCCCGTGGGCTTTAGGGACGGTGGCCGGGCGCCCATTGCCACCGTCCCCAGTAGCGAGCAGGCCTGCGCGCAGGTGCGGGGCTACAACTTTAGCCCTGACACCCTGGCCCTGGGGTTCACGGCGATGCCAGGGTACGCGCAGGTCAAGCTGCGGCGGGTGGATGACATCTCTACGGACCGGCATCGGGCCATGCGTCTCTTGCCGGGAGAACCCTTTGTCTTTGAGGTGTGCCTCGATGGGGCGAAGGTCGACTCGTGGCAGGAGGTGCGCGATCGACTCGAGCTCCAGCTTTCTACCCTTAGGCAGGGGAAAAGGAGTAGATTGGCCTCTGGACAGCTTACTTTGGGCTTCACCAAGGTGGAGGTTTTTGCCGATCGGCCGGCCGAGTGGCTGAGCAATCCCCCACGGCTGGATAGCATTCCGACCGTGGTGGAGCTTCCAACGGTGAAGGCTGGTCGGAAGGCCACCGCGCAGATCGAGTTGCGCAATCAGGGCGGAGCTGAGCTGATTGTGCGGTCGGTCTGGACGGCCTCGCCTGCTATCGAATTGGTCTGGCCTAAGAGGCCCATTGCGCCTGGGAAGGCAGCCGACCTGAAGGTCATTGCCCGCACGGGGGACATGGTGCGGGGCAAGCAAACGGTGGTCTGCAAGCTCATCACCAACTCCCCCACGCAGCGCGAATTGCCCTTCGAGGTGGAGATCACAGTGGAATAGCACCATGTTCCTCTCCTACGATTAATCTTCTATGCAGATACTACGAACAGAGGCCCTCAACAAGCGCTATGGGTCGTTCCAGGCGCTTTCGGATCTGTCACTCCACGTGGAGCAGGGTTCGGTCTACGGTCTTTTGGGGCCTAACGGAGCTGGCAAGACCACGCTCATCCGTATCATCAACCAGATATTGGCGCCCGATAGCGGGGCTGTTTACTTCGAGGGGCACCCGCTCACCCGGGCCGATGTGCGCCAGATAGGCTACCTGCCCGAGGAGCGCGGCCTGTACCGCAAGATGAAAGTAGGGGAGCAGGCCATCTTTCTGGCGCAGCTCAAGGGGCTGCCGCGCCGCGAGGCCATCCGGGAGCTCAAGGGGTGGTTTGAGAAGTTTGGCATTGCCGACTGGTGGGGCAAGAAGGTAGAGCAGCTCTCTAAAGGCATGGCGCAGAAGGTGCAGTTTATCGCTACGGTGCTGCATAGGCCGAAATTGCTCATCTTCGATGAGCCCTTCAGCGGTTTCGACCCCATCAACGCCAACCTGCTGAAGCGGGAGATCCTTGCGCTGCGCGACCAAGGGGCCACCGTCCTCTTCTCCACGCACGATATGGGGTCGGTGGAGGAACTTTGCGATCATATCACCCTTATCAACCATTCGCGCGATGTGCTTTCGGGGGCGGTGGAGGATATCCGGCGGCAGTACAGCGCCCAAGTCTACGATTTGACCTTCCGGGGCCACGAGGATGATCTCCGGCAGGCCCTGCCCAGCGGTTGGCAGCTCGAGCGCTGCAAGATGGACGATGCGACCTCTACGGCCACCATTGCAGGCCCCGTGGCCCAGAGAATCGATCCCAATGCCCTGCTGGCTGCGCTCATGCAGCGGCTCACCGTAGAGAGCTTTACGCAGCGCGTAGCAACCATGAACAACATTTTCATCCGCGTGGTCGGCCAAACGTCGGAGGCGGCCAACCTGCAAGGCAACAAGGAGGCCCACTAGACCATGAGCAATATTTCCACTATCGTCCAGCGCGAGGTCTCCGTGCGGGTGCGCAAGAAGGCCTTCATTCTCACTACGATTCTCACGCCGCTCCTCTTTGCGGTCTTGGCCCTGCTGCCCTCCCTGCTCCTGCAGCTCGATGTGGACACAGACTATAGGCTCGGGGTGGTGGACAGAACGCAGAAGGTGGTTGATTCTCTTGCCGATGAGGGGGGGGTGACCTTTACGCCCTTGGCCTCTACGCTGGAGGAGTCGGCCTTCCGGGCTACCATTGCAGAGAGCAAATTCGATGCCATTCTCCTCGTTGAGCCCGAGAGCCTCGGGAATCCAGCGAAGTTCGTGGTCTTCTCGGAGAAAACGCCTTCCCTGGAGATCATGGAGAAGGTGGAGGGGCAGCTGGAGCACATTATCAGGGCCAATAAGCTGGCAGACTATGACATCCCGGGCCTGCGCGAGATTGTGGCCGATGTGAGCCGCGACATCAAGCTAACCTCTATGGCCTGGGACAAGACGGGCAACGCCCAGGAGAGCAATGCGGGTCTCTCCTCCGTGCTCGGAATCATGCTGGGCACGTTGATCTTCATGCTTATTGTTATTACGGGCCAGGCGGTCATGAACGCGGTGGTGGAGGAGAAGACCTCTCGGATTGTTGAGGTGTTGCTCTCATCGGTGCGGCCCTACGACTTGATGCTGGGCAAGATATTCGGGACGGCCTTGGTGGTGATCATCCAGGTGCTCATCTGGGTGGTTTTGACCAGTGTACTGATCTCGGTGTTTTCCGTCTTCTTTTCGATTTCTCTCCCTGAGGCCGTGCCCGCCATGGCAGAGGGGGCGCAGGTGGCCCCTGTAGACCCTGACTCGCTGCAGGGGTTCCTGGGGAGCTTCCTCAACCTTGACTTCTTCTCCATACTAGGCTGGGGCTTTTTATTTGCGCTTTTTGGCTACCTGCTCTATGCCTCCATGTTTGCTGCGGTGGGGGCTGCGGTAGACGACCCAGCCGATGCCGCGCAGTTGGTGACCCCGGTCATGATGCCTCTATTCATAGCCATGATGCTCATGATTATGGTTCCCAAGAACCCCGAAGGGCAGCTCGCCCTCTGGGCCTCGATCATCCCCTTCACCTCCCCGCTGGTCTTGCCGGTGCGGATGGTCTATGGGGCACCGCTCTGGCTGCCGATTGTCTCGCTGGTGGTGCTCATCGCTACATTCCTGGGAATGGTGTGGCTAGCCGGCAAAGTGTATGCCAAGGGACTCTTGAAGTTTGGCAAGAAGGGCTCCTGGAAGGAGATCTTATCCTGGATTAAGGGCTAGAGGATGTTTTGCTCGTTACGATAAACAGTTGAGCTACTATGGCAGATAGTCTGTCTCCTGTGACCTACTCTAGGGCGCAGGCAGAGCGTTTGATGAACGATTACGCTGCAAAGGGCGTTCCATTTGTTTTTGCCATTGACTATGAGGGCCAAAATGGTGTAGTTTGTCAGCTGGAGCAGGCAGAGAGCCACGGGATATACTTCGCCACTCCGCTCCTATGCAGTGCTGTTCCTGAAGCGAGAGGGGTAGGGGATAGTCGCGAGCCGCTCAGCGTGGAGGTGCAGCCCCCGACGAAGCAAGAGTACGCAAAGGCCTTCAATGCCGTGCAGGAAGCCACGGCTCGCCAGGAGGTCAAGCTCATCAATCTGACTTTCCCCTCGGCCATAAAGGTCAATAGGTCGCTCCAGGAGCTTTACAATCTGAGTTTGGCACCCTATAAGATCCTTTGCGGGGAGCAGTTCCTCTGCTTTTCACCCGAATGCTTTGTGCGCATTGAGGACGGCACTATTCGCACCTATCCCATGAAGGGGACAATTTCGGCCCTATTGCCAGATGCTGAGCAGACTATCCTCAACAGTCGCAAGGAGCAGCTCGAGCACGCCGATGCAGTGGAGCTGCTCAAGGGCGATTTGGCACGTGTGGCCCGCGATATCGAGGTGGTGCGCTACCGCTTCATTACGCGCATAGAGACGCACAAGGGGCCTTTGCTCGAGGTGAGCAGTGAGCTCTCGGGTCGATTGCCCGAGGACTGGCGGCAACAGTTGGGTACGCTCCTCTTCCGCCTACTCCCAGGGGGCAGCATTGCGGGCTATCCACGGGAGGCCGCCGTGTGCCTTATTGCGCAGGTGGAGCCCTACCCGCGCCACTACTATTCGGGGATCTTTGGGGTGTTTGATGGTGAACAGCTCGATAGCGGGGTTCTTATTCGCTACATGGGCGTTGAGCAGGGGCAGCTGTATTACCATAGTGGCGGGGGCGTGACGGCTAACAGCCATCTTGAGAACGAATACCAGGAGCTGATTGCCAAGATCTATGTACCCGTTCTTTGAGACCTTGCGTGCGCAGGGCGAGAGCGTGGATCATTTTGCGTACCACCGTCGGCGGATGGAGCGCACATTGCGGGCCAATGGCATGCCCGAGCCCCGTACGGATTGGTTTGCGCAGCTTGAGCTGGCGTTGCGGGCGCAGGCCTTGGCGAGTCCGCAACCCTTGCGCCTCCATGTGGATTACGATGGCATCAGCTGGCAAATAGCCGCTGGCCCGCTCCCCACCACCCCCATGCGTACGCTGCGCCTTGTGGTAGACAATAGCATCGCCTACCCCTACAAGTCGACCGATCGAAGCTGCCTCGACCGTCTGTTCCAGCAGCGTGAGGAGGCCGATGATGTACTCATTGTAAAAGATGGGTACATCACCGATACTTCCCGGGCCAACCTCCTACTGCTGCGCCAAGGGGAGTGGTTTACCCCACAGCATTCGCTTCTTCCCGGCACCACGCAGGAGCGCTTGGTCGAGGAGCTACACCTGCAGTTCGTCCCCATTGCCCCGCGTGAGCTCGACCGCTACGAGCAGCTCTGGATTATCAATGCGCTGCGGCGCGGCAGGATAACCCAGGTGGATTAGTGGGCTTTGCCCCACCGGCCGAGAGTCTGTAGCACCTCGCTGGGGGGTGCGGTGGCTGGGTTGGGCGCAGGCAATGCGTAGAGCTAAAATCCTGAGGACTAGCGCGCTAGGCGTACTTTATTCTGCGGATCGATTGCTGCATTGTCTGCATACCGAACCTCAGCCGCATCAGTCTGCGCACCCCACGTACTCACGTCCGTCCCCCAAGGCTGCACTATTGGCCATGCTGCCCGACTTGGCCATACGTGGGCGGCCAATGCCCAGGAGATAGGCTCTATTCCTCTACGTAGGGAGGCTCGATTTCTGCTAGCATCTCTTCCCCCTCCTCATCATCCATGATTTTGAACTCGAGGTGTGGGGTGATGAAGCCCTCGTAGTATTCCGCCCTCACATAGTAGACTGCGCCGGCTTCTGGTGTGATGAAGAGGACGTTATCATCGTCTTCGTCCTCGTCTTCAAAGTCCTCGTGCCCATCGTAGATCAGGCATGCGCCAAAGACGTGTCGCTTGCCGGCCTTGATGTCGAAGCAGAGGTAGCTCCCGCCCCCGAGTTCCCCAACGTGCTGCTTGTTGCGGACGATCTGAAACGCTGTGCCTCTCCCCGAGAGGTTGCGCATCAGGTAGATGCGTGCGTAGCCCTCCCTGAGGGCGTAGCCGTTGGGGTTCCTTGAGAATTGCCGCGAGCGAGGGCGATCGGAACCGAAAAAGCCCTGCCCGGAGGCGGTCTGCGGCAGACCGCCCAGCAGGAGCAGCATGCATAGCGGCAGGCCGCAAGCCAGGAAGAGGTGTTTTACTCTTTCCATATCATGTTGGAATGGATGATTCTTGGCAACAAGGTATGCATTTTTCTTGGCTTGCCTGTGGGAGAAAGCTGCGGCCGAGCGCAATAGCTTTCTTCATCAAAACTTAATATGTAAGGCTTCGGCAAAATCTTGGGAAGGATTTAACTTTGTACTTCCCTTAGGGCCATGCATTGGAATCATCCGAAAGATGGGCAAGTTGACAAAGGAGAAGTTTCCGTTTGTAGAGCGCGATATTAGCTGGATGTACTTCAATCACCGCATTCTCTATGAGGCTGGGCGCGAGGACATTCCGCTGCTCGAGCGGGTGAATTTTTTGGGGATCTACCATAATAACCTCGATGAGTTTTTCATGGTGCGTGTGGCCTCGTTGCGCCGTATCATGGATGCGGGATCGGCGTTGCCTAAATCGCGTCGCGACAAAGCGGCCGAGACGCTCAAGGCCATCTACAAGCTCAACGATAGGTTTATGCAGCAGAGTCTGGAGATGATGGTGCGCCTTTTTGACCTTTTGGCGCAGGAGGGCATCGAGTTGCTCAACGATGAGCAGCTCGACGCGGCCCAGCAGGCGTTTGTGGTGGATTTCTATCGTCGTGAGTTGGCGGCGTACACCATTCCGCTCTTCCTGCGTAAGGGGACGCTCAGCGATGACCAAGTGGACGAGTCGCTCTACTTGGCTGTGCAGCTGGAGCATGGGGCCCAGGGGGAGAGGAAGGAGAAGAAAAAGGACGTGGCCATTGTCCGTTTGCCGGTGGAGCTTACGGGACGCTTTATCCAGCTGCCGTCGGCAGATCCGGGTAAGGTGTGCTTGATTTTCCTCGACGATCTCATGCGCTATTGCTTGCCCCACGTGTTTGCAGGGCTGCCCTATAGTGACTTCAAGGCCTATGCTTTCAAGTTTACTAAGGACAAGGAGATAGACCTCAGCGACGATATCGACCAGAGCCTTGTGGAGAAGGTGAGTAAGGCTCTGCGCAAGCGCAAGCGTGGGGAGAAGCTGCGCATAGTGTTCGACAGGCAGATGCCCGATGCCATTCTTCAGCGTTTGCTCAAGCAGGCTGACATCGACCGCTACGATGCCAAGGTTTCCAGCGGTCGCTACCACAATACGCGCGACCTGATGGATTTTCCGGCCTGCGGCCGCCAGGATTTGCTCTACCCGCGCCAGCCGCCCATTCTGGAGCACCAGGCCGACCTTTCGGACAGCATGTTCGCGCGCATCCGGCGGGGGGATTTGCTGTTCCATTTTCCCTACCAGAGCTTTGACAACTTCACATTCCTCCTTCGAGAGGCGGCTATTAGCGCTGAGGTCAAGGAGATCAAGGTGACCCTCTATCGGGTGGCGCGCGATTCCCACGTGATCCACGCCATCATGGCGGCGGCCAAGAACGGGGTCAGGGTCACCGCCGTGGTGGAGCTCATGGCGCGCTTCGATGAGGAGCGTAACATCTCTTGGAGTGAGGCCTTGACGGCCGCGGGGGTCAACGTGGTCTTTGGGCCAGAGCCTCTCAAGGTGCACGCCAAGCTGGTCTACATTGCGACGAAGCACGGTGACTTGGCTTGCATAGGCACGGGCAATATGCATGAGGGCACGGCCAAGGTCTATACCGACTATATGCTCATGACGGCCAACCCGGAGATAGTAGAGGAGGTGGGCAAGGTATTTTCCTACATCGAGGCACCGTTCCTCAACATCTCTTTCCAGCATCTGCTGGTGTCGCCCAACGAGATGCGTAAGCCTATCATAGGGCTCATCAACCAGGAGATCCGGAATAGGCGTCGGGGGTTGCCGGCTGCCATCAAGGTGAAGATCAACCATATCACCGATCCCCAAATCGTCCAACGGCTCTACGCAGCCGCCCAGGCAGGCGTCGACGTGCAGCTGCTCGTCAGGGGCAACTGTAGCCTGGTGCCTGGGGTGCGGGGGGTGAGCGAGGGTATTCGCGTCAATGCCATCATCGATCGTTACCTCGAGCACGCTCGTATTCTCTACTTTTGCAACAATGGTCAACCCAAGGTCTACATTGGTTCGGCTGACTGGATGGAGCGTAATCTCGATAGGCGCATAGAGGTGATGTGCCCCGTTGTGGATCGGAATCTCCAGGCGGAGCTGCTCCGCACCATAGCGTGCGGTCTGGACGATGTGTCGCAGGGGCACTACGTCAATGAGCATGAGGGTCAGCCTCGTCGGCTCGCCGCCCCGCAGCCGTGGTTTCGCTCGCAGGCTGCGCTCTACCAGTTCTACCAGCACCACACCGCACCCAGCGAGTTGCCCGAGGTATGAAGAAGCGTCACTACGCGGCCATCGATATAGGCTCCAACGCAGTTCGTCTGCTCATCAAGTGCGTCAACGGGGTGGCCGAGAAACCCCTCACGAAGGTGCAGCTTCTGCGGGTGCCCCTGCGCTTGGGGGAAGATGCCTTCATCGATGGGCGCATTTCTAAATTTAAGGCCCGTCAGCTTCTCAAGCTCATGGAGGCCTATCGGGCGCTGATGGACATCTACGATGTGGGTCGCTACCGGGCTTGCGGCACGAGTGCCATGCGCGATGCCTCCAATAGTCGCCGGCTGGTGCGGGAGATAGCGCAGCGCACGGGGATATGCGTGGAGATCATTTCGGGGCAGGAGGAGGCAGCTTTGGCCTCAGTCGGGCAGCTTGAGTGCTTGCTGCCAGCTCGAGGCTGTTTTCTCTACGCCGATGTGGGCGGGGGGAGTACAGAGCTCACCCTGCTCGTGGATGGCAGGGTGGAGGTGCGGAAGTCCTACAATATTGGCACTGTGCGGTTGTTGGCCGGGGTGGTCAAGCAATCGGTGCTGCGGGGCTTTGCTGATGAGCTTGCGCAGCTAGGTGCGCATTACCAGGCCCAGGCCATTATAGGCACGGGAGGGAATATCAGCCGTTTGGCTCGTATGGCTGGGCACAAGCTCAAGAGTACGAGTCTACTTTCGCTCCAGCGGGGCGACTTGGGCGATTTATATGGTCAGCTGGGGGCCCTTTCGCTAGAAGAGCGTATGGCGCGCTATGATCTCAAGCCCGATAGGGCCGATGTCATAGTACACGCCGCGCGCATTTTCCTTATGATGGCCCAGGCGCTTTCGGCTCCAGAGATATGGGTTCCTACTGCTGGTGTGGCCGATGGCATCATAGAGTCGCTCTATCGCGATGACATGGAGCTGCCGCACGAGCCCTAGTAGGACTCTCTGGAGCTTTTTGCGTGTGCTGGGCATGGGGTCCGAGGTGTCTTTTCCCCCCTGTGGCTCTGTGGTCTCGTGCGCGCAGCCACCGTGCGGCGTGTGGTGCTTGAATAGGTGCCAGCGGAAATTCCTACCTTGCGGGATGTGAAGGGCTCAGCATAGTGGCGTGCCGCAACCTTTCCCGAGCGTAAAAAAGCTCCTAATACTGCCAGACTATGAGACTCCAGCGCATGTTTGCCCTCTTGTTCGTTTTCCTATTGCTGATCCTGTTGACGCTCACCGGGATGATTTTCTGGTTGCACGCGAACCTCAATGATTTGCTAGCACTGAGCGATGCTAGGATGACGAGCTATGCGCTTTCGCAAGAGCTCCAGCAGTCTTCGGACGAGCTGACTACAGCAGCACGCAACTACGTGGTCACCTCCGACAGCTCCTTTTTGGCGCAATACAACCATGTGCTAGACGTCCGTAATGGCTTGAAGCCTCGGCCTGATAGGCGCGCTGTGCCACTGCGTACACTTTTTCAGGATGCAGGATGCACCCCCGAGGAGATGGCGTTGCTGGTGAAGAGCGAGGATCTATCCAACGAGCTGGCCCAAATAGAGAAGCAGGCCTTCAAGCTGGTGTCGGATGAGCAGAAGGCCTTGAACGACTCTACCTACGCGGCCAGTGCCAGCCGCGCAAGGGCCATTGCGCTTCTGCTTGGGGGGGAATACACGCAGGCCAAGGAGCGGATCTCAAGGCCGATCGTAGAGTTTTGTAAGCTCGTCAACGCACGTACGTCACGCGCGTATGATGGGGCGCGTAGGACATCCTTGGCGGTTACCTACGCGCTGCTGGCAATGGCCGTGGTGGGGTGCGTGGCTATAGCCTTTGGTTTTCGAGTAGTTCGACAGCGGGTATGTAAGCCCTTGGGGGGTGAGCCAGAGGATATGCGTGCTTTGGCGCGAGAGATTGCGCGCGGCAAGCTGCATCGCCGCAGTGCCGATGGGACAAGCAGCGACAGCGATGTAGCTGGGGCATTGCGCACGATGAGCAACCATCTGGTGGAGGTGATAAGCAATGTGCTGTCGTTGAGCGATGGGGTGCTGGATTCGTCGACCCAAGTGGAGCGGGTGGCTGCAGAGGTGGCAGAGGGAGCAAACAGCCAGGCTGGGGCTTCGGAGGAGATCGCGGCCTCGGTGGAGGAGATTGTTTCTTCGATACACCAAGCCACCGACAATGCCCGCGAGGCGAGTGCCCTTACCCAGGGCTTAATTGCGGTGGTGGCGCAGAACCAGACGCAGGCGCAGAATGCGCTCACCACGGCTTTGAGCATCGAGACGGGCATGGCGCAAATAGCCGGTTTTGCGCAGCAGACTAACATCTTGGCTCTCAATGCAGCTGTGGAGGCGGCCCGGGCCGGAGTGTATGGCCGGGGTTTTGCCGTGGTGGCTGCAGAAGTGCGTAAGCTGGCAGACTCGAGTGGGGCGGCAGCCAAGAGTATCGTAGAGCAGGCGCATGCGGCCACGACGTGTACGCAGTCGACGCTTGAATCCTCGCAGCGGGTGGCTGATGGCATGCGGAAAAACGTTTCCTTCGTGGAGGAGATCGCTGCTTCGCAGCGCGAGCTTTCTGCGGCGGCCGATGGCATTAATGCGGCTCTCCAGCAGATGAATCATGTGACGCAGAACAACGCGGCCGCTAGCGAACAGATGGCGGGATTGGTGTCTGAGGTCCGCGAGAATCTCCAGCAGCTTAGCCATGCCGTGTCGTTTTTCACCGTGGAGGCCTAGCGTACATCTTTAGGTGATGGTGCCTTTGTCGGTGGACAAGGTGGGGTAGGTAGGCATTTTAGGGGTCGGTCAATGGAAGCGAGACAGGAGTTTGCGGCTATAGACTTTGAGACCGCCAATTGCGAGCGCTCGAGCGTGTGTAGTGTGGGCATCGTCCGCATGCGAGGTGGGGAGGTAGTGGAGCAGTTCTACTCGCTCATTCACCCTACGCCCAACTGGTACTCTTGGCGCTGTGTTGAGGTGCATGGGCTAAGTGAGCGCGACACGCGCTATGCCCCTCTCTTCCCCGAGGTGTGGACTCGGTGTTTTCCCCTGCTGCGGGCCGTTCCCGTGGTGGCGCACAATGCCAGCTTCGATTACGGCTGCCTCAATGCCGTGTGCGCAGCCTACCACCTGCCGCAACCCTTGCCCAAGTTCCAGTGTACTTACCAGGCTGCTCGCCGCTATTTTGGCCATCGTCTTCCCAATCTCCAGCTACAAACCGTGTCCGCGGCGTGCGGGTATAGCCTCACGAGGCATCACCACGCCCTGGCCGATGCCGAGGCCTGCGCAAGGATTGCCCAACAGATCATTTTCAACCAATAGAGCCATACCCGTAGCTACGAGTGCCAGGCATCGCAAGCCTCTTTTCTTTGCGGCGAGCTTCTTTCTTCTGCTAGCCTTGTTGCTAGTGGGGGTTTTCTGGATGCGCCGCTATCGGGCAACGGCTCCGCTAGATTTGGAGGGCACTATGCCGCTCGTTGATAGGGCTGGGCTTTTGACGAACCAAGAGCACTACACTCTGCTTGCGCTCTTGGAACTTATGCAGGCTCGTGAGGGACTGCATTGCGTGTTTTTGACCACGTGGGATTTTGACGAATACGCGCCGGCGGATTATGTACAACGTGCTTGGCGACAGCTCTTTCCCGATCCGCAGTTGCGTACCACTGCGCTTCTTCTGGTGGTGAGTCCAGGCTTTGCCCATCCCGTGGCGCTGGAGGACGTGTTTAGCGATACGACCTCTAGGCAACGTTTTGAGCTTCTTCAGCAGATGCTACGTATGCGCGCCTACTGCCCTGGGAGCGCAGAGGTGGCGCTACGGCCTAATTTTGCGTTGATGACCCCAGAGCACGGCCTATACTACGTGCTGACCGGGAGCGCCTATGTGCCGCATGCCGAGTCGGTGCGTTTTCAGCGCGCTACGCTGGCCTACGCCTATCCCTACGTGGTTAGTGGGCGCTATTTTGATCTGTGCGTCACCACGCTGGCCTTGGCCTTGGCGGGAGCGAATCCGGGTCATCCCATTGCACCACTGCTCCGGGAGGCCCGTGCGGCCTGGGCGGCCAAACAGGCATCTTCGCCTGTTTTGACCAAGCATGCCCGCGTACCGTTGGCTCGTCGAATCAATCAGTTCCTGCGCCGTAGTCCCGATTGGGCGTTTGCTGCGCGTGTCGTGCTTGCGCTCTTGGCCTTCTACTTTGGGAGTTTGCTGCTGCTCTTGCTGCTGTACTTGGCCCTTGTGCTGGTGAAACCTTTTAGGTCACCGCGCGCGATTCACGGTGCAAATTGCTACCTTGCGCAGCGTTCACGGTGGCAGGGAGCAGTGCGGACAGGGCGTGGGTCGGGTCGATGGTTGCTGTTTGTTTTCCGTCCGCATTGCTGGGTGTGGCGGGCACTGCGGGCTGAGCTGTGAACACAATGCTACACCACTTGTTACAAGAAAGAGTAACCTAATCTACAACACCGATATGGCAAAGACAGTGAAATTTGGGGGCAACCCCATGGAGCTAGAGGGTACAGAGACGAAGGTAGGGCAGAAGGCCTATGATTTCACCTGTGTGGGTGGTGATCTTAAGCCGGTAAAGTTCAGCGATACCCGCGGGAAAGTCCGCATCTTGAGCGTTTTCCCCTCCATCGATACGCCCGTCTGCAGTCGTCAGGCCGCTCGTTTCAACCAGGAGGCTGGCAAGCTAGGCGACAAGGTGGCCCTTTACGCCATTTCTAACGATCTTCCCTTTGCCCAGGGGCGCTACTGCGCAGCCGAGGGGGTGAAGAATCTCCGCATGGTGTCGGACTATAAGGATTTGGACTTTTCCCGTCACTACGGTTTTCTTATGCCCGCCTTGCGTCTGCTGGCGCGCGGTGTGGTGGTGGTGGATGCGCACGACGTGGTGCAGTACGTGGAGTATGTGCCCGAGGTCACCCACGAGCCCAACTACGAGGCAGCCCTGGAGGCCGTCAAGAAGCTCCTCTAGGCTCGTATCCAGACTATCACCAACATGGGATTGCTAGATGGTAAGCTTGCCTTGGTAACCGGGGCGGCTCGTGGTATAGGCCATGCCATAGCACTCACCTTCGCCCAGCAGGGCGCGACGGTGGTTTTTGCTAACCGCAGTAAATCCGCTGCGTTTGATGAGACCCTCGCAGCTCTCCAGGCCATAGAACCGGCTTGCAAGGGCTACCAGCTAGATGTGAGCGACCGCGAGGGGTGTACCCGTCTTGTTGAGGCGGTGTCTGCGGAATTTGGCCATCTTGACGTTTTGGTCAACAATGCTGGCATTACGCAGGATGCCCTGCTGATGCGCATGACGGAGGCCCAGTGGGATCAAGTGCTTGAGGTAAATCTCAAGTCGGTTTTCAACATGACCCAGGCAGCCCAAGGGCCCATGCTGAAGCAGCGCCATGGTTCGATTATCAACATGGCGTCAGTCGTTGGCCTCACGGGCAACGCAGGGCAGGCCAACTATGCGGCCTCTAAAGCAGGCGTAATAGGTTTTAGCAAGTCGGTGGCCAAGGAGTTAGGGTCGCGCAATGTCCGTTGCAATGCCATTGCTCCAGGATTCATAGTTACCGATATGACGGCTGGGCTGTCGGAGAAGGTGCGCAAGGAGTGGGAAGCGCAGATCCCCCTGCGGCGAGGTGGTACCCCAGAGGATGTGGCCAATGCGGCCCTTTTCTTGGCTAGCGACCTGTCGGCCTATGTGACGGGGCAGGTGCTGCAAGTATGTGGTGGGATGGCCATGTGATCGTCTCTCTACACTGCATGGATACGCCCCTTTGCTGACGCATTGGGGCGATCTTTTTTTGTGGGTATTCCAGTGCTTGCGTAGCCTCTTTCTCTAGGGACGGGGTGTTGCCCTAGCGATAGTGCAGCTGTGTGCGTACGCTGTCTATCTTTTGCTTGTGGCCTTGCAAAAGGTCTAGCTCTCCACATTGCCTTGCCTCTCTTTGGCGCGATGGTAGGGCAATGGTGCAGGGTTTTCTTCCCTGGTTTCTGCAGTCTAGCCGTTGGGATTCGTAGAGCTTCTGCCGTCAGAGCTGGTAGAAGATAGCCCCCACCTGCGCGCTGGTGAGCGAGCCTAGCCTGTTGTCGAGCTGCCAGAGACGCAGGAGTGCCCGTTTGCCCTCTTCGCCCATTTCTTCGGTGAAGTTGTTCACGTAGAGTGCTATGTGCTGTTGCAGCACCGTAGGGGAGAACTCCTGTGCGTGTTCGCAAACGTAGCCCATTACCGTGGGGGGCTTTAGCTTGGCCGTGTGGAGGCTTTTGTTGATGGCCACCCGCACTTGGCGTTTTAGCTTGTCTGGCAAATTCCGGCGTACGAGGATAATTCCGAGCGGGAGTGGCAGTGCGAATTGGGCCTCCCAGAGCGCACCAAGGTCAGCTACCTGCTGGAGTCCATGTTCACGGAAGGTGAAGCGGCCCTCGTGGATGAGCAGCCCTAGGTCGTACTTCCCGGCGGCCACCGCAGGCCCGATGCGGGAGAACTCCATTGGTTCCCGCGTAGTGAGCTTTGGGTAGAAGTGGGAGAGGAGCAGGTTGGCCGTGGTGGTTTCTCCTGGGATGGCCACGGTGTGCTTGGATTCCAGCGTTCCGCTAAAGCCTTGCTTAGCTACTAGGAGGGGGCCAACGCCCATGCCCATGGCCCCTCCGCAGGGGAGTACCTGATAGTAGCTTCGAACCTGCGGGTAGAAGCAGGCGCTAATTTTTATTACGTCAGCCTCGCCGGCCTTGGCGAGGGCGTTGAGCGAGGCGATGTCTTCCAAACGGGGCCTTGCCACGCTGGGTACGCCTGGTACTATCCCTTGCGCTAGGGCAGCAAAGATAAACGTGTCGTTGGGGCAGGGCGAGTAGGCCCATCGGAGCGTGTTCCACTCAGACATGGCTATGTTTGGCTTATGAAGTAGTTTTGGTCGTAGTGTAAGAGGCCTTGGTGCAGTGACTCCGCCAAGGTTTTACTCGATTTTGCGCGATCCCATTGGGCCCTGTCGTTTTGCATGACGCGGTTTGACACCACACGCAGCGCAACGCCATTCCAGCCCATCTGGTGTACCACCATGGCGAAGCCTGCACCCTCCATGGTTTCGATCCACTCAGGCTCTGGCCTGTGCTGACTGCCCCAGTGAAACACGCCTAGGCTCGGATGGCTCACGGTGTAGCCCTGAACTCGTGGTAGCTTGGCCCAACATTCGGGCAGTGTTTTCAGCGTGGTGGCAGGATAGTAGCCAGGGGCTTTTTCACCTGGGAAGTTGATGGCGTCGACCTCCTCGATGGATATGAACTCCCCGTTGCGCCATAGGCCGTAGTCCCAGAAGGTGTCCTCACTCACCACCACGGGGTCACCGATAGTGAGTTCCATGTCGTTGCAGCCGCCAAAGCCCACATTGACGAGGATGTCTTCCTGCGGGTTGATGTGCTGAGTCAGCTGTAAAAGTCCGTACATGGTCTTGGCCACGCCGATGCCAGTATGCACGATGTGGACTGCTAAGGCCGTTTCCCCTGCTCGTGGCGCACGAATCCTCGAGCTCTGGGCCATATAGAAGGCCTGCAGCTCTAGTAACGTGGCACTTATCACGAATATCTTCATAGCTCTCAGTCTATAGCACCATGCCGCATTCCTGAGCATCGAAGTGGTCAGCAGTCTTAATCATAAGCAGCTTGTCCATTTTCATTGTGCACTTAGCTCGGGGCCTTCCACATAGTAGCCATTAGATTGCGTTGTTTCCAAAGTTTGTCAGGGCTCCACGCTTCGGGCGCTGCGCCATGGTGATGGATTTTCTGCAGGGTTGCCCCCTACAATGGCGTGGGCAAGCAGGCGGTCGTAGCGGTCGCCGGGCATTCGGCCATACACCAGCACGTGGTACTCTTGGCTAGCACTTCCGTAGTTCCCCTCGGTGGCTACGAAATCAATCCCGTTGTGCTTCTGCAACCCATAGCGATAGCTGTATACGCCCTGCTTGAGGAATAGGGAGGCCTCGTATTGCTGGCGGGATGCGCTATAGCGCATCGGGACGCCTTGCTCTGCTCCTGCAACCCCTGGGACGAATAGCAGCGGTTGGCCGCGCAGGGCTTCGGGCATGAAGTCCATTTCGCTGGGCGAGGGCAGCCGGAGGGAGAAATAGGCATAGAGATACTCTTCGGTTGTGCCTTGGAGGCCCCATGTAGGGTCTAGGCTCCCGTATGCAAAGTAGCCGTTGAGGTCTGGATGCCCATTGTCGATGTGGGGGCGTACGGGGCCATCGAGTGCCACTTCAGCGTGGTATCCGCCCGCATCGTAGGTGAGGCGCTCGACGCCCTGCCCTGGGGTGTTGAGGTTACGTAGGTCGACTATACGCCAGTCGGCCCCGCTTTCCCATACGCCCTCTTTGCCCATGGGGAAGTCACTTCCATAGACTACTTGACGGCCAAACACGTCGCGCTGACGTACGACCAGCTTGCGGTAGCGAACATCGTACCAGCACTGCTTCAGGTAGACTGCGCCAATCTCAACGCCCGGCACTAGGGCGATCCTGGCACTGATCTCTTGGCCCTGCTGGAAGTCCTCTGTAACGGCATTGTCCACGCGCACCTCCAGGGGCAGCATGTCCTCGCTGAGGGCGAATTGGCGTTGGAACAATACCTGCTGCTCATTGTAGGCGGAGACTACCTGGATTACGTAGTTTCCCGAGCGTGTGAGCCTGACATCGCGGTTGGGCCATTCGAGCTTATAGTGCGTGTAGCCTGGGCGCACGGCCGAGGAGGGGCGCATGTCACGGATCTCGTTGATGGGGTAGCCCCGCATGAACTCTGGGGCTATGGCCCCCGTGGGCTGCCAGTTGGCATCGCAATAGATGAACCTGTAGCGTAGATAGCCTGCAACGGCCCCCACGTAGTCAAAAGTGAGTTCCAGACGCTCTTCGCGCAGCAGTGAGGCTATCGGGGCACTTTGCTTCCATCGCGAGGGCGCGAGCTGCACGCTCTGGATGTGCGCATCGTAGATGGCATCGAGGAGTGCTTGGGGGCCTTGTCCGCCTGGGAATTGGGCGTAGAGCCCAACGTGGGTGCCCAAGGCTAGCACCATGCATACTAGCAGCGTGATCGGATGGCCTATTGCGTTTTGTATGCTTTTCCTCATGGGGCTTGTTTTACTCTCTGTAGAGCAAATAGGGGGTGCGTTTGGCTTTGAAAGCAGCAATGGGTGCTGCCCAGCTGGCTCGTATGGTAGCAGGGCTTGCCCCGTGCGTGAGCTGTTCGCGTAGCATCTTGGTGCCTGCCAGCTTGTCGAAGAATGGGGTGAAGAAGTGCTTTTTGTCGGGGTAGGTGCTGAAGAGTTGGATCAATAGGGGCAAGTCTATCTGGATTGTATCCTGCGTGTGGTTTCGCAAGTCGTATCCACGACAGGGTATGCCCTTGAAGGGTGGGTGCTTGGCTGCTGGGCAGCTATCTGGCGTGAAGCGGAAGGAGAGCGCTTGGTAATTTGGATGCCCCACCACTTGGAAGGGCCAAGGCGTCCCTCGCCCAACGCTCAGGTAGCTGCCCTCCAGGAAGGCCAGGGTGGGGTAGAGGCGTATGGCCTGGGCGTTTGGTAGATTGGGCGATGGCGGCGTAGGTAGCTCGGGGATATCTGCGTGGCTGTAATTTGCGCAGGCAATGACGGTCAACTTGCATTTGCGCCCATTGGCGAGCCAGCCTTCCCCGTTGATCATCTGCGCCAGCTCACCCAGAGTCATGCCATGTTGCCAGGGGATTGGGTGAAGGCCGACGAAGGAGCGGTATGACGGCGTGAGCAGGGGCCCATCTACTACCCGACCTAGCGGGTTGGGCCTATCGAGAACTACGAAGGGCTTGCCGTACTGCGCGCAGGCCTCCATCATGTAGGTCATGGTGGAGGCGTAGGTGTAGCAGCGTACGCCCACGTCTTGCAGGTCAAACAGCACGATATCGACCATCGCCATAGCCTCTGCGCTAGGCCGCTTGCGCTTCCCGTATAGGCTTACTACAAGGGCCTTGTGCCGGTGCGTTGTGCCGTAGTCTACCAGCTCCCCCGCCCCCGATTGGCCTAGTAGCCCATGCTCAGGTGTGAAAAGAACCTGTAGGTCGACTCCTAGTGAGGCCAAGGTATCCCAGAGGTAGCGCTGATGCACGCGGGAGGCTTGGTTGCAGACCAGCCCCACCCGCTTTCCCTCAAGGCTGGGGAGGTACTCGTTTAGTCTGGCTGCCCCCACCTCGAGCGCACGGGGCGGGGGATAGCACAGCGTAGCGCCATCGGCTTGGACACTGCGGTAGCGTGCTGCCTGCGCCGCGAGCTGCTGGGCATATGGGAAGATAAAGAGCAGCATCGCCAGAGTAGCGAAGGCCGATATCCTAATGCATTTTCCCGAGCCCACGCGTCAGAGCCCTGTCAGCAGCTACTTTCTGTCTGGGTACTCAGCTAGGGCATGCTCCAGCACGACTAGAGCCTGCTTCAAATCTTCCTGCTTGAGTACGTAGGCCAGTCGGGCTTCATCTTTGCCGAGCCCGGGCGTGGCGTAAAAACCGCTAGCTGGAGCCAGCATCACCGTGGCACCATGGTAGCTGTAATCTTTCAGGAGCCACTCGGCGAATTTGTCGCAGTCCTTCACGGGGAAGCGTGCCGTGGTGTAGAAGGCGCCCAGTGGCATGGGTGAGTAGACACCGGGGATCTTGTTGAGTCCGTTGACCAGCACGTTGCGCCGGGTGACGTATTCGTCGTATACGGACTTGAAGTAGCTGGCGGGTGCCTTGAGTGCTCCCGTGGCAGCTATTTGCCCATAGAAGGGTGGGCAAAGCCGCGCTTGGGCAAAGCGCATCACGGCGCCCATGAGCTCCTTATTGCGTGTGATTAGTGCGCCCACGCGGGCCCCGCAGAGGCTGTAGCGCTTAGACGTGGAGTCCAATAGCACGGTATGCTCCTCTAGCCCCTCAAGCTTCATGACCGAGAAGTGCTCCGCCCCATCGTAGCAGAACTCGCGGTAGACCTCATCGGCCAAGAGGAAGAGATCGTGCTTCTTGGCTATTTGGCCAAGGCGCTCCACTTCCTGCCGACTGTAGAGGTAGCCCGTGGGGTTGTTGGGATTGCAGATCACCAAGGCCCGCGTGCGGGGCGTGATGAGGCGCTCAAAGTCCTCGATGGGCGGGAGGGCGAAGTCGTTGTCGATGCTTGAGTGGATGGGTACCACCTTCACCCCGCACTGCGCAGCGAAGCCGTTGTAGTTGGCGTAGAAGGGCTCTGGGATGATGACCTCATCGCCGGGGTCTAAGCAGCAGCTGAAGGCAAAGATCAGGGCTTCCGAGCCGCCCGTGGTGACGGTGATGTTGTCCACCGAGAGGCTGATGCCGAGCTTATCGTAGTATTTTACCAGGCCTTCGCGTAGCGCCATGTTGCCGGCCGAGTCGCTATAGGCCACCACGGCAGGCTTTGCCGTCCGCACGGCCTCCAGGGCCTCCTGGGGCGTGGCTATGTCGGGTTGACCTATGTTCAGATGGTAAACGTGTACGCCACGTGCTTCTGTGGCCCGCGCCACGGGCGCCAGTCGCCGGATAGGCGATGACGGCATCTGCGCCGACTTCTTCGATATCTTAGGCATCGCTATTGCTCCTGCTTTTCACCAGCCCCACCTACACCCCCCGTACGCAAAGATAATTTTATTGCTCCATTTGCGCAAGTTGCGAGTTTTTCAGTCAGGGGCGGCGTTGCGCCGTGCACGCAATGCGTCTGCCCGCTTTTCGCTACCTTTGTAACGCTGGTGTGTATAGCGATTCTCCTCACTATGGCAAATGCGGATGTGCTGAAGGATTTGGTGGCCCACTGCAAAGAGTATGGCTTCGTGTTCCCTAGTAGCGAAATCTACGATGGTCTGGCGGCAGTGTACGATTATGGGCAATACGGGGTGGAGCTCAAGCTCAATGTGCGCCGCTATTGGTGGGAGGCCATGACCCGTTTGCATGAGAACATCGTGGGACTAGATGCGGCCATTTTCATGCACCCCAAGGTATGGGAAGCCTCAGGGCACCTCGCGGCGTTCAACGACCCGCTCATCGACAACAAGGACAGCAAAAAGCGCTACAGGGCTGATGTGCTGGTGGAGGAGTGGGTGGCCAAGCAGGAGGAGAAGATAGCCAAGGAGATAGCCAAGGCCCAAAAGCGCTTTGGCGATGCGTTTGACCAGGCCCAGTTTGAGGCTACCAACCCCAGGGTGCTGGAGCATCGGCAGGCCATCCAGGCGGCCACCAAGCGCTTGGCCGACGACCTCACGCGCAACGATCTGGTCGACGTCCGCCAGCTGATCTTGGATTTGGGCATAGTCTGCCCGGTTTCTGGGACGAGGAACTGGACCGAGGTCCGCCAGTTCAACCTCATGTTTGCCACTAAGGTGGGCTCGGTCTCCAGCGATACGGACACTATCTACCTGCGGCCAGAAACCGCGCAGGGGATCTTTGTCAACTTCCTCAACGTGCAGAGGACGGGGCGCATGCGCCTGCCCTTCGGCATTGCCCAGGTGGGTAAGGCCTTCCGCAATGAGATAGTGGCTCGACAGTTCACCTTCCGCATGCGGGAGTTTGAGCAGATGGAGATGCAGTTCTTTGTCCGCCCCGGTGAGGAGCTCAAGTGGTTTGAGTACTGGAAGGAGCAGCGTCTCAAATGGCACCTGGCGCTCGGCCTAGGTCAGGAGAACTACCGCTACCACCCGCACGACAAGCTGGCGCACTATGCCAATGCGGCGTGTGACATTGAGTACAACTATCCCTTTGGCTTCAAGGAGGTGGAGGGAATCCACTCCCGTACAAACTTTGACCTCTCCAGCCACGCACGCCTGTCAGGACGCAAGTTGGAGTATTTCGATCCTGATACCAAGGAGAGCTTTACTCCGTATGTAGTGGAGACCTCCATAGGCCTTGATCGTACAGTGCTGATGGTTCTCTCGGGCTGCTTTGAAAACCAGGCCCTTCCCAGCGATGAGGGAGGCCAGGGCGAGGTTCGCAAGGTGTTCCATTTCCCTCCTGCTCTGGCGCCTATCAAGGCGGCCGTGTTGCCCCTGGTGCGCAAAGACGGACTGCCCGAAATGGCCCAGAAGCTCTGCGACGATCTCAAGTGCCAGGTGACCTACCAGTACGATGAGAAGGACTCCATCGGCCGCCGCTATCGCCGCCAGGATGCCATTGGCACCCCGTTTTGCATCACCGTGGACAACCAGTCGCTGGAGGATGGTACGGTGACCCTGCGGGAGCGTGACTCCATGCGACAGGAGCGAATCCCTGCTGACAAAGTGGCAACCGAGGTGGAGAGACGTACCAAGCTCGAAACCTTGCTCAGGAAACTGTAGAGAGGGGTGGTCCATTAAGCAGGGGGTACCTTGTAAGTTGTTGCGCTTTCTACTCTTTGGCTTGATATACCTTCTCTATACTATACGTGTTGTAGAACTCTCCTTCGGTTTCTCTTAGCGGCGGCTTACTCAGATGTTGTAGCACCGTTGTATAGGGACTTTTCAATAGCAGCTCTGTATACGTTGCCTTCTGGTAGAGTGAGTGAGGAAAAGGCCTCTTGGATTTTGAACACTGTCGTTGTGTGTCGTTCTATTATGCCGAGTTTCTCTTCTTCAGCCGTTCTGGAGTCGTTATACACGTAGTCGTATGCGATGAAGTGAATGGCGGCAGGTTGGCTTGGGAAGGAAGGGAGAGCCGCTTTTCCTCCCAAGCGCTTTAGGACTCTCTCGTAGACAGGTAAGGGAGCCACAAAGTATAGTCCGTTACGGCAGAGATCCTCGCGCTGAAGGACTTGTCCTTTGTAAATGATTTGTGGTATAATCCTTTTGGAAACATTCTCCCAGTTTAGTCCTACTGTGTCAGATATTTGTTCTTGTTGTTCTATCAGACTTTTCCTTGCAGCTGCGTAGCTTCCTGTAGTATCTATAGTCTGTACTTCGACCGCTGTTATTTCCAAAAGCTCTCCGTTTGTGCCCAACAATGCCAAAACCCAATCAACGTAGTATGAGCCCATCGTATTACGTTGAGGGAGTCTTAGCGCTCTGCCCCACCCGTGTCCAAATACTGCTATTGCTCCACCTTCACACTTAGCTCTATCTACGGCTTCTTGGCTTGGATATAGTTTTAAATCCTGATGAAATGCATCTACCGCAATTTGTCTTAGTAAGGAGTAGTCATCAGCGTACAGCCTTGTTGGACAACATATAACACAAGGAGAGTTGGGAGTTTTTTGCCTCACTGCGCATACACCTGAGCGTATGCCCTGCCGAGGTAGAATTTTTCTGCATCGTGCTTTTATAAATGGGCAATATTCTTTGAGTGCGTCCTCCCTTGCATACCTGCAGTTCCCCTGAACTCTTCGTCCAAAGAACTCTTCAATATAGCCTGCCATTACTGTACTAGTGGTATTATCTCCCTCAGGGTGTAGGCGATTGCTTTTGCTAGGAGGGGCGGCACGGCGTTGCCCACCTGGGCGTATTGCTCGGCCAGGGAGCCGTAGAATATGTAGTGGTCGGGGAATGATTGCAGGCGTGCGGCTTCCCGCACGGTGAAGGGACGGTCTTGGTTGTAGTGGATGAAGGCGCCCCAGTGCGGGTCGCATTTGGTGAGGATGGTGGAGGCTAGGCCGCTGGGTTCTACTCGGCCATAGCGCTTAGTGTGGTCACTGCGGCGAGCTTGCTGCATGCCTTTGGGTAGGAGCTGCGGGGGGATGTTGGTCCAATTGCCCCCGGGCTTGATGTAGAGCAGCCGCTCTTTATTGATGGGGCTGAGGCCGGCAGCCTGATGGTTGTAGAGCTTGCTGCCCGTCATCCGCAGTAGGCGCTGGTAGTCGGAGAAGGGGGCCAGGTCGTATTCCATGATATTGGCACCGCTGCTTCCTGGTGCTAGCGCGGGCAGGTCGCCTATCGCCTCATAGACCGTGGTGTAGTGCTTAGCCGATGTGTGTGTGGGGTGCTCCACAATTTGCTGTCCACGGAAGGAGGAGGTGAAGTTGGTGCGTAGCTTGGCGTAGCAGCTAGGCCGTGGGAAGTGGTTTGGTGGCAGCGGGGCGTTGCGTAGCCCCACGATGATGGTACGCCAGCGCATTTGCGGTACGCCGTGGTAGGCTGCCCCGAGGATGCGCACATCGGTGGAGTAGCCGTAGTTTGTCAGTGCTTGTAGGATGGCTTCCAGGGTTTGCCCGTGCTCGAAGGAGACGATGCCAGGTACATTCTCAATTAGGATGGCCTTGGGCATGAAGGCCTCCACAAACCGTA
Source organism: uncultured Bacteroidia bacterium (assembly GCA_947252645.1). GTDB lineage: Bacteria > Bacteroidota > Bacteroidia > Bacteroidales > CAJPTX01 > Bacteroides_D. The sequence continues at coordinate 51,661 of CAMXWF010000001.1, forward strand.
GGTATTCCAGGAAGAGGTGGTTGCGCGGGTCGTGTTGACTTCGTATCGGGGCGTTGATGGAGAAGCCTTGGCAGGGTGGGCCGCCGGCTAGGAGCTCCAAGTCGCCCGTTTGGAGGCCCAGCGAGTTGCGGATCGCTTCGGGCTCGAGGGCCCTGATGTCGCCCTGAGCCACCTTCGTGTCGGGGTGGTTGCGTTGGTAGGTATCGGCGTATTGGGGTACGAGTTCACTCGCGAACAGACCCTTGAACCCCGCCGCGGAGATTCCCACCGAGAGGCCGCCCGCCCCCGCGAACAGGTCGATAAACCTGTAGCCTATGTCCATAGCCTTCGGGGCGTGGTCAGCAGTGGCCAGCCGCCGTGGCACGAAGTTACGGCTTTCGGCTAGATGGAGCGGTTCTCGGCGTAGCTTGACAAAGCACCCTGGAGCTTTTGCCGCGAGAAGAAGATACGGCTCTTCACTGTGCCAATGCAGAGATCAAGCTCCTGCGCAATCTCACGGTATTTGTAGCCGTGGGTGTGCATCTGGAAGGGGATGCGGAACTCGTCGGCCAGCCTGTCAATCGCCCTGTTGAGCTCATCGCTAGCTACTCGGGCATCGGCCTTGTCGCTGGCCTCTTGGCCGTTGAGCAACCATTGGTTCTCAGAGTCATCGAGCGTGGTGTTCTTGCGCGACAGCTTCCGATAGCTGTTGATGAACGTGTTGCGCATGATGGTGAAAGTCCATGCCTTCAGGTTGGTGTTGGGCTGGTAGGAGTCCTTGAAGGTCAGGGCTCTCAAGTAGGTCTCTTGCAATAGGTCTTGGGCATCATCGAGCTTACTCGTCATGCTCTTGGCGAACTGGAGGAGGGCTGGTTCTAGGGCGACGAGTTCCTGTTGAAATTCTTGCTGCGGCATACCCCTCTACTATTTATGTACAGTCTAAATAAGTCACCCTGTGTGACTGTACCTTCTAGTACGCAAAACCTGTGCCAACCTCTCCAGCTTGCCTTGGATTTCGCTAACTGGAAGGAAAACAGTGATTTGCTAAATGCTATGTGCTGCCAGCAGACTGACATAACCTGCGCATCGACCAAGTGCCAGGCCTAACATGCTAGGAGGCTATTTAGAAACAGTCAAATTAGCCTGCCCGTCAAGATGCTGAGTACCCTTGATAGCTGTCGCCCCGCAGTCGGTTGGAGGCCTAGGGATCTCCCAAGCGGTGCGTACCAGTGGGAATGGTAGATCACGCTGCGAAATGGAGTACGTATAGCGCAAAAAGGGTGACCCCACTGGGGCCACCCTTTTTGAAGGGTCAACAGTGCGCCAGAGGCTAGGCGAGAGCCTTGGCCACGGAACTCTTGATATTGGCCGCCTTGTTCCGGTGGATGATGTTGCGCCGAACCAGCTTGTCGAGCTGCCGCTGGAGCTCGGGGAAAAGCTGCCGCGCCTGCTCCTTGTCCTTCTCTTCGCGGATCCGCTTCAGCAGCGTACGCATGGTCTTGGCGTAGTAGCGGTTGTAGAGTCTATGTTTTTCGTTCTGGCGTACGCGCTTCTTGGCGCTCTTCAGATTTGCCATCTTGGATCCTTACTATTACAAATTTAGTCTCCTCGTAGCCCGTGGCAGAATCGAACTGCCGTTACGAGGATGAAAACCTCGCGTCCTAACCTCTAGACGAACGGGCCATACCTTCGGCCAGCGGGCAAATGTCCCCGTAACTGTGGCCGCAAAGTTAAGGAGTTTCCCATTTTCCACCAAATCAACCCCCTCTCCCCTCTCCCAGTGTTCCTGGGGGCTACTAGCACCTCATGCCATGCGCCCGTCACAGTCTTGAAATCCAATTTCCACATCTTTGCCTCCGTAACCGCGCTTTACCAATCGATGTTTGCTATCATGGGTCACGTATTTTGTGCTGCCAGAAGGGCGATCCTGCTGCTCCTTTGTGTAGTGGCGGGCTCACTATCGGCGTGGGCGCAGGCGTCTACAGCCATTAAGGCGGTGAGTGTGCATGTGGGTCTGGATGCTCAGACCCAAGTGGGGATTAGCTGGATTTCTGAGGCCCCGTTGCCAAGCTCGTTGCTTCAGGTGTTTAATCCCGATGCCACGGTGTTCCTAGAGCAGCGTGTCGTGCGGGCCGTGCCCACGGGTTCTGAGTATGCGTACTCAGCGCGCGTTACGGGGCTACAGCCTGGTACAGGCTACCGCTACGTGGTCACAGGGCCTAGTAACTCCGTGGAGGGTCGTTTCCAGACGGCTTCGGACGACCCACGGGCCCCGGTTCGTTTTATCTACATAGCCGATCCGCAGCCCATCGATTCCTTCGATGGGGAGGCCCTCGGCTCTTCTTTTGACTACATCAACCAAGAACCCAATATCGATTTCATCTACATTGCAGGCGACCATACAAATCGCTCGGACGATCCAGAGCAGTGGGGCTACCTTTTCCACAACCGGGGGTGCTTCCCCACGGCTGGGGCCGAGTTGTTTCGCAAGCATGTGCTGGTCTCCACTCAGGGAAATCACGATGATGGGCAGCTTGCCCATCGCATTGCGATGCCCTCGGCCTTGGGGGGCGGTAGCGAGTTTAAGGATGGGGTCTACGCTGTGAATGCGGGCGTGCTGCGTTTTATTATTCTCAACAATGCATCGTACAACACCCAGAAATTGGCGGAGAATGTCGATGTGCAGGCGCAAACGCAGTTCCTTCGCGAGCAGGTAGCTGCCGCGCGCAGCCTTGGGCAATGGGTGGCGGTGGGCTTCCACAAACCCCTCTATTCGGGGGCAAGCCACTTGCTCGATAGCGATGTGGTGGCCTACCGTAAGTTTTGGAACCCTATCTTTTCGGAGCTGGATGTCGACTTTGTGCTATGCGGCCATGACCACATCTACTCGCGTGGCTTCGTGGATAGCAAGGGACGAAATGCCAGTCGGCAGCTTGCAGGCACTTGCATCCCCACCTACAGGCACGTGCCAGGGGCACCGCTGCACATGGTAGGCGGCCATCCTGGAGGGCTCACGTGGTATCACGCTATAAGGTATGTACCATCGGCATTTGGGCGGCTGGCCCCCGATTATGCATTCCTAGACAAGAATTCGGCCCACGAGCCCACCGCTGAGCGCGATAAGCTGATGCAGACCTACGTAGTGGTGGAGCTTAACCCTCAGAAGGCAACCTTCACGGTCTACAAATCGAAATACGACCGCAAGGCTCACGCCAGGTCGCTTCCCCGGCACATCTATGACCAGTTCGTGGTGCTGCGGGACTAGCGAGGGGGTGACGGCCGCCACACGGTCGCAGTGGCGGGGAGAGCGGTCGGTTCACTTGAAGGCATAGCGCGCGCTCACCCCCGCATTCCACCACACGGAGACTGGGCGACCTACGTTGAGCAGGGGGATGACATCGAGCGAGAGCACCAGGGGAATCTTCTCAAACACGTATTCCAGCCCCACCACCCCGTCAACTCCAGCGTAGAGGCCGTTCTGGTAGTAGATATTGGCGTAGGGGTTGTAGCCGTACTCTGGTACGTAGGCCGCATGGCCGCCACCCCCGAGGTAGAAGCGCAGCCCAGGGGCGGCGCCGATGTAGAAATGGTGCTCGTAGAATACGGAGGCTCCGGCACCCGACCAGCCAAAGGCTCCTAAGGTCTCTAGGGCTGAGGCATCGTTGAAGAACACCTTGACCGAAACACTTGGCGGGTTACCAAGCTTGCCCCCTACGGCCCACTGGTAGGAGAATTGGGCTTGGGTCGTCGTGGAGAGTGCTAGGCTGAGGCCTAGCGCAAGCAGGATGCGTAGCGTGAATCTCATAGTTCTCTCGGGGTCAGCGTGGCGTTGCGGGCGAGTGCCCCGAACGCCAAAAAGGGGTACGAAGGTATGCAATTACCATGAGAAAGCGCAGGCGTGTCGGCATTTGTTTAGAGGGCTGATTGCAATATTGGTGCTAACTTCGCACAGGCGTAAAAAAGCGGGGGTATCGATGGAAATATCGGAGTTGTCGGCCCAGATTGAGACCTTGTGGGCCAGTAGTGCCCTAGCCAGCGACAAAGACTTGGTCGCAGTGCGGGTAGCTGTCGACATGCTTGACCGGGGCGAGCTCCAGGTGGTGGAGCAGGTGGACGATGCGTGGGTGGTCAACGAATGGGTCAAAAAGGCCATCCTGCTGTATTTCCGCTACCGTAAGAGTCAGCCCATTGAGGCTGGCGACCTCCGTTTTTTCGACAAGGTTCCCCTGAAGCTCGACCATGCGCTTGCAGGCGTCCGGGTCGTGCCGTGCGCCACGGTGCGCCGCGGGGCCTACGTTGCCCCGGGGGCCATCTTGATGCCCTCGTTTGTCAACATTGGGGCTTGGGTAGGCACTGGCACCCTCGTGGACACTTGGGCCACAGTGGGCTCCTGCGCGCATATCGGGGCGCATGTGCACCTCTCGGGTGGGGTTGGAATCGGCGGTGTGCTTGAGCCGCTACAGGCGAAACCCGTTGTCGTGGAGGATGGTTGTTTTATCGGTTCGCGGGCCATTGTGGTCGAGGGGGCGCACATCGGGGCTGAGGCCGTGCTGGGGGCCAATGTGGTTATCACCAGCTCCACCCATATCATCGATGTCTCGGGCCCTGCGCCCAAGGAGTATTGTGGGTATGTCCCCCCCAGGGCAGTGGTGATCCCTGGGGTGCGCCAGCGCCAGTTCCCGGCGGGCAGCTACGGGGTGCCCTGCGCCCTCATTATTGGGCAAAGGCGAGAGAGCACAGATCGGAAGACCTCGCTCAACGAGGTACTCCGCGACTTCAAGCTCGAGGCCTAGAAATCAGCGTGCTACCACCTTCCTGCTTACCTGTGTACCCTTCTGGGGGTAGCATGGCCTGGTTGACGGCGTGGCCAACGCAGTGTAGCTCTCGAAGTTTGCGCTCCCTACTACCAGTGCATGGGCATCAAGGCAATGAGGAATCTTGGGGCGTACTGTCTACCAGGATGTACGGGAAGAGCATTCTAGGGGTATATGGGCTGCCCATCAGGAGCCTTCAGGCATAGGGAGGGTCTACATAAACTAGCTGGGTATTTTTGGAGTAGCGGATTGTGCATTGCTTAGCCGTTTGCCTAATGGCACTTATGCTAGGAGCTTCCACGGATATGCCGCCAGTGGTTGGCGGTGCGAAGCCGCTAGTGGTAGTGTCCTACAACGTGGAGAATCTCTTTGACCCTAGGGTCTCTGCAGAGAACCCCGACAGTAGTTTCACCCCAGGGGGCGACCACCATTTTACCTTTCGACGCCTTCGGGCCAAGGCTAGGGGGATAGCTAGGGCCCTGGCTTGTTGTGCAGGTGGGGAGCGTCCTGCCCTGGTGGGGCTGTGTGAAGTGGAGAATGCGTACGTGGTGCGTGAGCTCACCACGACGCCACCCCTGCATGCGGTGGGCTACCGATACCTTCATCGTGATTCGCCCGATCACCGCGGCATCGATGTGGCCCTGCTCTACGACCCCACTCGCCTCACGCTTCGCGGCTACAATTGGCTGGTGCCCACGCATGACTCCGCCCACGGCTGGCAGAGTAGAGAGATGCTTTGTGCGCAGTTTGAGCTGCCCAATGGGGAATTGCTTTCCGTGGTGCAGTGCCATTGGCCCTCAAAGGCCAGTGGACCCATAGCCTCCGGGCAACGCAGAGCTAAAACTGCCCGTAGGCTCATGCGCGCCGTTGACTCCATGCGCCTAGTGCAGCCAGACGCCAAGATTATCGCCATGGGTGACTTCAACGAGGAGGCTGCGGCTTCGCTCTTTGAACGTGTGAGTACCCCCTCCTTGCGGGAGGCTAGCACCGATGGCCGGCTAGTGAACCTGCTCCACCCCGATTGTTTAGGTAAGCGCGGAAGAGGCTCACACAAATACCACGGTCAATGGAGCCAAATTGACCTCTTCCTAGTCTCCTCGCCCCTGCTCGAAGCTGAGGGCTACCAGGTTGAGCCTGCCTCGGTGGGGGTGGTTGCATTGCCCTGGCTTCTCGAACGCGATGAAAAGTTCGGCGGTCTTATCCCCTACCGCACCTACAAGGGCATCCACTACAATGGGGGCTATAGCGACCATCTGCCCATAGTGCTCAGGCTAAGCGTGAGCCATTAGGCCCCAGCGGCGTGAGTGGCAGTTCGCCCTATTGCTGAAAGGCGTTGTTGAAGCTCCGCCAGGCCTGCAGCAGCTGCGCAAAGTCTTCGGGGAGGGGGGCTTCCAGATGGAGCATTTCCCCCGTTGTGGGGTGTGGTAGGTCGAGGCTGAAGGCATGCAGAGCCTGCCGTGGACAGAGGGAAAAACAGCTGTGGATGAATTGATTGTATTCGCTGGTTCGGAGTCCACGTAGCACTTGGCTTCCCCCGTAGCGCGCATCGGCGAAGAGCGGATGCCCAGCTTCGGCTAGGTGCACGCGAATCTGGTGCATGCGCCCTGTATCGAGGGTACACTCAAGAAGGGTGACCATGGTGAAATGTTCCAGGGCCTTCCAGTGGGTCACGGCCGGCTTGCCCTGGTCGGGAGTGTGGAACACTTTCATCCGTTGCCTATCGGCAGGGTCGCGCCCTATATTGCTCTCAATGCGCCCCGTCGCTTGGCTAAAATCACCCCAGGCCAAGGCTAGGTAGTGGCGGTGGGCCTGGCGGTGGAGGAAAGTTTGCCCTAGGCTCTTCATGGCCTCCTCGGTTTTCCCAACGGCTAGCAGACCGCTGGTATCCTTGTCGATGCGATGGGCCAAGCCTGGCCGCAGGCCTCCGTGCTGAAAGAGCGGCAGGTCTTTGAAGTAGTAGAGCAAGGCGTTGATGAGCGTGCCAGAGTAGTGGCCGTGCCCAGGATGCACCACCATGCCCGCCGGCTTATTGACCACCAGCAGCACCTCATCCTCGTATACGATATCGAGTCGGATGGGCTCAGCCAGCACCTCGTGCTGCGGTGCGTAGTCTTGGTACACCGCAATCGTCTTGCCCGGCATCACCCTATAGGAGGCCTTGACGGCGTGCTGGTCGACCAAGATCAGCCCCTTGCTCAGGGCCCTCTGGATAAAGCTGCGGGAGGCATTCTCCAGCCTATTGGCCAGGAACTGGTCTATGCGCTGAGGCTTCTGTCCAGGATCTACCGTCAGCGTCTTAAACAGGGTGGGGGCAGAGCCTATCCCTGAGGTTAGCTCCAGGTCTTCGTCTTCCTCAAGCTCCCCGGGCTGAGGGTATTGCGCCGTGCTGTCGGTGGGGGGGTCGTTCACTGGTGTAGGCATGGGACGTTGGCCAGCACTTGGCCCTCAAGCGAGGAGAACTGTAGGAGGAGCAGTCCTTTAGGTAGCCCCACGAGGGGGATTGGTGCATTCGGCTCGAGCAGAAGCTGCCGGAGTCGCTCTCCCCGTGCTCCGTAGATGGTAACCCGTGTGGACTCTTGCACTCCATCGATGCGGCAGAAATCCCCAGCTGGGTTGGGGAACACGGAGTAGAGCGTTCTGGTCTCCTCCACCGGGGTCTTACGGGGCCTAGGGGTCTCCCCGCCAGGTGTACACACAGCCCGTATGAGTAGGGCCCCCCTGTAGGCGGAAGGATACCAAAGCCCAGCTATGTTGTAGAAGAGGGGCGTTGGGGTGTCGGTGGAGAGGTCGATAGCTACGTTGAGCAGGTCGGCGCTAGCCTGCGTCCAGCCGATGAAGAGCGTGTCGCTAAATCCCAGGGGCTTGGGCAGCGCATAGGTGACGAATCGGCCTTGTTCCCCACTAGTTGTGGGGGGGGTGACCATGAAATCGTATAGTAGGGCCGACGGCTGTCCATGCTGGCAGGTCCAAAAGCAGAGGCGAACCCGCTTACGCGTGCTCGGATCGGCGATGGGGTTGAAATACACCTTGACGCTCTGTATGGTGCCAGGCGCAATGGGCGCAAACATCATGGCCACCGAGGCCTTGGTTGTACCCTGCCCTATGAGCCCGTAGCCATTGTCGGCGTGCCCTTGGTCGTAGGCGTAGAGATCGTTGAAGCGTACATGGCGCACCATGGTGTCGTTCCAGCGGAAAGGCTTCAATCCAGCGCTAGAGCTCATGCGGAGATAGGCCTTTAGCTCCACACTCAAAGGCCTATTGGCCAGGGAGGCCCAATCGAAGCTATATGTGCGCCCGCATTCAACGTTCTCGCCCGCAGCCACCATCTCGTTGCCCCGCGAACCCGAGAAGGTGGGCGTGGCCTGCGCGGAGTCGGCGATGGAGAAGTTGCGCTCTACGTTGTAGCTATCGTGCCAGAAATTCCGGTAGGTGCAGCTGATGGACTTCTCGGTGCGACTCGCAAGGTCGTTTAGCCACGACTGGGCCAGCTGGTAGGGCAGCTGGGCGTAGGGTAGCTCGAATGCCTTTGGTAGCGAGGTCAGCGCCACATCGGGAACGTATGCCAGCTCTTCGGGCGCACGACCCTTGTCCAAGTAGACCATGTCAACGGCCCAGTGCGCCGAGTTCGAGTTGCGCCCAGGCATCTGCGTATCGGTGAGGATCGAGGCCTTATTCCTGAAGCGGAATTGAAAGCCAGGGCGTAGATATCTAGCATCCTGAATTGGTATAGTAGCCAGGAAAAATACGGTGTTCGGACGCTCATACTCCTCAGTCTTCGGCCCAGGTGCCGTCCCCTGGAGATCATGCTGTTCTACGGTCTTCTTCTTCACGTTGAAGGAGGCCTGCCATACCGGGTGCCACTTCTTGGCCTGGGGGTCGTAGAAGTCCACCATGAGGGAATCGCTCACGCTCGGCATGCCCCCCCAGCCCTGCGGCTGGAAGCGAAAGGTCAGGTATATGGAACCCAGGTTGGGCATATCGATGGGGCGCGATGTGAGGCTGTCACACACCTTGGAGGTTCGCCCCACGCCGGCCTGCAGGTACCCTTGGGCATCCAGGGCATCGAACACGGCCACCCCAGGCGTAGGGGGGGCAATCGCTAGCCCCGTACTGAGCAGCACGTTGCTCCCCTCCTGCCAGTACTCCCCGTGCGGCTTAAGGCTGCCCTGGGAGAAGTCATCGAAAAAAGGCAACGAACATAGGGCTGGGGCACTTTGACGGGTGCGCCCTGGCGCAACGCTGGAAGGCGCAAAGGTTATCAACTCTCCCTGGCCGTAGCTTGCGTGGGGGAGTGTCGCCCCGGTAAGAGCCAGCAGGGCACACAGTGCCCCCCAGACAATGCGTAGGCGTAGACTGGTCGGCATGCTACTGTGGCTGGTTGTTTATGCGTGCCTGATTGATAGTTAGGCGGAGGGCTACGTGAGCTCCGCACGGCAACGAGGTCCCCGCGGAGGGATTGCTGCTGTACACTCGGGCAAAGAGGGTGTCGGTGCGGGATTTGACCGACTGGTCGTACGACACCTCGCCTACGTTGAGAATGCTGCCCGCAAGAGCCCGCCGGGCCTCTTGGAGGCTGAGGTTTGCGAGTTGGGGGATGTGCGAGCTGCGGGCTTTGAGGGTGTCGAAGCCGATGACGATGTCGATCAGGGAGCCTTTGGGTACGCGGGCTCCCGTATCGAGCGTTTGGCCTTGGAAGCGCAGCGCCTGTACGTACTCATGCCAGATGTCGACCTGCTTGGGCGTTGGGGGGGTAAGGTACAGGGTGTCTGTGGCCTCCAGGGTGTCTGGCTCGGACGCAGAAGCAGGGCGCGAGGGCTTCGTGTTGAGTATGACTTGCCCGACACCTAGCCCAGCGCGGTCGAGCGCAATTAGGCGCTGCCGGAATGAAGATATCTCGGGAAACGGCACCTCGACCATGGGGGGCTTGGAGGCGTTGACCGTCAGGAACACCCGTCGCCCTCGCTTGACCATGCTGCCAGGGACCGGTGTTTGCGACTCGATCTGGCCTGGTAGATGCCCAATGTTGAACGCAGAATCGGTCACCATAACCTGTAGGTGCTGCTCTTGCACTAGCGGCGCGGCGTCCTGCAGCGTGTACTGCGTCAGGTCGGGAATGGGGAATTCGCTGCCGTGCCGCGTAAAGAGGTTGAGGCCCAGGAATGACAGCAAGAATATGGCTGTGGCCACCAGCAGGCCGAGCACGGGGTGCTTGACATACGGGATGCGCCAAATGCGCAGTAGGGTCTCTTGGATGCGTGCCATGCGTCGGGCGATAACTTGCCTAGTCTCTCGGCGAAGATACGACATTTGTGCTATATTGCGCGCTCGGCTGCCATCCCCTGGGCCGTGAGGCCCCCGCCCCAGAGCTCGGTAGGGCGACAGCACCGATGGCAGGAGATAATTCCATGCGTATGGCTACCATTCCTACTATCCGTATTACCAAGGAGTTCAACTTTGAGGCCGCCCACTTCTTGCCTGGCTACGATGGCCTTTGCGCCAATATCCACGGGCACTCCTATCGCCTCTTTGTCACCGTCAAGGGGCAGCCCGAACAAGCGAAAACTAGCCCTAAGCTGGGCATGGTGATGGACTTTGGGCTGCTCAAGCAGATTGTCCAAGAGCAAATAGTCAGCCGATTCGACCATAGCTTGGTGATCCGTGGCGACCAGGCCGCTTCGCTGCACGCCCTGGCGGAGCGCTTCCGGGTAGTGGAGCTCGGCTTCCAGCCCACCTGCGAGAACATGTTGGCCTGGATGGCCGATCGCCTTGTGGCAGCCTTACCCCCGAGCGTAACGCTTGTGCGGCTGCGCCTCTACGAAACGCAGAAGAACTACGCCGAGTGGTGCGCAGAGGACAACGGCTAGCTTCCTCCCCCCATACGCCAAAAGCCCCCAGGCCGATAGGCCTAGGGGCTTAAGCGTAGCTATGCGCTTGCGCTAGTAGCGCAGCGTCCGGAAGTCCTTCCCAGGATACACCGCAGCCTTCCCGAGCCTCTCCTCAATGCGCAGGAGCTGGTTGTACTTGGCGATGCGATCCGTGCGCGACAGGGAGCCCGTTTTTATCTGGCCCGTAGAGAGCGCCACCGCGAGGTCGGCAATGGTGGTGTCCTCGGTCTCTCCAGAGCGGTGGCTGATGACTGAGGTCATGCCGTTGATGTCGGCCAGCCGGACAGCATCAACCGTCTCGGTGAGTGTGCCGATCTGATTGACTTTGATGAGGATAGAGTTGGCCACATGGCGCTCTATGCCCATCTTGAGTCGCTTGACGTTGGTGACAAAGAGGTCATCTCCCACCAGCTGCACGCGGTCTCCTAGCTCCTTGGTCAGTAGGGCCCAGCCATCCCAGTCGTCCTCTTGGAGCCCGTCCTCTATGCTGACGATCGGGTAGGCCGCAACGAGTTTTTCTAGGTACTTGACCATCTGGGCGGAGGTCAGGTCCTCGTTGGTCGAGCCAAAATGGTAGATCTTCCTTTTCTCATCGTAGAACTCTGAGGCGGCGGCATCGATGGCGAACACGATGTCCTTTCCAGGCTTGTAGCCAGCCTTTTCCACGGCCTCGATGATGGTATCCAGCACGGCCTCATGGGTGGGCAGGTTGGGCGCAAAGCCCCCCTCATCGCCCACGTTGGTGGACTGTTTTTTGCCTTTTAGGACACTCTTGAGCGTATGGAACACGTTGGCCCCCATGTGGAGGGCTTCGTGGAAGCTATCGGCCCCCACGGGCATGATCATGAACTCCTGGAAGTCGATCGGGTTGTCGGCGTGCTGCCCACCGTTGAGGATGTTCATCATGGGCACCGGGAGGATGTGCGCATTGGGCCCCCCGATGTACTGGTAGAGCTCCAGGCCCTGGGCGTTGGCCGCCGCACGGGCCGCCGCCAGCGAGACCCCCAGGATGGCGTTGGCCCCTAGGCGCCCCTTGTTCTCTGTGCCGTCTAGGGCTATCATTCGCTGGTCGATTTCCCGCTGTGCGCATACGCAGGCCCCACGCAGTGCCTCGTTGAGCTCTCCATTGACGTGCGCCACGGCTTTCCCTACGCTCTTGCCCTGGAATTGGCGCGGGTCGCCATCGCGTAGCTCAACGGCCTCATGCACCCCCGTTGACGCCCCGCTGGGCACGATGGCCCGCCCTACGTTGTTGTCTTCGGTCTGAATTTCTACTTCCACTGTCGGGTTGCCGCGCGAGTCCAGGACCTGGCGTCCGTGTACGGAGATTATTCTTGGCATTGCGTTGTAGTTTCTGCTATGGGCTCTAACCGCTAGAGTCAGCGCAAAGTTAAGAGTTCCGCGCTACTTTCAACGCCGCACGTAAGTACTATAATACAATAATTGCTTAACTTGCGCAGTCATTGTCCTACATTAACCTATTACAAATAACCATGGTATTTGCATTGGGGGATTTGAAGCTGGCTACCAAGCTCAGGCTCATGAGTACGCTCTATATCGTTGGACTATTGGCTGTTGCCGCTATCGGTATGGGCGTGGCAGTGAAACTTCATAGCGCCATCGATATGGCTGTCGACTCAGCTAAAGCTGCCCTCTCTATGGGCGACGTGGGGTATGCAATCAACGCGCCGGCGCACACGAGCAGCGAATTTGAGCAGAATAGCAAGCTCATGAAGTCTGCTTGCGACCGGTTGCAGTCGACTCTAGGTGACTACTTGGTCCATGCCAAGGGGTCGCCCTTGAGCGTACGCATACGTCCGTTTGCCGATAGCGTGGTGGCCCTACAGGGCCATATCGAGCGCTACACCCAGAGCATGGCCCAGCAGCGGGAGTCCATGGATCAGCTTAAGGTCTACGGCCAGCAGATGGAGCAGCTGCTAGGCCGGCCTCGCACGCTGCACAATATCACCGAGGGCAACGTGCAGGTACTCCTGGCCAAGGCGGTGATCGATTGGTCTCGCAGCGTTACCGCCAACCTCCTCTACGATGACAGTGGTGACCAGGCCCAGCTCGCACGGGTAGCCGATACGCTCTCCTACGTTCTATCGCTGCCCCAGGTGGCCTCCCTGCCATCGCTCACCGAGAGCATCGGGGGCTACCAGAAGACGCTCCGGGATATCGTCAGTACACTCGGCCCCACCGTGTCGGCCTTCCAGACGCTCCAAGCATCGCTGGCCGGGCTGAACACACAGTACGATGAACTCTATACTTTCAGCGAGGGTATCCTGGGTAAGCTCATGCAGGCCATCTATTGGTTCATTGCGGTGCTGTCACTGATTATTATTGCCTTCGATGTTTGGCTGGCCTATAACCTTGCCAATAATATCAAAAGGCCGATTGCCCTGGGGAGTGATTTGGTAAAAAAGATTGCGGAGGGGGATCTGCGCAAGGATTCCGATGATGGGCACGGGGCCCTACAGCACCGCAAAGACGAGCTCGGGCAGATGCTGCTACACCTGGAGGATCTGCGCAACAAGATGGCCGATGTCATATTGTCGGTGACTGGTGTGGCGAAGGAGCTTCTCGCAGCAAGCGGCGTGGTGTTGGACTCGTCGCGTAGGCTCGCCGATGGGGCCAATAGCCAGGCGGCTTCGGCCGAGGAGGCCTCCAGTACCATGGAGGAAATGGCCGCTTCCATCACCCGCAATGCCGATAATGCGGCTAGCTCGCAGGGGGTGGCCCAGGAGAGCCTGAAGGGCCTCAAGTCCATCGTCTCCACCGGCGAGGAGGCCATCTCGAGCGTTCGCAACATCTCCTCCAGGGTCAACGTGATAGGCGAGATAGCGCAGCAGACGAACATCCTTGCACTCAATGCGGCCGTGGAGGCTGCCCGCGCCGGTGAATACGGTCGGGGCTTCGCCGTGGTGGCGGCGGAGGTGCGCAAGCTGGCTGAGAGCAGCAGTAAGGCCTCCGAGGAGATCGTGGGGCTTTCGGCCAAAGCTCTAAGCCTCAATGAGAACAACGGTAGGGTGCTAGCGGAGATCGTCCCCAAGGTCTCGCAGGCCATCAATGCGCTCAATGAAGTCTCCGCTGCCACACTGGAGCAGAATACCGGCGTAGAGCAGGTCAACACCTCCGTGCAGAATCTCAGCGACATCGCCCAGCAGAATGCCGTGAGCAGCCAGCATCTCAACGAGGATGCCAAGAAGCTCGAGGACCAGTCCAATAAGCTGATCCAGACCATTAGCTTCTTCAAGTTCTAAGGATGCCCCTTCTCCGTACCTTCTTCGCTAATTAATCGTAAATGAGCGGCGTAGGTACGGCGTTGGTACGGTGTGGGACTGTGCGCATTTTGGGGAGAGTCGCCCTTCCAGGGGATTTGGCGGTTAGTAGAAAAGACACTACCTTTGCGCTCGGCTTCGGGGTGGATTGCCCAGGTGGCGGAACTGGTAGACGCGCTAGTTTCAGGGACTAGTAACAGCAATGTTGTGCAGGTTCGATTCCTGTTCTGGGCACCAGAGAGCATTCCGAAGCCGTGAGGCCCAGGTGGTGGAATTGGTAGACACGCCAGCTTGAGGGGCTGGTGCCCGTTTAGGGCATGCAAGTTCGACTCTTGTCTTGGGCACAGGCCGCGCGGAGAATGCTCCGGGCGGCCTGTTTCTATGCGTTGTCGCCGGCGGGCCCTATCGCTGCCATGGGCTCCGTGGGTTGGGGCACTCTGTTGCGCACGGCGCGCAGTGGCCATGAACAAGCACTTTTCCTTTTTCGCTACCTTCGCGGCGGGGTTCGAGGTTGACGGGGGACGGTATGGATCAGCAAGGATTGCTAGGGAAGCTAGACCAGATAAAAGGCCGGTATCAGGAGGTGCAGCAGCAGCTAGCGCAGCCCGATGCCATGCAGGATATGAAGCGCTTTGTGGCGCTCAATAAGGAGTATAAGGACCTTGGGCCCGTGGTAGCAGCGCATGACCGTTACGCTGATCTACTGAGTAATCTAGACAATGCGAAGCAGATGGCTGCGCATGAGGCCGATGAGGAGCTACGGGCCATGGCCAAGGAGGAGCTGGAAGCCCTGGAAGCGCAGGTGTCCCCCCTGGAAGAGGAGATAAAACTGCTCTTGCTCCCCTCCGATCCCCAAGACGAGAAGAACGCAATAGTTGAGGTGCGGGCGGGCACTGGGGGCGACGAGGCCTGCATCTTTGCGGGCGATCTCTTCCGAATGTATGGGCATTTTGCAGAGCTCAATGGATGGAAGCTTGAGGTGAGCGACCAGAGCGAGGGCACGGCGGGGGGCTACAAGGAGATTGTGTTCTCGCTGAGCGGCCAGGGGGTCTACGGGGTGATGAAGTATGAGTCGGGGGTTCATAGAGTCCAGCGCGTGCCGCAGACCGAGACACAGGGGCGCATCCATACGAGTGCAGCCTCGGTGGTGGTTCTACCCGAGGCCGAAGAGTTTGACGTTGAGCTGAAGATGGAGGACATCCGCAAGGACACCTACTGCTCTTCGGGCCCTGGCGGACAAAGCGTCAACACCACCTATTCGGCCGTGCGCCTGACCCATGTCCCCACGGGGATTGTGGTGCAGTGCCAAGACCAGAAGTCGCAGATAAAGAACTACGAGAAGGCGCTCATAGAGCTCCGTTCGCGCCTGTACAACATAGAGTACCAGGCGTACCTGGACTCCGTGGCGAGCAAGCGCAAAACGATGGTTTCTACTGGCGATCGATCGGCCAAGATCCGCACCTACAATTACCCCCAGGGGCGCGTGACGGACCATCGGATCAACTTTACGGTGCATGATTTGCCCTCTGTGCTGAACGGCGCATTGCAGCCCATTATCGACCAATTGCAAATTGCTGAGAACGCTGCGCGCTTGCAGGCCAGCGGGATGTGATCGCGAACATGACGTACCAACAACTGCAGGAGACCATCGTACGCAAACGCTCCTTCCTGTGCGTGGGGCTCGACACCGAGTTGCGGAAATTGCCGTTGTCGTTGGCCTCTTCACGGGATGCCGTTTTCCGCTTCAACCGCGCCATCATCGATGCCACGGCCGATTTGGCCATAGCCTTTAAGCCCAACCTGGCCTTCTACGAGGTGCAGGGCTGGCAGGGCTGGCAGGATCTGGCTCGGACTGTGGACTACATCAAAAAGCACTACCCCGATGTATTGACCATAGCCGATGGCAAGCGGGGCGATATTGCCAACACGGCATCCATGTACGCGCAGAGCCTATTTGCCTCCATGGGCTTCGATGCGGTCACAGTGGCGCCCTACATGGGGCGCGATGCCGTGCAGCCCTTTCTAGAGTACCAAGATCGCTGGGCCATCCTGCTGGCGGCTACGAGCAATGAGTCGGGGCGGGAGTTCCAGATGCTCCCCATCGGGGATGGGACATCGGTACTGTTTGAGAAGGTGCTGCAAATATCGCGCCATTGGGGGCATGAGGGGAATATGATGTATGTGGTGGGCGCCACGCATCCCGAGCTCCTGCGCCGCGTGCGTAAGATCGTCCCGCGCCATTTCTTGCTGGTGCCCGGCGTGGGGCAGCAGGGCGGAGATCTGTCGGAGGTGATAAAGTATGGGTTGGCGGATAATTGCGGTTTGATAGTCAATTCCTCGCGCGGCATACTCTACGCAAGTAGTGGGCCGGATTATGCGCAAGCTGCCCGCGCGAAGGCCTTGGGCATGCAGCAGGTCATGGCCCAGGCGCTCCAGGCGCGCGGGATAGTATGAGCGCTGACTCCATGGGTCTGTTTTTGGCGACAGGTAGAGAAATACTTACCTTTGCCATTCGTGAATAGGAACAAAACGTACTAGATAGCCATGTTCGCAGTTGTAGATATCGCCGGGCAGCAGTTCAAGGTGCAAGCCGATCAGAAGCTCTATGTGCATCGTTTGCAGGGGAATGTGGGGGATGAGGTGTCCTTCGACAAGGTACTGCTGCTCAACGATGAGGGGCAAGTGAAAATTGGGACTCCCACCGTGGAGTCGGCCCGGGTGAAGGCCACCATCCTCGATCACCTGAAGGACAAGAAGGTGATAGTGTTCAAGAAGCATCGGCGTGCGGGCTACCAGGTCAAGAAGGGCCATCGTCAGTGTTTGACGCAGGTGCAAATTAAGGCGATAGAGGCCTAGGGCCAAAAGCGAGATATATCATGGCACATAAGAAGGGTGTTGGGAGTTCTAGGAATGGCCGTGACTCCCATAGTAAGCGGCTCGGCGTTAAGCTCTTTGGCGGTCAACTTGCCAAAGCAGGGAATATCATCGTGCGTCAGCGCGGCACCGTGCACTATCCCGGCGAGGGAGTAGGCATGGGGAAGGATCACACGCTGTTTGCGCTGATACCGGGCTACGTGAAGTTCCAGCGGAAGCGCAACGATCGCTCCTACGTTTCGATTCTACCGTTAGAGTCCAGCCCCGAGGCCTAGGTGGCACTTGGGGCGTTGTAGTGCTCGGGATGGCGAAGCTTAGTGCGGGTGCTGAGCTTCGCAGTGGTGTCGTTGTGTGGCTGGAGGGCGAGGGGTATGCGGTGGCAAATGTTGTAGAAGGTGTAGGTTGGTGACGAACGATTGAGAAGGGATGGACTATGGGCGACTCGAGGGTAACGCCAGCGTTGATCACCCCCCGTAGCATCGTGGTCGTAGGTGGGTCGAGCGATGTCTACAAGCCTGGAGGCCGGGTGTTAGAAAATCTGCGGACTCATGCGTTTGGTGGCGCACTCAGCGTGATCAATCCCAAGCTCGATGAGGTCCAGGGCGTTCGGTCATACCGTAGGGTAGAGGATGCGCCCCAGGTTGATTTGGCCATACTGGCCATTGCGGCGCGCTTCTGCCCCCATGCTGTGGAGGTGTTGGCTCGCGATAAGGGCACTAAGGCCTTTATCATATTGTCGGCAGGCTTCCATGAGGAGAATGAGGCGGGCGCGGCGCTGGAGAAGCAAATTGTCGACACAGTCAATCGGTATGGTGCTTGCCTGATAGGACCCAATTGCGTGGGGGTGATGAACTCCAACTACGTGGGGGTGTTCATTCGGCCTGTGCCTAAGCTAGAGCCCAAGGGGATAGACTTTGTCACAGGCTCGGGGGCCACGGCCGTGTTCATCCTGGAGCTGGGGATGCAGCAGGGGCTGAGCTTCAGCTCGGTATTCTCTGTGGGCAATAGTGGCCAGCTGGGCGTTGAGGAGATTCTTGAGTACCTCGATGAGAGCTTTGAGCCCGATAAGAGCTCGAGGGTCAAGCTGCTCTACGTAGAGAACATCTCGAATCCCGCGAAGCTCTATAAGCATGCCCGGTCGTTGGTGGCCAAGGGCTGCCGTATTGCAGCTATAAAGGCGGGTACGAGCCCCGCGGGGAGCCGGGCAGCCAGTAGCCATACGGGCGCATTGGCGAGCAGCGATGCAGCTGTGGAGGCGTTGTTCCGAAAGGCTGGGATTGTGCGCTGCAAGGGGCGCCAAGAGCTACTGACCACCGCGGCGGTATTCATGCATAAGCCGATACGGGGGCGGCGTGTGGCCATCATCACGCACGCTGGTGGCCCCGCGGTGATGCTTACCGATGCGCTTTCCGATGGGGGGCTGGAGGTGCCGCATATTACAGGGCCTGCGGCCGATGCCTTGCTGTCGACCTTGTTTGATGGTTCATCGGTAGGTAACCCTATTGATTTCTTGGCCACTGGTACGGCTGAGCAGCTGGGGAACATCATCGATGCGTGTGAGCGGGATTTCGATGTGGATTGCATGGTGGTGATTTTTGGTAGCCCCGGGCTATTCCCTGTGCATGAGGCCTACAATGTACTCCATGAGAAGATACGCAGCTGCAGTAAGCCTATCTTCCCTGTGCTGCCGTCTTTGGTCAATGCGGCCGATGCGATAAGGGCTTTTATCGATAGGGGGAATGTCTATTTCCAGGAGGAGGTGGTGCTCGGGGAGGCGCTGTGCCGTGTGGTGAACGCCCCTGAGCCGGCGCCGTTGCTTCCCGACGAGGTAGAGGTGGATGTGGCGAAGATACGTGCTGTCGTGGAGGCTGCCCCGAATGGCTATTTGTCGCCGACAGGTGTACAGGCACTGCTGGATGCGGTGGGCATTGCGCGTGCGGGCGAAAAGGTGGTATCTACCGTCCATGATGCGGTGCAGGCTGCGGAGAATTTTGGCTATCCCATTGTGATGAAGGTGGTGGGGCCTGTGCATAAGTCGGATGTTGGGGGCGTGGTGCTAGGGGTTAGCAGCGAGGCTGAGGTGGTCAAGGAGTTCACCCGGATGATGCAGATTAAGGATACAACAGCCATTCTGCTACAGCCGATGCTTTCGGGTACGGAGCTCTACGTGGGGGGCAAGCGCGATGAGCAATTTGGTGCGATGGTGCTTTGCGGCCTTGGGGGCATCTTCATAGAGGTGTTGAAGGACGTGCAGAGTTCGTTGGCCCCGATCTACCGGCGTGAAGCCTTGGAGATGGTGGATAGGCTTCGGGGGGCCAAATTGCTCGATGGTGTGCGTGGCCAGGAGGCCATAGGGCGCGATAGGCTGGCCGATGTGGTGTGTAGGGTGTCGGCGTTGATGGAGCATGCGCCCGAGATTTTCGAGATGGATATAAATCCCTTGCTTGGCAATTCGAGGGGCATTGTGGCCGTGGATGCTCGGATAAGGCTGGAGCGGGATTAGTGTAGGGAGCGCGTAATGCCTACGAAGCCGAAGGGGAGTAGGTTTTCCCGTACAGAGCGGCTGCTACTCTGGATGGTGGCTTTTGGGCTGGTTTTGGTGTTGTTGCGCTGGGGCGCTATTAGCGCAGCCCTCCGAGAGGTCGTGGAGGCATATTTCGGGGGCTAGTCGAGCGCGATATAGAGGATTCTGCGATGCGCATTGCGATAGTAGGGACAGGCTATGTGGGCTTGGTGACTGGAGCTTGTTTTGCCGAGCTTGGGGTGGAGGTGGTGTGTATAGATGTCGATGAGGCGAAGATTTCGGCCTTACGGGCTGGCAGCATCCCGATCTATGAGCCAGGGCTTGAAGCCTTGGTGCAGCGCAATGCGCAGGCAGATCGACTGCATTTTAGTACCTCTTTGCGCGATGAGCTTGAGGGGTGCGATGTGGTGTTTATTGCAGTTGGCACGCCCCCAGGGGAGGATGGCAGTGCCGATTTGCAGTACGTACTGCAGGTGGCGCGCACCATCGGTGAGAATTTGCAGCACTACGTGCTGGTGGTGACGAAGAGCACGGTGCCGGTGGGGACTTCTGTGAAGGTGCGGGCGGCCATTGCGGCTGGTTTGCAGGCGCGGGGGGTTGAGGTGGGGTTCGATGTGGCTTCTAATCCTGAGTTTCTCAAAGAGGGCGATGCGATAAGCGATTTCATGAAGCCCGACCGGGTGGTGGTAGGCGTGGATAGCGAGCGTGCGCAGGCACTTATGGAGGAGCTCTATCGGCCAATGCAGCTGAGTAATTTCAGGGTGCTGTTCATGGATATAGCTTCGGCCGAGTTGACCAAATACGCGGCGAACTCCATGTTGGCCTTGAGGATTAGTTTTATGAACGAGCTTGCGAACCTCTGTGAGCGGGTGGGTGGCGATATCCAGCAGGTTCGTAGGGGCATAGGGGCAGATACGCGGATAGGGAGTCGGTTTCTCTATGCTGGGTGTGGCTATGGTGGCTCATGCTTCCCAAAGGATGTGCGTGCGTTGGCGCGTAGCATGCAGGAGGTGGGCCTTGAGAGCAAGATATTGGCGTCTGTCGAGGCGGTCAACGAAGCGCAGAAGAGACTGCTTTTCCAGAAGTTTAGCGACTACTACCGTGGTGCGGTTTCGGGCAAGCGAGCGGCTATCTGGGGGCTGTCGTTTAAGCCTGGTACTGACGACATGCGTGAGGCGCCCTCGCTGGTTCTCATCGATGCTTTGCTGGCTGCGGGCTGCGAGGTGTCGGTATTCGATCCCATTGCCATGCCTTCGGTGCGGGCCTGCTATGGGGACAAGCTACGCTACGCCGTTGATGCCTATGATGCTGTGGACGATGCCGATGTGCTGTTCCATGTGACGGAGTGGAAGGTTTTTCGCATGCCGAATTGGGAGGTGATACGTCGGGCTATGCGCCATCCGTTGCTTATCGATGGGCGGAATGTGTATGACCCTTCCCAGCTCCACGGGATGGCGTACATGGGGGTGGGCGTGCCATCGAGAGCCAAGAAGTCGTAGAATGCGTAGCGGACGGAGCCTGCCCCGGGTTTTGCTATGGAGCTTTGCTAGGAGCTTTGGCTCGGTGGGGGTGGCCTTTTTGGTCAATCTGGTGCTTGTGCGCTATGTGTCGCCCCATGATTTTGGGTTGCTGGCCATGCTTAGTTTTTTCATGTCGTTTGCCTCCACCACCACGGTCGGAGGCTTCTCGCAGGCGCTTATCCAGCGGCAGGACTTGACGAAGGGGGATCTCAACACGGTATTTACGTGGAATGTGGTTGCGGCCCTTGTTCTCTACATTTTGCTGTTCGTGTTTTCTGGCAGCGTTGCCTCTTGGTATGGGGAGCCCGCGTTGCGGGATGTGCTGCGTGTGCTGGGGCTGGCCGTGCCGCTACAAGGGCTTTTTCTAGTGCATAGTGCCATCCTGCAAAAGGAGCTTAAGACCAAGACCTTGGCTCTCATAACAATTTCTAGCCAGGTGCTTGGGGGGTTGTTGGCGATAGCATTAGCCATACAGGGTGCTGGGGTATGGGCTTTGGTGTGCAACACGCTGGTGACAGTTGCTTTGACACTTATAGGCATGCGGATAGGTTTACGGCTTCGTTTGCGCATAGCGTTTGAAAAGAGCGCGTGGAGGAAGCTTTTTTCTTTTGGGTTCTCGATGTATATTTCCCAGCTATTTATAGATATCTATAGATCCCTTCAGACTGTATATGTGGGCAAGGTATTTGCTGCGCAGCCGGCTGGTTACTACATGCAGGCGCAGAAGCTGTATGAGGTCCCGGTCTATGCGGTAGACGCAGGTGTATCGCAGGTGACCTATCCCCTGTTGTCTTCCGAGCAGCAGCATGCGGAGCGCGTGGGCTACTATGTTCGTTTGCAAGTGAGGCTCATACACTGGTTGTTATGGCCTGTTGTGGGGTTGAGTGTGCTGGTAGGTAGAGCAGCTGTGGAACTCCTTTACGGCTCTACGTGGTTACCCTCTGTGCCGGTCTTCCAGGCATTATGCCTGGGAGGGGTTTTTATGCTTCTTATGTTGGTCTATTTGAATGCTTTGAAGGCCTTAGGTGCGGGCTGGCCCCATTTCTGGACAATCCTTTTGTCGGTGGCTATCACTGCGCTACTTCTGTTCGTCATTCCAAGAGGAGGCGTGGCGCGTGTAGCTGCTGTGTTTTCTGGGGGGTGGGCTGTAGGGGCGCTACTGGCTGCGATGTTCCTACAGGTTCGGATGCCCGTGATAGGCCGGGAGGGGGTTCGTGACTTTTTGCTGGCGTTATCCGTGTCGGCTATGGTTATGCTGGCAGTGTATGCGTGCATCCACAAGTGGTTGTCCATCACCTCTCCATGGCTGATTGTACTCTTGGATAGCCTGCTGTTTTTGATATTATACCTGCCGCTGCTGAGGTGGCTTGCTGGTGGTGTTTGGGAGACTGTGGCTCGTGTATTCCTAGCGGTCGGTAGGGGAGGAAGCCCAAACGGGGGTCTTTGATGCTATCGGCACTGCACATCCGGAATGATTATAGTGGTCTTGCCGTTTATTGGCACCTTGTGGAGGCTGTAGACGGGCTGGTTATTCAGCAGAAGGTTCTTACTGCTGTTCGCAAGCCTGGGCGAGAAGGGAGGAATAGACCCGCATTTTTGACCCCAGGAAGCGAGGTGGAGTATAGTACGAAGTGGTCACGGCTCTATAGGGTGTTTTTCATGCGCAAGCTGCATGCAGCCTATGATCAGCTATTGCGCTTGGTGTCTTTAGATGGAGTAACCCTGGTTCATGCCCATACCCTGTACTCAGATGGGGCGTTGGCGTATCGTCGGTATAGAAAACGGCATTTACCCTACGTGGCGACAGTGAGGAGTACGGACGTGAATCTGTATGCGCCCAAGATGTTGCATCTCCGTGCGCTGGGGTGGGATATCCCTTTGCATGCTGTGGCTTTGATCGTAACATCTCCCCCCTGTTCCCCGCGGTTTCTGAAGTGTTGCCCGCTATTGGCAACGGGATTTGCGGCGTAAGGTGTACCATGTCCCTAATAGGGTTGACGAGTTCTGGTTAGCGCACTACATCATGAGTATCTACAAATCAGCCATTCCATGAGCGTGGGTCATTTTGTCTCCGTTGTCTGCCCTGTTTACCAGGAGAGGGCGCATATTGCGGCTTGTCTGGATGCGCTGTTGGCCCAGACGTATCCCTCGGAGCGCATAGAGTTCTTGCTGGTGGATGGAGGTAGCACCGATGGGACGCGTGAAGTGGTGCAGGGTTATGTTGCGAAGGATAATCGCATTCGGCTGCTAGAGAACCCTCACAGGACGGTTCCCTATGCGCTGAATATTGGTATACGTGCTTCCCGTGGAGATACGATTGTGAGGGTGGATGCGCATAGTACATATCCAGATGATTATGTACTGCGTCTGGTCAATGAGCTCTATCGGCTAAAAGCGGATAACGTTGGGGGCGTGTGGAAAACTTTGCCTGGGGATACCACGGCGCAGGCGTATGCAGTGGCCTATGTGACGAGTAGCGCAATCGGCGTGGGGAATTCGGCCCATAAAACTGGGGAGCTACATATTCAGCAAGTGGATACGGTTCCGTATGGCTGTTTTCCTCGAGCCCTGTTTGACCGGATTGGCTATTTTGATGAGGAGATGACCCGGAATCAGGACGATGAGCTAAACGGCCGGATCACCCAGGCTGGGGGGAAGATCTACATTATCCCGGATGTCGAAATAGGGTATAGAGCTCGTCCGACAATTGCCAAGATGGCCAAGATGTATTACCAGTATGGACTGTTCAAACCCCTCGGCAATTCAAAGCTTAAGCGTCCGACGACGTGGCGTCAATTTGTACCCATGCTTTTTGTCGCAGGTTTGGTTGTTGGTAGCATACTAAGTGCTTTTATTCCTTTTTTCTGGGGCTTTTATCTTTGTGTGCTAGGATTATATTTGCTGGTATTGCTGGTGGATGCCATGCGGTATGCACTACGTACTTGCAAATTCAAGGCGGCCATACTCATACCGTACGCCTATGCCTCGTTGCATTTCAGCTATGGGACGGGCTACTGGGTAGGGCTATGCAAGCTGCTTACTGGTGGTTCGTTTGATGTGAATATATCGCGGTAGGCATGGTGTTTGTTTGGCTTCAGCGCTCATCCTTTGCCATATTGTTGCTATTGCAGACAATGTGGCCATTGCTTGCTGTTTGTAATGCGAGCAAGACTGGGGAGGATGGTCTTTTCCCGACCATGATGGTTTGGTCGGTATGAAAAGCTGTTCAGGCTAGCCACGACACGGGCTATGGAAGAGCGGTGGTATGTGAGTTCGCTTTTTGTTGCCCAGCCCAGGTGAGCTCGATCCTCTTCGTCGATGGCCTCGACCAGGTGGCGGGTCAGCCGGGCACCCAGGGCGCCTCGGAAACGGGCCAGCTCCTTGCGGGGCTGCTGGCCCAGTGCCCCACCCTGCGCCTGCTGGCCACCGCGGGCGATGGTGGCAGTAATACGAACGTTTAAATTGCCGTTAGCGAGATAGGCGAGTGAAAGTCGTGAAGTGTAATTTTAAAAATGTCTGCTTATGAGACAATTATTTAGTAAGTTGCTAGCAGTAGCACTGCTACTAGTAGCGTGTAGTGGCGCAGTGTGGGGCAACAATTTGACCGTGACCATCACCGAGAGCAATGGGACGCGAAACACCAAAACGGGACAGGAATCGATGGAAAAGGCCCTTGAAGGGTATTTTCTCCAAGGGATAATAGGCATCGAGGTGAGCGCAGGAAACTTTGAGACGGACGATTGGATCTGGCTACAGTCGCATACGTGGTATCTTGGACGCTTAGAAAAATTTGAAGTGACAGGTGGTATAGGAAACGTGGCGAATATTCCCAATACGACCTGGTGGGATGGTTCGTATTTTAGTATAGCTCTTAAAGAATTGCACGTAGCTAAGCTGAAAAGAGTAGGAGGATATGCATTGCAAGGTCTCGATCGCCTGACGAGCGTCTCGCTGCCTGCGGCCACAGAGATAGGCGAACGGGCATTTTCAGGATGCTCAAAACTAGCGAGCCTAGAACTCAGGGCAACACCACCCAGCGTGGAGAGTTATGCTTTCCTTAAGTGTCCCCTGGTGCGTAAGCTAAAACTGCTCGATGCAGGTGGATCGCCCCTAATGGGAGATGCTTTGGCAAATGCCATATCTCGGTATAGAGCGGTTGAGGATGGCGATACAGAGGATAATCTGTGGTATGTTTGGGCGTTCGAGAATGCGCCAGCTAGCAATTTGAGCGGTACCATAGAAGGCGATGCGTTTGCGAATGCAGCATCGCTTGAGGCGGCAATGAAGGATAAAGATCTGAGTAAAGTAAAGGAAGTAACGATAACGGGTGGGTGGTTTCAGCTTTTAGATTGGCTTTTCCTACTCGAAAAGGGGCAACAGGGGCTTGCCATAGAGAAATTCACCATAGAGAGCAGCGTGGATAGGGTGGCCGACATGCCCGATTTACCAGACTTCAGTCCTCAGTACCTTCCGAAGGTTCAAAAAGTGAGCATAGCGAAACTGAAACGAGTGGGAAAAAAGGCATTCATTGGTTGCACTGGACTGACGAGCGTATCGTTGCCGGTGGCTACTAAGATAGGCAATGAGGCATTCGGGAGTTGCACTGGCCTGACGAGCGTGTCGCTGCCAGTGGCCATAGAGATAGGCGACAGAGCATTCTATGGTTGCGCGGGCCTAACGAGCCTAGAGCTCGGGGCAACACCACCCAGCGTGGGGAGGGATGCTTTTCTTGGTTGCCCCCTAGTGCGTAGGCTAGTACTGATAGATGCGAATGAAACGCCTCTAGAGAAGGATGCTTTGGCAAATGCCAAATCTAAGTATAAAGCAGAGGAGGATGGTGATACAGAGGACAATCTGTGGTACGTTTGGGCGTTTGAGGATGCGCCCGCCAGCAATTTGAGCGGTAGTATAGATGGCGAAACGTTTTCTGGTGCAGCATCGCTTGAGGCGGCAATGAAGGATAAAGATCTGAGTAAAGTAAAGGAAGTAACGATAACGGGTGGGAGGTTTCAGCTTTTAGATTGGCTTTTCCTACTCGAAAAGGGGCAACGGGAGCTCGCAATAGAAACATTAACCGTAGAGAGTAGCGTGAATAGGGTGGCCGACATGCCCGATTTACCATACGAGAGTGCCCGTTACCTTCCGAAGGCTCAGAAAGTGAGCATAGCGAAACTGAATCGAGTGGGAGAATGGGCATTCTATGATTGTAGGACCTTGACGAGCGTTTCGTTGCCAACGGCCATAGTGATAGGGAAGGGTGCATTCAGTGGTTCCACTGGCCTAACGAGAGTGTCATTGTCAGCGGCCACTGAGATAGGTTATAGAGCATTCAGCGGTTGCGAGGCTCTTACGAGCATCTCGTTGCCAGCGGCCACAGAGATAGGCTGGTCAGCATTCGAAGATTGTAAAGGCCTGACGAGCGTGTCATTGCCGGCGGCCACGAAGATAGACTGGTCAGCATTCAAAGATTGTAAAGGCCTGACGAGCGTGTCGTTGCCAGCGGCCACGCTGATAGGCGAAGATGCATTCAATGGTTGCACTGGCCTGACGAGCGTCTCGCTGCCGGTGGCCACAGAGATAGGTAGTAGTGCATTCTATGGTTGCACTGGCCTGACGAGCGTGTCGCTGCCAGTGGCCATAGTGATAGGCGATAGAGCATTTTATGGTTGCGCGGGCCTAACGAGCCTAGAGCTCGGGGCAACACCACCCAGCGTGAAATTGAATGCTTTCCTTGAGTGTCCCCTGGTGCGTAAGCTAAAACTGCTCGATGCGGATGGAACGCCCCTAACGGGAGATGCTTTGATCAATGCCATATCTCGCTATAGGGCGGTTGAGGATGGCGATACAGAGGATAATCTGTGGTACGGGTGGGCGTTCGAGGAGGCGCCTGCAGGGAATTTGAGCGGTACTATAGATGGTGAAGCGTTTTCGAATGCAGCATCGCTTAAGGTGGCAATGAAGGGTAAGGATTTAAGTGAAGTAAAGGATGTAACGATAACGGGTGGGAGGTTTCAGCTTTTAGATTGGCTTTTTCTACTCGAAAAGGGACAACGGGAGCTCGCAATAGAAACATTCACCGTAGAGAGCAGCATGGATAGGGTGGCAGACATGCCCGATTTACCATACAAGAGTGCCCGTTACCTTCCGAAGGCTCAAAAAGTGAGTATAGCGATGATACAGAAGATAGGCAGTTATGCATTTTATCGTTGCACTGGCCTGACGAGCGTGTCGTTGCCAGCGGCCATAGAGATAGGCGAAGATGCATTTCGGAGTTGTGAGGCTCTTACGAGCGTCTCGCTGCCAGTGGCTACGAAGATAAGCAATGAGGCATTCTATGGTTGCACTGGCCTGACGAACGTCTCGCTGCCAGCGGCCACAGAGATACGCAAAGAGGCATTCTATGGTTGCACTGGCCTGACTAGCGTGTCGTTGCCAGCGGCCACGATGATAGTCGGGGCAACATTCCGAGATTGTAAAGGCCTGACGAGCGTATCGTTACCAGCGGCCACGCTGATAGGCTGGTCAGCATTCCGAGATTGTAAAGGCCTGACGAGCGTGTCGTTGCCGGCGGCCACACTGATAGACGAAGATGCATTCAATGGTTGCACCGGCCTGACGAGCGTATCGCTGCCAGCGGCCACAAAGATACGCAAAGAGGCATTCTATGGTTGCACTGGCCTAACGAGCCTACAGCTCGGGGCAACACCACCCCGCGTGGGGAGCGATGTCTTTGTTGGTTGCCCAGGAGTACGCACTTTGATAATTACTGATGCTACTGGCGTAGCATTAGTAGGCGCAGCTCTATCTACAGCAGCTAATGCCTACGATGGGGATGCTGGAGATCCCATTGACGGAAAGTGGCAAGGGTTTGCCATAGAAATGAATCCGCCAACGTTGCTCTTAGTGAAGATTGTACCAAGTGGTGCTGGTACGGTGAAGATTACCCGCAAGAAGGATGGAGCAACGGTCAATCAGAGCGATGTACTCACAAAGGGCGATGCGCTGGAAGTGCAAGCAGAGCCTAAAAATGGCTACCGAGTCAAAGCGATAACCGCGGAAGGGGCTAAAAGAATAGGAGATAAAGAGTGGGAGGTGTCCGCTACGAGTGGCGAGGTGACCTTCACGGTGGAGTTTGAGAAGGCACAGGAAGAGAACAGCAACAATGACCCAACGCCTGTAGAGAGCGTACTGCTGGCGCAGGCCCGTCTGTTCCCCAATCCTACAGGTGGGCAAGTGACCATAGATGCTGGCACTACCATAGCCCGTTGCGAGGTGTACAGCAGCACGGGAGCACTGCTCCAGGCCATAGAGGCACCCGAGAACGCATTTACCATAGACCTCACGGCTAGCCCGTTGGGGGTGTACCTGGTGCGCCTGGTGGATATGCAAGGAGGCAGCAAGACGCTACGAGTCGTTAAGCAGTAGGCGGAAGTAAACTATAGGCAATGTGATAGCGCCCCGGCCAACTGGCCGGGGCGCTTGCGTATATTAGCGGGGCAGATTGCAGGAGAATGCGATAGGTCCTGCTGTTTATCATGAAATGGCTTTTTAGAGGGTTCTTCTCTTTGAGGGTTGAGACCGCTGCAAAACTATTTTCAGAATGTGTTGTCTAAGTTGCTTTTATTCAGCAACTTTGCACCATGAAAAAGCCAATGAGAACCACATCCCTCTTCGACATCGTATCTGAGGTGCGGGGGACCAAGCTGACCAAGATTGCGCAGATTGATAGGGTTATAGACTGGGTGCCGGTGCGGCCCGTCATCGAGACCGTGTACACGAAGGGTAGTGCCCCGACGGACCGCCCAACGACACGTTACCCTGCCCCTGTGCCGTGAATGAACACAGTAACGCCATAATAAATAGCAACCCTACCCTACGCATAACAGCTACCATAGCCCATCTCTATCTCCTATCCCGGCGAAATACACCAACCCAACCGCGCTCCTACCCTACCATAGCGCATCAAGCACTACGAAACACACCCCGGCAACAGACATACCACTCTCCACAAAGCAACCCGAGAGTTACCTGCCTCTTAATAGCAATGAGCACCTTTCAACAACCTCCTAAACAGCAAACGCATTAAAGACGGAAATACCCTATCGCTTCGCGCAGATGGCTACTCTGCTCCGAGACCCCCTCGGCACTCGCAGAGAGCTCCTCGCTCGAGGCCGCTGTCGACTGCGTCACCCGATTCACCTGCTCTACTGCCACATTGAGCTCCTGGATACTCACACGCTGACCCTCATTCGAGGCGGTGATCTCCTCGGTATACGACTCCGTGCGCTCTAGATTAGGGACCGTAGCCTGCACCACGCTATCGGTGTCACGAACCGCATTCACCGAATCTGCTGCCAGTTCCACTATTTTTTGCGCAGTATCACGACTACTCTCGGCCAGCTTGCGCACCTCGGTGGCCACTACTGCAAACCCGCGGCCAGCCTCTCCGGCTCGGGCTGCCTCCACAGCCGCATTGAGCGCGAGAATATTCGTCTGGTGGGCTATATCATTTATCAGTGCTATCTCCTGCCCTATACGCTCAGTGGCGGCCAGCGCCTGCGCCGCACGCTCTTTCACTTGGTCCATCTGACCGAGGGTCTCACGGGCCTGGTCGCTGGCCCGGCGAGCCTTAACGGCGCTACCGCTTGCGCTCTCGGTTATTGTGCCAAGCGAAGCAGCTATCTCTTCAAGGCTCGAGGCCTGCGTTGTAGAACCAGTAGAAAGGGCCTGCGCTGCACCGCGCAGGTTGCCACTCATGCTCTCGAGCGAACTGGCACTCTCCTGAATATCGCCCACCACACGTCGCAGCGTCTGCTGCAGATTGACTGAAGAATCCCGTAGGGCCTGAAGCTCGCCATGCATGCGTTGCGAATCTCCTACATACTCTTGAAGCTCGCCTGCACAAATATGCTCCAGGCGGTTGCGCATCTCGTGCAGGGGCTTGCGGAGCAAGCGGATATAGTAGCGGGCCAACAATACACCAAACACCAGCTCGCTGGTATAGAGCAACGGCCGCGACCACCATATCTTATCGCCATAGGGATAGCATATCGCAGTACCCTCACCACACCAGAGCGCAAAAAGCGCAGTAAAAAGCATAACCCGAAACACAACGGAACCTTTGAAAAATAGACGGCAAACGATAAAAATGATGGTAGAGAATACCGGTATTTCGATTAAACGTAGCAAGGTCTCGTTCATCTCTCTCAAAAAAAAAGTAATATGAAATAAAATACAATCCAAGATCCTAATGCATCTACTTACTCCTAGTACGAATAGCTATAAACAAATGTTTCATACTATTCCATTCTCAACTATTCTTTACAGCCACATAGCCCTCTCGAAGCTGTTGCAAAAGCCCTCGAGCTAGGCCAGCTCGAGGGCTTTTGCAACAATCTCTAGAGGGGATAAATGGAGCATGAGGGCGGTCTGACTACATCCCCAAAAAGCACTATGTTCAAAAGTTGATTTCAGTTCCATTGATCATGTTCATACTCATACTCTTTTTTGTGATGGGATTATTGCCTTTAAAGTAAAAATATTTTTGGATACATTATACAGTTATTTGTATGTAATACAGAACTAAATATTTTTATGCGTTTCATGATACATACTTTGCCTCTTGGAATGCAGATCCTTCGAGAGGCAAGTAACGTTGTATGTATTTCTCCTGCTCATTTAGAGCGATAAAAAAGATGGATTGCTTTTCCAAAAGAAGTCCCCGACGGCTTAATCATAAATATCCCGAATGGAATAGATCGTTTCTGGTTGCGTCGTTTCGATTGCTTAAACAGTGTACACTCTAGCGAAGAACCATGGAAAATAATCTGTGTATCCAACTTCACACCCAGTAAGAATATTCCACGTCTGATGCAAGCTGTTTACCAGTTGAATATTTCAGGTATTCTGGTTACTTTTGATATAGTTGGAGGAGATGGGTGCGATGAGACTAGAGTGGAAAAATTGCTCGTGAGCATCCGAATATATTTACTTTGCATGGAGCGGTGAAAGATAAGGAGCAATTAGGAGTGCTTTTACGACAATCTCACATTTTTGCTTTACCCTCATTTCACGAAACATTTGGACTGGTCTACGTAGAGGTGTTAAGCCACGGATTGCCCATCCTTTATTCCGAAGGTGCGGGTGTTGATGGCTTCTTTGGTGCTAGTTATGGTAGATCTTGCAATCCTCACTCCACTGCTAGTATCATAGCTACTATTAGACAGATGATGGATAGCTATGAGACGTTCTCTATTGACGAGAGTTACATTCGACAACATTTCAACCGGGATAAAATTGCGGATATTTACCTCTCTCTTTACACCAATCACTTAGCAAAGCACCTGAAGTCATGAAAGAAGATAGCGCTCAATTCCCAGATATTTCGGTAATTATACCTGCATTCAATGAAGAACGCTTCATTGCCCAGTGCTTAACATCCCTTTATGAGCAGGATTACCCCTCTGAACGAATGCAGGTCATTGTGGTTGATGGAAATTCTACCGATGAAACCGCCCAAATAGTACGAAAGCAGTTCCCTCAGGTAACCTTGCTTGAAAATCCAGATAGAATAGTACCCATCTCAATGAATATGGGTATTCGTATAGCTACTGGTGAATACATTGTGCGCTTGGATGCGCATGCGTTATATCCAACAAACTATATCTCGACCCTTATCACGAAAGCAAAGGAACTCAATGCTGATAATATCGGCGCCTGCTGGCTTACAGAACCTGGAAATACTAGTTCTAAGGCACGAGCGATTGCCATTGCTACGAGTACTAAATTTGGGATGGGTAATGCTGATTATCGGCTGGGAACAGACAAGATAAAGCGAGTCGATACGGTGCCATTTGGTTGCTATCATAGAACGGTATTCGATAAGATTGGTCTATATGACGAGGAACTTGTGCGTAACCAGGACGATGAGCTTAATGCACGACTTATCAAGAGTGGTGGAAAAATTTACCTACTTCCTAACCTCGAAATCAAGTATTTCGCTCGTGAGAATATAAAAAAGGTAGCCCGCATGTTTTATCAGTATGGACTTTTCAAACCCCTCGGAAATAAAAAAGTGGGGGCTATTACTACCTTTAGGCAACTCGTTCCCTTTGCTTTTGTTAGTTACATTGCCTTAGCGATTGTTTTCACCCTCCTATGGTCTCAATTAACATTCTATATTCTTGCACCGCTATTTTTATATCTGATCATTGATATTTTCTATTCGCTGGCTGTTTCATCGTCCGTTGCAACGTATCTGTGGCTTTTGGTAATTTATCCAGTAGTGCATTTTTCTTATGGTGTTGGCTATTGGCATGGTATTATTAAGATTTTGTTTGGTACGCCATTCACTGCCAAATCCAGCAGGTAATATACTATGATTGCAAAGTGGTTATTTGACAGGACTGTTGCTCTTGTCGGGCTAGTTCTTGCAGCACCTCTGATACTCTATGTAGCGTTGCTCATACGCATTAAAATGCCTGGTGGACCGGTAATATTTAAACAGGAAAGGGTGGGGCGAAACGGGAAACTTTTTACGCTCTACAAATTTAGATCTATGGTTGCCGAACATTCTGGTACAGTCATTTCCATCGCTGGAGAAAAGAGAATTACTCCTCTTGGCGCTAAACTTCGTCGTTATAAGCTTGATGAAATCCCCCAATTATGGAATGTACTTATTGGGGATATGAGCTTCGTTGGGCCTCGTCCCGATGTAAAAAGTGAAATTGATAAGTTGACAGAATACCAAAAAGGGATATTAGCCGTACGTCCAGGTATTACGAGTCCAGCCTCCATAAAATACGATAACGAAGAGCAAATTTTAGCTGCGCAACCTAATCCCCAGGAGTACTATTACAACGTCATCTTACCAGATAAAATTGAAATGAACCTCCAGTATATCCAAAACTGGACTTTTTGCAAAGATCTAGCCTGTATTTTTAATACTATATTTTAATCTTTCTACAAATATACACGTCTTGGTGACGTAACAAATTATATTCTAGTATGTCAAGCAGTAGAATTTTTCTCTCGCTTGCCCAAATGGGTGGGCACGAACTCGAGTTCATACAGCAGGCCTTTGATACAAATTGGGTTGCACCTCTAGGGCCTAATGTTGATGCTTTTCAGAAAGATTTACAGAGATTCCTTTCCACTCCCAGCAAAGAGGTCGTAGCTCTTAGTGCGGGGACGGCTGCTATTCACCTTGCCCTCGTTTTGCTTGGTGTACATCCTGGTGATGAAGTAATATGCCAAAGCTTCACATTTTCAGCTTCGGCTAATCCAATTGCTTATCAAGGAGCTACGCCGGTATTTGTAGATAGCGAACTCAATACTTGGAATATGTCTCCCCATCATCTCCGAACTGCTATAGAACAGCGAATTAAAAATACCGGCAAAAAACCTAAAGCTATTCTTCCGGTGCATCTCTACGGGATGCCCGCAGAGATGAATGCTATTGTAGCAGTTGCAACCGAATACAATATTCCCATTGTTGAGGATGCAGCGGAAGCCCTTGGTTCGACCTACAAAGGACAGAAATGTGGCACTTTTGGACTTTATGGAGCCCTATCTTTTAATGGGAATAAGATGATTACAACGTCTGGTGGCGGAGCACTTATTTGTCCAACTCTAGAAGATGCCAAAAGAGCCATTTTTTTCGCAACACAGGCTCGTGATCAGGCTCCTCACTACCAACACTCGCATATTGGGTATAATTATAGATTGAGTAATATATCGGCAGGAATCGGGAGGGGGCAAATGTTAGTGCTGGCCGATCACATTAAGCGTAGAAGGGAAATTAATGAACTATATCGAACGCTCCTTACGGATATACCCGGCATCGTGGTACACACTAATCCGACACCCGACTACCAGTCGAATCATTGGCTCACCTGTGTTATTATAGAACCGAAAGATGCTGGATTTACACGTGAGGACCTTCGTCTTCGACTAGAGGCAGAAAACATTGAATCTAGACCATTGTGGAAACCCTTACATCTACAGCCTGTATTTGCTACGTCGCCCTATTACGGTTCGAATACTGCTGAACAGCTTTTTGACAAAGGTCTTTGTTTACCTAGTGGTTCGGGCCTTTCTAATGCTGACATAGAACGTGTTGTTAGTGTTATCCTTAAACTCCTAAGAGACCGTTGCAAAAAAAACTTGCGCTAGCCTAGAGCGCCCCGATTGATGGATTAATCATGAAAATGGGTGTTTTTTGGGTGTAGTCAGACCGCCACTATGCTCCATTTTACCCCCTCTAGGCGGTCAAATAGACCGCCTAGAGGGGGATCTTTAGCCTTGCGCAATAATCAGCTGGGGCGCACGTTTGAGATTGTACGCCAACGATTCGATAAGATTCTGATAGTGGGCCTTACGAAGGCCCCGGTAGCGACATCGCCCGCCATGGAACCAGCGAATGATGCCACCAAAGGTGCGTTCAATAACCCATCTCGTGGCGCTGATTAGGCTGTTCAAGTATTTTTGGCTCGCTGCGAGAGGCTTACCTCGTGTAGCCTTGCGCATAATACAATCATCTAGTAATCAGCTAGATATACAATAGTTCGAGCCAATTGTACGTGCAACAGTCTCAGCGGGTGTCTGGCGAGATCTTCTGTAGAGATGGTCACCATTTCAACGAGGTGATCGGCTACACTCGTGACTTTCAGGGTGTCCGTTGCCGAGTTAGAGCTGCGCTCCAGGACATTCATTCTCGTATGTCTTATGGAATGGGTAGCTTTTTTGCGAGTACAACGTCCCGATACGAGGGGATGGCACTTGGAATTATGCATTTTGTGTGCATAGCATTACTTGTATGCAGCGCATTTGGATGGCATAGCACTATCTAATTAATATTCTTTTCAATACAGCCATCGCTATATTGAAAAGAATAAATAGTATCTTTGAGCTTTCAATTGGGGTTGAAATAGGTGTTTTAAGCAGGTTGTGTGTACGATGTTTCACTAATAGAGAGAACAGATGAAGAAAGGTTTCCTATTAATGGCATTCCTGCTGTTCTGTACCCTTGGGGTATGGGCGCAGGAGGCGGTTCAGTTCGGGCGCTATAGCGTGGTGCCGGAACAGAACGTGCGTGCGGCGCGGACGCGATCGGTTGCTGGGAGCAGCCTCGAGCTGGGGCTGCCAGTGGGTGGTCGAGTGAACGTGCTGATGCAGTTTGCGCGGATCCCTAGCGCGAAAGAATTGAAGGCCCTTGAAGTGCAGGGTGTGCGCCTTTCAGATTATGTGGGAGGCAATGCGTATCTTGCCACGGTGCAGCCCGGGAGTCGCCCCAGCGATTTCCGTGGTGTGGGTGCAGTCTCGGTGATCCCGATGCGGCCGGAGTGGAAGCTCTCGACGCCGCTAGCTGACGGTGATGTGCCGTCCTGGGCGCAACGCGGTTCGAATTTGGTAGAGGTGACCCTCTACTGGTTTAGCAACGTGAATGCGGCCTTTGTGCGGGCTTTTATGGAGGAGCGCGGCTATGCGGTGGGCGAGGTCTCCGACCAGCTATCGGCTATGACCGCGACGCTACCGCTATCGGCCGTGCGGGAGGTGGCAGCCGAGCCGTGGGTGCAGTACGTTGCGCCGGCCGATCCGCCGCAGGAGCTCTACAACTACGGGGGGCGCCTTTTAAGCGCTGGCACTATTGCCACGCAACCCGTAGACCTCGGTGGTCGCGGGCTCACGGGTAAGGGAGTTCGTGTTGGCTTGTGGGATGGCAACGTGGAGCACCATGTGGATTATGGCGACCGGGTACACGTGCTGGAGTTCGAGCTGTCGGTGGCGTCGTCAGAGGGGCATGGTATGCATACCTGTGGTACGATCATGGGTGCGGGTCTGCTCAACCCGAAGGCGCGCGGTATGGCCCCGAAGGTGGAGTTGTGGGCGTCAAACTTCAATGAGCAGCGCAACGGGCTCTTGGTGGCGGAAGAGATGGCGGATTTGTATGAGCAACAGAACATTGCGCTGACCTCCAACTCGTACGGAGCGCCATTGAGCAGATTGTGCGGTTTATACAAGATGATGAGCTATTCGTTCTCTTCTTCGCCGATGCTCACCGATATGCTTTGCAATACGTACCCGTTGATGTCGCATTTCTTCTCGGCGGGTAACGACCAAGGTAGTTGCGGTTTGTCTTATGGGTCGAACTTTGCGCGTGCGAAGAATGTGATATATGTGGGCGCGGTGACGGGCTACGGCTATATGTCACGCTTCAGCAGCTTTGGGCCTATGGA
Organism: uncultured Bacteroidia bacterium; assembly: GCA_947252645.1. Taxonomy (GTDB): domain Bacteria; phylum Bacteroidota; class Bacteroidia; order Bacteroidales; family CAJPTX01; genus Bacteroides_D. The sequence continues at coordinate 87,774 of CAMXWF010000001.1, forward strand.
TGATGGGCGCTTGATGCCTACGGTATCGGCCAAGGGGGTGGACGTGCTCTCGACAGTAGGGGCGAATGGGTACGAAATGATGAGTGGTACTTCGATGTCCTGCCCGACGACTGCCGGCATGGCGACGCTACTGACTGAGCGCTACCATCAGTTGCATGGTGGCCAGAATCTCAACTCGGCGCTCATGAAGGGCCTTTTGGCCAATACGGCTGACGACTGGGGCAATGCAGGGCCCGATTATCAGTACGGCTACGGGATAGTGAATCTCGAGGCGGCGCTCACTGCGCTCGAGCATGGGTGGTACGCCGAGGGGGCCGTGACAAGCGGTGAGCTAGCACTCCCACATCGGATTAATGTGCCTAGCGGGGTGAAACAGCTGCGCGTGATGCTCACCTGGATAGACCCCGTTGTTGTGAAGGCGTACCCCTATGGCGCACCTGCGCTTATTAATGACCTTGACCTGACGGTTGAGGTGGGTGGCGCGACTGTGAGGCCGTGGGTACTCGATAAGGAGCATCCCGAAAAGGAGGCTGTCCGTGGTGAGGATAATATCAACAACATTGAGCAGGTGACGGTGGACAACCCGGTGGCGGGAGAAGCCGTAGTGCGGATAGGGGGTCAGAATAAGATAGCGAATGGCCCTGAACAGAAGTACGTGCTTACGTGGTACTTTGATTACGAAAAGCCCGAATTACTGCACCCGATAGGTGGTGAGGTGTTCTCGGCAGGCGAGGTTGTGATGGTACGTGCCAACAATATGGTTGGTGATACCCGTGTAGAGCTGTCGTGCGATGGTGGCAAGACCTATACCTATCTGGGCAGTGTGGACGATATGTACTCTATCGAAACCACAATACCCGTCGATGCACCGATGACAACGAACGCCATTATGCGATTGACAGACTCGGAAGGCAATGTGCTAGTGTCGCCCAATCCGTTCACGATAGCCCCTACGCCTCAAGATTTGAAATACGAGGCGACCCCTTGCGACCCCAATAGTTGGAAGTTGCAGTGGACCCCTGCGGCAGGCGTGGAGAAGTATGCGGTGCTGAAAGCAGATGTGCCGACAGGCGAGTGGACTGAAATTGCCGAGGTGACAGATGCTACCTATGCCATTCCAGCAGCGCAAGTCACCCAGGGTGGTAGAAATGTCTATGCGGTTGCGGTGAAAATGGAGGACGGGAAGTTGGGTCCCCGCTCGCTGGGCATCCTAGTGGCCGAACCTACCAATATGGCGGTGAAAGATGCCACCTTGCCGTTTGCAGAGACCTTCGTGGAAATTCCCTTGCGACATGCACGGATAGTGGCTGGTGCGAACATGAGGATAGAGTGGCAGGAGACGCCTGCGTACTTAGAGTATCCAGTGGGTTCGCATACTTTGATACTAAAGTCAGACAAGGAGGCAACCGGAGAGCTTTTTGCTGTAGAAAGCAATATTGCTACCCTGATGCACTGCGAATTAAACCTTGAAGGTATATCTCATGGCAAGAAGATACTATTTAATGCAACTGGCATGTTGACGACCTTTGATAAGGCTGAGGATGGTCAGTTGCGTCTTCTGGTTAATGATGTTGTAAAGCCTACAGTTCAAGGAGCCAATAGCTATTTAGCGGAGGGTACGATTCGCAATATGGCTTGGGATATTTCAGGGTATGCCGGCCAGAAGGTAAAGATCGAGTTGCAATTTGCCTGTAATGTGTCATCGGGGAAGGTGAGTATTTTTGAGTATGGCATTAAGGAAGCGTTGACACATCCAGATGTGGGGTTATTCCTCGGAAATAAGAAGAATAATAAGGTGAATATGGGGGTTGAGGATCTGCTGATCAACCTTTACAATTCATCTCTTACTCCGTTGGCTGAGGTGCCCATAGTGGTCACGAAGGATGGTGAGGTAGTGATCACCCGGGTTGAAAAGAATTTGAAGCCCTATGAGGAGCGGTTGATAAAATTGCCTGTTGATTTCAGCACACCGAACCCAGAGGGGCATATTTTCGACGTGAAGGTGGTTGCCATGTTGGATGGCGATGTCAATCCGAAAGACAATGAGTCGCACGTTGAGTTTTACAACATGGGCGATGTGTACGCATTCCCGCCTGCCGATCCAGTAATATTTGGTGGCATGAAGATATTGCGGGAATACCATGAGATCAAGAGGATCGATAAGCCGTTGCTCTTTACCGATGATGGTGGTGCTTTAAAACCGTATGGCCCCGATCATCTTAGTGCAGTGAAGTTTGTGCCGGAAGACCCGAATAAGACACTGTGCATGACAGTGCGGGAGTGTAAGGTCTATGGCTCCGATGTATTTGGCATTTATGCCGACGGGCTACCAGGCGACTTTGTCTTTGATGACGTAATTCCAACGTATGAGTTCTCATCTAGAGATGGAGGAGGTACCCGTATATTTATTTCCACTGCGGCAGATGGTGCAATAACGGCCGCCTTTGTGGCACGTGGTTACGTAAGGTCGAGTGATGGGTGGGTCGTTGAGGTACGTCAGATAGACAGGGTTAATAGTCTAACACTGCTTCCTATCGAGCTCGAAAACAATTATCCGTCTGGACAGGCGCAGATAAAGATTAAGGTAAAGAATCACACGCCTCAGGAGCAAAAAAATGTACCGGGTGTTCTGAAATCCAGCGTATTACCTAAGGATGTGCATTTTACTATCCCAAGTATCCCAGCTAATGATCAGGTGGAATATACCATAGATGAGAAGTTGAACGTGCCGTATCCCAGCTGCGTGGATGTGACAGTGACCTTAAATGGGGTAGATGCGGAAGTACGCGATAATACGCAGACTGCTACACTATGGAATGATAAGTTCTGGCGTGGAGGAAAGATAGAAAAGCCGGAGAGCCAGGGGCTAATGTACACGGCGATCTATCCTGATACAATAGATTTAGTAGCGAATAATCCATTCCAAGACTACCACCTCGACACGGCGTTGTCATTTTACCTCGGTACGATTAATCCTCTAACGATTGGTATCCAGAAAGCGCCTGTAGATGGCGATCCTGCTGCTAGTCTTCATGTATGGATAGATCTCGATGAAAGCGATAACGAGTTGAAGAATGATGCGCCCGAGCACTACGTGGTAGCTCTAGAGAAGGGGAAGACGACATACTCTATACCGGTTGATCTGACAGCTATTACAGGCCTCACAGCAGGGCCACGGCGGATGCGTATTGCCGTGTTACGCGATGCTGATAAGGATAAATTTATAGCAGGTGAAGATATAGAATGGGGTCGTTCCACCGATATCACAGCCAAGCTGCTGGAGGGTACAAGTCCAAAAGCCAATGACTTAGCGGTATGGTATACGACCAAATTCACTTCTGGGACAAATCAATCTGCGAACCAGGAAGTTGATGTTAAGATCCAAAACAATGGTTATGCGCCAGTAAGCGATGTAGACGTCAAACTTGTACTGGATGGGAACGTAATGGCAGAAGAGGTCGTTAGCAATACTATCGATGGTTTTGGTGGGTCTATAAGCTATAAGTTCACCAAAACGATAGATTTGAGCAAAGCTGGTGTACATGAAATAGAGGTTCAGCTTCCAGCAGACGGTATAGACGACAATAATATAGCTAAGGAGAGAGTAATTTCAGTGATTCCAGAGGCTAAAGACAAACTTTATGCTCTCAACTTCATAGGGAAAAAGAATGAGGGTATAATTTGTCCAACAGTGCCTGAACATTCACTTGATGTCACTATCGAGGGGTGGTTTAGACTCGAGGAATCGCAGTTTGCAACGCTCTTTGCGGCAGAGGGCATCTGGGTGGCTTCTACCTATAAGATGGATCGAGATGTCGCTGATAATGGGATTGCGGTTATCGTTGGTAATGGCATGTATAATTACTCTAGCCCGGACGTTTTGATGCCTGGAGAGTATCACCACATCGCAGTAACTTTTTACGATGACTCCAATTTCCTCTCTTCTGAGTGTGAAGTCCATGTTTATGTCGATGGGAAAGAGCTGGTGCTGACTAGTGGTGGTCATGCTGGCCCAGACTATAGTCACTTTAATATCGGTTTGGCCTTCAATGGAAATGTGAAGATGTTCCGTTTCTGGAATAAGATTCTAGCGGAAAGTGAGATTCAGGCCAATATGCGCAAAAGCCTCCGTGACGCCGATGGCAATTTACCGGCCAATTGCCTTATTGAGTTCATGATGAATGAGGGCCAGGGCGCCTATCTCGCATCTGGAAAGGCGGACTTCGCTAAAATCTCTAGCGATAGAGTTGATGCAGGCACAAATAATGTGTGGGTTGAACAGTCGTTGGTAGCCGGTGTACAGTTTAACGGACAGCTCATACCCTCAAAGGTAGAGGACGATGGTACTATCACCTTCATCATGCCGCACGACTTCACCGAACTGGCTAACGTTACGGGTAAGATACTTGTCAACTGGCTCGGCACGGAAATCACCTACAAGGGTGCACCGGTAAATGCCGACACGAAGTTCGATTTCAGTGGCGCTGACCACGACATTATCATAGGTGCTTCACTTGAGATCTTCGGTATGCATTTGAAGGAGGATGCCGTGAAGATTCGTCTTATTACGGATAAGAATCCTGGCAAGAAGATTACCAAGCTTGACCTGCTGACGGCGGATAATGCGAACCTCAAAGCTGACGTGAGCTTCACCGATGATACGCAAACCATCGTGCTACATCCAGAGGATAAGTCGGCTACCGAGAAACTCGACCTCACGAAGCTTAAGGTGACCTTCACCAGACTGTCGGAGGGTGCTAAAGTGCTGTATGCTGGTCAGACAATAGTCCAGGGCGGTAAGCTAGAACTCGACCTTACACGGCCGATTTCGGTGCGAGTGGTTGCAGAGAACGGGCGTGACTTCAACTTCTATACCATACAGGTTGAAAAGACGCAGACCATCACGTGGGATGCAACGGCAACTACTGTGGCCTATACCAATGAGGCGATAGCCATGCCTGCCGCAACTAGCTCGGGGAACCCAGTGGTCTACCGCTCGAAGGATGCGCACATCGCAACGCTAGATGCTGCGGGTAACCTGCGCACGGCAGGCGTGGGTACAACGACCCTCTACGCAACCGCACCCGCCGATGGGCTGTATGCAGCGGCAGAGCAGGTCTCCCGAGATGTGACGGTTACCCCAGCCGCATTGACCATTGCGCCAGAGCCTATGACGATAGAGGAGGGCGAGGCTGTGCCTGAGATATCGTTACAGTACACAGGTCTGCTCTTTGACGAGGTGACAAGCCAGTTTAAACAGCCCAACTATGAGGTGCACAAGGATGCCTCTACAGTGTGGACGCCCGACTTAGGGCCATTGGCTCCGGGTGAGTACAATGTTAAGGCCAAGGGCTATACCGACCCATACGCCGATGGCAACTACATGGTGACGCTCAAGGATGGTAAGCTGACGGTGAAGCCAGCCACAAAGGCGAAGAGCGTGAACTTTACTGTCACCGATGGAAGTACGGCTATCGATGGCGCGATGATTGAGATCGCAGGCACCAAGCTAACCACAGCAGCTGACGGAAAGGCCTCTATCAAGTTGCTACCTGGTAAGCATACTTACAGCGCATCGAAGGCGGATCACCAATCCGTTAGCGGAGAGGTTACTGTGAAAGATCTGGACGTTGATGAACCTGTAGTACTGCCCAAGCTGGAGGTTACCCTAACCTACGAAGTGGCAGATCCAGCACAGGGCTGGTTGGCAGGAGTGACAACGCAGAAACTTGCCAAGAATGTTATGGGCTCTACAGTGACCGCTGTGCCAGTCATAGGCTTTGTATTTAATGAATGGAAAGAAGACCATAAGACGGAGGCCTCACGTAAGGATAAATCGGATACTGATAAGACGTTTACAGCAACCTTTAAGCCACTGACCTATACGCTGACCTACAGTGTAGGCGAAGGTGGAGAGTGGGTAGACGGAGATCACACCCAGAATGTTATACCTGGACAAGATGGGGCTGAGGTTGAAGTGAAGGCGAAGGATGGCTATGTTTTCTTGGGCTGGAGCGATGGCGTGAGAACCCTGAAACGTAAGGATGAGAAAGTATATGCACCTAAAGAGGTTACGGCGCAGTTCTATAAACCGGTGTCGCTACCTATAGTAGAGGATTTCGATGCAGTAAGGGGAATACCGAAATTCTGGAGTGTGGATAATTTTTCTACTACTGGTGCTTCAGCCTGGGCTGTTGGACACGATCTAAAAGTCTGTGCTGATGGTAAAGTATTGAGCGGAGATTTTATCTACGTCAATTCAGATAATGATAAGGGAGGCAAGAAGCAGAACACTGACTTATGTACTCCGTGCTTTGATGTTGACGGAATAAGTGAGGATATTCAGCTAAACTTTGATTTGGTATTTCGTGGTCTTGGTGAGAAGTACAATGACTCAGTTTCTGTAGAATACAGAACGGATGGTAGCAATTGGGTACAACTTGCCTTTTATAATACGAGTAATCCGTATCAGTTTGGGACACACGAGGAACTTTATGTGCCAAATTCTAAGTTGGCAGGGAAGAAAACGCTACAGTTCAGATGGCATTATGAGGCTGAATGGTCCTACTGGGCTGGATTGGATAATATCGTCATCAGGGCGAAGGAGACTGGTGAGGTGATAGAGTACATTGCTAAAGCCAATGGTACGCTTACCGGGGCTTTACAGGGTTCCAGTAAACAGACTCTTATCGTGACCACGCCTAAGGGTACACTAGGCGAAAAGGTGACACCTGTGCCAGATGCGGGATATCAGTTCGACCGCTGGAGCGACAATTGCAATAATACGACACGTCAAGATAGCGAAAACGGGCGCTTTATAGCCTTCTTCAAGCCAGAACCCAAGTCAAAGTTAAAGGTTACCTATAGCACAGATGACCTGGGTAAAATTGAGGGCTTGAGCTACCAGGAAGTAGAATCTGGAGCATCTACACAGCTCGTCATTGCAGTTCCTCGCAATGGCAAGGATAGGTTCGTAGAGTGGAGCGATCATAGCACGGATAATCCAAGAGTCGATAAGAGTGTTACCGCTGATATACACGTCAAGGCTATGTTTGCGCCGCGCTACAGGGTTACCTATGGGGTTAAGGGCAACGGAGGTAAGCTTGAGGCTAAAACAGCTGGTGGCCAGCCCCTCGGCGATGGGCTAGTAGACCCCGATACCAAGGTGACCTTCACGGCTACACCTGAAGAGGACTACGAGGTGGCTGGCTGGACAGGTGTAACAGCTACACCAGCCAATGCAACCACTGCCAAACTGACGGTGACAGCTGATGCAGATGTGAGGGTTGCGTTCAAGCTTAAACAGTCAATGCTCACCTTCAAAGTACTAAAGAAGGGTACTACTGACCCACTCCAAGGTGCAGAAGTAAAACTTGAGGACAATGCGCCGAAGTACACAGGTGGTGATGGCAAGGTGCAATTTACAAAGCTGCAGTACGGCACCTATAGCTATACAGTCAAGCTGTCGGGTGCACAGACGGTTAAGCAGACGGTAGAAGTGAAGGCGCCTACCGTTGAGGAAACGGTAGAGATGGAATGGGATGGCGCCCAGGCGACCTTCACCGTAACGGACGGCACGAATCCCATTCAGGATGCCATTGTACAGGTTGGCATGCAGCAGACCAAGACAGACCAGTATGGTAAGGCGGTTCTCAGCCTTGACAAGAAGAAGTACAATTACGAGGTTGAGAAACCTGGCTATTATGGTCGAGTCGAGGGAACTGTTGATCTCTCGGCAGGCGACAAGGATGTTGCAGTTGTACTCGTGAGAAGTAAAGCGACTGTCACCTTCACGGTGACAGCAGGCGGCAATCCGCTGGAGGGCGCTACAGTGACTATCGAAGGCAAGACTGCTACTACAGATGCTACAGGCAAGGCAGCGCTCACGCTACCGACGGATAACTATAGCTACTCTGTCACGAAGGATGGCTATACAGATGCCACTGGTACAGTTGACTTGAGGACAGGCAATAAGGATGTTGCTGTAACGCTCCAAAAGACTGCCACGGCAACCTTTACAGTGACGGCCGGTGGCAAGTCTCTCGAGGGCGCTACAGTGACCATCGAAGGTAAGACAGCCACTACAGACGCTACAGGCAAGGCAGCGCTCACGCTACCGACGGATAACTATAGCTACTCTGTCACGAAGGATGGCTATACAGATGCCACTGGTACAGTTGACTTGAGGATAGGCAATAAGGATGTTGCAGTAGAACTCGAAAGAAAGACTGCCACCGCTACCTTCGCGGTGACCGCTGATGGCAAGCCTCTACAGGGCGCTACAGTGACCATCGAAGGTAAGACAGCCACTACAGATGCTACAGGCAAGGCAGCGCTCACGCTACCCACGGATAACTATAGCTACTCTGTCACGAAGGATGGCTATACAGATGCCACTGGTACAGTTGACTTGAGGACAGGCAATAAGGATGTTGCTGTAACGCTCCAAAAGACCGCCACGGCAACCTTTACAGTGACCGCCGGTGGCAAGCCTCTCGAGGGCGCTACAGTGACCATCGCTGGCAACAAGGCCACTACAGACGCTACCGGTAAGGCAGCCATTGCAGAGCTTGACCGCAAGGCGCACGACTATGTTGTCACTAAGAAGGGCTACAACGATGCCAAGGGCAGCGTTGACCTCACCGATGGCGACAAGACTGTGAACGTGGTTCTTAAGACTCCTGAACCGCCGATAACAGCAGTGGAGAGCGTATTGCTGGCCAATGTTGTAGTAGCACCTAATCCGTTTGTAGAGACGCTCCACCTGACGGGTGTTGAGTCGCTACGGACTATCCGGGTGTTCACGGTGGATGGCGTGCTGGTACTCAACCATACGCATGATGGCGCCAGTGAGGCCATTTTCCAGGCTGATAGCTGGAAGTCTGGCATCTACATCCTCCGTCTGATTGACCTCGAGGGTGCAGTGAAACAGCTTCGCGTTGTCAAGCAGCAGTAGGAGTACTGACTAGAGAATCTATTTCGGGGAGGCTTGAGCCTCCCCGCTTTTTTAATATGCGTTGGTCAAAATGGTTGTTGATAAAGGAAGCGCATATACATGCTCTCTCGAAGCTGTTGCAAAAGCCCTCGCGCTAGGCTAGCGCGACCCGATTGAGGGCATAACCATAAGAATGGGTACTTTTTTTGGTGAAGTCAGACCGCCACTATGCTCCATTTTACCCCCCTCAGGTGGTCTATTTGATCGCCTAGAGGGGGATCTTTCAGCCTTGCGCAATAATCAGCTGGGGCGCACGTTTGAGTTTGTACGTCAACGATTCGATAAGATCCTGATAGTGGGCCTTACGAAGGCCCTGGTAGCGACATCGTCCCCCCATGGAACCGGCGAATGATGCTACCAAAGGTGCGTTCAATAACCCATCTCGTGGCGCTGATTAGGCTGTTCAAGTATTTTTGGCTCGCTGCGAGGGGCTTACCTCGTGTAGCCTTGCGCATAGTACCATCCTCCAGTTTGAGCGCCTTCAAAGCGGCGCGATTCTGCTTGGAGGTATAGCCCTTGTTGGCGAAAATCATCATCTCTCCATAAGCCCTTTATCAACCAGCTCTAGACGAAAACGGCATATCGTACTGTGGTCTGGAGACGCATTTGTGAGGTCTAGCTTTAGGAAGTCGCTCCACGATATGGAGTCGTTGATGCGCTCCTTGACCTCTCGGTCGGAAAGCGCATACCAGGTCTCCAGGAGTAGTATTTTGAAGAGCAGGAGCGGGGGATAGCTAGGCGTTCCCTTTGGTGTGGTTGCCTGCTTAAGGCAACGCTTATTGAGCAGGCTGGAGATGGGGCGCCAATCGACCAGCTGATTGATTTGACTCAAAAGTGATGCCGCATCTTGTTCCGCTTATCGACAACAGCGATATCCGCGAAGGAGGGACTTTGGTCTGTTTAATCTGGCTCATCGCGACAATAAAAATATCTAGCTTTACAATACAAAGATACCAATAATCAGCTAGATATACAATAGTTTGAGCCAATTGTACGTGCAACAGTCTCACAAGAATGTAAAGCCATCAGCAAGACACAAGCAGAACTGCGCGCCACGCTTGCAGAGCAGCCGACTTGCACAAGCACAGAGCGTACCACGACACAAGAGACCGTGCAGATCCATCTCTCCAAAGAGACACAAGCCAAAATCAAAGAGCATCAACTTTTTGTTTTGGAGACACTCTCGCAGTCGAGCAAGAAACTTGACCCAAAGTTTGACGCCTTGCAACAACTCATCCGTGAGCGACAAAAGCCCATAGAGGACAAAAACTACTCGCTCTTTGCCAGTGTGCAATTAGCCGAGCACATGCTACTCCTATTAGTTTGCAGACTGGTCATGGTCAGCTGTTGGTTCTTTGCCATGGGAGCCAACCAACTGCAAACCGCCTCCGATTACAACCTCCGCTACCGCTACCTGCGTATGCAAGGCGAAGCTACAGGTAAAGACTTAGCCCATCTCGACAGCATTTTTGTCACGCATCGCAACCCAAAGCGATTCAGCTGATGCAACAAAAGGTAGTTGATTACGAGCAAGCTCTGCAGAGGCAAACTGAGTTGTTATTGGAGCAGAAGCGTATCAAACAGGAGCAAGGAGAATTGAAGATGCATTTGGAGAAATAACGAATAGAGTACTCCTGCAAGTTATTGTTGCTTGCAGGACCTTACATTAAAATAAGTTTCTATTTCGGCAACCTTTTTCTCTATCCACTCAAGTACTACACCCTTTTTTATTGCAGGATATTCGACTGGGTTATTCCAGTTGTTGTTTCCGTCATCAGAAATCCAACTCCAACCATAAGGATAACTTTGGGTAGGCTCATCTGTAAAACAATCTAATTTCGTTTGATGTGGTATTGGGGCTTTTGACGTGATACCAATCCAAACATTCTTCCAATATGTTTTGTCATCAGTCTTAATGACAATCACATTTGACTCGTCTAAATCTTTCCACAAAGCACCATTGTCGTCATGATGCTGCTCAAAGCCAATTTTCGTTAAGGGCTTAATAATATGGTTGTTAACCAATGTATCTCCTATCTCTTTGGCTAGGCTGAGCAGTTCTGAAGCACCCTCAATGTCATCAGCAGCCTCTTTAATTAGATTGTTTTTGTATTCTGTTTCCACGTCTTGGTATGTGAGTTGCTTAATAATCTTGATATAATCTTCGATAGTGCTACGAACAGGCTTGGGAGGAATGGACTGAGCCAAATCTTCTAATAGTTTGAGGATGTCTCGCGCATAGGAGACTTTGATGAGTTCAAACTTTTCTCTTCCCAATGAATAGTCTGAAGGTTCACAGCCATCTAAGGTAAGATATATCAACATGAAATTATGTTCCCCAAACTGCTCTTTGCCATAGTTATGATATCGAAGTAATTGATTAGGCTGGTCATTTGCATAGATTTTATTCTCAATGATAACGGCATGCTTTTGGTTACTATCTTCAAGAATAATGTCAATACGTCCGCCTATTGTATCTGTTACTTCTCCGACACTGCGTTCCACCATGGGTTCTTTACAGTACAAAATATAGTCTTGTGGTAGACCTACAGCAAGGAGGAAGGATTTGAGAAACTTATCGCCTAAACCATGCTTTGCCTTAGGATTGAGAAGCACAGCGAGTAAGCGTGAATGTAAGCGTACTTCATCCGAGCAAAGTTGCAGAGCAGAAATAATATTAAAGTTTTTCCCCTCCTCTTCTTCTTGTTTTATTCTCTTTTGCTCTGCTTCATGCAAGTCTGATAATTTGGATAATAGTGCTTTGATTTGGTTTTTCATAATGCAAAATGGCTTGATCTACTTGCTCTACAATTTTGCTAGTTCTTCCTCCACCTCCTCCACAGCAGGCAACGCTGATTTCAGATTTTCAGGGATAGTCTTCGTTAGTTGATAGTCGCTCACACCGATTGGCTGGTCGTAGCCAGAGAGAGCATATTGCGCCACGACCTTGTCGCCACCATTGCAGAGAAGCAAGCCGATGGTTTTGTTGTCGTGTTCGCCACGGAGAGTATCCTCCACTACATTGATGTAGAAGTTCAGTTGCCCTATATATTCGGGCTTGAACGGTTTCGCTTTGAGTTCGATAACTACGTATGCGTGCAACTGAATGTTATAAAGAATGAGGTCGGCATAGAAATCAGAATCGTCTACTTCAAAATGCTTCTGCTGTGCCACAAACGCAAAACCACTGTCCATTTCAAGCAGATACTTTGTAATGTGTGAAACCAATTGCTGTTCGATGTCCTTTTCAGCCATCTTGTCCGTTTGCCCCATCATATCAAAGATATAAGGGTCTTTCATCAAATAGTTAGCAAGTTCGCTTTGCGGTTAGGGTAATCGCACAGAGAAGTTGCTCACTTTCTTTGCGGTAATCTGTCGAGCAAAAAGGTTGGTCTCAATCTGCATTTGCAGAACATTGCGACTCCATCCATTAGCTACTGCTTGCGTAATGTACCAGTACGCTCACCCAAAGGCAGCTTGCTATTAAGCAGAATTATATGGCTTGCCAAGTTGGTGCGAACAATGGCTGAATGCTTGAAGATTTCCTCTATCTGACAGATGTCGCTGTGGTAGATAGCTGATAGTGTTTCAGAGACTTTCCCCAATTGTGCAACAGGTTGTTGCGTAATTGTATTCGTCTGATTATCTGTGGCTTGAATTAGTGCAACAGGTTGTTGCACAATTTGATTGAGTGCGTTTGTCAGGCTCAAAACATTCTCTACCGTAGGAGTTTTGAGCAAGCTATCTACTCTGTCCATTTTTTCAGCACCTCCAGCGGATAAGCACTGGCGAATTGGCACATGTAGAAGGAGACTGTTGCAAAAAAAACTCGCGCTAGCCTAGAGCGACCAGATCGAGGGCTTAAACATGAAAATGGGTGTTTTTTGGGTGCAGTCAGACCGCCACTATGCTCCTTTTTACCCCCTCTAGGCGGTCAATCTGACCGCCTAGAGGGGACTCTTTTAGCCTTGCGCAATAATCAGCTGGGGCGCACGTTTGAGATTGTACGCCAGCGATTCGATAAGATCCTGATAGTGGGCCTTACGAAGGCCCCGGCAACGACATCGCCCGCCATGGAACCAGCGAATGATGCTACCAAAGGTGCGTTCAATAACCCATCTCATGGCGCTGATTAGTCTGTTCAAGTATTTTTGGCTCGCCGTAAGGGGCTTACCTCGTGTAGCCTTGCGCATAATACCATCCTCTAGTTTGAGCGCCTTCAAAGCGGCGCGATTCTTTTGGGAGGTATAGCCCTTGTCGGCTAGAATCAGCGTTCCTTCCGGGAGTCGCGCCTTTTTAGCGAGCGGGGCGATTTGGGTCGTGTCTGATACGTTGGCCGTGGTCGATATGACCTCTCGCACGAGTCCTTGGGAATCGGTCAAGGTTTGCTACTTGTAGCCGTAGCGATACGCTTGGCCCTTCTTGCCCCAACGAGCCTCGTAGTTTACCCCTGGTTTGGTCGAGACCACCTTCTGCTGGCATGTCTCATCAGTCGCCTTTTCTTCATCGGTGCGCGTATCCTCTCGGTCGTCGGCGATGGCTATTTGACGCCCTCCGGAGGGCCTATTCGGGCTGTCCACGATGCTGGCATCCACGATGGCGCCCTCTTTGATCGCCATAATGCCGTGCTGCTGCAGTTGCGTATTGAAGAGCTTGAAGAGTCTCTCCATAAGCCCTTTATCAACCAGATCAAGTCGAAAACGGCTTATCGTACTGTGGTCTGGAGACGCGTTTGTGAGGTCTAGCTTTAGGAAGTCGCTCCACGATATGGAGTCGTTGATGCGCTCCTTGACCTCTCGGTCGGAAAGCGCATACCAGGTCTCCAGGAGTAGTATTTTGAAGAGCAGGAGCGGGGGATAGCTAGGCGTTCCCTTTGGTGTGGTTGCCTGCTTAAGGCAACGCTTATTGAGCAGGCTGGAGATGGGGCGCCAATCGACCAGCTGATTGATTTGACTCAAAAGTGATGCCGCATCTTGTTCCGCTTATCGACAGCAGCGATATCCGCGAAGGAGGGGGGCTTTGGTCTGTTTAATCTGGCTCATGGCGACAATAAAAATATCTAGCTTTACAATAAAAAGATACCAATAAATAGCTGGATATATGGTGGTTTTAGACAATGGTACGTGTAACGGTCTTTATTTGCCACATAAATGATTCTTCATTGACTCAAGCAATCATGTTTTCTAACACTCTATATGCAGACATCACCTCGAGAACAGTAAATGGTTAAACGACCTCAGTTGCCAATATGCGAGTCGTAGTCTATGGAATGGAGTACAATTCGCCTTTTAGTCTTATCGTAATCGGGGTGTAGGAAATCGCGCTTCGGATTGTACCAAGGCGTTTCAATACCCGCAAAGCCCAGTATCGTGTGGGATATATCGTCCGTTGTAATGGGTATTTGCCGATTGGCTACAGCTTGATCATAGATATCCGGATGTGCTTTTCTGTACTCATCAGACATCCATATAAACATTGGCACACGAATCTGATAGCGTAAATCGGGCGATTGCGGTGCAGTGCCGTGACCATTGAAATCCCGTAGCTCGAAAACCTCTTGACCATGATCCGAAAAGTAAATGAGTACGCAATTAGTGGATCGAAACTTATCGATTATTTGCTCCAGTACGTAATCATTGTAGAGAGTAGCATTGTCGTAGTGCGCTATGATTTGCCTTTGGCGCAGATTCCAGCGCTTCTCGTCGTACTGCTCGGCTTTAAAGATGTCCCATTCTGCCGGATAGCGCTCGTCATATAGGTAGTGCTGGCCCCATAGATGCACTATGTACAGCCCCCCGATGCTGTCGGCACGAATAGTGCTTACTAGGTCGCCGTCGTATTGGTAGCCCTGTGTGTTGCGATAGTCGAAAAGTAGCCCGGAGAGCTCAGTATCGGATAGGAAAAAGTAGCCACCTACAAAAAACTCATTCTCGTAGCAATGAGTGGTATAGCCACAGCTTTTGAATATCGCTGGGAAGAGCGGGGTGCTAGAAAACGCCGTTCCCATTGAGTCGGGTGAAAATACGCTTTTCATCACCCTAAGCGTATTATCTTCTACAGAAACCACATTGTCAAAAGCTAACAACTCTCCTTTGGACGCCAGATTACTCATCCTTGGCGTTGTGGCCTTTTCGTACCCATATAGATGGGTATGATATACAGAGGCTGATTCGCCAATGACCACTACAACATTCGGCCTATCTGCAAAGCAATTCGATGTACTAAGGTTTTTACAAGCCTCTCGAAGCTCACGTATCTGTTTACTACGATTCTTTGAGGTGAGGAAGTAGTACGCAAAGCGGGAGGGTGACGTGCTCTCGGGGATATATGTTATCTTACGATACAGGACAACACCGATAACCATATATATCCAATAGCATAGACCTATTACGCCTAAGATAGAAATTACATTTTGAAGCGGATGGATTCGTGCAATCCATCTAGATAGTAGTACTAAAAGCCAATTTAGTATTGCTATACCTGAAACGATTGCGATAATCACCCAGGCATTCAAGTAGGTCACTAAAAATTGCGTGGATTCCGATACTGACGTTGCTCGAACAATATCCAGAAAGTTTTGCGTGAATACGGACTGAAAGCTATAGAGGCAAAAATAGTCTACAACGATCAACAGATTGTAGATGGCAATAACTACACCCATATAGATGCGCTGGAACTCCCGGTATCGTTGCAAGCAATACGCTATGGCAGTTTCAATATACGCGAGTGTACATGAGAGAATAATGGTGGCAAGCAGAATAGCGAATGGATTCTTGTAATGATGATTGAATCCAATTTCGTAAATGAAGAACGCGCTATTGGAAATCAAATTCAGCAATAGGAGGAGTATCAATCGTACTCTTCCTTTGTCTGCAAGTGGGGCAAGCAATTTATCAATAAACGCCCTTCCGGCATTTCTTCTTTTTGTACTACTATCTAATGCCATACTTCTCGTTAATATAGGAATTGTACATCAATTAAGCAATTGTAAAATGTTGATCCTGCCTAACGCTCTGACCTCTAAAGGCCTTTATCACCGCCTTCACACGTATTGGGTATAACCTGGATCTTTTCACGTTCACCCATTGACATTGAAGAAAAACATATGAGTATCCAAAGAAATACTGCGGTGACGCTATTATTGGTTAGGAGCGTTAGGGTAAAGCTCGTAAAAAGCATCGACAGAATAATGTACGATAAATGCAGGACGTGGCGATGCGTTAGACTTTTGTCGATATCAGTTTTCCATATTCCACCCAGCCATAGTAAGAGTAGAAAGACATTGATCAGGCCCCCCTGCAAGTACAAAAACATGTATATATTGTGCGGGGACTTTGTAATCCCCTCATCTTGCATAACCGTATTTCCGACACCCTCACCCAGAAGCATATGGGTATTCTTCTCAAATATTGTATGCCATAATAGCTGCCGACCTGAGAACAAATTTTCTTTAGCGTGAGTGACTGTATAGGCATTAATTTGCTTTCCTACACTAGTATAGGATAGTAGCGTATATCCCACTGGTAGAATAAGCACCAAGGCACAGGATGCTATAAATACGGCCATTAACAGATTTCGTTTATTGCGTATTTTGTATAGTACTTTATATAGAATGGGTAGCACAAATAGAAGTACCGCAGAGGTCCTTTCGCCTATCAATAAGAATGCTACTCCAAGCAAGATAGACCATACGAGTATATGCCGCCTACGCGAAAGGAAAAAGTATGACAATGGAAATAGTACGTTTAGTATGGTACCCTCCAGTCTACTCATAATAAAGTCTTCTCCAACGGTAAGAAATAGAACGCCAACCAGTACAAAATAGACCACAAAGAGTCGGCTCAAAGCTAATCGGAGCCTCTCTATAGTCGCCTCGTTCAGATTCTGCTCGCAAAGCGCCAGGGCAAATGCTAGCAATACTACCTGTTGCGTAAAAAGGTATATCGCATTGGAAAATTCCATCCCGATCATCCTTATAGCAAGGTATACCGTGGTAATTTAGTAGTAACGCGAGTAGATATCTATTTTTTACCGGCTTGGCGAGCAATGATATAATGCCTGCCAATAGAATGATTACGCAACTCGCAATACCTATGGCCCCCCACGACCCTAGTAGGGGCGCATAGAGCATTTGCATGACTAGCAAAAAGAGGAAAGCTTCTACTGGCAGACCTAAAATCCTATTGCCGGCAATACTGGCAACCCTAGCAGCCTGATTGCTCATCGATTATACCTTTTATAATCTCTAGCTCTTGCCCACACACATTGCTATAGGAGTACTTTCTATTCTTGGGCACAGGTTGTCGACCTTCTAGCCCGTCAAGAATAGCTTTCAGGTCTACCTTATCGATGGTCGTGTTGTCAATGAATGCCACGTTGTCAAAGCTATCGAATATTTCGTGACATACCGGTATATCTGACGTGATCAATGGCATTCCGAACGTGGCCATCTCGCATGACATGACTCCCTGCGTATCTCTACGTGTTGGCATCAATGCGCAACGACATGTATTCAGCACGTTGACTATATGCTCATGATCCAACTGCTCGGCACGCCATTCCAGATTTGGAGCCTTCTCGTAATGGTCAAAGAAGGTTCCTTTACCGTACAATAAAAACTTGAACTCCGGATGTTTCCAGGCCAAATTGTTCACTATATCAACAGAATAACTTGCTCCATCCAAAAAGGAACGAATAGTAACAAAATCGTACTTTTTATCTGCGCCCGACTGCCAATTCAATTGTTCAAACGCTTCTCCAACGGAATTATAAATTACGTACGCTCTCTCTCGTAGTAGGGCATTCTTCGGCCTGACCCAGTGCGTAAACTCACCCATCAGGGACTTGCTGACAAAAATCAAATGTATTTTGTGAATTTTTCGATTAAAATAGCGTCGCCACACCCACAATTTGATTGTGTCATAGCTGTTTTGTAGATAATAGCGTAATGTTCTTTGTTTTTGTACATAGGGATAGGGTGCTGGGTAAACCTTATTGATTGGTAGCACCTCGTGCCCATGGAAAAAGAATAGTATGCCTGGAAAGAGCTTCTCGTAGCGACGAATAAACCGGTAATGGTTTCTCACGTTGGGCGCATGGCTCACCAGCAATGCGTAGTGTCCAGCCTTGAGTTGCTTCTTAATCGTATGGGCAGTATAAACTGCTATCCCGTCTATCGTATAATTCTCGAGGGCAGAGAAATTGACCACATCAACCTCTACGCCATGGCTCGCGTAGTACAAGTTGCGCGTATGCACGTATCGTAACGTTGCAGGGGCCTCTGGAGTGGGATATGCCTGCGCTATTACCAGTAGTCTCATAGGGCTAAATCTTTTAATAGTGCGGCTGCAATGCGTTCGCTGGCGTGCCCGTCGCCGTAGGGATTCGTGGCCTTGGCCATTATTTCGTAGGCGCTCCTATCGTCTAGCAGACGAGACACTTCGTGTACTATTTTCTCGTAGCTGGTGCCGACCAGTTTCACGGTACCTGCTTCCACGGCCTCTGGCCGCTCGGTGGTATCGCGCATCACGAGCACTGGCTTCCCAAAACTGGGGGCTTCTTCCTGGATTCCCCCACTATCTGTCAGAACGATATCCGATGTGGACATCAGGTAAACAAAGGGGAGATAGTCCAACGGCTCGATAAAATATACATTGCTTGCGGCCTTATCCCCGGGCGAAAAGATGGTATCTATAGCGCTACGCACCTTCGGATTGGGGTGTGCCGGGTATATGAAGTCAACCGCTTCGTAGCTGCTGGCGAGTGTCTTTATTGCCCTACATATGTTCAGAAAGCCTTCACCAAAATTCTCACGCCGATGGCCTGTTATCAGCACCTTGCGCCGGCTCGATGGGGTGTAGCCTGCGTCCTGGAGCTGCTTTACGAGCTGCTTGCGTAGCGTTTCGTCACTGGTTATTCGCTTTTCAACGCTGTTGAGAGCATCTATCACCGTGTTTCCGGTCACCCAGATACTTTCGGCAGCGGTGTTTTCCTGCAGGAGGTTCTCTCTGCTTCGGGGAGTAGGGGCAAAGTTGTACCTTGCAATTTTGCTAATAATGCGCCGATTCATCTCCTCGGGCCATGGGCTATAGATATTGCCTGTGCGTAGGCCAGCCTCAACGTGCCCTACGGGTATCTGGCTATAGAAGGCGGCCAGCGCTGCTGCCATGGAGGTAGTGGTGTCGCCATGTACCAGCACTACGTCGGGGCGCACCTCTTGAAAGACCCCGCGCAAGCCAAGGAGTACCCGTGAGGTGATGTCGTACAGATCCTGACCCGGGCGCATAATGGCCAAATCGTAATCGGGATGCACTTCGAATGCTTTTAGCACCGCATCGAGCATCTCACGGTGCTGGCCCGTAACCGCAACTATGGTATCGATCTTATCGCTATGCTGCTGCAACTCTAAGGCTACCGGGCACATTTTAATGGCCTCGGGCCGTGTGCCGAAAACGAGCATGAGTCGCTTTTTAGTGTTTTCGTCCACGGTTACTCCATCAAGCACTGGATAACTCTATCCGAATCGTCCACTCGGGTATGACCCATCATGAAGCGGGCGTTGCAACCCGTTCAAACATTTACCGACTCTCTGCGCAAAGGTATACCATACTTCTCGCATCCGCGGTCATAATCTTCTTCGTACCCTCTTCGTAGACAGTTCGGATTTCGGTGGGGAAATCCGAACTGTCTACGAAGAGGGTACGGCACTGGTTGGGGGGCATTTCCCTCTAGATACGCTTCTAGCTCAGGGGGCTACATGCGTAGCAGAGCGCTTTTTATAGGGGGTATGAGATGCTGTACCGCTAGTACTTGGAGCGGTGTATACACAGACGGGTGGGCGAGGAATTGATGTACTGGGCGACGTACGCCTGGGCGCATTGGCAGGCGTTGGTTAGTGTAAGTCCTAGGGCCAGGTAGGCAGCTATGGCCGAGGAGAGAATGCACCCGGTTCCATGCTTGTAGTAGGGGCTTCGCGCAACAGTATAATCGTACGTCCTGGCAGGCGTGTAGAGGGTGTCGGTCACCTGGCCCGAGGCTGAGGGGTTGTGCCCTCCTGTTATAAGTATGCTGCAGCCCGTGGAGGCCACAATGGTCTCGTGGGGTCTGCCTGGGAATAGGGCTGCGTACTCTTCAAGATTGGGGGTGCAGGAGTACTCCCTGGGTGAGCAGCGTGGTGAGGGCTGTCGCGGAGTGGGTTACGAATGGTTCACTGGCCGCGGTGGCCTGCAGCACAGTGTCGATGGGGCGGTGGTGGTGGGGGCGCCGGGGGTGGGCAAGCGGGCCCTGATCCACGGCCTGGCGCAGGCCCTGGCCCGGGGCCAGGTGCCCGCGCCGCTGCTGGGGCTGCGCCTGGTGGAGCTCGACGCCACGGCCCTGGTGGGCGGCACGCGCTACCGCGGCGAGCTGGAGGCCCGGGTGAATAGCCTGGGCAAGCAGCTGGCGGCCCAGGGGCGCTCGATCCTCTTCATCGACGGCCTCGACCAGGTAGCGGGCCAGCCGGGCGCCCAGGGCGCCTCGGAAACCGGCCAGCTCCTCGCGGGGCTGCTGGCCCAGTGCCCCACCCTGCGCCTGCTGGCCACCGCGGGCGATGGCGGCAGTAATACGAACGTATACGAGCGTATCGGCCTGGCCAATCGCCTCGCGCGCATCTCCTTACCCAGCGCTACGAAGGCGGAAACCCTTGAAATCATCTCCGCCCTCAAAGCCCGCTACGAGGACTTCCACAACGTTACCTACTCCCACGACGCCCTCAAAGCCTGCATCTCCCTCGCGTACCGCTATCTCACCAGCCGACAACTGCCCGATAGTGCCCTCGACGTCCTCGATGAGACCGGTGCCCACGCCGCCCTCTTCTTGCGTAAGCCCACCCTGCGCATGCAGGTACTCCAGCAGCTCATCCAGCGCGATGAAAACCTATTGTCTGACCCCGCCAGTGTGGGAAACAGAAAAAACCGAGGCGCCAGCCAAAAGCAGCTCCAGCTGCTCCAGAGGGAATTCAAGAAGGAACAAGAGCTCTGGCTCAAGCGCCAGGCCAAGATCCGCCTCCCTATCGACGCGGAGCTGGTAGCCCAGGTGGTCTCCGACATGTCCGGGATTCCCATCGAACGCGTGAGGAAGAACGAACAGGACCGGCTCTTGGGCATGGCCCAGCATCTCCAAAAACGCGTCATCGGCCAGCAGAATGCCATTGACGTCGTCACTCGCGCCATCCAGAGAAGCCGAGTCGGACTCCGCGACCCCAAGCGCCCTATCGGCGCCTTCCTCTTCCTAGGCCCCACCGGCGTCGGCAAAACCCTCCTAGCCAAAGCCCTGGCCGAGTTCCTCTTTGACTCCCAGGACAACTTCATTCGCCTCGACATGGGCGAGTACACCGAGGCCGCCTCCGTCTCCCGACTCCTGGGCGCCTCCCCAGGCTACGTGGGCTACGAGCAGGGCGGACAGCTCACCGAGCAGGTCTTCAAACGCCCCTACAGCGTGGTGCTGCTCGACGAAATCGAAAAGGCCGCACCGGCCATCTACAGCACCCTGCTCCAGCTCCTCGACGACGGACGCCTCACCGATGGCCAAGGTCGCCTGGTCGACTTCAAAAACACCCTCATCATCATGACCAGCAACGTCGGCAGCCGGCAGCTGGCTGAGTTCGGCGAAGGGGTCGGCTATTCCACCGCGGCCCAGCGCAACCAGTCCAACGCCAACCGACAGCATGTCATCGATAGGGCCCTCCAGCAGCAATTCGCCCCGGAGTTCCTCAATCGCATCGATGAGATCATCCACTTCCGCACCCTCGCCCCCCACGATCTGGAGAAAATTATCGACCTCGAGCTCGCCTTCATCGAGCAGCGCCTTGCCTCACGCCGACTCTCCTTCCGCCTCACGCCGGCCGCCAAGGCCAGAATCCTAGAGCTCAGCTACGACCAGAAGTACGGCGCTCGCCCCCTCCGCAGGGCTCTCCAGCAGCAAGTAGAAGACGTCTTGACCGATTACCTCCTCCACCACCTCGACGCCGAGGAACTCTCCTGCCTCCTCGACCTAGGCCCCGACCGCAACCTCTTCGTCAAGGAAACCAAATCGGTCAACGTCGCAGCTCTCCCAGCACCCATGCTGCGCAACCGCTAGCCACAATGCGAAAAAAAGAGGGCGGGAAACCTCCCGCCCTCGCCCAGCCGCTCAGGGCTCTGCTTACACACGACCACGCTAGTACTTCATCACAACGCAGCCCTCTTTGTCTATGGTTACTTCCACAGCGAGTGTCTTGTCTTTTTGCGCCTTCGCCTTCTCTACAACCCTTTTTGCGCAGATTGCCCCCTTGATCTCGTTGCATGCCCGGCATGTTTCCTTCTTTTCGTCTTCAGGAGGAGGCCCAGGCTCATTTCTGCGCGGCGACGAAGTAGCACTCGCAGGGCCAATGATGAGCGTGTTGGCGAATAGGCCATCGCCTTCGGGCGAAAACACGAAACCCGCCTCCCAAGTGTGGCCGTTCTCCGAGTCAACTACGCGTAGTGCGTTGACCGCGGCATCCAGGAGGTCATACAGCAACCGCTCTTCCCGCGTTGCGCCTTGGTATGCCTCCGCCGTGACTGTACGGTAAAGGGTAGGGCTTGCCACGGCCTGCTCAGGGGATACCGCCTTACCGCTTTCCGTGGCCTCCTCTACAGGAGGGGCTTCCTCTTGCTTGTTGCATGCGGCAAGCACAAACGATAGTATGATCGCCGCAAGTGCTATAAATACTCTCTTGTTCATGATTCATCCTGTTTTTTATGGTGAAAAACTTGCTCTGCTCGGCCTATATAAATATACTACAATTATGCGAAATATATCCAGCCCTTTCGCATCGCGTTGTGCGCTCTAACTGAGGGCGTTGCACGGCAACGCCCTCAAGTGGTCAGTAGGCAGTTGTCAGTAAAAAAAGCAACTTCTGCCCACTCTCCATTGTCCACTGCCTGCTGGTCACTAACCACTGCCCACTGCCCGCTGCCTACTGGTAACTGCCGTTAGGCCACTGGCAGTTTGCGCATTTCCACTCGTTCTACAAACCATGCAACACCCTCTAACTACCAAGAGGCACCTACGTACCCCCTCAAACTCCAAAACATTTGCTACCTTGCAAAGGGTTTGGAGCGTATGTCTTATTAGGAAAACAGGTCAGGGCATGTCGCGCTACACGGAGGTAGATGAGGCCACCATTCGAGGCCTGTATGGTGACGATAAGGCGCTGATCGGCGACTTGGTTCAGCTCTTCGGCCAGCAGGTGGAGGAGTACGCCGCGTGGTGCGCCGCGGCCCCGCAACCAGCCATGGACGAGCTGGCCGATAGGGCCCATAAGCTCAAGGGCAGCGTGGCCGCCCTCGGCATGCTGAAGTTGCAAGAAGAGACCCGCCAGCTAGTCCAGCAGGCCAAGGCGGGCGATCGCCCCGCCGAGTGCCGCGCACGCGCAAAAGCCCTCCTGCCCCGTCTCCGCCAGGCCCTGGCCGACCTACAGCACTACCACGATAACCAATAACCCTTACTACACATGCTACAGTCACAAAAGGTGGGCAATGAGCTTCACGTGAGCTTTGAGCCTGGCAGCAAGCTCAATATGGGCCAGGCCAACAACGTCAAGGCCGAGTTCGCCAAGCTCGTCCAGGGCAATGGGGGAAAGATGCTGCTCGATATGCGCAACCTCGACTATGTCGACTCGTCCGGCGTCGGGGCCCTGCTCTCGCTCCTGCGCAATTGCCGCGAGCACAAGTGGGAACTCAAGCTGGTCAACCTCCAGCCCTCCGTCAAGGACCTCTTCAGCCTCCTCCAGCTCCATACCATATTCAGCATAGGCTGATCGCCCCTCCGGGAACCGCCCGGACTCCTCGCGCGCAACGCACCGGGGAGGGGCTTCTTGCGCATCGCGGCACTTCGCCCCATCGATGGTCTCTAATTGCTCATCGCCAATGGAATACAAGGACATCAAGTTCGTCTCAGCCGACCAGGCCGTCTCCTGCCTACGCTCGGGCGACCACGTGCATATCAGCAGCGTAGCCTGCGCACCGAGAATCCTCATCGATGCCATGTGCCGCTTTGCCAAGGACAACAACCTCCACGACATCCACATCCACCACATCCACACCGAGGGGGCGGCTCCCTACGCCGAGCCCGAGTATCAAGCCCACTTCAGGCTCGAATCCTTCTTCGTCGGGAAAAACGTCAGGAAAAGCACCCAGTCAGGCAAGGCGGACGTCATCCCCGTCTTCCTCTCGGAAACCCAGAAGCTCTACCGCGACAACATCCTCCCAGTCGACCTGGCCCTGATCCAAGTCACCCCGCCCGATAGGTTCGGCTATGTCTCCCTGGGCCCCTCGGTCGACACCACCCTGGCCGCCATCGAGAAAGCACGCCACGTGGTGGCCGTTGTCAACAAGAGCATCCCCTTCGCCCTCGGCGACGGCGTCATCCCCATGTCCAACATCGACTACTTCGTGGAGGACGACACCCCCCTGGGCCCCGTGGAGTTCGGCTCTCCTAGCGACGCAGAGCGGGAGATCGGGCGGCATTGCGCCGCGCTCATCGATGATGGCGCCACCCTCCAGATGGGCATTGGCAACATCCCAAACGCCGTCCTGGCCCAGCTGGTCAACCATAAAAACCTCGGCATCCACACCGAGATGTTCGCCGATGGCGTGCTCGACCTCGTCGAGAAAGGCGTCATCAACGGCGTCAAAAAGGTCATGGATCCCGGCAAAATCGTCTCCACCTTCGTCATGGGCTCGCAGCGCCTCTACGACTTCCTCGACCACAACCAAATGGTCGCCCTCCGCGATGTCCGCTACACCAACGACCCCTTCGTCATAGCCCAGAACCCAAAGGTCACCGCCATCAACTCCGCCATCGAGGTTGACCTCACAGGGCAGGTCTGCGCCGACTCCATCGGCACCACCATCTTCTCGGGCGTGGGCGGACAAATCGACTTCGTCTACGGCGCCTCCCGCTCCAAGGGCGGTAAGCCCATCATCGCCCTACCCTCCGAAACAAGAAAAGGCGAAAGTAAAATCGTCCCCCTCCTCAAGCTCGGCGCCGGCGTGGTGACCACAAGGTCACACATCCACTGGGTCATCACGGAGTTCGGGGCCGTTAACCTCTACGGGAAAACCCTCCAGGAAAGAGCCCGACTGCTCATCTCCATCGCCCACCCCGAGCACCGCGAAATGCTCGAAAAGGCTGCCCAGGCCCGCTATGGCAGCAACGTCTATCCAGTCTAGCCGCACGCATCGCCCCAAGGGCTCGCCACCGAGGGGCAAAATCATCCCCCTGTCCACAACGCCCCCATGCATATCCTCCTTCTAGCCTTCTACTGGCCACCCGCGGGGGGGCCCGGTGTCCAGCGATGGCTCAAAATGACCAAGTACCTCGTCCGCATGGGGGTCAAGGTCACCGTCTACACACCCAGGAATCCCGATTGGTTCGCTGTCGACGAGTCGCTCGTGCCCGAGGTACCCCCCGATGTTGAGGTACTCAGGCGCAAGATCTTCGAGCCCTACAGAGCCCTCAGGCGATTGGCTGGGCGCACCCCCAACCAGGGTACCCAGGCCGTGGCTTCGGGCGATAGGCCAGGCCTCCTCAAGCGCCTAGCCCTTAAGGCCCGCGCCGAGCTCTTCATCCCCGACGCCCGCTGTGGCTGGATCGCCCCCTCCACCCGCTACCTGACCCGCTGGCTCCAGGCACACCCCGTCGACGCCGTCATCTCCACCGGGCCCCCGCACTCCATGCACCTCATCGCACGGAATCTCCACCAGCGCCTCCACATCCCCTGGGTGGCCGATTTCCGCGACCCCTGGCTCGAACTCGACTACATGCATCACCTCCCCTTCTCCAAGCGCAGCTGGAAAAAGCACGCCCTACTCGAGAAGCAAACGGTCACCCTGCCCAACGAGGTCCTCGTGGTCAGCCCCCAGATGCAGCGGAATTACCAGAACGCCTACCACCGCCCAGTGCGCGTGGTCTACAACGGCTACGACCCCGAAGACTTCACCGGCCTGCCCCCCCTGGATTACCAGCGACCATTCACCATCACCTACATGGGCGACATGAACGCCGATCGCGCCCCCTCCGCGCTCTGGCAGGCCGTGGCCAACCTGAAGCCTCGTCTAGCCCTCACTCCCGATAACTTCGCCATCGATATCTACGCCCACCCCCTGCCCATCGTGGCCCAGAGGATAGCCGAGGCCGGCATTGCCCCCCTCGTCCACTTCTTGCCCCCTGTTCCCCACCAGCAGCTGCCCGCCGTCGTGACCCAGGCTGCCCTCCTCCTGCTCACCATCAACCAAGTACCCAACGCCAAGGGCATCCTCACCGGAAAGCTCTTTGAATACCTCGCGGCCCAGCGCCCCATCCTCGGCATTGGCACCCGGGAAGGCGATGCCGCCCAGCTCCTCCAGCAAACCAACGCGGGCGTCATGTTTGAATACAACGACCGCGAGGGCATAGAGCGTTTCCTCCGCGATGCCTGGCAGGCTTACCAGGCCCGCCAGCTCAACGTCCACTCCTCTGCCTACCAGCGCTACTCCCGCCAGGCCCAAGCCCAGCTCGTCAAAGCCCTCCTCGACGCCCTCTAGCCCAGCCCGACACCCCAACGGCGCCCCTAAAAACAGTCGTCGCTAATCAGCCGTCAACGGCAAGAGTCCAGCTTGCGCCCGCGATGGCAGTGCAGTAAACGGCCTACTGGTAGCGGCCTACTGTTTATCAACCGCAGGGAAAATCGTACCTTGCGAAGACCTGTCCACGTATAATTGAGTCCTAAGATCCAGGGAGTAGAGGCCCTATGGCATACTCAAACAATGTGATGATCGTGCGCCATCAGCTCTTGGCCCGCATGGTGGAGCTGTGGCACCAGGGGAAGCTAGTCGAGGGTATCGACCGCGTCCCCATCGAGCGTATCCCCCGCCATGGTAAGCCCCGAGGGCGTTGCTGCGTCCATAAGGAGCGCGCGGTGCTCAAGTACAAGATGTTCCCCCTGCTGGGCTTCGACATGGCCGATGAGGACGACGAGCTGACCCCGCTCTCCGCCTACGCCCAGCGCGCCCTAGCCCGCCCGTTTGGGCAGGTGAAGGAGAACCTCCTGTGCGTCATCGACGAGGCCTGCTCGGCCTGCGTCCAGATCAACTATGAGGTCAGCAACCTCTGCCGCGGCTGCGTGAGCCAAGCCTGCTACGCCGCCTGCCCCAAGGGCTGCATCAGCTTCGGCAAGGACGGCAAATCCCAAATAGACCACGACAAGTGCATCAGCTGCGGGCGCTGCCACGCCGCCTGCCCCTACCACGCCATCGTCTACATCCCAGTACCCTGCGAGGAGTCGTGCCCCGTCAAGGCCATCAGCAAGGATGACCGCGGCATCGAGCATATCGACGAGAGCAAGTGCATCTACTGCGGCGCCTGCATCAACGCCTGCCCCTTCGGCGCCGTATTCGAGATATCCCAGGTGTTCGACGTCCTCAACGCCATCCGCCGCGGCGAGCAAGTCATCGCCATCGTGGCCCCGGCCGTGTTGGCCCAGTTCCCCACCGACCATTTCCGGGTCTACGGTGCGCTGAAAAATATCGGCTTCCACGACATCATCGAGGTGGCCCAGGGGGCCATGGACACCGTGGCCCACGAGGGGCACGAGCTCGTGGAGAAGCTCGAGGGCGGGCAGTCCTTCATGACCACCTCCTGCTGCCCCTCCTTCTACGAGGCCATCCGGAAGCACATGCCCAAGCTCCAGGCCTACGTCTCCGACTCCCACTCCCCCATGTACTATACCGCCGAGCGCGCCCGAGCCCTCTACCCCAATGGCCGCATAGTCTTCATAGGCCCCTGCGTGGCCAAGCGCCGGGAGGCCCGCCGCGCCGACAATAACGTCAACTACGTACTGACCTTCGAGGAGCTGGCCTCTATCTTTGAGGGGCTAGCCATCAACTTCGCCGACACGGTGCCCTTCGTGCCCGCCGTGGCCTCCGTCAGGGAGGCCCATGGCTTCGCCCAGAACGGCGGGGTCATGCACGCCGTACAATCCTATCTGCGCACCCAGGAAATCACCAAAGACAAGGTAGACGCCATCTCCACCGAGGCCATCTCTTGCCTCGACCGCAAGGCCATCGCCAAGCTCAAGGCCTACGCCATAAGGGGCAAGGCCGATGCCCAATTCATCGAGGTCATGGCCTGCCCAGGGGGCTGCGTCAACGGCCCAAGCGCCCACAACCACATCGAGGCCGGACGAAAGCAGCTCCACGCTGAAATGGAGAAAATTGACCTCACCTATTCCAACTTTAATCAATAGGCTCGACGACGGCCGCCCCCTTGACCTCCAGGAGTGCCGTCGCCTGCTCTCCCAGCCTGGGACTTCCATCGAGCGACAAGCCGCTGCCTGCGCCCAGGCCGTCTTCGGCCGAAATATCTACCTCCGCGGCCTCATAGAGATCAGCAACGTCTGCCGCAACAATTGCTACTATTGTGGCCTCCGACAGGCCAACCATGGCCTCCAGCGCTACCGCCTACACCAAGAAGAGATCGTGGACACCTGTCGGCGCGGATACGCCCTGGGCTTCCGTACCTTCGTGCTACAGGGGGGCGAAGACCCCTACTGGCGCGGCGCAAGGCTGGAGGCCTTGGTCCTACTGCTACGCCATGAGTTCCCCGATTGCGCCCTTACCCTCTCCCTGGGCGAGATGGAGTTCGCAGACTACCAGCACCTCTTCCAGGCTGGGGCCAACCGCTACCTCCTCCGCCATGAAACCATCGACCCGCACCACTATCGACTCCTCCACCCCGCCCAGATGGACCAAAACCACCGCCTACAGGCCTTGCGTAATCTAAAAGCCATAGGCTTCCAGGTCGGCACGGGCATCATGGTGGGCTCGCCCCACCAGACCCTCGAGCACCTAGCTGCCGACTTGCACTTTATAGCTCAATTCCAGCCCCACATGGTGGGCGTGGGGCCCTTCATCCCCCACCACGCCACCCCCTTCCGCGCCATGCCCCAAGGCCCCCTGGCCCTCACGCTACGCTTTATAGCGCTCTGCCGCCTAGTGTGCCCACGCGCCAACATCCCCGCCACCACCGCCGTGGCCACCCTCGACCCCCAGGGGCGCCTGCGGGCTATCCAGGCGGGCGCCAACGTGGTCATGCCCAACCTCACACCCCCCAAGCAACGAGGCCTCTATGCCCTCTACAACCACAAGGCCTCCACCGGGGCCGAAGCGGCCGAGGGTCTCAAAGCCCTAGAAGCCCAATTGCGCTCCATCCACTACACCATTTGCTGGGCCCGGGGCGATTATTCCGCCCTACAGCAAACCCTCTAAACCCTATAGTATGCCTCACTACAACGTTGCCTCTCCCAAAGCACAGGAGTTCATCGACGATGCCGAAATACGCCAAACCATGGCCTATGCGCTAGAGAACGCAAACAACATCCCCCTCCAGCGCGACATCCTGGCCAAAGGCCAGCTGACCAAGGGGCTCGACCACCGCGAGGCCGCCGTACTCCTCGTGGCCTCCCAGCCCGATATCCGCCAGGCCACCATGCAGCTAGCCAACGACATCAAGCTCCGCTTCTACGGCAAGCGCATCGTCCTCTTTGCCCCCCTCTACCTCTCCAACCACTGCGTCAACGGCTGCCTCTACTGCCCCTACCACGCCTCCAACCGCACTATTCCCCGCCACCAGCTCTCCCAGGAGCAAATCCGACAGGAAGTCACCGCCCTGCAAGCCATGGGCCACAAGCGCCTAGCCCTCGAAATGGGCGAAGACCCCACCCACAACACCATGGACTACCTCCTCGATGCCATCCACACCATCTACTCCACCCACTACCGCCACGGCGCCATACGGCGCGTCAACATCAATGTGGCCGCCACCACCGTGGAGAATTACGCCCGCATGCACCAGGCGGGCATCGGCACCTACATCCTCTTCCAGGAAACCTACCACCAAGCCCACTACCAGGCCCTCCACCCCAACGGGCCTAAAAGCCATTACGCCTACCACACCGAGGCCATGGACCGGGCCATGCAGGGCGGCATCGACGACGTGGGCCTCGGCGTCCTCTTCGGCCTCAACACCTACCTCTACGACTTCATCGGCCTGCTCATGCACGCCGAGCACCTCGAGGCCTGCTATGGCGTGGGCCCCCATACCCTGAGTGTCCCCAGAATATGCCCCGCCGACGGCATCTCCCTGGGCGACTTCCCCAATGCCGTGCCCGACGACGTCTTCCTCCACCTCATCGCCACGGCCCGGGTCGCCGTGCCCTACACGGGCATCATCGTCTCCACACGCGAAAAGGCCAGCGTGCGCACCAAGGCCCTCCACGTGGGGGTATCGCAGGTGAGCGGCGGCTCAAAAACCACCGTGGGCGGCTACGCCGACACCACCGATGCCCGCAACTCGGCCCAGTTTGAAGTCCACGACGAGCGCACCCTCGACCAAGTGGTCGCCTGGCTCCTCGACAACGGCCACATCCCCAGCTTCTGCACCGCCTGCTACCGACAAGGCCGCACCGGCGACCGCTTCATGGCCCTGTGCAAAAGCGGAAAAATCAGCGACTGCTGCAGCCCCAACGCCCTCCTGACCCTCCAAGAGTACATACAGGACTACGCCTCCGATAGCACCCGACAAAAAGCCCTCGCAACCATGCGTTACGAATTGGCCCTGCTCCCCAACGAAGCAGTGAAGGCTCGTACCCGCGCCTGGATGGACCGCATTGTCCAGGGAGAACGCGACTTCAGGTTCTAGCCCCATGGAGCGCCCCCATATTCTGCTCTACGGTAAGGTCAACGCGGGTAAGTCCACCCTCTTCAACCTGCTCTTGCGCCAGCCCAGGGCGCTGGTCTCTCCCCACCCCGGCACCACGACCGACGTGCTGGCCCAGGCCACCGAGCTCATAGGCCTAGGCCCCGTGCTCCTGATCGACACCCCCGGCATAGACGATGCTTCCGACTTGGGCGCCCTGCGCATGCAGGTCACCGCCCGCGCCCTCCAGGAGGCCGACCTTATCCTCTACGTCCTGGAATCCCCCGACGACTACGACCCCCACCTCGCCGAGCGCTACCCGCATACGCCCATTATCCCCGTGGAACCCCGAGCGGGCATCGACTTGGGCAACCTCCTCGCGGCCATAGCTGAGGCCCTGGGCAAAGATCTCGACGCGCCCACCATCACGGGCAACCTCGTGCGCCCGGGCGACCTCGTGCTGCTGGTCATGCCCCAGGACCAAGCCGCGCCGAAAGGCCGCCTAATCCTCCCCCAGGTGCAGACCCTCCGCGAGCTGCTCGACAAGCACTGCACCATCGTGTGCGCCCAGCCCGACACCTTGCCGCAGACCCTCGCCAGGCTAGCCGCGCTACCCCAGCTCGTCATCACCGACTCCCAGGCTTTCCGGCGCGTCCGCCAACTGCTACCCCCCGAGGTTCCCCTCACCTCCTTCTCCATCCTCATGGCCGCATACAAGGGCTCGCTGCCCGAGCTGGCCGATGGGGCCAAGGCCCTCGATCGACTCACCGGGCATAGCCGAGTACTCATCGCTGAGGCCTGTACACACACACCCGCCACCGAGGACATCGGCACCGTCAAGCTCCCCCGCCTGCTCCGAAGCCGCTTTGGCCCCCAGCTGGCCATTGACCATGTGCACGGGCGAGATTTCCCCCGCGACCTCTCCGGCTACGACCTCATCATCCACTGCGGGGCCTGCATGTTTAACCGTAAGCTCCTGCTAGCCCGGCAGCAGGAGGCCGCCCAACAGGGCATCCCCATGACGAACTATGGCTTGGCCATAGCCCACCTACAGGGCCTGGACCTACGGGGCCTAGCCCTGCCCACGCCCGGGGAGCGTTGAGCTGCGCGCGCCCCTAGGAAGCAGTGATCCTGGACCCTCCCGTGGGGAAAAAGGAATCTTGCCCCTCTATCCCCCCGTATCAACGCCGTACCATCGCCGCATATTTTCGATAGATTAGCGAAGGGGATGCGAACAATATGCGAAGGTGATACGGACACTGGCGCCATGGCGCCGCGGGGCCAGGGGCGCGGTGCGCAGCCCGATACTCAAGGTCGGCACGAGGAACAGCGTCGCGAGGCCTATGGCCACGTGCCCCAGCAGTCCCCGTGTACCTTGGGCCGCTGGGGGTGTACAGATGTCGGCGTTGGGCAGCGCTTGCCTGCGCAGTAGGCTACTTCCCCTTTGGTCTATCCAGGTTCTTCGGGCAAGCCGGGGCGCCAGTGGGTGACGGCCGCTTATGCCAGCATGCTGCCTAGGACACGATAGCCATAGCAAGAATTATGCCTGCGAAAAGGCCGTAGAAGAGCTCTGGTTTGGCTCTATTCGGGGCTGCGGCGTTGACCAGGATGGCCGGGAAGGCGCAGGGGGCGGCGCAAAAAGTCGTGCTCGGCGCGTGGGGCTCCAAAGCGCGCGGGGAACACTTCCTGCCCTGGGGGGCGAGTGCCCTTTGACATGGTAGCCACCATGTGGCCGCAGCCGCGATGGGCTTGGGGCGATCTGTGGAAATATTTCTACCTTCGCGGAGTTGGCGGTACAACAGGGGGATTGGCCCCCAAAAAGCAATAGAAGCAGGAGAATGAACTACTTAACGCCAGAGCAGAAGCAAGAGCTTTTCGCCAAGTACGGGAAGTCTAAGAGCGACACGGGGTCTGCGGAGTCTCAGATTGCGCTCTTTTCCTACCGTATCAACCATTTGACCGAGCACCTGAAGGGGCAACCAAAGGACCATGTGACGCAGCTCTCGCTGCTGAAGCTGGTGGGTAAGCGTCGTCGCTTGCTCAAGTATCTAGAGCGCGTGGATATTGCGCGCTACCGTGCGATCAAGAAGGAACTGGAGCTCCGCTAGGGGCGCAAGGGGGGCCTGGCGTGCGGTTCGTCGTGCGGTTGGGACCCCTGGGGGGCGTGTGGGCGCCCGCAGTCAGGAGGATGGAAATGCAAGAAGGAAATAAGCGATGGTAGGGACGCAGCGAGAGGTGGAGCTGCCC
Organism: uncultured Bacteroidia bacterium; assembly: GCA_947252645.1. Lineage (GTDB taxonomy): Bacteria > Bacteroidota > Bacteroidia > Bacteroidales > CAJPTX01 > Bacteroides_D. The sequence continues at coordinate 120,751 of CAMXWF010000001.1, forward strand.
GATGGGCGGGTGATAACGATAGAGACAGGCCGGCTGGCCAAGCAGGCCGATGGGGCGGTGGTGGTGCGGCAGGGCGACACGATGCTGCTGGCCACGGTGGTGAGTGCCCGTGAGGCGGGCGCAGATGTGGACTTCATGCCCCTGAGCGTGGACTACCGCGAGAAGTACGCGGCGGCGGGGAAGATCCCGGGGAGCTTTTTCCGTCGGGAGATGCGGGCGTCAGACTACGAGGTGCTGATCTCGCGGTTGGTCGATAGGGCGCTGCGGCCGTTGTTTCCCGACAACTACCATGCGGACACCTTCGTGAACGTGACGTTGATCTCGGCCTCGCGCGATGTGCAGCCGGATTCGCTGGCTGGGCTGGCGGCCTCGGCGGCGCTGAGCGTTTCCGATGTGCCCTTCCATGGGCCCATCTCCGAGGTGCGCGTGGCGCGCGTGGATGGGGCCTTCATCATCAACCCCAGCTTCGAGCAGATGGCGCAGGCCGATCTGGATCTGATGGTCGGGGCCACCTACGACAACATCCTCATGGTGGAGGGGGAGATGAAAGAGGTGAGCGAGGAGGTGATGATCGAGGCCATCAAGGCGGCGCACGAGGCCATCAAGCCGCAGTGCAAGGTGCAGGAGGAGCTGGCCGCGGCGCTGGGGGTGGTCAAGCGGACCTATTGCCACGAGACCGACGATGAGGCCATCCGCCAGCAGGTGCACGACTTCTGCTACGAGAAGGCCTACGCCATCGCCAAGTCGAGGCTGCCTAAGCAGCAGCGCGAGCAGGCCTTTGCCGACCTGCAGGCGGCTCTCTGGGCCACCATCCCCGCCGAGCGACAGGCGGAGCTGAAGATGATGGTGGCGCGCTACTACCGGGCGGTGGAGAAGGAGGCCATGCGCCGGATGATTCTTGACGAGCACGTGCGGCTCGACGGGCGAAGCCCCGAGCAGATCCGGCCTATCTGGTGCGAGGTGAGCTACCTGCCCAGGGCCCACGGCTCGGCCATCTTCACCCGCGGGGAGACGCAGGCTTTGGCCACGGTGACCTTGGGCACCAAGCAGGACGGGAAGCTGGTGGACGAGGTGCTGAATTCGGGGACCGATCAGTTCATGCTGCACTACAATTTCCCCCCGTTTGCCACCGGGGAGGCCAAGCCGCTACGCACGCCGGGTCGGCGGGAGATTGGCCATGGCAACTTGGCGCAGCGCGCGCTGAAAAGCATGGTGCCCCTGGGCGATGAACAGCCCTATACCATCCGGGTAGTGAGCGACATCTTGGAGTCGAATGGCTCATCGAGCATGGCCACGGTGTGCGCGGGGACGCTGGCTCTCATGGATGCCGGGGTGCAGATGACGCGCCCAGTCTCGGGCATTGCCATGGGGCTTATCTCCGATACGGAGAACCATCGCTACGCCGTCCTCTCGGATATCCTGGGCGATGAGGATCACCTGGGGGACATGGACTTCAAGGTGACGGGTACCTCCGAGGGGATCACGGCCACGCAGATGGATATCAAGGTGGACGGTTTGCCCTACGAGGTGCTGGCCCAGGCGCTGCAGCAGGCCAAGGCGGGCCGGGCGCACATCCTGGGCAAGATGCTGGAGACGCTGCCCGCCCCGCGGCCCGAGCTCAAGGCGTTTGCGCCGCGATGCGAGACGATCGTGATTCCCCGCGATATGATCGGGGCCGTGATAGGCCCTGGGGGCAAGGTGATCCAGGAGCTGCAGCGGGAGACCAACACGCAGATCAACATCGAGGAGAAGAACGAGCGGGGCTATGTGAGCATCTTCAGCAGCTCGAAGCAGGAGATGGACATGGCGCGCCAGCGTGTGCGGGCGATCGTGGCGCTGCCCGAGGAGGGCGAGGTGTATGTGGGGAAGATCAAGTCGATTGTGCCCTTTGGGGCGTTCGTGGAGATCCTGCCGGGCAAGGATGGCTTGCTGCACGTTTCGGAGATCGACTGGAAGCGCGTGGAGAAGGTGGAGGACTACTTCCAGGTGGGCGATGAGGTGCGGGTGAAGCTGATCGAGGTGGACGGCAAGACGGGCAAGCTCCGCCTGTCGCGGAAGGCCTTGCTGCCGCGCCCCCCGCGGGGTGAGCAGCCCTCGCCCCGCGGGCACCGGGAAGACCAGTAAGGGCCGGCGAGGGCGTTGTAGAGGAAGTAGTGCATAGAGACAAGAGCTAGGGTATGGGCTGGGCGACCAGCCCACCATTTTAAAGCGAGAGAGATCATGGTACTATTGGAGGTTTTGCGCAATAAGTGGGCGGTGTTTGTGGGGATTGCGATTGGGCTGGCGATGCTGGCCTTTATTCTGACGGATATGCTGACCTCAGGCCGTTCGCTTTTTTCGCGGAGCCAGATGGAGGTGGGGCGGATCAATGGGACCTCGGTGGACTACATGGAGTACATGCGGCGGGTAGAGGATCGCACGAGCCTGCAGCAAGCCATGGGCGGTGGGCAGGCCATGGATGCCCAGATGACGGATTACCTCCGCGAGCAGGTGTGGCAGGATTACATCCACACGTTGGCCTTTGAGCCGACGTGTGAGGCGGCGGGGGTGACTGTGAGCGATGAGGAGCTCTCCTCGCATATTCTGGGGGACGATCCGCACCCGATGGTCAAACAGGCCTTCACCGACCCCAACACGGGGGCGTTCAATCGGGAGATGATGCTGCAGTTTCTCCAGCATTTGGACGAGGGGGTGTCGCCGGCGCAGCGCGCCTACTGGCTGGAGATGGAGCGGGAGATCGGTAAGGATGTCCTGATGCAGAAGTACAGCGCGGTGGTGTCGAAGGGCCTGTGGGTGACGAGCCTGGAGGCCCAGCAGCGGGCGGCCCTGGAGGCCCCGGTGGTCAATGCGTCCTACGTGGTGCGGAGCTACGCGGCCGTCCCGGATTCAACGATCAAGGTCAGCGATGAGGACTTGCGGGTCTACTACCAGCAGCACCGGGAGGAGTTTATGCAGCCGGAGCTGCGCGATGTGGCCTTTGTGAGCTTTCCGGTGCAGCCTACGCAGCTAGATAAGGATCGGGCGCAGGAGTGGCTGGAGAAGTACCGGGCGGAGTTTGCTCGCTCGAGCGATGCCGGGGCGTACGCCACGCAGAACGGCGACCAGCCCTACACGGGGGCTTGGCAGTCGCGGGCCCAGGTGCCGGCGGAGCTGGCGGCTTGGGCTTTCGATACTGCGGCAGTTGGGGCCACCTCGCCGCTCATGCGCACCTCCGAGCGGCTCTACGTGGCCCGTTTGCTAGGCCGGAAGACGATGGCCGACTCGGCCCAAGCGCGCCACATCCTGATTTCCTATCGCACCCATACGCCGGACACGGCGCAGCGGCTGGCAGATAGCCTGCTGGATGTGATACGGCACGGGGGCGATTTTGCGGCCTTGGCAGCGCAGTACTCTGACGATCCGGGCTCGAAGAGTCGCGGGGGCGCGCTGGATTGGTTTGCGCAGGGCGCCATGGTGAAGCCCTTCAACGATGCCTGTTTTAACAACCCGGTGGGGGCGCTGGTTACGGTGAAGAGCGACTACGGGGTGCATGTGATCGAGGTGCAGGGCCATAGGGGCGAGTCGACCTATGTGGATTTGGCCATTCTGGCGAGCAACTATGAGGCCGGGAGCGAGACGCACCAGGCGGTGTTCAACGAGGCGAGTTCGTTCGCCGCGCTGGCGCACACGGAGCGCCCGGGCTGGTGGCGGCGCATGTTCTCGGGCGAGGGGACGTTTGTCAAGGAGGCCGAGGCGCATTTTGACTCGCTGGTGGCTGCTCGGGGCGTGAATAAGCAGCTGGCCAGCGGTGTGCGCCAGGAGGCCAAGCGGCTCAACAATCTAGACGAGGCCCGCGAGGTAGTGCGTTGGGCCTATGGGGCCAAGCCGGGGCAGACGAGTTCTGTGTTTGAGCTGCCCGACCAGTACGTGGTGGCCTTTTTGGTGCGGGTGCATGCGAGCGATGGGGGCTATGCTACGCTCGACGCGGTGGCGGGGGATATTCTGCCCAAGGTGATGGAGGAGAAGAAGAAGGGGGTGCTTTCGGCGCAGATGGCGGAGGCTGCCCGTGGGGTCAGCGGGATTCAGCCCGTGGGCAGTAAGCTTGGCGAGCCGGCGCGGGAGGCCGAGCAGGTGAGCTACGCGGGCTATAGTTTTGGCCGCGAGGGCTTCGAGCCGGCCGCCATAGGGGCCACGGTGGCCCTCAAGCAGGGGCAGCGGACGGCACCTGTGGCGGGCAACATGGGGGTGTTCTTAATCCAGGCCGAGAGCGTCAGCGTGAGGCCTCAGGACGAGCAGGAACTCCGGGCCAGACAACAAAATGAACTCCAAACACGTATAAGATATAGCATGTACGATGCGCTGCAGCGGATGGCGAAGATAGAGGATCGGCGTGCGCGCTTCCTCTAGCGAGTACCGTGGCGACAGCGGGCGATGAATAGTTAATAGTAGGAGCTAGGCCATGAGAAGATTGTATTGGGCAGTACTCGTGTCGGTGGGGGCATTGTTGCTGCTGTGGGGGTGCAAGAAGTCGTACGACGAGATCCAGGACGTGGGCATAGCTGAGTGGCAACCCGAGCTGGCCGTGCCGCTGGTGAGCGAGAATGTACAGTACTCGGACCTGTTTGGTAACAAGAGGAGTGATGTTAGGTGCTACGGTGCTAAGGATGACCAGGCGATCATCCTGGAGTACCATGCCAACGATGTGGCGGGAGTCCGTGTGGCCAATAGCCTATTCACAGATCCTTCTTCTCGTACGGAGATTAAGATTCCATCGAAAGAGGCAAAGGGGGGCATTACCGTGGGGCTCTTCGATAATGTGCCATACGGCGTGGTGGATGCGCAGGGGGTACGCTTTGTGTGTAGGCTGTCGGGGTTACCCAAACACAAGGAACAAGAAGAGGTACGCAAATATGTGGACTTTGAAATAGGGTCTTTAAGGGGGAAGGTCTATAATTACGACATAGATTCAGTCAAGGACCTTGCTCACCTAGGGAATTGGAAAGAGAAAAAAGGAGCAGAAAATAAGGTCTTCGATTATAATAGAGCGCCAGCATCGAATGTGAAACCTGTGGATAAAAGCGATCTGAGGTATGACCCCGATGGCGGCTACGTGGAGTTCGCCTTGCACGGGAACAACTCGAATATAGTAGAATTGTTCAGAAAGGGGCTTTTTGAAATATCAGCGCTGGATTGCGTTTTTCGGCTCACAAGTGAGTTCACAAAGCTTTGGGATCCCGAGCTGAAGGAGAAATACGAGAATTCGCCCAAAGAGTTCCTGGGGCTTACCCTGCAGATCTTCCTGGAGCTGCCTTTGCGTGATGTGAAGGTTCGCCCGCTGCTGATGGTGCAACACATTGGAGCGAAGGAGTTTTTCAAGAATCTGCCCGATTCGGTAGATCATCTATACCGCAAGGGCGACCTGCGCGTGGAGCTTGTGAAGGAGAGTTTGGCCAAGCTTTACATCAAGACGTTGAACTCCGTGAAGAACGCCACGGGGTGGTGTACGATAGAGTATGGTAGCGATACGAAAGGCTATACGCAGCTGAAGTTTAAGGATGCGGAGCCGGCCGATGCTTCAGATGAGGTCAAGGCGATATTGGCTGGTCTTAAGATGGAGAGCGTGTTTGAGCTCAAGGGTAGCGAGACGGGTGTTCCGACCTTCCGGGAGCTAGAGCTCCAGGCGCAGCAGTACGAGGCTCTGCGTAAGGCCGATATGATCCGGATTAATCTTTTGCTCATGACTGAGAGCAACGAGCGGGCGACATTCAAGATGACTGACCATGTGTGGGTGCATATGGCGCTGTCGGTCAAGCCGCAGGTGAGCTATCGCTAGGAGATCCAAAAGAGAACATGAAGATGAGAGAGAAGAGAATTGGGGTCTTGTTGCTGCTGTCGGCGTTTTGTCTGCTCTCTGGAGTGGTGCACGGGCAGTCGCAGATGGTGCTGCCGTATGTGGATCAGATATTCCAGTCGACGTGGGAGAACCCGGCAGTGCGCCCCATGCATCGTTTTAGTATCGGGTTGCCGGTGCTTTCCTCGGTGGAGGCGGGCTTAATCCAGAATGGCTTTGCGCTAAAGGATGTGATGGTGCCGCGTGTGCGCCATGGAAAGGCGGTAGCCGGGGCGTACGATATCGACCTGGGCAAGGTAGTGGCGGCGATGGGCAAGCGGGAGTCGGCCCTGCAGTACTCCGAGGCGAGCGTGGATTTACTGCATTTCCGTATGCAGTGGCGCGACTGGTATTTTTGGTTGGCCGGTCGGCTTACTACCACGCAGACACTTGGCTACCCGCGTGGGCTTTTTGAAGTGCTCTACAGGGGCAATGCGGCCTACGCCGATGGCCAGGAGCACCAGGTGCGCCACTTGGGCGTGGGGCTGGAGTCGTACTACGAGTTTACCGTTGGTTTTTCGCAGGTCAAGGAGCGCTATGCCTACGGCGCGCGGGTGAGCTTATTGACGGGCCAGGCTTCCGCGCAGACGAAGTTTGACCAGTTCACCTACCAGCAGAGCGGGCTGCAGGAGAACGAGAACGTTTCGATGTATACGATGCGTTTGGTGGCCGATGGTGCGTTCAACACGTCGTGCCTACCGCGCGATGAGCAGGGCAAGTTTGAGCCCGGGCAATTTGGCACTTTGGAGTACCTCAAGCAGGCCGCGGTGCCGAACATGAAGAATCCCGGGGTGGCCTTGTCGCTTGGAGGAAGCTACAAGGTGTGGCGTGAGCTGGAGCTCTCGTTGGCCTTCTCGGACTTGGGGCTCATAGATTGGAATGACCAGCTGCGGACCTATACCTACAATAAGGTGGAGGTGCCGTTGGAGCCACTCTATACGGGCGTGCCGGATTTGATTCGGGGGAAGGGTTTCAGCAAGAACCAGATCCGGGCGATCGACCCCAAGCGGCTGACGGCGGACACGCTGGCCAAGGCGACGCGCTACGCCACGTGGCTTTCGCCGAAGATGCATTTCATGGTGACCTACGATATTCTGCCGCAGACGCAGGTGGGGGCGAGCTTTTCGGGGCTATACAATCCCTACCTGAAGTCGTTTTATCCGTCGGCCACGTTGACCTTCCAGCAGGGCTACGCTGACTGGGTGGTGGCGCAGTTGTCGTATAGCTACAACCAGTACTCGCCCGTCAACGTTGGGGCGGCGTTGGTGCTTAAGCCGGGCCCGCTGCAGTTCTACGTGGTGACCGACAACTTTTTGGGTATCATAGCGCCTAAGCTGCTTCGGGCGACCAATGTGCGCGTGGGGTTGAATATAGCGTTTGGTACGCATTACCCAGCAAGCAAGCTAACGTTTGAGTAGGAGGCGCAGTGCATGAAGAGTACAAGGAAGATCGTGAGGGAGCTGACGATGAAAGCGCAGTATAGGTTGTTGGCGGCGGTATTGGGCGTGGTGTGGCTGTTGGGTGTGGGGTCTGCGGTCCCCGGCCTGGCCCAGTCCTTCACGCCAGAATTGCTAAAGGGTCGAGTCAATAGCGACTGCCCAGAGGTTAATCCGGTGCTGAGTAAAGGGGGCGATACGCTGTTTTTTTCGCGGGTGAACTGCGATAGCAATCGCTATGGGCGCGAGGATAGCCAGGACATCTACATGAGTGTACGGCAGTCTGACGATACGTGGGGCGCGCCGGTGCGGCTGCCCAATTCGGTGAACATCGCGCGCTACAATGCGCTCTACTCCGTGCTGAGCGATGGCCGCACGTTTCTGATAGGGGGTAGTTTCGATAAGAAGGGGAAGACGTGGCTGCGCAATGGTTTTTCTTTAGTGACCTTGGGGGACGATGGGATCTGGAGCGCGCCGCGGCGGCTTAAGGTTTCGGGCTACTCCTCGCTGGATGAGGGTCGCTATGCCAATGCGTACCTGACCCCGGATGGGCGCTTCCTATTCATGACTTTTTCGAGCATGTGGAATGGAGGTAATCTGAAGCTCTACATTTCCGAGAAGAAGCGTGAGGGTGTTTACACACGGCCTAAGCGTATGCGGGGAGTGTTCAAGGAGTTTGCGTCGGTGGAGGCGCCCCATTATTCTCAGAGTGGCAATAAGCTCTACTTCAGCGGTCGCAAGCGTGGTTCGTCGCGTGTGCGGCTCTACTATGCAGTGCCGTTGGACTCCACGTTGAAGCGCTGGGACACGGTGGTGTCGCTTTCTGACACGGTGAACATAGGTTCGTGGACGTCCTATTTTGTGCCTAATCACGATGCCACCTATGCGCTGCTGTGCGCAGTGGGGGGCGAGCAGGCGGCCCAGGAGCGGGCCAAGGCGGAGTCGGCGGCCAGTGGGCAGACGGGGTCGGTAGAGCAGTCGGAGTCAGTGAGCGATGTTCTCTATCCTGGTGACTCGGTGAGGGCTGGGTCGATAGAGGTGCGCCGTGCAGTGGCCGATAGTCTTGGGGGCCTCCATGAGGAGTCGAAGCAGTTGGATTTGGCGCAGGTGGAGGGGAAGAGCCACGGCCGCTCCGACATCTACCAGGCGATGCTGGTGGAGACGCGTCCGTGGGTGGATATCAAGGGTCGCCTGATAGATGGCCGTACGCGGAAGTTGCTGAAGTCCGAGAGCAAGCCTGAGGTGTACGTGAACGGGGCGCAGTCTGACTCCGTGAAGATGGTGGATGGCAATAGATTCACCGCACGCCTGCCGCTTGGAGGGGTGTATGCTTTCTCGGCTGCGGTGCCATACTACACCTCGGATACGGTGCAGGTGGACGTGCATGGCATAAAGCTGCACCAGGAGAGGGTGGTGGATATCACCATGACCACGCTGCCCTATGTGCGGGTGTATGGTGTGATACTCGACAGCTATACTAGTGCCCCGATAGAAAGGAAGTGGGGGCCGAAGCTCCTGATCGATGGCAAGACGGTGGACTCGGTGGAGCTTGACCCGAAGACCATGGCCTACGCTGTGAATCTTCCCTTCGGTAGCAAGTATACCTTTAGCGTGCAGGCCAATGAGTATAAGCCAGTGCCCGTTGAGGTGGATTTGAGCATGTACGACAGCTACGGTGAGCTGGAGCAGAATGTCTATGCCTCCCCGCTGAATCCTAATATGGTGACGCTCTATGGGAAGGTGATCAATACGAAGACGGGCAAGCCGCTGGAGCCGGGGATAGTCGTGACGATGCGTGTCAATCGCCATGAGTCGAACAACTTCCAGTACAATGACAAGAATGCTTCGTACCGTTTGATGCTGCCGGCGGGGTCGGACTACGACTTGGTGCCGAATGCTAAGAACTTCTACAATCGTCTGGAGGTGGTGGATTTGAAGAATGCCAAGCCGCGCGCCAAGGTACCTCGGGATTTCTTCGTTACGCCGCTGGAGGTTGGGCAGTCGGTGGATATCGAGAACATCTACTTTGAGACGGGCAAGAGCAATCTGAAGCCGGAGTCCTTCCGTTCGCTCAATGCGTTGGTGGACTTTTTCAACGAGTATCCCAACGTGCGGGTGCTCATTGGAGGTCACACGGATAATGTGGGCGGAAAGGCGATGAATATTCGGCTGTCGGGTCGTCGTGCGGCCGCGGTGGCGCAGTACCTGATCGACCAGGGGATTTCTAGGGATCGGTTTGTGACCAAGGGCTACGGGCCCGAGAGGCCTAAGGTGTCGAATAAGACGGCCAAGGGTAGGGCGCAGAACCGACGTGTAGACTTTACGATAGAGGCCATATAGTTTTTGGCCTAGCCATGGTGCGGGCGTGCGCTGCGTGGGGCGGCGTGCGCCCGCTGTTTTTTCTCGGTACACCTGGTGACTCCGACAGCAGGTGTACCCGTGGGGGGGCCTGAGACTCGCCGTGGGGTGGTGGGGTGTAGAGGCCTACCGTGAGCAGGTTACGTGCCACTGCGTGGGTCGCCGTGGTGGGGATTGGGCTGCTGCGGGTGGGCTGGAGGAGTTGGGAGGCGTAGCGAGAGGGTGTCGTGGCTTCGGGATCGACGAGGGCTACGGGGGTGTGCAGGCTGCGCAGAGCCAGGGGGCTAGGGGAAGGTAGAGGGGGTGGAGTGCAGGCAGGAGCTAGCGCGAGCTACGTGGAGAACTAGCCCTTTTATGTGCTATTCTGCGATGGTGGCAGAGCCTAGGAGCTCTTCGCCGCGGTACCAGGCGGCGAACTGCCCCGGTGTGATGCCTCGTTGCGGTGTGAGGAAGTGCAGGTAGTGCTGTTGGTGGTAGGCGCAGAGGATGGCCTCTTGGAGAGGCTGGCGGTGCCTGAGTCGGGCCAAGACGGGCGTTTCCTGACCGTCTTGGATTGCCTGAGAGGGGCGTACCCAGTGCATGGATTCGGGCATTAGCCGTGCGGCGGGTCGGTAGAGGTAGGGGTGCTGTGCGCCTTGCGCCACGTAGACGATGTTGAGGGCGGGGTCGAGGCCTACCACGAAGAGGGGTAGGGGCTTTCCCCCGATCTTGAGTCCTTTGCGTTGGCCGATGGTGTAGAACTGCGCGCCTTGGTGTTGTCCTATCACGTGGCCCATACTGGGGGCGAGGGGGTAGGGGCGCGCGAGGTCAGGTAGGCTCGAGGTGGCTTTAGGAGGCGTGGCGTTTGGTGGTATTTCTATGACGTTGCCCACCCTGGGGGCCAGTTTCTGCGCGAGGAAGATAGGGAGATTGACCTCGCCCACGAAGCAGATGCCGTAGCTGTCTTTGCGCTCTGCGGTGGGGAGGTGCTGCTCTAGGGCGAGGGCACGGACTTGGCTTTTTAGTAGGTGCCCGACGGGGAAGAGCGCGTGCTGGAGCTGGAGTTGGCTTACTTGGCAGAGGAAGTAGCTTTGGTCTTTTTGCTTGTCGACGCCGGCCAGGAGTGCAAGTTCATGCGTGGAGCTTGGGCAGGCATTGGCGATTCTGCAGTAGTGGCCGGTGGCCACGTGGTCAGCCCCGAGCTGCTGCGCCAGCTCCCAGAAGGCTTGGAATTTGATTTCGCGGTTGCAGAGGACGTCGGGGTTTGGCGTGCGTCCGCGGGCGTACTCCTCGAATAGGTAGTTGACGACTTTTTCGCGGTACTGCGCGCTCAGGTCGACAACTTGGAAGTTGATTTGAAGTCTTCGGGCGACCATTTCTGCGAATTCGACGTCCTGCTCAAAGCTGCACCCGGAGCTAATGAGGCCGGTGGAGTCGTGCCAATTTCGCATGAAGATGCCGAGAACCTGGTATCCCTGCTGCTTGAGCAGGTACGCGGCGACGCTAGAGTCGACGCCGCCGGAGAGGCCTAGGGCCACCACGTTGTTGTTGTGGGCCATGGCTAGTGCTTGAGTGTAATGACGGTGATGCCTGAGCCGCCCTGGTCTTCCGGGGCGTCTTGGAATGCGTCGACGTAGGGTAGGGATCTGAGGTAGTTGTGGATGAGTTGTCGGAGCGTGCCGTTGCCGCGTCCGTGGAGGACCCACACTTTGTGCATGCCCAGCATGCATGCGTTGTCGATGAGCTGCTGGACGGCAGAGATGGCAGGTTCACCCCTGTATCCGCGGATGTCTATTTCGGCGCGGAAGTTGAGTTTGCGGAGCGCGGTGGATCGGGCGGCGGAGGGCATCTGGGGTCGTTTTGCCGCGCGGCGGTATTGTTTTTCTGAGAGCAGTTCGAGCTTATCGAGGCTTACGGTGGTCATCATTTGCCCGATGCCGATGACGGCGGAGCTGCCGTTGAGGGTGATGACCTCGCCAACGCTTTCGCTTCCTCGGAGCTTTACCTTGCAGCCCGTGGTGATATTTTGTTCTTCGGTTGGATTAGCGGATTGGCCGAGTTGGGCAGCCTGGAGCGCGAGGGCTTTTTCGAGCGAGAGTTTTTTCTCCTCCAGGGCTGCTCGAGCCTGTCGGGTGGATTCGCGGTCGGCTTGGCTTTCTTTGATGGTGCGGATGGTGGCCTCAATGGCCTTGTTGCTTTCGGCGATGATGCGTTGTGCTTCCTTCTGGGCTTGCAGGAGCAGTTGCTGCTGTTTGGCCTGTAGGTTGCTATTGGCCAGTTCGAGCTTGTTTTTTAGGGCTTCGTTGTGTTTGTTTTCTAGGCGTATTTTTTCTCGCATGTGCATCCAGTATCGGCGGTCACGTGCGGCCTGTTGGAGTTGTTTTTCGAGGGCGATGTAGTCTTCGCCGGCGATTTGGCTGGCGCGGTCGACGATGCTGTTGGGGAGGCCCATGCGCTTGGCCATGGCGAAGGCGTAGCTGCTTCCCGGAGCGCCCACTTCGAGTTGGTAGGTAGGGGCCATGGTTTGCTGGTCGAAGTGCATGGCGCCGTTGACGAGTGCGTGGTGTGTAGTAGCTAGAGTTTTTATGTTGCTGTAGTGTGTGGTTACAATGCCGAAGGCCTTTGTGGGGATGATGGCTTCGAGTAGGGCCTGCGCGATGGCGCCGCCGGCAAGGGGTTCGGTGCCGCTTCCGAGTTCGTCGATGAGGAAGAAGGTGTTTTCGTTGGCCTGCTTTGCGAGTAGTCGCATGGCCTGTAGGTGTGAGCTGTAGGTGGAGAGGTCGTTTTCAATGGACTGTTCGTCGCCGATGTTGAGGAAGAGGTGCTGGAAGAGCCCCATCTCGCTATTTTCCTTTACGAGCGGGAGGAAGCCACATTGGAGCATGTAGATGGCCGTGGCGACCGTTTTGAGGCACAGGGATTTTCCCCCGGCGTTGGGGCCAGATATGACCATGATCCGTTGGTCCTGCGTGAGTTCCAAGGAGAGGGGCACGGGCTGTCGTCCCTGGGCTTTGAGCTTGAGTAGGAGCTGCGGGTGCTGAGCCTCCCTGAGGTAGAGATGGGGTTCTTGGCAGAGGATGGGTTTGCCGCCGCCCACTTGCGCGGCGAACTTGGCCTTGGCGTAGAGGGTGTCGATTTGGGCCAGGGTGTCTACATAGGCTAGGAGGTTTTCTTGTGAGGGCCGTAGGGCCTCTGTGACCTGTAGGAGGATTCGCTTGATCTCTTCGAGTTCTTGGGCTTGTAGGCTGCGTATGTTATTTTCGATGGCCAGCACCTCGTAGGGCTGCACGAAGAGGGTTTGCCCCGTGGCGGAGGTGTCGATGAGAAGCGCGTGGACCTCCCGCTTATGCTGCGCCAAGATGGGGAGGAGCCGTTTGCCGTTGCGGACAGAGATCTGGGCATCGGGGGCGATGCTGCCGTTGCGCTGTCCTTGGGTAAGTAGAGAGTTGAGCTGTGCTTCAATGCGCCCGTCCTGAGCTTTCAGCTCGTTGCGGATGGCTTGAAGCGCCGGGGAGGCATTGTCGAGCATTTCCCCCTCTGGGGAGAGCACGGCGCGGAGTCGTAGGCAGAGTGCGCGAGGTGAAGGGTGGGCCAGTACGAGGGCGCGGAGCGTGGGGTATTGCTGTCGAGACTCGATGAAGTCTTGAATGCGTAGGGTGGCCTCGAGCATTTTGTGGAGGTCAGCGAGGCCCGCTAGGGAGAAGGAGAACTGTGGATTGCCTAGGTGCGCGATCTCCTCACGTGGGTTGCGGTAGCCATCGGTGGGGAAGTTGCTGTCGACTAGGAGGAGCTGCTTGAACTCATCGAGACAAGTGAGCGTGTGCGCTAGGAGGTTGGCATCGCAGGAGAAGCGGGACTCCATGACTCCTTTGGCCCCCATGCTGCTGTTGGCCAGCTTGGCGATGGAGGCGCGGATGGCCGTGAAGCCGATGCGGCTCTCAAAATCCTCGGGGTAGAGCGTGGCAGCGTTGTGGGCGGTTGGCATAGCGAACGCGAAGGTAGGGATTTAGTCTCAGGGAGCGGGCTTTGCCAGTTGCCTATGGTGCTAGTGGCCAGTGCGTGCAAAGGGTTACCTTCGCGGAGTATGCTTTCCATTGGGGAGTTCCGCTTGTTGGAGTTGCCGAGTGCTGGCTCTACCAATTCCTATGTGGCTGCGCACCAGGAGGAGTTGAGTGCGCCCACTTGGGTGATAGCTGAGCGACAGCTTCAGGGGCGTGGGCAGGGGGGGCATGTGTGGCTGTCTCGGTTGGGTGATTTTTCGGCTTCGCTTCTCTACCGGCCAGAGCGTTTGCCTTCGGTGCATCTTTTCCTGCTCTCGGAGCTGGTTTCGTTGGCCATAGCTGATATGCTGGGGGCGTGGGGCTATCCGGCGCAGGTCAAGTGGCCCAACGACATCCTCCTGGGGGGCAGGAAGGCGTGCGGTATCCTCATAGAGACGAGCCTGCGAGGAGCCCAGGTCTACCAGGCGATTCTCGGGGTAGGGCTGAACATTGTGCATTGGCCGCTACCGCCAGGCGATTTAGCTTTTCCGGTCACCACGTTGGCCGATTGCAGGCCAGGTGTGCCTGTGCCTACGTGTGAGCAGGTGGCCACTGCTATTGTGGAGCATTGGAATGCTATTTTGGCTGCGTATCCGCGGGGCATTTCCCTTGAGGGGCTGGCGCGGGGGCTGGAGCGTGACTACCTGCTGCGCCTCTGGCATGGGGAGGGCCTGCATAGGTATCGTGATGGGCAGGGTACTTTTCTGGCTTCGGTGGATGGGTTGGCACCACATGGGGCACTGCGACTTCGTCTAGCGGACGGTTCGCGCCGCACGTATGCTTTTGGTACGCTCCGTCAGCTTCCTGATGAGTAGGAAGCCTTGGAGTGGTGCGGCTATGGGGTGTTTTGCTGCCAGGGGGTAGTGGCTCATTGCTTCGGAGTGAGTGGAGGGGTTGGTGGGCGTAGACCTAGTAGGATTTCGATGGCAAGGCCTCCGAGCATGGCGCCGAAGAGGGCAGGTAGGTAGCTGATGGTGCCTACGGTGCTGCGCTTGTAGGGGCCTAGTTCTTCTACCACCGCGTGGGGTGCGGCGGGTTCTTCGCTGAAGATGACCCAGTAGTTGGGTAGCGTGCCGCAGAGTTTGCGTAGGCGTTTACGGAGCACTACGCCCAGGGGGTCGTTGTAGGAGAGGGCCAGTGGGGCAATGCGGATGGTGTCGGGTCGGAGTCGAGCGCCGCTGCCTAGGGAGCCCACGAGGGGGTAGCCGTGCGCGGTGGTGAGTTTGATGAGGTGGCATTTAGGGGTGAGGGTGTCGATGGCATCTACCACTAGGTCGTAGGGGGTGGCTAGCAGGGTGTCCATGGCTTCATCGTGGAGGAGTAGGTCGTGGCCCTCTACTTGGGCGGTGGGGTTGATGTCGAGGATGCGCTGGGTGGCCAGCACGACTTTGCTTTGGCCCAGGGAGCTGTGGGTGGCTAGGAGCTGCCGGTTGATGTTGGTGGGGGCGATGATGTCGCCGTCGACGAGGGTCAGGTGGCCTATGCCGGCTCGGGCGAGGATTTCGAGGGCATAGCCCCCGACGCCGCCTAGGCCTACGAGTAGGACGTGGGCTTTGTGGAGGCGGTCGAGCTGCTCTGGTGTGAGGAGTAGGGCGGTGCGCTTTTCCCAGTCTGCTATGGCCATTGCAGGGTGATTTTTGCGGTCTTCTCCGTTTGCCCCCAGGGGGCTTAGCTATTGGTTACGGAGTAGAAGGCTCTGATGTTGGAGTCCACGGCGTGGGTTAGTTCATCAATGGGCTCGGCTCGCAGTTGTGCGGCGGGGGCGATGACGCATTGGGCGTTGAGCGCAGTGCTGTCGGTCTCTAGGAGTAGCCGTTCGGCGGGGATTTGGGCGGCTATAGGGGCGATGGTGCCGTGTGTGGTCACGTGGGGGGAGATGTACCATCCTAGGTCGAGCAATGTGTGTAGTAGTTGGCTGCTGCCCCTGAAGCCGTGTATGGCCTTTGGTGTGTGTGGGTCGATACGCCGGAAGGAGGCCAGGAGTTCGCTCCATGCGCGAACGCAGTGCACCACGATGGGAAGCTGGAGTTTTTTTGCCAGAAGGAGTTGTAGTTCAAGGAGAGCTTGCTGCTCTCGGAGGGAGGCTCCCTGTAGCCTGTCTAGGCCTACTTCGCCTAGGGCTAGGCAGTTGGGCGATTGGAGGAGTCTGGGGAGTTCTGTTTCAGCCCATTGCTTGGCCCCAGGTTCGGCCGAGGCCCACGGGTGTAGCCCCACGGAGAAGGGGCCTAGCGGTGGTGTGTTGTTGGGTAACGCGCGGGAGAATGAGCGTACCGCGATGTAGCCTTGGTTGGGTAGGGAGGGCTGGTGGGTGTGGAAGTCGAGCCAGGGTAGCCGCGCTGCAGACCTATCAGTGTTGAGCCCCATGAGCGTAGAACACACCCACCTGCTTAGGAGCAGGGGGTGTGCGTTCTTTTGGTTGGATGAGGACTCTCCGTGGGGTTAGCGCGCAGCGAGTAGCCGGGGCATCGGTGGTAGGGTGTGGTATGCTCGCTGCTTGGGGCGGCCTGTAGGTGAGCTACTGGAAGCACTTGGCATCAGAGTTCTAGATAGGTGTAGCCGTAGAGTCCTGAGCGGTAGTTGGAGAGGAATTCGCGGCCTTCCTCTGGGGTGATGAGTTGGTCTTTTTCAGAGGCTGCGACCCATTTTTCCACCGTTCGGACGAGCTTTTTGCTTTCGTACTGCACGTACTCGAGGACTTCGGCAACGGTTTCGCCATCGATCACTTGGTCGATGTGGTAGCTATCCTTGTCGACGGTGATGTGAACCACGTTGGTGTCGCCAAAGAGGTTGTGCATATCGCCGAGGATCTCTTGGTAGGCGCCCACGAGGAAGACGCCGATATAGTAGGGTTCGCCCGGGCGCAGCGCGTGTACCGGGAGGCAGTAGGCCCTATTGGAGTGGGAGACGAAGTTCTCTATCTTCCCGTCGGAGTCGCAGGTGATGTCCTGGATGGTGGCTTCGCAGTCGGGTTTTTCCTTGAGCCGGTGGATGGGCATGACAGGGAAGACCTGGTCGATGGCCCAGGAGTCGGGGAGCGACTGGAAGAGGGAGAAGTTGCAGAAGTATCGGAAGCTCAGGAGCCTTTGGACGTCTTGGAGTTCTTCGGGCGCGTGCTTGAGGGTGCTGGCGATTTGGACCACCTTGCGCGCTATGGCCCAGAAGAGCTTTTCGACCATGGCGCGGGTGTTGATGTCCATGTGGCCGAGGGTGAAGGTACTCAGGGCTTCTTCGCGGTCTTGTTGGGCATCGTGCCAGCTTTCTAGGAGGTTGGTGACGTTGATGTCGTTGTAGATGCCGTGCATTTCCACGAGTAGGTCGTTGGCCTCAGGGGGTAGCTCGTTGTCGTCGCTCCACGTAGGTGGGCATGTGGCCCCGATGGCCTTGAAGACGAGCACGGAGTGGTGCGCGCAGATGGCGCGCCCAGACTCGGTGACGATGTTGGGGTGTGGGAGTTCGTTTTTGTCGCTGGCATCGACAATGGCGCAGACAGCATCGTTGACATACTCCTGGATGCTGTAGTTCATGCTGTTGCCCGTGCGCGAGGAGCGCGTGCCGTCGTAGTCGACGCCGAGGCCACCGCCGATGTCGACGAAGTCGACGGCGAAGCCCTCATGTCGCACCTGGACGTAGAACTGTGAGGCCTCCTGTATGGCGGCCTTGATGGAGCGGATCTTAGTGACTTGGCTTCCGATATGGAAGTGGAGTAGGCGTAGGCAGTCGGAGAGGTTGTTTTCCCGTAGGTAGTTCAGGGCGTCGACCAGCTCGCTGGTGGTGAGGCCGAATTTGCTTTCGTCGCCGCCGCTATCTTCCCATTTGCCGCTGCCGCTACTGGCGAGCTTGATGCGAATGCCGATGTATGGCTTGACGTGTAGCCGAGCGCTAATGTCTGCGACGAGGAAGAGTTCGCTGAGCTTCTCGACAACGATGAAGATCTGCCGGCCCATCTTTTTTGCCAGCAGGGCGAGCTCGATGTAGTTGGCGTCTTTGTATCCGTTGCAGATGATGAGCGCATTTTCATCGATGGCCTGCGCGATGACAGCGTGTAGCTCGGGTTTGCTGCCGGCTTCGAGACCGAAGTTGAAGCGTTTTCCGTGGCGTACCATTTCCTCGACCACGGGGCGCATCTGGTTGACCTTAATGGGGTAGATGATGTAGTTTTTAGCCTTGTAGTCGTATTCTTTGGAAGCGCGCTGGAAGCATTCGTTGAGTTCTTCGATGCGGCTGTCGAGGATGTCGGGGAAGCGTAGCAGGAGGGGGAGGCCCACGTCTTGGCGGGCGAGCTGCTCGATGACATCCTTGATCACTACGGGCTTACAGCCCTTGAGGGGTGTGACCTCTACGTTGCCATCGTCGTTGATGCCGAAGTAGTCGATGCCCCAGCCACGGATGTTGTAGAGCTCCGCGGAGTCTTCAATTTGCCATTTACGAAGATTGCCCATCTCGAGTAATTAGCTACTGGCGCTGCGTGCATTGCGTTGGTTGGTAGGGCAGCGCATCCTACGATGCTGTGGCAAAGGTAGGAAATTCCACATGGGTATGCGCGGGGGCGGGAGGTGGGCGCGGGGGTAGTGGCAATACGGTGCACAGGCCAGGGCCGTTGGCGCACTATTCCGTGGGCTTCTCCGATTGGAGGAGCAGGGGCGTAGTGAGCTTGCTCCCATCGGCTAGGGAGACTTCAAGTACCAGGGACTTGTAGGCTTCCAGCTTGGGACGAAGCTCACCCTTGCACCAGAGCTGGATAGGCCAGCCCCAGCGAGGCTCTTTTCCCTGGAAATCGGATGAGACTACCCATTGGAGTGCTTGGGTCTCCACGTCGGGGAGCAGCTTGTCGAAGCTACTGCTCTTAGCGTTGTGGGTTATCCTTTCGAGCCATTTATTACGCACGGAAAGGGTGAATAGGCTGGAGAGGTCTTCTTGGGTGTGGTCTGCTCTGCTGCCTGTAACCTGGAAGCTATTGAGTCCAAGAAGCGCAACGATGGGGTTGTTTTGGGGGTTACAGCCAAACCTAAAGACTTCTCGGCCGAACTCTCCGTGGGCGTGGGCGAGTGCTAGGAATTCGCTGGAAAGCGTGTCGTTGATTAGGCGAGTCCACCGGAAACCGAGCCACCACAGCGGCATGTCTTTGGGCTCTTCAGCGGTATCACGGACAACGCAGTAATAGGGTATGGGTTCGTAGCTAGCCACAATACCTGTGGGGTGAGCATAGGCGTTGACGTAGTAGGTACGGCAGAAGCCGTTCCCTACGGGGGGTACGATTACCTTGTCGCGACAAGCGTAGCAGGAGAGCAAGAGCGTGCAAAGGCAGCAGGTGAGAGTTCGTGTCGAATGTATTGTGGTATGGCGTGGCATGGTAGGGGGCTCCGTTATTGGTGAAGGGAACACTGGAGGTTGTATCGGAAATTGAGGGGATCGGTGCTCAGTGTGCCGTCCCCGATTGCGGGGTGATTGCTATCGAAGACTCCAGCAGCGAAATAGCCATTGTTCCACCCATTCCACCCCCAGTTACAATGGAGGAAGCGTTGTTTTTGTGTACTTCTTCTTACCACCTCGCCATCGTATCCGATGAATGCTATAGTTCGCTGTTGCTCCATGTATCCGTCCACAACCCATGCGTGGCCGCCAGCGTAGGAGGTTTCTGTCCAGGTGATGAACCAGGAGCCGTGTTTAGTTTCTATCTTGGTATCGAACCCGCGCATGAGTGCAGGATGCCGTTTTGCCAAGCTGGAAGCCAGGCTGTTATAGTTGTAGTCCTCAAGGGAGCTATAGGGTATTCCCAGCTGGTTGTTGAGGAAGGTTACGGCATCGGCTGTTTGAGCTCCTGATCCCTCAACGCCCCAATCCATGTGGACACCATCGCCAATGGTGCGGAAGAGCTGGGCGATGTCAGCATAATAGATTTGCATAGTGGCCTTCACGTTGGGACAGTGCTGCTTGCGCAGTTTAAGCCGAACAAATGCGCTGTCACGTGCAAGGGTTAGGAGTCTCCAGTTTAGTCCGAGGGCCCAACTGCCCGTTGGGTGACGGGCATAGTAGGTGGCTGCGATTTGGGCAGTGGCGGTGGCAACACAACCTGCCGCTGCGTGCTGGCCGGAGATGAGGGGTGCGTCATTGTTGTAGGGGTAACCTTGCCCCCAGCAGACCGGGGAGAGGGGATGTACTTGCGAGGTGGTCTTCCATGGCCCCCAGCTGATTTTTTTGAACGACTTTGGTTTAGGATGCGGTGTGTGGCGTACGGAGTCCCAGCGTATGGGTTTATTTTGAGCATTTAGCGCTTCTTCGAAGGAGGCTCGTTGCTGGGCGAAGTAGGCAGGGAGCCGCGAGAGGAATACGCTTATGCCCGAAAGGCGGAGTGCGCTGGTGTCGGAGAAGTTGCCGGAGTCGAGGATGGCCAGTATATCGCCCACGCGGCGGTCGCCCGCAATAAGAGTACTGCCCTGCCCGCTGGGGCTATTGAGAATGTAGAGGAGCGTGTCCACATCGTGGTTGTGCCTTGCGCCTCGCGTGGCAGTGGGTAGATTGTCACGGAGTATGAATTGTACTTCATACGCTCTGCTTGGTGCAGTGCCACGAGTTCTGTTCGAGGTGGTGGAGGCATCGGCCAATTCTATGGCTTCTTGGAGGCTACGCTGGGGGTGAAGCGCAATCCAGCGCATCATGCTGGCCTTGGCCAACAGGGAGTCTTGTTGCGGAGCGGAAAACTCTGCTGGCGACAGTTCTCTTTGCTTACATGCTGTGCCTAGCGCGCCAGCCGCGAGGGCTGCTAGGAGGATGAGGGCGTGGGGTAAAATGTGTCGCATGGGATAGGGGTTTTATGGGGCGCATAGTTGGTTGCGCCAATCATTCCAAAGGTACGAATTTTTCTTTTGCTAGGGCTTGGGTAGTACGAGCGGGCGTAGGGTGCGAGCGGGCTGGGGTGCGGAATGCGTTAAAAGTCCTAGCTTTGCGCGCTGTCTGGGGGCTAGAAGCACTAGCTGCAGGGGCGCGGCAAGTTATAGATGGTTGATGGCGAGTCTGCATGATATAAAGGCGCCTGTAGCTGGGGAGCTAGAGGAGTTCAACCGCTACTACCGCGGGGTGCTGGAGGTGCCGACGTATAGTTTGCGGGTGATACTGTGGTATGTGCTGCGTGCGCCGGGTAAGCAGCTCAGGCCGTTGCTGTGCTACCTGAGCGCCGCGGCCACGGGTGGGGTTCGTAGTAGCACCAAGGTGGCGGCGGCGATGGTGGAGCTGGTGCATAATGCCTCGTTGCTCCATGACGATGTGGTGGATCAGTCGTCGTTGCGTCGTGGTCGCCCTTCGGTGGCGAGGCTATGGCGGAGTAAGGGGGCGGTGTTGGCGGGGGACTACATGCTGGCGGAGGGTTTGCGGCTGGCGGTTCGAGAGGGAGAGAGCGGTTTGTTGGCCATCATGAGTGGGGCCGTGCAGCAGATGAGCGTAGGGGAGCTGGAGCAGCTTCGCCTAGCGCGGCGGTATAGCCGGAATCGCGAGGGCTACTACCACGTTATCCAGGGAAAGACGGCAGCCCTGCTTTCGGCTAGCTGCGCGGCAGGGGCCTATACGGCCGGGGCACAGCCGGAGAGCTACGCTAGCTTGGAGGAGTATGGCCGTCTGCTGGGGTTGGCATTTCAGATTCGCGATGACATCATGGATTTCCTGCCGCAGCGGCTGCTGAATAAGAGTGCAGGCAATGACCTCAAGGAGGGCAAGATGACGCTGCCGGTGCTGCAGGCCCTCGACCTATTGCCAGCAGGGGATTCGCAGCGGCTACGTAGTCTCATACATCGGGCGCCCAAGGATAGCAAGGCGCATCAGGCGGCCCTGGAGCTGGTGCGGCGTTCAGGCGCAATTGAGGCGGCGCACGAGAAGGTGCGAGATTTTGCGACGCAGGCCAAGCAGCAGCTTGATGGTTTGCCGCCATCGCGCGCTAGGGAGTCGTTACTATTGCTTGCAGACTATATTGTGGAGAGGCTCTCTTAGTATATCATGGTTTTTCTCGATGTTCTTATTGTTTGCCTTTTGGGAGTTGGGGCAGTAATAGGCTTCATGCGAGGTTTTCTCAAGCAGGTAGTGTTGTTGGCTTCTTTGCTGCTGGGGATATTTTTGGCGGTGCGTTTTTCGGAGGCCACGGCTGGGGTGCTGGCGCATTTTGTGCCGTGGAGTCCCTACGTGGTGCTATTGGTGGCCTTCCTGTGTAATTTCATTCTGGCCATCATATTGGTCTATATAGTGAGCCATCTGGTCCGTAGCATATTGCAGCAGCTCTCCATAGTTTGGCTCGACAAGCTGCTGGGCCTCGTGTTGGGGTTTTGTACGATGCTTTTTTTGATGAGTTCTTTCTTTTTTGTCTTTGCCCATCTGCCTTCTAGTAGCCCGATCATTTCGCCCGCGGTGCAGGCGCAGAGTCGTTTTTACCGGCCAGTGGCGTCGGTGGCGCCGGCCGTTTATCCCCGTTTGCGGGCTATGGCGCACCAGGCGTGGGAGCGCGTGCAGGTGTCGGAGTTGTCTAGCGCACGGTAGTCTATGGGTCAAGCAACGGTAATAGGTTTGGAAGGGATTCGGCTGAGGGCCTTTCACGGTTGCTATTCGGAGGAGGCCGTGGTGGGCAATGAGTACCTAGTGGACTTGTATATCACGGCGGATACTTCGCTGGCCGAGGCGACGGATGATGTGAAGGATTCGGTCAATTACCAGGAGGCCTACGCGATAGTGTGCCGGGAGATGGCGCGCCGTTCGCACATCCTGGAGCATGTGGCGCGGCGGATAGTGGATGGGGTATTTGGTAGTTTTGCGCAGGCGGTGGAGGTGCGATTGAAGGTACGCAAGCTGGCGCCGGCGATGGGAGGCGTGGTGTTTGCTTCCTCGGTGGAGATGGAGCGCACGCGCGCCGAGTGGGCTTTGGGGGTCGATGGTGCGGGGTCGGCATCTGCCGGAGGGGCGTTGTTGGCCTAGTCACGCCCGAGCGCGTTGCTTTTTGTCGGGGCGTGCCGGAGGTTGAGGCCCCAGCGTGTTTCCATTCTTGCTACCTTAGCTCACTTAAAGGGCATATTTGCTAGGTAATGGTCAATCGTTTGATTCCCCGGGAGACGCCCATGATGCGTCAGTACAATCGCGTGAAGGCGCAGTATCCTGATGCACTCGTGCTGTTTAGGATGGGGGATTTTTACGAGGCGTTTGAGCAGGATGCGGTGAAGATGTCGGGGATTTTGGGTATCACGTTGACCAAGCGGGCCAACGGAGGTGCGGCCGACATGGATTTGGCGGGCTTTCCCTACCATGCGCTTGACACGTACCTGCCGAAGCTTGTGCGCGCAGGCGAGCGCGTGGCCATCTGCGAGCAGCTGGAGGATCCCAAGTTGACCAAGACGCTGGTCAAGCGGGGCGTGACGGAGGTGGTGACCCCTGGGGTGGCCTTGGAGGCCAATGTGCTGGACAAGGACAACAATTTTTTGGCCTCGGTGAGCATGCAGGGGGATGAGTGTGGCATAGCGTTCATTGATGTGTCGACTGGGGAGTTTTACCTGGCGCAGGGGACCCAGGGTTATATAGATAAGCTGTTGGGGAATTTCCAGCCCAAGGAGGTGCTGGTGGGGCGAGGCGCGGAGCAGGCCTTTGAGGCGGTTTTTGGCCAGCGCTACTACCTCACGCGGATGGACGATTGGGCTTTTGATGCGCGCGATGCCAGCCATAGGCTCACAGAGCAGTTTGGCACCAACGGGCTGCGTGGCTTTGGGGTGGAGGGGTTGCCCCTGGGGATCAGCGCGGCGGGTAGCATATTGGCCTACCTTGAATTGACCAAGCATGCGAGTCTTACGCATGTGACGGGGATTTCGCGTTTGGATCCGGAACAGTATGTTTGGCTAGACCGCTATACGCTGCGCAACCTGGAGGTTTTTGAGCCTTCAGCCGAGCAGGGGCATACGCTCTACGCCACGGTGGATCGCACGCTGACCCCCATGGGTGGGCGTTTGCTCAAGCATTGGCTTAGTTTCCCACTGCGCGATGTGTCTGCAATACAGCTGCGCCACGGTGCAGTGGGGGCATTCATGGCGCACCCGGAGCAGCGGGAGAGTCTGGGGGATCTGCTGCGGTCTTTTGGCGACTTGGAGCGCTTGGCCTCTAGGGCCTCCATGGGGCGCATTGGGCCCCGTGAGATCTACAAGCTAGGCCAGACGCTAGCGCTTCTCCCCCCCCTGAAGCAGATAGTGGGAGGGCTTGGCAATGAGACGCTGCGGACTTTGGCGGATCAGATCAACAGCTGCGAGTCGCTGGCGCAGCGGATACGCCAGGAGGTACGTCCGGATCCGGGCCCTGTGGGTAAGGATGCGATTTTCAACGATGGGGTGGACGAGGAGCTCGATCGGCTACGAGGTCTACACCGCGATGCCAAGGGGACGCTGCACACCATGCTCCAGCGCCAGATACACCTGACGGGTATAGCCTCCCTGAAGGTGGGGTTCAACAACGTTTTTGGCTACTACTTTGAGGTGCGGAACACCTATAAGGATCGCGTGCCGCAGGATTGGGTTCGTAAGCAGACGTTGGTGTCGGCAGAGCGCTATATCAACGATGAGCTCAAGACGTATGAGCAGCAGATAACCACGGCCGAGGTGCGGATCCAGGAGCTGGAGGTCAAGCTCTTGGAGCGCTTGATGCAGACGTTGGTGGACTACGTGCCAACGCTATTGCTGGATTCGAGCTTGGTGGCGCAGGTAGATGTGTTGTCGGGCTACGCGGCGTTGGCCCAGGCGAAGCAGTGGGTTTGTCCGACACTAGACGATTCGTATGTGCTTGACATCACGGCGGGTTGGCATCCGGTGATAGCGGATATGCTTCCGAGTGGGCAGCAGTATGTGCCCAACAGCGTACGGCTAGACGATCAGGATTGCCAGATCATGATGTTGACGGGCCCCAACATGTCGGGCAAGTCGGCGCTTTTGCGCCAGACGGCGATCATTGTACTATTGGCGCAGGCAGGTTGCTACGTGCCGGCGCAGGCGGCGCACTTGGGGATAGTAGACAAGATATTTACGCGAGTGGGGGCCTCGGACAATATCTCAGCGGGCGAGTCGACCTTCATGGTGGAGATGGCCGAGGCGGCCAGCATACTGAACAATCTTTCGGCGCGGAGCTTGATATTGCTCGATGAGATAGGTCGCGGTACGAGTACCTACGATGGGATTTCGATAGCGTGGGCCATGGCGGAGTACCTGCATGAGTGGCCCCATGGTCGGCCCAAGACGCTTTTTGCCACGCACTACCACGAGCTCAACGACATGGCAGAGCAGTACACGCGGATTCACAATTTCAGCATTTCCACCAAGGAGGTGGATGGCCAGATTATTTTTCTTCGCAAGCTGGAGCCGCATGGGAGTGCGCATAGTTTTGGTATCCACGTGGCTAAGCTGGCGGGCATGCCGCCGAGCGTGATAGCTCGTGCGGAGCAGATACTCAGGAGTTTGGAGTTGCGTCGGGCCCGGGCGAGCGAGCCGGAGGCCTCAGCCGAGGGGCGCGCGGTGGAGCCATCGGTGCAATTGAGCGTGTTCCAGGTGGACGATCCGGTGATAAAGTCGATCCAGGAGAAGCTCCGCCAGGTGGATATAGACCATATGACGCCGGTAGAGGCACTCAACATGCTCAACGAGATCAAGCGGCTTTCGGGCCTGTAAGTTTTTCTGGTTCAGGTGTCTCGCGATCCCCTTGCGTTGTTGCATCAGTATTGGGGCTACAGTGATTTTCGTCCGCTGCAGCGCGAGGTGATAGAGAGCGTGCTATCGGGTCGAGATACGCTGGCCCTGATGCCGACAGGAGGAGGCAAGTCGATAACCTATCAGGTTGCTGGTCTCTGTCGTGGTGGCGTGACTATTGTGGTTTCGCCGCTCATAGCTCTGATGGAAGACCAGGTGCAGGGTTTGCAATCCAGGGGCCTACGCGCCTATACCCTGCATTCTGGCCAGGAGACGGAAGTGCAGCAGCAGGTGTTTTCGGCTCTAGCCGAGGGGGGCTGCGAGTTTCTCTACGTTTCGCCTGAGCGCCTACTAACGCAGCGTTTTCTTGATTTAGCGCGGGGGCTCTCTTTGGGGCTTTTGGCCGTAGACGAGGCGCACTGCATTTCGCAGTGGGGGCATGAGTTTCGCCCAGAATACAGGGCGCTGGGGGATTTTCGTGCGTTGCATGCTGCCGTGCCGTGTCTGGCCGTTACGGCTACGGCCACGCCTGGAGTGGCCCGCGAGATCATGGCCCAGCTCCGTTTCCGGCATCCGCGACTTTTGCAGATGAGTTTTGTGCGGCCGAATCTCACCTACTCGGTGGTTAGGAGCGAGGACACGCTGGGCGATCTCTACCGTTATATAGCGCAGTTGCCCGGCACAGGCATTGTGTATTGCCGTAGGCGGAGGCTGTGTGAGGTGTTGGCGCACTATCTCACGGTGCGCGGCCTACGGGCAGCGGCGTACCATGCGGGCCTAAGCGCGGAGCTGCGTGCGGCTCGCCAGGCGGCGTGGATGTCGGGGCAAACAGGGGTCATGGTGGCTACCAATGCTTTTGGTATGGGGATAGATAGGCCCGACGTGCGCTACGTCATCCACCTTGGGCCGCCACCTTCGCTGGAGGAGTACTACCAGGAGGCTGGCCGCGCGGGTCGCGATGGCAGGCCTTCGCGCGCTTTGTTGTTCTGTAGCGAGGAGCAGATAGCTCAGCTTAAGAGCAGCTATGCTAGTGCGTATCCCTCCGCGGAGTTGATAGCTCGGGTGTATTGCGTGGTGGTGCAGTGCGTGGGTTGGCAGGATGGCTTCGTGGAGCAGCCATCGGCGTATTGCTCGGTGGCCGAGGTGGCCAGGCAGCTCCGTTGTGGTGAGGCGGAGGTTTTTTCTGCGCTGCGTCTTCTGGCCTTTCGAGGTTGGCTTTGCTATTTTCCCAAGGTGCTGGGGGCGGTGGAGATTACGTTGCTGGAGTCGCTATCTTCCTGCGTAGGGCGGCTGGATGAGGCTTTAGGTGAGCTGTTAGCGCGCCTAGGGCGCCAGTTTCCCCTCTCGGAGGGTCGGGCTACTTTTGTGCCCCTTGGGGTGGTGGCGCTTCGGGAGCAGTGTCAGCTTTACGAGCTGGAGGAGGCACTGGGCGCAATAGCCCAACGGGGACTGATAGCGTGTAGAGCTGCGCCTTTCTCCGAGCGGGTGCGGCTGGAGCGCGAGCCGCCGGTGGAGTTGAACGATTTGGTCGATGGGGCCTGGCTCGATGCGCTTCGGCAGGCACACCAGGCGCGCACACAGGCGATGCTTAGCTACTTGGGGGAGTCGGGTGTTTGCCGTAGTCGTCAGCTGTGTGGCTACTTTGGGGAGGTTTCTGTGGCCCCCTGCGGCCATTGCGATGTGTGTAGAAGGGAGCTAGAGGAGAACCCAGATGCGGGGGCTGTGGAGGCCATGGAGGTGGCGCTCAGGGATTTTCTCCGAGAGCCCCGTGTGGTGGAGGAGGTGCAGGAGTTCTTGGTTCCGCTCAATTGGCCGGAGGGGTGGCCGATGGCACGGCAGTTTTACTATGATCTGCATCGGGGCTACATAGCCCTCGACAGGGCGTGGCGCTATTGTTGGGTGGGGAATTAGTTGCTAGAGGTTATCTAGGAAGGGGAAGCGCTTTCGGAAACGGAGGAGTTTTTCGTAGGAGATAGAGGTTTCTATCCATTGCGCGGCGTTTGGATTTGCCGCGGCGAGTATGGTGCCATCGGGGCCTAGGATGACGGAGTCGCCTTGGTAGTGTGTGCCTTTGGAATCGTTGCCCGTGCGGTTGACGCCCACGAGATAGGCTAGGTTTTCGATGGCCCTGGCGCGTAGTAGCGAGGTCCAAGCGAAGGCGCGCGAGGCGGGGAAGCTGGCCACGTAGATGAGGAGGTCGTAGTCGTTGGCACTACGGGCCAGCTCCGGGAAGCGTAGGTCGAAGCATATTTGTGGCAAGATGCGCCAGCCCGCGAAGCTAAGCACCACGCGCTTGTGCCCAGGCTGGAATAGCTGAGCTTCCCGGGAGATGCTGAAGAGCCTGCGTTTGTCGTAGTGCGTCAGTTGGCCATCGGGGAAGCAAGCGTAGAAGCGGTTGAAGATTCCTTGAGCCTCCTTGATGGCCACGCTACCGCACAGGAGGATTCCGTGTTTTTTTGCGGTGTTTTGCATCCAGTGCAGGATGGGCCCGTCCTCCTCTTCCACGATTTCTGGAGAAGGTTCGAATCCGGTGGCGAACATTTCTGGAAGGACTACCAGGTGAGTTGAGGTGGTCTGTAGCGAGGCGATTTGCTGGGAGTAGAACTCCAGGTTGGCCGGCACATCGTGTGGCGTAATGTCTGGCTGCAGCGCGGAGATGAGGAGGTCTTTAGGGGTAGCCATGGGAGGGATTTAATCTATTTCTTGCCCGATGAGGGTGGCAGAGGTACAGTCGGTGATGCGGACGTTGGTGTATTGCCCGATGCCCGCACGTCCACGAGGTAACACAACGATTTTGTTGCCTGAGGTTCTGGCGGCGAGGTGGTTTTTATTTTTTCTTGAAGGGCCCTCGATGAGGACCTGTTGCACTTGGCCGATTTCGGCCTGATGTCGTGCGAGGGAGTGCTGCTGCTGAAGCTCGATAATGGCTTGCAGGCGGCGAGTTTTTTCTTCCTCCGGGACGTCGTCAGGCATATGCTTTGAAGCGTAGGTGCCTTCGCGGTTGGAATACTTGAACATGAATGCGGAGTCGAACTTGACTTCGTCCATGAGGGATAGGGTTTGTTCAAACTCCTCGGTGGTTTCGCCGCAGAATCCTGCGATGATGTCGGTGGAGAGGGCGCAGTCGGGGAGGAGTTTTCGGATCATCTCCACTTGTTCTAGGTAGTCTTCACGCGAGTAGCCGCGCCGCATGGCCTTGAGCAGCCTCGTGGCGCCAGATTGGACGGGTAGGTGTATGTGGTGGCAGATGTTGTGGTGGCAGGCCATGGTTTCCACGACCTGGCGGGTCATGTCCTTAGGGTGTGATGTAGAGAAGCGGATGCGCAATGCGGGGAACAGCTCGGCGATTTTGGCTAGGAGCGTGGCGAAGTTGATGGGCCCGTTGGGTGTTGCGTAGGCGTAGCTATCCACGTTCTGCCCTAGTAGGGTGATCTCCTTGTAGCCGGCATCCTGCACCTGCGTTACCTCGAGGATTATGGACTCTAGGCTCCGGCTGCGTTCCCGACCCCGCGTATAGGGCACCACGCAGAAGCTGCACATGTTGTTGCAACCGCGCATGATGGAGACAAAGGCGGAGACTCCCGGTGTGGCATAGCGGTAGGGGAGGATTTCTGCGTAGGTTTCCTCGCGCGAGAGCTCCAGGCTGGCGACCTTTTCCCCGGCTAGGGCATTTTGGAGGAGCGCGGGGAGCTGGCGGTAGCTGTCGGGGCCCACGACAATGCGTGCGCCCACGCCCTGGTCAAGGAGCTGCTTGCGCAGGTGCGTGGCCATGCAGCCGAGGATGCCGAGGATGGGTGTGTGTCCTTGGTTATTGCGCAGCGCCGCGAGGTTTTGTAGTCGCCCCAATACGCGGTTTTCGGCATTTTCACGCACGGCGCAGGTGTTGATGAGGATGATGTCGGCCTCTTGGGCATTGGTGCAGAGGTCGTAGCCGTGTAGCCGGAGCAGGGCAGCCACCACCTCGCTGTCGCTGACGTTCATCTGGCAGCCGTAGGTTTCGATGTAGATCTTAGCCACTGGAAGAGTTTTTTGCGGTTAGGGTGTAGGTGTGCCAAGGGGGGCAAAAAAACGGAGTCCCCCACGGTGTGGAGGACTCCTTAGAGACTCGGTTTGCTGTCGGTCCGGAGGGGCTCGAACCCTCGACCCCATGATTAAGAGTCACGTGCTCTACCAGCTGAGCTACGGACCGGTGACGACTCAACCGAGCGCAAAGTTACAGTTTTTCCCGGAATTGCAAACGGTGCGGGAGGTTTTGCTGACGAGGGGGGCGTTTTTCCTCGTGGCGATAGGCAGCAGGTCATGCTTTCCGGTGGCCTCGGGGTCCTCCCGCTCGGAGAGGCATCAGGCGGGGGCTAGCTGTTGGGGAGTTGCTGGGGTGATTCCGCGTTGCTGTATGTGGGAATTCCATTGAACAGCTCCCGTTGGATTTGCGTTGGGCCCCTGATTTAGCTACATTTGCGAGGTATTAACATCTTCTTCGCTATGAAAGGTATTGTCCCGATGGCTATAGCACTAGCTACGCTGTTGCTAGGGGGTTGTTCGTCGGCCCCGCAGTCTACGAGTGGGTCAGAGCAGCCCCAGGAGCGTCCTTGGACGCTTGAGACCTTTGCCGATGTCAACGTGCGGCGCTACGAATTGCCTGGGTGGGAGAGTCTTACGCCGCGGCAGCATGTGTTGGTGTACTATCTCGCGCAGGCTGCCCTGTGCGGGCGAGACATCCTTACGGACCAGAACTGCCAGTACAATCTCTCGATCCGTCGAATACTGGAGGGCATCTACACGGGCTATACAGGCGACCGTCGGGGTGCGCAGTGGGAGCAGTTCAACGTCTACCTCAAGTGCGTGTGGTTTGCCAATGGCATACACCATTTCTACGCTGAGACCAAGATGGTCCCCGGCTTCTCCAAGGAGTACTTTCAGGAGTTGGTGGCTAATACGCCGCAGGAGGCCTTCCCCGCGAAGTTTACTTCCAAGGAGGCGGTGTTGAGCTACGCAGTGCCTGTGCTATTTGACCCAGCCGTGGCCGCTAAGCGCGTGAACAAGGCCGATGGGGTAGACGTGGTGGCTACCTCCGCGACGAATTTTTATCGCAACCTTACCCGGCAGGAGGTGGAGGAGTTCTACGTGGCCCAAAAGAGGGCCTACCACGACGATCCGCACCTGCCCTACGGCATGAACTCGCAGTTGGTCAAGCAGCCCGATGGCAAGATTACGGAACGCGTATGGAGGGTGGGCGGCATGTATAGCCCGGCCATAGAGCAGATAGTCGGGTGGCTAGAGAAGGCCAAGACCGTGGCCGAGACCCCGGAGCAGGTTGCAACGATTAGCTCGCTGATAAAGTTTTACCAGACGGGCGCGCTGGAAGATTTCAACCAGTATTGCATCGATTGGGTGCGCGATACCGCGGCCCGCGTGGACTTCGTCAATGGCTTCATTGAGGACTATGGCGACCCCCTGGGGCGCAAGTGCTCTTGGGAGGGCATGGTCAACTATAAGGACCTGGAGGCAACGCGGCGCATGGAGCTGCTCTCGGCGAATGCGCAGTGGTTTGAGGATCACTCCCCGGTAGACAAGCAGTTTAAGAAGGAGAATGTGAAGGGCATAACGGCCAAGGTGATCGATGCTGTCCAGCTGGGGGGCGACTGCTATCCCCTGCCGCCCATAGGCATCAACCTGCCCAACGCCAATTGGCTGCGCAAGGAGCACGGTTCGAAGAGCGTGACCATAGGTAATCTTACCTATGCCTACGATAAGGCCAGCGAGGGGAATGGTTTCTTGGAGGAGTTTGCCTACAGCCCCGAGGAGGTGGCTCGCATAAGGGAGTGTGGCTCCTTGGCCTCCAACGTCAGTACCGACCTCCACGAGTGCTTGGGCCACGGGAGCGGCCAGCTGCTCAAGGGCGTCAAGGATGATGCCCTCAAGAACTATACCTCTACCATTGAGGAGGCTCGGGCGGATCTTTTCTCCCTCTACTACATAGCCGATCCCAAGCTCCAGGAACTGGGTATCCTCCCCTCGCAGGAGTACGCGTGGGCCGAGTACGACACCTACATGCGTAATGGCCTTTTGACGCAAATCACACGCCTGAAGCCCGGGGCACTCATTGAGGAGGACCACATGCGCAATAGGGCTCTGATAGCGCGCTGGTGCTACGAGAAGGGGAAGCCCGACCGCGTGATAGAGATGGTGAGCCGGGAGGGGAAGACCTATGTGAAGATCAATGACTACCAGGCGCTGCGTGGGCTAGTGGGCCAGCTGCTTGCCGAGGTGCAGCGTGTGCGCAGTACGGGCGATTTCCAGGGGGCTAAGGCCTTGGTGGAGGGCTACGGAGTGGCCGTAGACGCTGCGCTTCACCAGGAGGTGCTGGCTCGCTACGAGCAGCTCCACATTGCGCCCTATGGTGGCTTTGTGAACCCGCGCATTGAGCCGGTCATGCAGGGCGACAGCGTGGTCGACGCCCAGGTCAACTACGATGTGAGCTTCACCGAGCAGATGCTCTACTACAGCAAGCACTATAGCTTTTTGCCTTGCGACAACTAGGGCCTGTCCAGGGTGAGGTGGACGAATGCGCGATAAGTTATCCATAAACTCAATCAGAGAAAATGAAAGAGACACCGCTGACCCCGCTCCACATCAAGGCGGGGGCCAAGATGGCCGAGTTCGCAGGCTATAATATGCCCATTGAATATACCGGCATCACCGAGGAACACATGAACGTACGCCAGCATGTGGGCATTTTCGATGTGGCCCACATGGGCGATATCTGGGTGAAGGGCCCCAATGCCGAGGCTTTCTTGCAGCATCTGACCTCCAACGATGTGTCGGCCTTGGCCGATGGCAAGATCCAGTATAGCTGCTTCCCCAACGAAAAGGGGGGCATAAAGGATGATTTCCTGAACTACCGCATTGACAGCGAGACCTATCTACTGGTGGTCAATGCGGCGAATTTGGAGAAGGACTGGAAGTGGCTATGCGACCATGCGGCCCCGTTTGGCATTCGGCCAGGCAAGGAGCTCTACGATGCCTCGGGTGAGATCTCGCAGTTTGCAGTGCAGGGGCCTGAGGCCATGAAGGTGGTGCAGAAGCTTGTGGATGAGCCCATCATGGATATGAAGTACTACACCTTCCGTAAGGTGGATATAGCGGGAATCAAGCAGGCCATTCTCTCCATTACCGGTTATACCGGCGCGGGGGGCTGTGAGATCTACGTGGCCAATGAGGATGCACCACACCTTTGGGAGGCCATTCTGGAGGCAGGGAAGGAGTACCACATCTGCCGAGCAGGTCTTGGAGCCCGCGATACCCTCCGCACCGAGATGGGCTTCTGCCTCTACGGGAACGATATCACCGAGGACACCACGCCCTTGGAGGCCGGCCTGGGCTGGATTACCAAGCTGAAGGATGACAAGGATCTAATCGCCAAGGATATTCTGCTCAAGCAGAAGGCCGAGGGGGTCACCCGCAAGCTGGTGGCCTTCGAGATGGTTGATAAAGGTATACCGCGTCACGGTTACCCCATAGTGGATGCCGAGGGCAAGGAGATTGGTCAGGTGACCTCGGGTACTATGTCGCCCTGCCTCAAGAAAGGCATTGGCTTGGGCTACGTGCCGAAGGCTCTTTCCAAGGTTGACACGGAGATCCTTGTGCAGATTCGCAATAAGGCCCACAGGGCCAAGGTGGTAAAGCTTCCTTTCTACAAGGGGTAGCCTGCGCTGCCAGACGACAAACGGCCTCGAGGCACTATGCCTCGGGGCCGTTTTAGTTTCGTATATCTTCAGGGATACCCGGGATAACCTTGCGCAGGGTTGCTTGTAACCAACTTGAGGGCCTTGTGCGGCAATGCCTCCATTTCTGCTCGTTTTGCAATCCGCGCAACGCCCCAGGGTGCCATGCCATCGCGGGCGCACAGCTCTGCCCTTGTGCCCTCCCCTGTGTCCGCTTGAGCATGAACGCCGTGGCGTCCAGGAAGATCGGTCTACGGGTTCTTACCGCCCTAGCAGGCAGCCCGCGGTGGCCTTAGGCAGGGCCTATACGCAGGGAAGCGGGGGAACGCTTTCGCGCAGACCCTTCTCCGCTCCATGTTCGCACCAACTCCGCTAAAAAGGCGTAAATGAGCGGCGAGGGTGCGGCGAGGGTGCGGAGTTTGTGCAGGGCGAGATTTTTTTTCTTTCGGGGGATTTTGAGGGCGTTGCATGGCTTGTAGAATGCGCTGAAATGCGCAAACTGCCAGTTAGATTTCGTCGGAATTGTTGTCCTCTAGGGCCTAAATTCCCCGAGGAAACGCGGGCCTGCGCCGCCTTACGCCCCCGAAAGGGTGGCTTTTGTGGCCTTCTCGTCAGTTTTGAGGGCACTGAAAACCACCCACTGCCTACTGGCAACCCTATTGATGGCAGCGCCGACAAGACTACTGACGACTGGCAACTGGCCACTGACAACTAGAGGGTGTTGCACAGCAACTCCCTCTAGCTCTACGCGAATTTCTACTCCATGTTCCATTTTTAGTTCCATCCGTGGGTAACGTTACGTTAGAACGTGGAGGTGACCATTAGAGTTGCCTCCACGTCCTATTTTTTGCTCCCTTTTGCGGTTAGGAGTTGATGGGCTGAAAAAGGCCGCACCTGCAGCCCGGGACAAAAATAGCTGCCAGGAGCCAGTTGGGAATGTGGTGGGCTGAGGCTTTTATTTGCAGAGTAAATCCTCGTTGGATGTAAGTGGTTGGTTGTAAGTGAGTTTTTATTGGCAAAGCAAGTCCACAGAGCGTTGTAGCTAGGCAGTGGGCTGAGTGGCGTCCGAGTATAGATCGACAAGCAAACGGACGGAGAACATGACAAAGAGGTACAAACGGGTAGTACGGTACCACTAACGAGGGATGTGTAGCAGGACCGTTCTATTGGCAATGCCATGGGAAAAGTAAGGAGGAACAGAAGGACAAACTGTTAAATTGTTCTAGGGCGTGACAGGTCGCAGCGGCCATGCACATTTCTGGGCCCCCATCGCGCAGCCGGCTGCCAGGGGTCTTTTGTGCAACCCGCTGGGTGCGTGGCTCAACGGTTTACTGGGGGCGGGTGGTAGCCTTTGGTGGTACTACAGTGCAGCATCCTCAACTGGTTGCCTCCAGGGCACTAGAAGGGGTAGCCCACCCCGAGCTGGAGCGCGAAGTCCTGCCTCGCGTAGCCGCGCTGGAAGGGAATCCAGTGTTTTTCTCCACCGGGCGCCTTGCGATTGGCTGGGTCGTGGAGGCGAATGCCAAGGTCCAGGCGTAGCACCATGAAGTTGAGGTTGACCCGGAGCCCGGCGCCATAGCCTAACGCGATTTGGCGATAGAAGGTTTGGAGACGGAAGAGGGCGCCTTCGCGCTCATCGTGTTGGTTGATGGCCCAGATGTTGCCTGCGTCGAGGAAAAGGGCGCCCTCCAGCTTCCAGACGATGGGGAAGCGCAGCTCCAGATTGGCCTCCAGCTTGATGTCGCCCGTCTGGTAGGGGAATGCGAGTTGATTCTCATAGTATGAGCCAGGGCCCAGGTCGCGCGAGAGCCAAGCCCGAACCCCATTGGCGCCGCCCTCGTAGAACTTCTTCACGAAGGGCAGAGCCACTGCGTTGCCGTAGGGATAGCCCACCCCGATGTAGAGGCGTCCAAGGAGGAAGGTGTTGTCCACAAGCCAGCGGCTATAGGCTAAATTGATGTCGCCCTTGATGTACTGGGAGAAGGGGAGGCCTAGCAGCTGGTAGGCGCCCTGTGTGGGTGTGGCTTTTGCGAGTTTGAAGCAGCCGTAGAGGATGTTGCCCGAGATCTCGAGGTTGAGGTTGACGGCGAGGCCATGGATGCTGGAGCTGGAGGCGGCTCGGTGGTAGCCAAGGCTATAGCTCGAGCTGGTGATGAGCTGTGAGCGGTAGGAGTAACTTTGGTAGGTGGCCCTGATGCGCTCTTCAAATTCTGGGGAGATGTCGAACATTTTGACCACCCCGACCTCAAAAGGCGTTGCAGATTGGCGTAGATACGGGGGATTGTACCAGCTGTAGACCACGTTGGTGGTAAGGAGCGTGCGTTGGTAGTCGGGGCGGCGCTGGTAGTTGTAGGATAGTTTGAAGCGCGTGGTGGGCTGGTGGCGATGCTGGAAGTCGGCGGGCACCCAGGGTAGAATCAGGTAGGGATATAGCACCGAGATGCTCCCGCCAAATTCTAGGGCGGTTTTAAATCTCAGCTCTTCGCGCTTGCGTAGGGCCTCCACGGTGCCGGTGAAGCGCACTTCCAGGAGTTCAGCAGCCTGGAAGAGGTTCTGGTGGGTAAAGGAGAGGCCTAGCGAGAAGCCCCACGACCCCGAGTAGGTGAGCATGGGTTCAATTTGCCAGCGCATGGATTTATTGCGGATCAGGTAGACCTCGCAGGCCATGGGGTGCACGGTATCGGGGCCGAGTGGTCGAGTAGCTGAGCTGTCTTGCCGAGGGCTCCACGCTTCCCGGAAGTTGAAGCTGCAGTATTGGAAGAGGGGCAGCCCTTGGAAATTGCGTCGGGTTTGCTCGATGTAGGATTTACGCAGCAGGCTGTCGGGGCGCAGAGCCATCATGCGGTTGATGAGGAATGGGCGCATGCGCGGCTTGTCGTGGTAGGTGATGGTAAGCCCGCGGTACTTTTTGGAGCGTAGCGAGTCTGGTGGTAGCTGCTGGTAGGTGTTGGGGTTATAACTAGGGTACACCGTGAGCGACTCCACCTTGTAGCGGTAGAAGAGGTTGGGGGCGAATTGGCTGGTAGGCCCGTAGGGGATTTTGAGTTCCAGCCTTGCGGCGTGGGGCGTGCCGAGCGTGTCGGCCACGAAGCCCACGTGCATCCATGTGAAGTGGTAGAAGCCTTGTTCCTTGAGGAGCGCTTCGAGCCGTTTGCGCTCGGCATCTAGTAGCCGCATGTCGAGTCGCGAGCCTGGCTTGAGGAGTTGTTGCCCGTCGGCCGCGTGGATGTAGGCGGCTACGGTGCTGTCGAGGATGGTGTAGCGCACGCTGTCGATGCGCGTAGGCTGGCCGAAGTCGACCACGTAGTCTACCTCCTTGCGTTTCTTGCCCAGTGGGATGGTGGTGTCGCGTACGCTGGCCCCGTAGAAGCCGCAGCTGGCTAGGTAATTGAGCAGGTTCTCTTTGCTTTGTTGGGTGTAGAGGTCATCGTAGATGATTGGGGCGTCGCCTATCCGGTGTAGCCAACGTCCGACGGCCGTGCGGGGTTCAGGCCTGGCCCAGTTGTAGAGCCAGAGGCCTAGCTTCATTCCTAGGATCTTGGCGTTGGGGCGCTGGCGTAGGTATGGCTTGAGGTCGCTGGCCGTGATGTCTTCGGGCTCGTGCTCAGTGCGGATCTTCACCTTGTCGAGCAGGTAGGCCCCTGCGGGTACGCTCCGAGTGGAGCTGCAGCTGCAGCACCATGAAAGAGCCATCACTAGGGACAAGATGCCCCCGAGGCGGCACCAAGCCCCCCCCACAAGGCCGTTGCAACGGCCCATGGTCTGTTTGCCCATGCGGAGTGTCACTTAGTAGCAAAAGTACTACTTTTGGACTCTACCAGCTGCCTTGCAGAGCGGGGCGGTGGGTGAGGCTATGGTGGGAAAGAAGGAATTGCAGCACTTGCAGGCCTTGCAGGGCAGCCATGGGCGGCGCAAGGAGGGGTGCTTTGTTGTCGAGGGGCTTCGTCTGGTAGAGTCTTTGATCCAGGCAGGGCTTACCATGCAGAGGGGCTACGTGGCCAGGGAGGATCTGCTGTTGCAGTTTGAGGGGCAGCCCATAGCGCGATGCACCACTCGCTTCCTTGAACAGGCTACCCAGCTGGCCTCGCCCCCACCCGTGGTGGCCATCTTTGCTACGCCCAGCTTTCAGCCCCCGCAAGCGGCGGGAACACTTATCCTTGGGCTTGAGGAGATTCAGAATCCGGGCAACTTGGGGTCTATCATGCGTACGGCGGATTGGTTTGGTATCAGGGATGTGGTCTGCAGTCCCGACTCAGCCCAGGCCTACTCTCCCAAGGCCATTCAGGCCTCTATGGGGGCTTTGGCTCACGTCAGGGTGGCCTATACCCCGCTAGAGGAGTTCATTGACCGCTTGCCTCCAGATTACCCCGTAATCGGAACCACCCTGCAGGGCAAGTCCATCTCTTCGTGGCACCCCCCCAAGGAGGGGTTGCTACTTTTCGGGAATGAGGGGCGAGGCCTCTCTCCCGAGCTGCAAGCGCGTACCACGGAGCGCCTCTGCATCCCCTCGGTGGGGCAGCCTGTGGCCGACTCCCTCAACGTGGCCGCTGCCGTGGCCATCCTGCTCAGCAAGCTGACGGCATAGTCGGGGCGAATTGGGCCGTCACCACAGGTAGTACCTGCGAATTTGAACAGGGGGAGGGCCTCGTTTTCGTTCTTTCTTCTTGCCCGTGCGCAGTCTGTACGCCTTCGAGCTTGAAGAGTCCATTGAGGTTCTCGACTTCCCCCCTTGGGAGAGTACTTTCCGCTGTTCTCCTGGGGCAGGGCAATCCCTATTGCTTCCAGGCTAGCGATGCCGTGGGTGGTGCTCTGCGCAATATTTGTACATTTGCAACGGTGATGTAATGGGTGCGCAATTGTTGCGTGGCATCTGCTTTGCACGTGGTCAAATCTCGTAGACATCGTGGTATTGGCAACCGGGGGCGCAGGGTGCAGCCCTACGGTGTGGGGCAAAGCGGCTCGGCTGCGCGCTATTTTTCCGAGCTGTTTGGGCGGCATGGCGTAGTGCAGTCGGTGCTGCTGAATGCGCTACTCTTCCTGCTGCTCATGCAGGCCACGCGGTGGGTTTTCTATGGGTTCAACGGCCACCTCTTCCCCGATATTTCCACACAGGAGCTCTTTCGGATAGCCTTGGGGGGGCTGAACTTCGATTTGGCGGCTGGGGTCTATGTGCTGGGCCTCTACCTGCTATTGGTCTTTTTCCCCTTCCCTGTGCGCTACCGGGGGTGGTACCGTACGCTGGTCAAGTGGGTGTACGTAGTCTCGGCTAGCCTGGCCTTGGCGTGCAACTGCGCTGACACCATCTACTACCGCTTTACCCACTACAGGAGCAGCTTCGACGTATTCCGGGAGTTCAGGCATGAGCATCAGATTGGGGGGCTACTGCTGGGCTTCTTGGTGGAGTATTGGTACATGGTGGCGATATTTGCCCTGCTCGTGCTGCTTTTAGTGGTGCTGTATCGGGGGTATCATGGGCATCGTATGTTTTTTGCAGGGGGAGGGTGGCCATTGCGTTTTCTGCTCAATGTGTTGCTGCTCGTGGGCGTGGCCTTTGTTTCGGTGTTGGCCATACGGGGAGGCTGGACGCGCCAGTGCCCCATGAGCACCTCCGAGGCTCTGCTCTACGTGACCCGGCAGCGCGATGCGGTGCTGGTGCTCAACACGCCCTACGTGGCCATCCGTAATTTGGCGCACCGCGAGCCCACAGTGCCGCTGGACTACTTCCCTAGCCCTAAGGCCCTGGAGGAGGCGTTTACCCCTGTGCATGTGCCGCTGGATACACTCCAGAGGCCGAGGCGCAACGTAGTGATCATCATCCTCGAGAGTTTTGGACGAGAGTATATAGGGGCCTACAACCAAGACGATCCCCCGCCAGGCTATCGGGGGTACACGCCGTTTCTCGATTCGCTCATCGGGGTCTCACGTTGGTTTCGCTACTCCATGGCCAATGGCTATAAGAGCATAGATGCCCTCCCGGCCATCATGTTGAGCTTACCGCGGGTGGGGCTTTCCTACGTGTTGAGTCGCTATGTCAGCAACTCCACCAGGGGTCTGCCCGCCCTGCTGGAGGAGCTGGGGTATACCACGGCTTACTTCCATGGGGCGAGCGATAACTCTATGGGCTTCAACTCCATCGCTAAGAGCGTAGGCTTCTCGCGCTACTACGGCCAGGAGGCCTATGGGCACGATGAGGACTACGATGGCCACTGGGGCATTTGGGACGAGCCCTTTCTCCAGTACTTTGCCCGCACCATGGGGGAGCTCAAGCAACCCTTCTGCACAGCTATCCATACAGTTAGCTCACACGAGCCCTATGTGGTGCCTGCGAAGTATGCCGATAGCTTTCCCAGGGGCCCGCTGCCCATCCACCCCTGCGTGGGCTATACCGATTTTGCCCTGCGCCGTTTTTTCCAGACGGCTCGTCGCCAGCCCTGGTTCGACAGCACGCTCTTCGTCATTACGGCCGACCACACGAATCTCAAGTACTACCCCGGCTATGAGAACACCCAGGGGGCCAGGGCGGTGCCCATTGTGTTCTACTGCCCTGCCGATTCGCTACAGGGGCGCTGCGACCAGGTGGCCAGCCAAATCGACATCATGCCCACGGTGCTCGCCTACGTGGGGTACCGCCAGTCCTACGTGGCCTTTGGACGCAATTTGTTCGCGCCCGAGGGGGTCGAGCGCACCTACATTGCCGACAACGAGGAGAACGATGCCTATTGGGGCGACCTCTTGCTCGTTAGCCACCTGACGCAGCCCAAGCAGCTCTTCCGCTACAAGCAGGACAGGCTACTCCAGCACCCGCTCCCGCTGGATGCATATCGTAGCCGCGTGGATAGCATGCAGTGCTACGCCAATGCCGTGCGTCAGCAGTACCACAATCGCCTGTTGAGCGATCACTTCGTCCCCGATACCCGCGACACAGCCTACATCCGGGCCTGCCGCATGGGGCGGGGGGAATAGGTCGGCGTTTTCACGCAGGGGTTATGCAGTTTTTCCCTACCTTCGCGAAGTTCATGCGAGTACGCGCTAGGCCTTGGTGCTTGGGCGTACACCCAGCAAAAGCAATAGTTAGATGACAAAGGGGGAGTTGGTCAACAGGATAGCCCGTCGGACGGGGATCGAGCGGGCTGCGGTAATCACCATGATTGAAACGATGATGGAGGAGATTAGCGTGGCCTTGATGAACGAGGAGAGCGTCTACATGCGGGGCTTTGGGAGCTTCATGGTGCGCCAGCGTGCGGAGAAGAAGGCCCGCGACATCACCAAGGATACCACCATCATTGTGCCAGCCCAGAAGGTGCCTTACTTCAAGCCCTCGAAGATTCTGATGGGTAAGGTACGCGATAGCACCGAGGCCGCTGCCAAGAAGTAATGGCATGTTGCGAGCTGCGCGGCCAGCAGAATAGCCGAAGAGAATAACCACTAAGACTATAAGGAGGACA
Source organism: uncultured Bacteroidia bacterium (assembly GCA_947252645.1). GTDB lineage: Bacteria > Bacteroidota > Bacteroidia > Bacteroidales > CAJPTX01 > Bacteroides_D. The sequence continues at coordinate 161,286 of CAMXWF010000001.1, forward strand.
TACAATGCCAAACGGGAAGAAGCACAAGCGCCATAAGATGGCCACCCATAAGCGTAAGAAGCGTCTGCGTAAGGATAGGCACAAGAAGAAGTAGCGCGGGCCTAAAGCGCGAACCTAGGTGCGGAAGCTACTGCCCATCGCGTAGTGCTGGGGCGCATGGAGATCGATCGGCGCAGCTGTGCGAGGTCTTGGGGCGCGTTGGGCTACGGAAAGCTTTAGCCTTTCGGTGCTGTTGGGCACTAGACGTTTGAGGGAGCTCCTCCGCTTGGTTCTCTTCGGAGAGCGTGCGGAGGAGATTTTTTATATGCTTACGTACACCCCGTTTTTGGCGTAATGGGCAGGTAGCCCTCCTGCCACGGGCGGCGAGCGGGGGGACAGGTAGGGGTATTGGCTCTTGGGTAGCGCCAGGTAGGAAGGCCATTTTATGCGTAACTTGCGGGGGTGAAAAAGTGTAGTTAGATAGTGAAATCGGAGCTGATAATCGATGTAAACGGCAAGCGTGGGGAGTCCACGGTGGCCCTGCTAGAAGATGGCCAGTTGATGGAGTATCGCACGCAGAAGCAGGACGCGGGCTTCTCCATGGGCGATATCTACGTGGGCGTGGTTCACAAGGTGATGCAGAATCACAACGCCGCCTTCGTGGACATAGGATCCAAGCGTGAGGGCTTTTTGCACTACAAGGATCTCGGGCCGTATTTTTCCTTCATGCTCGAGCGCGTCAAGCAAGTGGCGCGCAAAGGGAGTAGGGCGCAGGGTGCGCTTTCCGAGGACATGATCAAGTTCTTCACCCCGACGCCCACACCGAGCGACGCGGGGGCCAAAAACGATCAGGATCGTCCCCCCAAGGATGGAAAGATCACCGATGTGATGAAGAGCAACGACCTGATCATGGTGCAGGTGGCCCGCGAGGCCTACTCTTCCAAGGGCCCCAGCTTGACCACCGAGATCTCCATTGCGGGCCGCAATATCGTGCTGCTGCCCTTTGGGAGAAATGTGATGGTCTCCTCTAAAATTACCTCCCGGGTGGAGGCGGTGCGCCTGCGGCGCCTGGTGTCGAGCATTCTGCCCGAGGGCTTTGGGGCCATTGTGCGCACGGCGGCCGAGGGCAAGAAGGTGGAGACGTTGGTCGATGAAATGGAGGTGCTGGTGGGCCGCTGGCGTCAATGCCTAGAAACCCTCAAGTCGGCCACCACCTTCCCGGCGTGTCTGCTCAGCGAGCTCAATCGTTCCACGGCACTGCTCCGCGACAATCTCAACGCCAGCTACTCGAGCATCCAGGTCAACGACAAGGAGGTCTACGAGGAGATCAAGACCTACATGGCCAGCATTGCCCCCGGCGCAGAGAGCATCGTCAAGTACTATAGCAGCCCAAAAGTGCCCATTTTCGACCAGTTCGATGTGAGCAAGCAGGTGCGGCGACTCCTGGGGCGCACGGTGATGTTTCACAAGGGCTCCTACCTGATTATTCAGAGCCCCGAGGCCTTCCACGTGATCGATGTGAATAGCGGGAGCGGCTCCCGCAAGGCGGAGACGCCTGAGGAAACGGCCTACGAGGTCAATCTGGCTGCGTGCACCGAGGTAGCTCGGCAGATGCGGCTGCGCGACTTGGGGGGCATCATCGTCATTGATTTCATCGACATGAACAAGGCCGAGCACCGCAAGGCGATCTTCGACACCATGGTGCAGCTGATGAAAAATGACAAGGTCACCCACCGTGTTCTCCCCCTGACCGACTTCGGCCTCATGCAGATTACGCGCCAGCGCCACGGCCCCGAGAATGACATCGACACCAGCGAGGTATGCCCCTGCTGCAATGGCACTGGCAAGATCGACAACTCCATCCTACTCGTCGACCAGATTGAGCAGAAGCTCTCGGTCATCATGGAGAAAAAACTCTACAAGGCCCTAGAGCTGCGGGTCCACCCCTTCATCGAGGCCTATTTGACCACGGGCCTCCGCTCGCGCCGAGCCAGGCTCGCCCGTAAGTACGGCTGTAAGCTCAAGGTCAGGGCCATGTCCACCTATTCCATCCTAGAGTTCGAGTTCTACGACCCCAAGGGTGCCCAGGTGATGCTCTAGGCAGAATTCCCCGCGCTTCCTCCTTGTGTCCCCCTCATGACTTAATCTGCGCGCAATGAAAGCGACATACCGGACATTAGTTACTGCCCTACAGGGGCTACTGCTTCTTCTTGCCCAACCCGTATATGCCCAGATGGGGCAGGCCAACGACCCCATGCACTGGTCTGCCAAGGTAGCCATGTCGAGTGACTCCACCCTGCTCTTCCAGCTCAGGGGACTCATCGACAAAGATTGGCATATCTACTCCATGTCGACCCCCACCGGGGGGCCTATGGCCACTACGCTACGCTTCTTGCCGAGTGACCACCACACCCCCCTAGGGGAGCTGACTGAGCATGGGCAGCTACTCACGGAGTTCGATGAGGCGTTTGGTGTCGACGTGATGATGTACGGCGATTCCGTACGATTCGAACAGCAGCTCCTCCGCCGCGACACGGCCGCCTTTACCCTGTCGGTCGACCTGAGCTATCAAACTTGCCATGCCGGGCAATGTTACCTTTTTGAACACACAGAGCAAGTAGGAGTCCCAGCGCAATCGGCCATGCGCCCAGCAGCTATGGCCGCTGTGCCCCCGCTCACCACCACGGGGCACCCCGTGGAGATCACCTCAGCCCCGCAGGGTCTCCCTGCCATAGACCTCGGGACCACCCCAACCGCCGCAACGGGGCGGGGCTGGTGGGGATTCCTGCTCATCAGCTTCTTGGCCGGGCTGGCCGGGTTGCTTACGCCCTGCGTGTTCCCTATGATCCCAATGACCGTCTCTTTCTTCATGCAGAAGAAAAATCGGGTCAATGCCCTGCTCAATGCGCTAGTCTTTGGCATCGGGATAGTACTCATCTACACGCTGCTGGGCTTGCTGGTCTCCCTCGCGGGCCTTGGTGCCGACGTGGTGGTGGACATCACCTCGCACTGGCTCACCAACACGATCTTCTTCCTGCTCTTCCTGCTCTTTGCCGCCTCGTTCTTTGGAATGTTTGAGATGCGCTTGCCGGGCAGCCTCTCCAACAAGACCGATGCCAAGGCCGACAAAGGTGGCTTCGTCGGCTCGTTCTTTCTGGCCCTGACCACGGTCATTGTCAGTCTCTCGTGCGTGGGGCCCATCGTGGGCGCGCTGCTGGTGGAAGCAGCCTCTGGCGACACACTGCGCCCTGCCCTCGGCATGTTTGCCTTCGCGCTGGGCTTCTCCCTGCCCTTCACCTTCTTCGCGCTCTTCCCGCAGCTGCTGAGCAAATTGCCCAAATCGGGCGGGTGGCTCAACAGTGTCAAGATTGTCTTGGGCTTCATCGTCCTAGCCTTCAGCCTGAAGTTCCTGCTGAATATCGATGTCGCCCTCGGCTTGGGGTGGTTGAATCGCCCGGTATATCTCTCCATCTGGATAGTCCTGAGCGTGTTTCTTGGGCTCTATCTGCTGGGGAAGATACGTTTCAAGTTCGACTCTCCACTCGACCATGTAGGCTTCATACGCATGTTGCTGGCTGGGGGTGCCTTCGTGTTTGCCATCCTCCTCGCCACGGGGCTTCTCGGCGCCTCGCTCGCTGGTCTTTCTGGCATGCTGCCTACACCCAACGAGAGTTCATTTTCCGTCTCCATGGCTGCCCCCCAGCAATCCTCGGCCCCCGCAGTGGACGTGGACAACTACCCTGGCCTGTGCGACCCGCCCAAATATTCCAACCTCATCCAGATGCCTACAGGTCTTGAGGGCTACCGAGAGTACAAGCAGGCCCTTGCGTGCGCGCAAAAGCAAAACAAACCCTTGCTGATAGAGTTCTCGGGCCATAGCTGTGCCAACTGCAAGGAAATGGCCGCCAAAATCCTCTCCCAGCCCAAGGTGCAGCAGCTGATACGGGAACAGTATATCTTTGTGCAGCTCTACGTCGACGAACGCTACGAGCTCCCTGAGCGTGAGTGGTACACCTCTACCTTCGACGGCAAGGTGAAGAAAACCCTTGGGAAGCAAAATCAGGATCTGCAAATGGGCCGCTTTGCCACCAATGCCCTGCCCACTTTTGTGCTCCTGAGCCCGCAGGAAGAGCAGCTGGCCCCCACGCACGGCCGTGATCTCGATGTGGAAAGCTTCCTAGCTTTCTTGCGGTCGGGGCTCAAGTAATGAACTACCGTCTACCCGTCCAGGCTCGTCTTACCTCCCCCTTGGCGCATCGGGAGGTTGAGGTCGCAGGTATGCAGGCGTGCACGTATCCAGTAACCACCAGGAAAACGTTGATGCCGGGGGGAAATCGCACGATGCCTCCACAACGACACCATGTGGCATGGGCGCGCCCCCACCAGCCCCTTAACCTTTTGCACTAATCAATGCCAGAATCGCTCCGTGTAGCCCTTGTGGGCATTTCGTTGCGAGGGGCGCAGCCCTACCGTGTGCAAGACTACCTTGACGAGTTGGCCTTGCTCGCCCAGACCGCTGGCGCAACCGTGCAGGCCCAGTTTATCCAGAGCGTTACAGCCCTCGATCCACGCACCTTCATCGGGCGCGGGAAGGTGGCGGAGATAGCCCAATGCGTGGCTGAGCAAGCTTTGGATTTGGTGGTATTCGACGATGAGCTCTCCCCCACGCAGCACCGGAATCTGGAGAAGGAGTTGGGCTGCCAAGTGCAAGATCGCACTGGGCTCATCCTGACGATCTTTGCCCAACGCGCCCGCACCGCCTACGCCAAAAAGCAGGTGGAGCTGGCCCAGTACGAGTATCTCCTCCCGCGCCTGGTAGGCATGTGGACCCATCTAGAGCGCCAGCGAGGAGGCCTCAACATGCGCGGGCCGGGCGAGCGAGAGCTAGAGACCGACCGACGCATCGTGCGCACGCGCATTGCCAAGCTCAAGGACGACCTGCGCCATATCGACACCCAGATGGCTACCCAGCGTAAGCTGCGGGGAGGCCTACCTAGGGTTGCGCTCGTGGGCTACACCAACGCCGGCAAGTCCTCCCTGCTCAACGCGCTCGCCAGCGAGCATATCTACGTGGAAAACCAGCTTTTTGCCACGCTCGACACCACCGTGCGCCGCATCTCCCTAGGCCCCGTGAGCTACCTACTTGCCGACACCGTGGGCTTTATCCGCAAGCTGCCCACACAGCTTATCGAGGCCTTTCGCTCCACCCTCGACGAGGTGCGAGAGGCTACTCTACTGCTGCATGTTGTCGACGTATCGCATCCCCAATTCGAGTCGCAGATGCAGACCGTCGCCCAGACACTTCGCGACCTTGGTATCTTAGATACCCCCATGGTCCTTGTCTTCAACAAGGTAGACCGCTACCAGCCCGCCCCCCGCGATGAGTTCGACCTCGCCCCAGTGGCCCCAGAACAGCTCTCCCTCCAGGAGCTACAGCAATCTTGGCTCGCCCGAAGCGAAGTCCCCACCATTTTTGTCTCCGCCCTCACAGGCACGAACCTCCCCCAGCTTAAGGCATTGATTGCGCAGCAGGTGGAGGAGATGGCCACGCACCGACCGTAAGCCCTGGATAAAAAAACGCCCCGCCGCCGCCCCTTCGGATGGGCGCACGGGGCATGGGGACACAGTCGCACCGCGCTCGGTCTCCTCCTGCCCACTAGGCACTCCATGCATGGCCTGGAGCCTTGCTACTGGTTACAGGGCCTTAGTCCTGAGCGAAACCAGCATATGAATCCACTCTAGCGCCACGCAACGGTTACCGAATAGTGGTGGCCGGGACCTGGCCAAACCGGTTCTCGCTCCGCTCCCCGTGGAGAAGCGTCAGCACCAGGAACCATATCCCGCCGATGATGGGGATGAAGGAGATGAAGATCCACCCTCCCCCCTTGCCGATGTCATGCAAACGGCGTACGCCCACGGCTATCGCGGGGCAGAGCATGGCTACTGAGAATAGCCCAATGACAACGTAGCTCAGCACGAGAAGCCCCGTATTAGAAGCGCCCAATAGCCCCGCCACTATGCCGATGGTTGTACTCAGCGCAAACATCACCAGAAACATCAGGAGTTCAAACCCCCAGTACTCCGCACGGTTCGCACGGCCGTCAAAGTTGACGTAGTTCTTGGTAATGCACTCAACTGCCAATCTTAACCAGCCCATAGTCTATCAATATTTCAAGCGTTTCCATCGGATCAAGCTCCTTGGAGGTCTGCCAGTCGATGTAGCCCTTCTGGGCTAGATACCGAATGGCATACTTCCGAAAACCAGGATCATCCTGTAGCTTCTTTGCCGGTACTGGCCCAAAGGGGTTATCCTGTTTTATGCTGGCTCTGAAAAGAGCTCCGATATACCAGCGCCACCGTGATGGGGAGAGCACCTTGTAGCGGGCGTACTCATTGAGAAAACCCTTCCGCTGCATGGCTATCTGCACCGGCTTAATCCAGCTCCACCACAGGCGCATGAGCATGAAAAGAGGCCAGCAGACGATGTAGAAGGGGAGGATAAGCGCGCACTTCACGCCGGGGTAGTTCACATCGTGGTAGCGCCGTACAGTCAGGGAGAATGAGGGGATGAGGATCAGCACGAGGTAGGTGAAGAAGATCACCTGCACCGTGTCGCGGGAGGCCCTTATGGCCTCCTGCGAAAGCCAACGATCCAGTGGGTCTACCAGCAGGAGAAAAACAACGATCGGGAGCCAGAGCCCCAGCATTGCCAGCCAGTATCGCTTCCGCCCCACGCGCCCCAATGGCATAAATACCTGCCAAGAATAGAAGGTCCGCATAAACCGGTAGCCGCGCCGCACCGCGCGGATCTCACGCTCGTCAAGCTCGTTCCTCCCAGTAATCATGGCCCTCGGCTAACCTCAGCACGGCAGTGCGCAAACCAGCACACCCCCTCGTCATGCAAATATAGCCATTTCCCATACCATGTTGCTCCATGGACCTAACCCTTCCCAACCCCTCCCGACTAGGCCACGCTGCCTACAGCCGTATACGCGATAAGCCCAGTACACCTCTACCCTCTAACTTTGGCTACCTTTGCGAACCATGGGGACAGCGGGAAATAGGCGGAGGGTTCTGGTGATCCAGGGGAGTTTGCGTGTGGGCGGGCACACTGCCCACCTTTGCCACGAGCTCACCGATTGTCTTCCCGAGGAATGCTTTGCCATCTCCTACATCCATCTAGGCCAACAGTGCATCTCGCCTTGCTTGGGGTGCAGGGCCTGTCGTGCCAACGGAGGCCAGTGCGTCCAAAAGGATGACATGCAGGGCATATACCCCCTGCTACAGCAAGCTCAGGAACTCATCGTGGCCTCTCCTGTCTATTTCTACAACTTCACGGCATCAATGAAGCTCTTCATGGATCGCACCTACGCCCTGCGCCACTCCTGGCCCGCCACACGGGTGCATCTATTGCTCACGGCCCATGCCAACGCAGCCGACTGCGAACCTCTGGAAGCCCTGTTCCAGCGCTACGTGGCCTGCTTCCCCCGCATGCTGCTGGGCGGCGTGTTGATTGCAGGTGGCATGGAGCCTGCTTTGGATGCCGAGCTGCCTGCCGACGTGGCGGCCAGAGCCCATGCGTTGGCGCAACACATCGCAGAGACTGAATAGTTGTAAACCATGGAAGTACATAAGTTCGGGGGTGGCATCCTATACAGTGCCGCGCAGATTCGGGCCATGGTGGCCTTGGTGCACCAGCAGCTCCAAGGGCGAGCGGCCGTGCTGGTCATCTCGGCCATCAAAGGCTGTACCAACATGCTCGAGGGGGCCTTAGCTGAGGCTATGGGCCTGCCCGATGCACCGAAAGGCCAGCTTGAGGCCCTAATGGCCCTCCATAGAGCCCTGGTGGCGGAACTCCTACCCGCAGAGCACCCCGTGGCGGGCCGCATAGAGGGAATGCTACAGGGCCTCTCCACGCTCCTCCACCACTTGCCCCAGCGCCCCTACGACGCGCTCTACGACCTGGTAGTCCCCTATGGTGAGCTGATGAGCTCGCTGCTCGTGTGCGGCGCGCTGCAGGTAGATGGTCTACCCTGCCAGTGGGTCGATATCCGCGAATACCTGCGCACAAACCACCAGCACCGCAATGCCCAGATTGACCAAGTGGTCTCTACCCCCCTGGTGCGCGAGGCCTTTCTGCACGGCGCGCAGCAGCTTTACGTCACCCAAGGCTTCATCGCTGCAGACGACACCGGCGACACCACCACGCTCGGCCGCGAGGGCTCCGACTACACCGCAGCCCTCCTAGCCACTATGCTGGGCGCCCGGGAGGTAACCATCTGGAAGGACGTCCCCGGGTTCCTCAATGCCGACCCACTCCTCTTTCCCAAGGCCTACTACCTGCCCCGCCTCCACTACCGCGATGCCATCGAGTTGGCCGCGTGCGGGGCTAAAATTATCCATCCAAGGGCTCTCCAGCCTCTCCAACGACACGACATCCCCTTGCTGGTGAGGCCTTTCGCACAGCCCGATGCCGCAGGCTCCCGTATCGACGGCACTCCCCTATCCGCCCAACGCAACGGACAACGACCCCTGCCTCCCCTGCTGGCCGTCCGCACCGACCAATTACTCCTCTCCATCGCCCCAAAAGACCTGACTTTTGCTGGCGAAGGCCTCTACGCACAGGCCTTCGCCATCCTCCACGCACGCCACATGCCCGTCCACATGATCCAGCAGTCAGCGGTAAGTCTCACCCTCTGCGTGGATTATCTCCCCTACCAAATGCCAAAAGTCCTCGAGGCTCTCGGGCAGGTCGGAGAGGTAACCTACAACAGGGATCTCCTACTCTTCAGCGTCCGCTATTGTACCCCGGCCCTGCGCGCCCTGCTCGATAGCTTCGATCACTGCATCCTCCGCCAGGACACCCGCCATACGGTGCAGCTCCTGCTCCGGCAGCGCGACTGGGCTTCCACGCTCCAGCCCGCCATGCTAGCCCATTGGGAAAAAATCTGCCAGCAAGCGCCTGAAGGCTAGCCAGAGTGCCCACCAGGGGCTGGCATGTGGTCTCGTCGGCCAAATAAGCCTACCTTTGCCACGTCAACAGAACAGGCTTCAACCATGGACAATTATCTCGACCTCCCGCAGGAATATCGTGATTACAGCAAAAGCCGCGTAGTAGTGCTACCCATACCCTACGATGGCACGAGCACCTGGCTCAAAGGCGCCGACCAGGGCCCAAAAGCCCTCCTAGAGGCCTCCACCAAGCTGGAACTCTACGACATCCCCACCGACTACGAGCCTTTCAGGGTGGGCATACACACCGCCTCGCCCATTACCGAGATGGTCACCCCAGACCAAATGGTGGCCGCCAGCAAGCAGCGCGCCAAGCAGCTCTTAGACGATGGGAAATTCGTGGTCTCCATCGGGGGGGAACACTCGGTCAGCATCGGCGTCATTGAGGCCCATGCCGAAGCCTACAGTGACCTGACCGTTCTCCAGATCGATGCCCACACCGACCTCCAAGACGAATACTGCGGCTCGCGCTACAACCACGGCTGCGTCATGGCCCGCGTCAAGGAACACTGCCCCATCGTCCAAGTGGGCATCCGAAGCATGGATGAGCAAGAGAAAGAAAACATCACACCTGGACACGTATTCTGGGCCCACCAAATCGTCGGGCGCGAGGGCTGGCAGCCCGAGGTGGTCAAGCTCCTCTCAAAAAACGTCTACATCACCTTCGACCTCGATGGCTTCGACCCCTCCGTGCTACCCTCAACCGGCACCCCGGAACCCGGTGGACTCTCCTGGTATCCTGTCATGGAACTCATGCGGCTCGTCTTCGCCAACGCCAACGTGGTGGGCTTCGACGTGGTCGAGCTCTGCCCAAACCCCATCGCCAAGGCCTCCGACTTCCTGGCCGCCAAGCTCATCTACCGCATGCTAGCTCTCAAGTTCCTGCCCATGCGCCCCTCGCTGCTCAATGGCCCAAAGCTCAACCTGCCCGGACGATAGCTACCAGGCAACGAATATGGACATCACCATCCTGACCGTCATGCCCGAGCTGCTTGAGGGCCCCCTCAACCACAGCATCGTACAGCGAGCACAGCAAAAAGGCCACCTCAGTCTCCACACCGTCTCCCTGCGAGACTATACCACCGACCGCTACCGCAGCGTCGACGATTACGCCTATGGCCCCAACGCTGGCATGGTGCTGCGCATTGCCCCTATCGATGCCGCGCTGGAAGAACTGACACGCGAGCATCCCTTCGATGAGGTCATTTACACCTCCCCCGATGGCGAACCGCTCACCCAGCAGCTCGCCAACGAACTGAGCCTCAAGCACCGCATCGCCATCCTATGCGGACACTACAAGGGCATCGACCAGCGCGTGCGCGACCACCTAGTCTCCCGCGAAGTCTCTATCGGCGACTACGTCCTGAGCGGGGGCGAACTGGCCGCAGCCGTCATCATCGACTGCATCGCGCGCCTCCTCCCAGGGGTCCTCAGCGATGAAACCTCCGCCCTCACCGACTCCTTCCAAGATGGTCTCCTCGCCCCCGAGGTCTACACCCGCCCAGAAGAATACAAGGGGTGGCGCGTACCCGAAATCCTCCTCTCGGGTAACCACGCAGCCATCGCCGACTGGCAGCATGCACGTGCCCTCGAACGCACCAAAAAGCTCCGACCTGATCTATACGCCCGCTACCTCCAGGAGTAGCGGCTGATCCCTGGGGCATCCCAGCGCACCGCACCTGCCGTGTTCCAACGGCTTGCCCCTCCGACCAACAGCTACCGCCGCCAGTGAAACTCCCGCCCCCAGGCCCGCCTAGCACGCTTGGGGCGTATGGCCGACTCCCGTAGCACACCAAATGCATCGAAGCTGCGCCCAATAGAAAAGTACATGATCAAAAGCAGCGATATGGTGGAGCATACGAAGTGCATCACCATGATGAGGATCTGGTATCGCACCGCAATCCTCGGCGAGCTGCCCGCTAGTATCTGCCCTATCATCGTGCCCGGCATGGAAACCAGCCCCATCACGGCCATCGAGGCTATCGATGGGTTAAAGGCACTGTAGATGGCCTTGCTGAAAAACGGACGCAAGGCCTCCTGCTGCGTCGCCCCGTTGCACAGCTGGTAGCGGTAGTACTGACGGCCCTCCTCAAGCCCCTGGTAGAGCGTACCCACCCCAATCACGTTGGACCCCAGCACGTTGCCCATCAGACTCCCGCACAGCGGAATGAAGTAGCGACTCTCAAACAGGTAGTCCAGGCGCAGCACTACCAGCGTAAAATAGCTGATGATGGCCCCCACGGCGGCCAGCACGGAGACCCCAACCACTGGCAGGAAAAGACGGCGCGACAGGTTTACTCTCCCCAGCAGATCAAACGCACATACCCCCACCATCACCACCAACCACCCCACATTCACCCACCCGTTGTTGAGCGCAAAAAGGTATTGCAGGTAGAAACCCATCAAAAACAACTGCACCACCATCCGCAGGCACGAAATGGCTATCGGCATCGCCTGGCCCGTGCGGTAACGGTAGTGCACGTAGATCGGGATGCATATCAAAAGCAACCCGACACACACGCCCACCAATGAAACCTCCATGCGCTGCTATTGGGCTAAAACTTGGTGATATTAATGATGCGGTCCATGCGCTGTGCAAAGTGCTGGTTGTGGCTCACAGCTACCACGGTGCTGCTCCGGAAACCCTGTAGGTATTTGATTAGCAAGTCGATGCTTGCGGGATCCAAGGCCGAAGTCGGCTCGTCCATGAGCACCAGGCACCGCCCTAGCGACAGGGTGGCGATGATCTCTAGCCGCTGCCTCTCCCCCCCTGAGAGCTGCGAGAGCTTGGCGCTGAGTATGGACGGCGGGAGCCCCAGCGCGTTGGCAGCTTCGCCCATGGCCTCCCAGTCGGGCCTGAGTCGACGGTTCACCTTCCAGCGATAGGGCGCCTGTAGCATCTCCTTGACCGTTGCGTACGGATACTCCACATGCTGCGGCATCCAGGCCACCTGCGTGCGTATCCAGCCTACGTGCTCCGCATCGACGTTACGCCCTAGCACCTTAATCCGCCCCGTGTCGGGCCGCGTTAGCCCCACGAAGCTCTCCAGCAGGGTGCTCTTACCGCTTCCCGATGCCCCCGTCACGGCCACATGCTCACCCTGCGCTATGCGCTCGTGCAGCCCCACCAGTAGCGGCCGACCCCCGTAGGAAAAAGTCGCCCCCAATATCTCCACGGCCGCCGCGCCGCCACCATTATCCAAGCAGTTTACCATCGGGGCAAAGTTCATAAATTTAGAGGAGAGTAGGTGCGTCCTTATGCCCAGCGTTCGTGTGCGCAATGAACGAGAAATTTCACAAGCAAATGCCCCAAGCAGCCCACCCAGTCACTCTACCCACGGCGACTTATGCCCCGTATGGGTATGCTGGGGCTTCACCCCCTATGCCAACGTAGGGCCATGGGCTTGCTGATGGCCCCAATGCCCTACGGTCACCTTGCCCGCCTCGAAGCCGCAGGCCCCTTCCGCGCCTAGTGATCAAATCCAACCGTGGGTGGTCAAGTGCTAAAGCCCTGGTTTTATCGCCCTAGTACTCCTGGCCGCTGGAGCATACGTCCCTCTCCCTCCAGCCTACCCCCAGCTTGGGCTACCGCATTCTCTGCCACAAGGAGATTCCCCCGCGGTTACCACCGACTGCTTCTTGGGCTACTCCCATCGCGTACTCTGCAGCCCTGCTGCATTCGAACTGGTGCAACGTGCAGCAGCAACGAAAGAGCCGCGCACCCCAGAGGTGCGCGGCTCTTCTTGGCGTGTTGTCGCATCTAGCGACTAAAAGTGGTAGGCCAGCCCCAGCCCAAACATCTGCCGTACCTGCAGCGAGGCCACCTGCTGCCCCGCTTCGTTGGTGATCTTCTGGTCATCGTCATACACCAACGTAATCTGCGCAGTGGCCGTCAGGAAGCTCAGGAGCTTGTAGTCCAGCAGGAGGTCGAAATTCACATCCACGTTCTGCGGCTTATCCAGGTAGTTGGAGAAGAGCTGCAGGGTGGTCTTGAGGCCCAGCTGATCCTTGAAAAAGCGATTGATGTACTCCGCCTTGAGGTTGGCGCCGAGCTCCCAGCGCACGTGCTCGCCAGGGGTGAGCATGGCCTTGGTGGTCGCATCGTAGGTGGCGGCCTTCACGCCAAACGCCCCCAGGTCGGCCAGCATCTGCGACCGCACATAGGTCAACCTCCCGCTCAACGGCGAAAAGAACAGGCTGAAGTGGCTATCTGGGCGGTAGTCCACACCAACCGCCAGGCTCAGGTAGTAGGGCGAAAAGGCATCCGAGATCTTCACCGTGTTCTTGTTGTCCTTGTAGCCCGGCGCAAACTGGGTCTGCATGGATAGCAGTGCGCTCATGTACAGCGATTTGGTGACCTCGTAGCCGTATTGCGAGTTGAAGAGTATGCGATCCAGATTCTTTATGAGCGGATCCTCGGCCTGCTTAGTGAGCCCGTAGCCCATGTCGAGCGTGTTGTCCCAGAGCTGTCGATCCTGCTTGTAGAGCAAGCGCAGGAACAGGGAGGCCTGCCCACTGATAGAGTTCACCCCGCCCGGCACCCAGTGGTAGAGCGCCACCTGGTTGAACGTCAGGGCCGCATCGCCTGTGAACTTCCAGGGATTCGGCCTCACGCTGGCCGAATCCTGTGCCCAGCTGTTCACCCCAATGAAAAGTAGCACCAACAGGGCTACCACACTTATCCTCACGAATCGTACCATATAGACTGTACTGTTAATTGATTCCTATGCTATTCTTTCTTGCCCTTCGCGCCGCGGGAGTGCAGCGTTAGTGGCTGAGCCGACGGAAATCGCTCTTGAGCATCCCATCGCCCTTTTTCTTGCTCATCATGTGGTAGTCGAAGTAGTAGAACTTGTCGTCACCCGCCCCGATGAGGCACTTGTAGATGCGCGCCTTGATGCCGCTGCGCTCTGGGCCCACCTTGTGGAGGTACACCACGTCTTGACGTCGCGCATCCACGGCTTGCTCGATGTCGTCGGGTGTCACGATCCGCACCACACCGTTGTACACCTTCCGTATGGCGGCCTGGGAGCGTACCTCTGGCGCCAAATCGCTCTCCACCACCCAGATCTCCTTGTCCCCCAGCTCGGCGATGTTCTTGTTGTAGTACTGAAACACATTCTGCCCCAATAGCTCGGGCTTCTGCCGGATAAGCTCGATGTGCTTTTGCGCAAACTGGAACAAGCTCCCGAGCTTGTAGGCCCAGCTATCTTGGTCCGCCGACTCGTACCCCAGAGGCACAGAGCATATCTCGGGCATGTTGGTCATATCCCGCACCGCGGCCCCCAGCACCACCGTGAAGAAAATGTAGTTGGCCTTCACCTTATCCTTCGGAAACCGGAAGCGCATCCGGGTGATAAACGACTTGTCGATATCCTGCCGCATCCCCTCAAACTCCCGCTCCCGGATGAACTTATAGGGCGTGATGTGCCAGTGCTTCTTGGCCGCATCCTCTATCTTCATGTTCCACTCGGTCATCGGGTTGTTGTCCAGCACAATGTAGGTGGTAGTCTTGAAAAAGTTCTCCACATCGGCCACCGTCGTGGCGTTTTGGGCCCTTACCCCGGTGAATCCAAGGCCTAGGGCGGCTAGCACTAGTAGTGCTGTCTGCAGATGTCGTTCCATGGCTTGTCTCCTGATTGTTCGTGTTTAAACTGGCTAGTCGCAGGCACCGCCTTGTGGCTCCCAGTGCTATCGTGGTGTCTCTTCCAGCGAAGTAGAAGCCAGCTGGCCAGCAGGAAGCAGAACCCTGCCCCAAGCCAGTTGGGCCAATCCTTCTCAACCTCCACCAGCTCCACGTGGTGGGTCAGGGTCAGAACGTAGTAGGATACCACGCCCACAGCATTGTTGAGGAAATGGATGAGCACCGCCGGCCAGAGCGACCTGCTCCAGTAGACCACGTAGCCCAAAATAGCCCCCATCCAAAGCCTAGGAATAAACCCCCCAAATTGCAGGTGGATCAATGAAAAAAACGCAGCCCCAAGCCACACCCCCACGCCGACACTCCTACAAAGACGCACCAAAGCCTGCTGGAGCACCCCGCGGAAAAAGCACTCCTCCGCAATCGCGGGAACCAACGCCACCACTAGAAGATTGAGCAACATCGTACCCGCGCTCTTCGTCCCTAGGAGCTCCAAGGTCTTCTCGGCCGCAGCGGCTTCTAATGCTGAAGCCCAGGCCGGCAGCGGGATCAGACCGTTGAGCAGCAGGAGGAAGCCGCTCGCCGGAACCATCACCACCCCCACAAGAAATGCCTGGGAATAGGCCCCTGCCATCGGGCGCCTGAGCTGGAGCCCCTCGGGCAGGGAACGCCCCATGATGAACGTACCCAGCAGCGACGGCAAAAGGAAAAAGCCTAGGGAACTCACGAGCTGTAGCCAACGATCCGCATGGAGCCCAGCGCTCCCCGCCTGCCCCTGCTGGAGAAGGTAGGCCGATGAAACCGTCACCACCAAGCCTATGCTCACGCATAGCCCCAGCAGCATCAGCACCTCCAAGATGGCATTGAGGAGAGAATGTTGCTTCACTGCCTTAGCGTATGACCCTTGCCCTACCAAAATCGCACCAAGCTCTGCCGCCTCTTTGGCAACGACGCGAAAGTAGGCTAAATTTGCTTAACCACGCAGCGCGAAAGGAAGATGCCATGGCCCACGACGGGGGTAACCGATTGGAGGAAGATTTGTTCCAGGGAGTCTGGATGGCCCTCCACCGCTACGCGCCCGTCCTCCACACCACCGAGGGGAAGCCCCTGGTCATCCAGGGGCCCGGGGTGCTCAACCGAGGGCAAGGCCCTGACTTCACGGACGCGCGGCTAACCATCGCCGGGCAGCAGTGGGTCGGCAACGTGGAGATGCATATCAACGAGTCCGATTGGTTTACCCACGGACATCACCAAGACCCCCGTTACAATTCGGTCATACTCCACGTGGCCGTGCACCCCGGGCGACCGGCCCTGGACAGTCGAGGGCGCCGCGTGCCCACGTTGCTCCTACCGCACGCCCAGCTGCTAGTCGAGGCCTACAGGGTCCTCCGGGCTTCCCGTCAAGAGCCACCATGCCAGAAGGGGCTCGCGCTACTACCCCCAGAAACGCGCAACCGCTGGCTCTCCAAGCTCGTAGTGCAGCGCCTAGATGCCAAGGCCGAGCAGGCCCTCGCTGAACTCAACACAGCCCCCATGGGGTGGGAGGAGGCCTTCTACCGCTCGCTGGCCCGCAGCCTGGGGCTCCACATCAATGCCGACCCCATGCTCCAGCTAGCCCGATCTACTCCCCTCAAGGCCTTGATGAAAGTGCGCGACCACCTCGAGAGCCTAGAGGCCATCCTGCTCGGGCAGGCAGGGCTACTCTCCTACGTGCCGCCCCAGCAGGAGCCACCCTATGCCGCCTTCCTACGCCAAGAGTACGCCTATAGGGCTAAGGAGTTTGCCCTGGCCCCTATCAACGCCAACTACTGGCAGTTCATGCGGCTGCGCCCTGGTTCCTATCCCACCCTACGCCTGGCGCAGCTGGCCGCCATACTCCACGGCACCGACCACCTGTTCTCGCAAATCCTCAGGCTCGACACCCTCGCCGACCTCGAAAAGCTACTCCGCGTAAAGGCCTCTGCCCATTGGGACACCCATTACAACCTCACCGGCCCCCAGGGCTCCGCCAAGCCCAAATACGTGGGCAAGGAACGCCTCCTGGTCGTCATGATCAACAGCGTGGTCCCCATGCGCTTTGCCTACGCTCGCGCCACGGCCAACGATGCCCTGCGCCGACACACGATCGGCCTACTCGAGCAATTGCCCCCCGAAACCAATGCCATTGTGCGTCGCTACCAAACCCCTGACTTCAAGGCCGCCAACGCCATGCAGACCCAGGCCTTGGTCGAGCTCTCCCAGCACTATTGTCGCCCCCACCTGTGCCACTGCTGCCCCGTGGGCTTGGGCCAGATCATGCGACCCTTCGCCACACCCAAGCCCTCCTAGCCCCGCGCCCAACCCCCCGACAGCCAGCCCTCGCGCCCGATTGTTAGAATCTTTATAGATAGCAAGGGCAAACTTGCGTGTCTGGCGAATTTGGATACATTCGCGGCATCAAGAGGAGGGGAGGGCTACGGTGAATCAGTCTGGAGAGGACGGCGCAGTGCAGGTGTGCGCGCAGCAGGCGGGTGTCGTGGTACGAACTGCCCCGCAGTGGGTAGAGGTGCGCATAGAGGTGCCTAGTGCCTGCCACAGCTGCCAGGCGGGCGCCGTATGTGGCTTCAACAGCAAAAAGCCCAGGCTGGTGACTATTGCGTGCAACGGCGCGCAGCATTGGGTGGGCGAGCAGGTGGAGATCCTAGCCCACCCGAGTCAAGGGCTACGGGCGGCTTTGTGGGCCTACTGCTTCCCCTTCCTACTCCTCGTGGCGGCCATCGTGCTGGCGCTAGGGCTCGGGGCCTCGCAGGGGCTCGCGGCGCTCGTGGGGCTCCTGCTCCTCGTCCCCTACTTCTTCCTGCTCCACGCCTTTAGCGGTAGGCTAGGGCGACGCTTTTCCTATCGAATACAATCTGTCGAGCAGACGCTACAATAGCTATGACAACCATCTTGTACACTTTGTTGGTGCTCGTGAGCATTGCGCTGGTGGCTGCGGTGCTCCTCTACGTGGTATCGCAGAAGTTCAAGGTCTTTGAGGATCCCCGTATCGAGCAGGTAGAGGCTACGCTGCCCGGAGCAAACTGTGGCAATTGCGGCCATCCCGGGTGCCATAGCTTCGCCGATGCCTTCGTCAAGGCCACTGATATCTCCTCGTTCTTCTGCCCTGTGGGCGGCAACGATGTGATGGCCAAGGTGAGTGCCATCGTGGGTAAGGCCACCACCACCAAGGCCCCCCAGGTGGCTGTGGTACGCTGCGCGGGCTCGCCCGATCACCGCGCGATGGTCGCCCGCTATGGGGGCGCAGCGTCGTGCCGTGTGGCCGCTGCCCTCTTCGAAGGACCCACGGGCTGCGCCTACGGCTGCCTGGGCATGGGCGATTGCACCACGGTCTGTGAATTCGATGCCATCCACATGGACCCCGTGACTATGCTCCCCGTCGTCGATGAGCACAAGTGCACCGCCTGCGGTGCCTGCGTCAGGATATGCCCAAAGCACATCATCGAGCTGCGCAACCAAGGCCCAAGAGGCCATCGGGTCTTTGTCTCTTGCATCAATGAGGAGAAGGGTGGAATTGCACGCAAGAGCTGCCAGGTAGCCTGTATCGGCTGCTCCAAGTGCCAAAAGGCCTGTGCCTTCGATGCTATTACGATAGAGCACAACCTCTCCTACATCGATTTCAACAAGTGTGTGATGTGCCGCAAGTGCGTCGACCAGTGCCCCACAGCCGCCATCTGGGCGGTCAACTTCCCGCCGCGTAGGCCCAAGGTTGAGCCCGAGCAGGCGGTTGCTGCACAGGCCCAGGCCGCCCCGAATGTCCAGCCCCCCGTGCCCAACGCCTAGGGCCCCCCAACGCCCCGGGGCAAGAAGCTGTTCTGAACTTTTGGCCTAGATCTCAATCCTATAGGTGTGTAGCATGATGCGCGTAAAGCCTTTAACTTTCCACAAGGGCGGTGTCCATCCACAGGCCGCCAAGCTCTCAGCCAGTGTGCCTATCGAGACCCTGCCCGTGCCGGACGAAGCGGTGATCCTGCTCGGCCAGCACATCGGCGCGCCTGCCAAGCCCGTTGTCAATAAGGGCGACCACGTGGTGGTGGGGCAGCTGTTGGCCGAGAGCGGCGGCTTCGTGTCGGCCAACATCCACTCCTCGGTCTCGGGCACCGTCTCGAAAATCGACGGCGTGGTGGATGCCTCAGGCTATAAAAAGCCCGCCATCTTCATCAAAACCGAGGGGGATGAGTGGGACAGCTCCATCGACCGCTCGGCCCAGCTGGATACCTCGCTCGCCCTCCAGCCCAAGGAGATGCTCGGGCTGCTCCAGAAGGCCGGCATCGTGGGCATGGGCGGCGCCACCTTCCCCACCCACGTCAAGCTCTCGGTCCCCGAGGGCAAGCGGGCCGAATTCCTCATCGTCAATGGCGTGGAGTGCGAGCCGTACCTGACGGCCGACCATCGCCTCATGCTCGAAGCCCCAGAGCAGATCCTCGTGGGCACGCAGATCCTGGCCAAAGTCCTCGGCTCCCCAAAAGTCATTATCGCCATCGAGCTCAACAAGCCCGATGCCATTGCGCTCCTGCGCAGTAAGGCCGAGGCTATGCACCTCGACGTGACGGTGCAGCCACTGAAAGTCAAGTATCCGCAGGGCGGGGAAAAGCAGCTAATCGATGCCTGCGTAGGCCGGCAGGTGCCCCCCGGGAAGCTACCCATCGACGTGGGCGCCGTGGTCCAAAATGTGGGCACCGTCTACGCCGTCTACGAGGCCGTGCAGAAGCATAAGCCGCTCTTTGAGCGGGTGCTCACCGTCACCGGGAAGAACCTGCCCACGCCGAAGAACTACCGGGTGCGCGTGGGGACTCCCATATCCCAGGTCATCGCGGCCGCTGGGGGCCTTCCCGACGACACCGGGAAGGTCATCAGCGGGGGCCCCATGATGGGCAAGGCGCTCAAAAATGTTGATGCGCCCGTCACCAAGGGAACCTCGGGTATTCTGCTCATGCCGGAAACGATGGCGCTGCGTCCCGTGGCCCAGCATTGCATACGCTGCTCCAAATGTAGCTTCGGGTGCCCCATGGGGCTCGAGCCCTTCCTGCTCGTGCGGCTCGCCAAGCGCAGCCGACTGGAGGATCTCGAGCACGAAGACGTCATGTCGTGCATTGAGTGCGGCTCGTGCAGCTTCACCTGTCCCGCAGGCATCCCCCTGCTCGACTTCATCCGCATGGGCAAGGCCGCCACGGGCGCCATGCTCAGGGCCCGTAGGGCAAAGTAGACCCCACGCATACCCCAAGACTATTAAGCTTACGACTCATGAACAATACGCTGGTTGTAGCTCCCTCGCCGCACGTACACGGGCAGCTGAATACACATCGCCTCATGGTCGATGTGCTGATTGCGCTGGCTCCTGCCTGGCTAGTGAGCTTCTATATGTTTGGCCTGAGCACGCTGCTCACCACCACCGTTTCCGTGGTAGCCTGCGTGGGCTTCGAGTACCTTTTCCAGCGCTACATCCTCAAGGTGCCGGTGACCATCAACGACTGCTCGGCCGCCGTCACGGGGGTGCTGCTCGCCATGAACTTGCCGGCGGATATCCCCTTTTGGATTGTGCTCATCGGGGCTTTCGTGGCCATTGGGATAGCCAAGATGAGCTTCGGGGGCCTGGGCAACAATCTCTTCAACCCGGCCCTGGCGGCGCGCGCCCTGCTCTTGGTCTCCTTCCCCGTCCAGATGACCACCTGGCCTAATCCCGTGCGCTGCTTCTGCCAGTATACCGATGGCACCTCGGGGGCCACCGTGCTCGCCTACCTCAAGCAGGCCATCAAGGGCAGCGCCACCCTCCACGACCTCGCGCCCCAGATGCCCTCCACGCTCGACATGTGGCTGGGCAACATGGGCGGCTCGCTCGGCGAGGTGTCGGCCATCGCCCTGATCGTGGGCGGGCTCTACCTGCTCTTCCGCCGGGTGATCTCCTGGCATATCCCCGTGGCCGTGCTAGTGGGGGCGGCTGCGCTCAGCGGGGCGCTCTGGCTGGCCAACGGCACTGCGTATGCCAGCCCCATGGTGCATCTGCTCAGCGGCGGTATGCTCTTGGGGGCCATCTTCATGGCCACCGATTACGTCACCTCGCCCATGGCCCATTCCGGCATGCTGCTCTACGGGCTGCTCATCGGCCTGCTCTGTATCACCATCCGCACCTGGGGCGCATATCCCGAGGGCATGTCGTTCGCTATACTCATCATGAACGCCTTTGTCCCCCTCATCAATCGGTATTTCAAGCCGAGCAAGTTCGGTCATAAAAAGCTGCACGCATAATGGCACTCGAATCATCGCTTAAGAACCTCGTGCTCGTGCTGGGCGGCGTGGGCCTGGTGTCTGCGCTGGCGCTAGGAGGCTTCAGCGAGCTCACCAAGAAGCCCATCGAGTTGGCGAACCAACAGAAGATCATCGCCTCGCTCAAGCAGGTCTTGCCCGCTTTCGACAACGATCCCTCCCAGGCCCTAGACACCGTGCCCGTTGATGGCGGACAGCTGCTGGTCTATCGGGCTATGCAGGGCGACTCGCTCGTGGGCAAGGCTGTGCAGTCCTTCTCACCCAACGGCTTCGGGGGCAACATCTCCGTCATGGTGGGCTTTGATGCCCAGGGGGTTATCACCGGCTACAGCGTGCTCGAGCACGCCGAAACGCCGGGGCTGGGAAGCCATATGGTGGATTGGTTCAAGCCGCAGGGCGCCCCCACGGTTAGCCTCATCGAGCGGCTGTTCGGCTTCCGCATGCCCGTCAAGGCCCGCCATAGCAGCGTCTACGGCCTCAACCCTGGTGAGCAGGAATTGCAGGTCTCCAAAGACGGGGGAACGATCGACGCCATTACGGCCGCCACCATCTCCAGCCGGGCCTTTCTCGACGCCATCAACCGGGCCTCCAAGGGCTTTGCGCTCGATGCCCAGATAAGCGCTGGTGCCACAAGCCAAGCCACGAAATAAGGGAATTCCGACATGAATAGCAACAGCAATCTAGGCATCATCGTCAACGGCATCATCCGGGAAAACCCCACCTTCGTGCTGATGCTCGGGATGTGCCCCACGCTCGGCACGACCACCTCGGCCGGCAATGCCCTGGGCATGGGGCTGGCCACAGCCGGTGTGCTGGTCTTCTCCAATATGATCATCTCCGCCGTGCGCAACATCGTCCCCGAGAAGGTCAAAATCCCCGCCTACATCGTCATTATCGCCACGCTGGTCTCCATCGTGGAGCTGCTCATGCAGGCCTACGTCCCCGCGCTCTACAAGAGCCTAGGCATCTATATTCCCCTCATTGTGGTCAACTGCATCATCCTCGGGCGCGCTGAGGCCTTCGCCGCCAAGAACACCGTGGGCAAGTCCATCTGCGACGGCCTCGGCATCGGCCTGGGCTTTACCGCCAGCCTCACCATCATCGGCATGGTGCGCGAGTTCATCGGCGCCGGGAGAATCTTTGGCCTCTCCGTCTTCCCCAGCACCTTTGGCACCATGATCTTTGTCCTCGCGCCCGGGGCCTTCCTCGTCCTGGCCTACCTCCTACTGCTCTACAACCGACTATTCAAATCGAAGGCCTAACGCACCACTGCCATGGAATATATCCTTATCATCATTGCGGGCGTATTCGTCAATAATATCGTCCTATCCCAATTCCTGGGCATCTGCCCCTTCCTGGGCGTTTCCAAGAAGGTGGAGACCAGTATCGGCATGGGGGCGGCGGTGCTCTTCGTCATGACCTTGGCTACCCTGGTAACGTGGCTGCTCCACCACTACGTCCTCATGCCGCTCCACGTGGAGTTCCTGCAGACCCTCAGCTTCATCCTGGTCATTGCGGCCCTCGTCCAGATGGTGGAGATCATGCTCAAGAAGGTCAGCCCTGCCCTCTACCAGGCTCTAGGCATCTTCCTGCCCCTTATCACCACCAATTGCGCCGTGCTGGGCGTGGCCGTGCTGGTCATCCAGAAGAATATGGATCTGGCCCACGCGCTCGTCTACACGGTGGCCAATTCTCTCGGGTTTGGCGTTGCGCTGATTATCTTCGCGGGCATGCGTGAGGCATTGGACCTGAACGATGTCCCCGCAGCCATGAAAGGTGCCCCCATTGCCCTGCTCTCGGCGGGCCTGCTCGCCCTGGCCTTCATGGGCTTCTCGGGGGTGGTGTAGCGCCTGCAATCGGCTGCCATTCCAAAAAGCTACAGGCTGGCCTCCCCGGGGAGTGCCAGCCTGCTCGCTTTTGAAGGCTCGGCGCGCGCGGTGCCCGTGAGACCATTCCGTGTACGCCCATTGTTCGTACCTGCTCCGCTAAACTATCGAAAAAGAGCGGCGTTGGTACGGCGTTGGTGCGGAGAGGATGGGGGGCCAGATTTTGTCTACTTCGTTTTGTGGAGACCTAGGGCTCTGCGGGCTGCGGCCAACGGGACCCCATGGTGCCTTCGCCCTGGTTGGGGCATCTCCCTGCTCGGATGGGGCTATAGGCCTTCCGGCTCACCCTTGAGGAAGCCGTACTGGTAGACCTTGGGGGCAATCCTGTCGCCGAGGGCTTTCACCGCTGCGCGGAGTGCCGCGAGCAGCTCGGTGTACTTTGCGTCATCGCTCTTGGCGTTCATAATGCCCTTGTCGTTGCGCCCCTGGAAGTGCTCGCGGATGTCGTAGTAGCTCGCATTGGGGTTGGCGTGGGGCTGGGCGTGGTAGTAGCGCCAGAGGTTGCGGCCCGCGCTGAATACCGCTTGCGCCTCCGCTGAGAAGACCATGGGGGATTGCGGGATGAGCGAAATCTCTTCAGCCAAAGGGAAGGTGGTTTGCAGCCCCTTGGGCTGCGTAGGCTTGCATTTTCCCCGCATGAAGTCCGTCATGAAGTGGCTCGCGTATTCTTCCTGAGCATTTACTTCCTCTTCTAGAAATGGAATCCAGTGGTTTATTCCCTTGGTTGATTTGATCGCATTCGCATCGTGGAATAGGGTGTAGGTGAGACAATCTGCTTGGAAGATATTGTCAGATAGCCAGCCATCGTCTGGGAAGGTAAATTGGTCCCTATCGTTAAGCCAAGTAGAAGAAATTGTCTTGCGCACTGCGAAGTATACGCACACTGGCAATAGACAAGCATGGGTTACCCAAATGCCTCTTGGACCTGGGATTTGTTTCCGATCATTGACTATATGTACGATGTTGTTGTGCTGAAAGTCATTCCCATTGATTCCATCCATCCAACCAATGGTATTTTCTCCTTCACTTTTATACCCAGCTATCCAGGCATTTATGTACTCTGATTTCCTATATGTACGTATGGTCTTGGGCTCCATGGGATTGCCATTACAATCAAACACATCTGCTACTATACTTGAAAAGGGTTCAGATTGTGATGTGTTCCAGATGTAGAAACCTATTGGGAACTGCCCCTTGACGTTGTCGAAGGTATCTGCAGGAGCTAGAAAGAGGCTGCAGAGCTTTGGTTGGAAGATCTTGCGGAAATCCAAAAATGCGGATCCTTGCAAATTTTTCAACTTTGAAAAATTTGCAAGGATGGGGCCCCTGAACTCCATGTACACTCGTATTAAAAACTGTGCGAAGAGTTCCCGTCCCCCTGTTCCGAGTAGGTTCGAGTAGCGTTTATGCATCATGGTGAGATTAACTCCTACCTTCCCTTGGGGTGCGTTTTTCGTTGTATTTTCTGCATACGGTGGGTTGATATAGACTACTAGCTTCTTCCGTTTTTCGGGATCAGTGATTATCTCATATAGCCGATCGGGGAGCTTGCCGCCCTGGGATTGCGGGGTGAGGGGATCGTTGAGGAAGTCGAATTGGAAGACGTAGGCGGACAGGAGGTTGGCTCCATGCTCGATGCGCTCGCGCATGGCACTCACATCGGCCTGGTCGAGGGTGGAGGCGAAGATGCGGTAGCGGTTGGTGAGGCCGGCCAGGAGGTTGCCCGTGCCGGCGGCGCAGTCCCACACGTAGTACTCTTCCTGCCAGTTCTCCCCCAGGTAGTCAGCTAGGTACTGCTGGGAGAGCTCGACCCACTGCCGGGGCGTGAAGAAGGCCCCCTTGCGCTCGCGGATGTCCTGGGGGACAAGCAGGTCGCGGCGAGTGATGATGTACTCCTGGTACTCCTGCAGAGGTGGCCGCTTGTACTTGGCCCAGAACTGCTGGTAGGCCTGGAGGTTCTTTATGGCGATGACGGCGTCGAAGAGGCCCTTGAGGTTCTCCTTGGCGATGCGGTAGCCGGCGCTCTGGAAGACCACAAAGAGGGACTCGCGGATGGAGATGTCGTCGTGGACGGAGACGGTGTCGCGGTCGTCGACGAAGAGGTCGGCCAGGAAGAAGTCGCTGTCGAGGATGCCGTGCTGCTTGAGGTCAGCCCAGTCGACGGCGATATTGGGCTTGACGGCCTCGAGCCATCGGAGGTAGATGGGGTAGAAGTTGTTCTTGTCGATGCGCACTCTGGCCTCGCCGGCGCACTGTGATAGAGACCCGTGGATGAAGGCCTTGAGAGCGGCGGCGTCGAGGTCGTAGTCGAAGACGCTGATGGCCTGGGTGTCGAGCAGGTCGTTGATCTGTTGCCGGACGAGGACGAACTCGCGGGAGCTATGGTCGCTGGGGGCCACGTTCCAGTTGAAGTCGGACTGGTGGAAGATATGGGCGATAGGCTCGTAGGGCAAGAAGGCGATCTTCTGGCCATCGAGGGCGCCGAGGAAGGGCGGTGGGAGGACGTGGTCGAAGGTACGGGCCTTGCCGATGGTGAGCACGAGCTGGGCGAGCATGTCGGGCAGGGGGTAGTTGCCCGTTTTGGCCTCGGCCCAGAGGAGGGGCGCCCGCTCGCTGGGGCCCTTGGCCTTGGGGTAGAGGGCGAAGTCGATGTTGCCGGTGATGACGGTGGTGTCAAATTTGGAGAACCAGTCGGCGGCGACCTTGTTCTTGAGTTCCTCCTCGCGTATGCCCTGGTAGCGCATGGGGCAAAGGTAGTTATTGGTGCGGTAAGGGCGGTATGTCCAGATGGGTGTCCTGAGCCTTTTATTGTAGCCCCTGGGGTTAAAGCCCCGAGCTGTGCAGCAGCTCTAGGGTGTGTGCTTTCCCAAGTGGGGAATTTTATCCTATCTTTGTAGCGGATGCGTTGCGCTTAAGGAGACATGCAGACGGCGAGGGCGAGTGGAGGTTTTTTGTTACTAGCGCGTGTCGTGGTGGTGCTGCTGATGGTGGCGAGTGCGTGGGGCTGTAAGCGGGAGGAGGAATTTCCGCACCAGCTGCAGGGCGATAGTGTGCAGTTGCTCTGGTTGGTGGACGATACGGCAAGCGTGGGCGCCGGGGTGCGGAAGCGGGCACCGGAGAAAGTGCAGGCGCCCGGGGCACTCACGGTGGAGGTGCGAGGGGAGCAGCTTTTCCTCTATGCCCAGGAGTCGCTGGCGTTCAGGCTACAGGGGCTATGGTCGGCGAGTTTGGCCGAAGAGGGGGTGAGCTACTACAGCGTGGAGGAGTGCCATTTTGAGGTGTGGAGTGCTGATGGGGCCACGTGCTATACGGCGCTGTGCGGAGAGCCTAGGTGGGGGCGCGAAGGGGCATCCGCCCGGGTGGAGCGGCTGGATAGCCAGAGCAGCGCGCTGGATCTGAGTTTGGTCATGGGGGTGCGCGTGCGCGGCAAGTTACAGGGTGCACGCCCGGTAATATTGCATTTTTCCAGTGCAACCCGTTGAGGCCAGCGAGGGGCGGCTGCCCCATGGTGGGCCAGAAGGGGGGAGAAAACTGCGAGGGGAGAGCGTTAGGCGTGTGGGGGTGTAACAAAAGAGGCGGGATTACGTAGGAGTAATAAATGACATGTGGGGAGGGGCGACCATGCGCAGGTTGAGCAAAGAGGTAGGCAGGGGTCGGAGCAGCAGAAGTTGTTCCGCGGGCTGTGGTGTGCCTCGTCTTTACTGGTTTTTTTTGCTGTTTGTGTGCGTTGTGCTGGTCTGGCCGAGTCGGGTGGGGGCGGCCTTGGGGGGGCTTCGTGCGATGCAGTTGCCGCCCACGCCTGGCCTGAAGATGATGCCCGTGACGCCGCCGCTCGATCCCATGCCAGGGCGCGATGGCTGTGCCGGGGTGATGATGGCCTCGATAAAGCCGGAGGCTGGGCGGCAGGTGCAGGAGATCGTGCTGGCGGTGTGGGATGGCGCGGGGAGCCACCCCACCGTGTCTGGCGTGGGCTCCTCCTTCAAACTCTTCGATAAGTTGGGCCAGCCGATCCAGGCGGGCGATCCGACCAACACCTTGTTGGCGTGGTTCAATGACGATACGAAGTTCCAGAGGTTTTCCAGTCCCAATGACCAGTGGAGCTTCACGCGCGTGCCCGTGCAGTCGACATGGTTCAAGGGGAGCGATGATTACCTGCTCAAGAGCATGAACAATGTGTTCATGGTGGGCTTTGTGTATGCCGGGGGCAATCCAGATGCGCCCGAGTGGGCCAAGGGCTACCGATCGTACGCGCCGGGCGCGGGGATTCAGCTGCATTACCGTCGGCAGGACGAGTCGGAATGGCAGGAGCTCACGAGCACGAAGCTTGTTTTCTGCAGTGGGGACTCGGTGGAGCTAGATGCCTCGTTTGGTGAGGTGGATCCCCAGGGGAAATGGAGGCCGACCCCGAGCGATGAGTTCCACTACGTGTGGGATCACATGTCGCAGCCCTTAAACCCGCCTGCGGGCTATAGCTTGACGGGCGCGTGGCAGAAGGTAGAGGCCGATCAGGCTGGTCGGCTCATCTCGGTGTCGCGGCAGAAGTTCTGCGACATGAATCCGTCGATTTCGGTGACGGTGGGGGCCATTGCCAAGCCGCAGCTTTCGCTCAAGCCCGCGAAGGTGGGCTGCGCTTCCGTGGGCGTGGAGGATCAGGTAGCTGTGGAGGTGAGTAGCTTCGACCTTCCCCAGGTGAACACGCTGGAGTGGCGGCTAGTGCAGCAGAACCAGCAGGTGGGGCAGAGCACGCATGTGGCCACGGAGACCGGGCCATTCACCTCGCCGCACACCTATACGTATAGCATCAAGTTTGAGGAGGTGGGCGGGGTGCAGCCGTCGGCGGCTACCCGGGAGCTGATGGACAGCGTGGTGCTCGTGGCCAGGGGGCAGGAGTGCCAGGTGCGCACCAAGGTGCCCCTGCGGGTGCTGCGCAAGCCGGACGCGCCAAATCTCCAGGTGCTGCAGGACGGGACGGCCTTGGTGCCCGATGGGACCCAGACGTATAATGTGTGTGACCCGGCGGTGGTGAAGCTGTCGAGCGGGGTGAGCAATACGGTTTTTCTGCCTCGCTGGACCATTGGCGTCGGGGGGAGTGAGGAGACGCGCGAGGTGTTCGACATCGATGACTTCCGGGCCAGCTTGTTTGGCACGACGGTGTCGAAGGAGTATGCGCTCAAGTTCCAGGTGGGGGTGGATCTCGGAGTGCCCTCGTGCGTGGCCGAGCAGTCGGCCAAGCTCGTTGTGCATCCCAACACGCGCCCCGTGGTGAGCCTGGGGTACGACCCCGTGACGAAATGCGCCCCGAGCCACTTCATAGCCAAGGATGATGATGCATCTGGGGTGCCAGTGGCCAAGCGCACTTGGGAGCTTTTGACGTGGAACGGGACTGATTACGTAGCGGAGAACAAGGGGACGGCGGCCACCTATGAGGAGCCGAATTTCAGCGTTTCGAGCTACGATGTGCTGCACTTGCCGAAGGTCAGGCTGACTACGGAGACCGCCAAGGGCTGCAAGGCCACCAATGAGACGGTGGTGGAGGTGAAGCCCTTGGCCGCAGTGGGGCATGTGGAGCTGCTCTACCAGGGGAATAAGGAGTGTACGCCCGTGCAGTTCACGGTCAAGGCCAGCGGGCTGACGCTGGCGCAGAACTGCCGGGTAGTGCTTCGCGCCCCCGGCAAGAAGGATCAACTGCTGACTAACATGCCGCTGACCGCGGGCCAGAGCGAGGTGACGACCCCGCCCTTTGAGGTACCGAATGTGCTGCCAACGCCGGTGGAGTATGATGTGGTGGTGATAACGGAGCCCCAGGATCTGTATAGTTGCTCCTCGGAGGGGAGCGCGAAGCTGGTGGTCCAGCCGCAGGTGGCTGCGGGGCTTTCAGTGCAGAAGCCCACGGTGTGCGCTGACAAGGACGGGCACGCCAAGGTTCGGGTGAGCGATTTGTCGGTCACCAAGCCTGGGGCCACGGTGACTTGGTATGCGGGAGCTGCCCCGATTACGCCGCTCAACCCTGGGGCCAATCCGCTGGAGTTTCAGCTGGAGAATGCGAGCCTGACGGATCCGGCGGTGGTGGCTCTCAAACAGGAGGTTGTGCTGGGGGGGTGTACGGTGAGCCAGGAGGCCAGCGTCACGGTGAACCCCGGGCTGCGGCCCGTGATTGCGATGAGTAAGCGGAATGGCAAAGGTGCGTACGAGCCGTATACGGCAGGGGATAAGCTGTGCGCGCCGGACACGATGACCTTTAGGGTAGAGGGGGCGGACAATGCCAGCTGGGAGGCCTTGGCGGCTGGCCGCACGGGGACGGGCACCGAGCTGCGCGATGTGATACTGGTCAATCCAGATGAGGCCGACAAGAAGTATACAGTGCGGGTGGTTTCCACCAACCGGTTTTCGTGCAGCGAGTCGGCCGAGGTGGAGCTGGTAGTGCACCAGGAGGTGGGGGCGAAGTTTAGCCTGGAGCCCCTGAGTACGTGCAACCCGATTCGCGTGAAGCGGGTCTATGAGCCAGTGGGCAAGGCTGACGATACCTGGACAGGCCTTGGGACGCCGGCGGGGAAGCCCGAGGAGTTTGTGTTTGATGCGCCGGGCGACCATGAGGTGAAGCTGGTGCGGAAGGCCACCACGGGATGTACGGCGGAGCACACGGAGCACGTGGTGGTGCCCGATGTGCTGAAAGTGTCCATAGAGGCCACCCCGGTGCCGGGCAAGGTGCTTTGCGGTGGGCAGGGGGTGGAGTTCAAGAATGTCTCTACGGGCCATTTGGGTCGCTTCTGCTGGGATTTTGGTGATGGTTCGCCCTTGTATTACCAGAGCGCGGATCAGATAGCCAACGGCGTGAAGCACACCTATCTGAACGTGAGTGGGGTCAAGAAGGAATACACGGTAAAGCTCAAGGCCGAGGTGGACGCCGGGTGTGGCGAGGGGGTTGCCACGGAGAATTCCCTGGTGATGACCGTGTATCCTACGGGGAGCATGGGGCAGTCGATGCAGGTGAAGGAGAACTGCAATCCCATGAAGCTGGAAGTGCGCACCGCGTGCGATACGTATAACCATTTCACGTGGAGCGTGGTGGACCAGGCGGGCACGGTGGTGTCCACAGTGACTATGGATGGCACGGGGGTGCAGGCCAAGGAGCTCACCTTGGAGAATAACTCGACTGCGGCTTGGGCGGTCTACACGCTGAAGCTTGTGGGTTCGCGGGACTGGAAGAGCCCCGATGTCACGTGCACGAGCCCGGAGGTGACCCTTGATGAGGTGAAGATACCGCCGCACATAGATCAGAAGATAGAGCCCGATAAGAAGGCCATCTGCTCTGGGGACGAGGTGATCTTTACCGATGCGACGGCTGGGAGCAACGTGGTCCATGACTACTATTTTGACTACCTGGGCAATAAGCGCGATGTGCTCTCCAATCAGGCGATGGGTACGTTGGTTACCCATAAGTTCGTCAACGATGGGAGTGTGGATAAGACCTACCAGGTGGTGGTAAGCAGCAAGATGGAGAGTGGGGTGCCGGGCTGCATGCAGCAGAAAAAGGTGGTAGATATCGTGGTGCACGCGGCGGTGCGTGCGGGCTTTACGGCAAAAAAGCGGGATGATTGCCACAACCCCACGCAGGTGGTTTTGCGGTTCAATGGGCAGCTGGCGTCGCCGGCGAGTGCTGCCGTCACGAGCTACCAGTGGGATTTCACGGGTTTCCAGGCGCCTGGCGGGGGCTTGGTGGGGACGATCAAGCGGACGGATGGCACCGATTTCGAGCAGTCGTTTTTCAACCCTGAGGCGGAGGCCATGGCGACCCATGATATTATCTTTACGCTAGAGCAGAGCTACCCCGATGGGGTGACGTGTAAGGATCAGGCCACCGATAAGCTGGAGCTCTACCCCACGCTGAAGGCGATGTTTAAGGCTACGCCCATGGAGGGTTGTTCGCCGCTGACGGTGGAGTTTACGAATCAGAGCACTGGGGCCGGGAAGGGCGAGTTGCAGTACGCCTGGGATTTCAAGAATGGTAGCACCTCTGTGTCGCGCGATCCAGGTAGTAGTGTGTTTGTGAACCAGGGGACCGTAGGGGTGAAGTATGCCACGACGCTGCAGGTTTCGCGCGGGATGTGCGTGGACACGCATACCGAGGAGGTGCAGGTGGGCCCGGCGCCGCGGGCGGAGTTTGCGCTCAACCCCTCGCTGGCGGTCTGCGCGCCGGCGGAGATCGAGGTGCTGAATGCATCGGAGTTTGCCACGGAGTACACGTGGACGCTTTCGCCGGCGGCGGATCCGATACCCCCGACACATGATCTCCAGCCGTTCAAGATCAAGCTGGACAACACGACGGGAGCCGATCAGGAGTATACGGTTAAGCTCGTGGCGAGCAATGGCCCTGGGGGCTGCACGGCTAGCAAGGAGGTGAAGGTGACGGTTCACCCGCATATTTCGGCGGATTTTTCGATGTCGGTGGTGGAGGGGTGCAACCCGCTGTCGGTGCAGTTCACGAATAAGAGCACGGGGCAAGACAGGTTCCAGTGGAGCTTTTTTGACCAGGAGGAGTCGCCCACGCATATTTTCCAGCATACGGATCGGGAGCATTCGCAGGATTTTCCGGTATGGCTTGAGGTGAGCAACACGCGTACCGGGTGTACGTCGCGCAAGGAGGAGAAGGTGACGGTGTATCCCTATCTGAATGCGAGCTTTGATACGAAGTCTCCGCTGCAGGGTTGTTCGCCGTTGAAGGTGAAGGTGACCAATAGCGGTATATCGCCGGCGTATGCGTACTACTGGGAGCCAGGTGGTACGCATCCGGCGACCACCGAGCAGGATCCGGGGACGTTTGAGTACACGAACACGACGCCAGGCGCGGTGCAGAAGTTCACGCTGAGCCTGAAGGTGATCGATAAGGATCACAAGCAGTGCGAGTCGGCGCCGTTTGTTCGGGAGATCGAGGTGTGGCCGAATGTCAAGGCGGACTTCACGTTGCCGGCGGCGGGCTGCTCGCCCCTGACGCTGGAGTTTGTGAATCAGACCGTGGATCCGTCAGGGGAGTGTCGCTACGCATGGCAGGTGGGCGATGGGAAGAGTGGGGAGCGCAACTACAAGACCACGCTCACCAATCCCTCGTACGATGATGTGTGGAAGTGCCCCGTGGTGCTAGAGGTGACGACGAAGCAGGGGTGTAGCGATAAGCTGGAGAAGGTTTTGGAGGTGTATCCCACGCCGCGGGCGCAGTTTAACATGGCCAACGAGAATGCGGGCTGTGCGCCCTTTGAGGTGGTGCTGACCAACACGACGCTGGGGAAGGGGGCGACCTATACGATAGACTTTGGCGATGGTACGCCCCCAGAGGTGCGCACGGTCTTGGGGGAGGTCAAGCATAGCTACGAGAATGCGGACACAAAGCCCAAGGGCTGTGAGCTGCGGCTTGTGGCCGAGAACGTGCATGGGTGTAAAAGTGAGGCCACCATGCCGTTGACGGTGTATCCGATGGTGAAGGCGCAGTTTGATATTGGGAAGCAGGCGGCGGCCTGTAGTCCGTTTGAGCTAGAGCTGGTGAACACCACGTTGAATGAGCAGGGGAGTACGTGGCTATGGACCTTCAATGGTTTGGACTCGAATACGTCGCGTAGCCCGCGCTACATATTCACCAACACGACGACGGAGGATAAGACGTACGATATCAAGCTAGTGGCCAAGACGGCCAATGGCTGCGAGTCTGAGACGCACAAGGAGATCACGGTGTGGCCGACGCCGCAGGCGAACTTTGAGGTGACCCCGCCGCTGAGCGTGTTTAAGGATCCCGGGGTGGTGGTGTCGATAGTGGATAGGACGGAGCCGACGGCTGCGGGTTGGAGCTATCTTTGGGACTTCAACGATGCCAACACGAGTACGGAGCACGATGTGAAGGAGCATACGTTTACGCAGTGGGCGAGCGCGACGAACGGGTACCAATACCAGGTGCGCTTGGTGGTAGAGGCGCCGCATGGTTGCAAGGATACGGCGGAGCTGCCGGTGTGGGTGTTGGCCCCGGAGCCGACGACGCGTTTTCGTATGCCGAAGAACTGGGGCTGCGCGCCGTTCAATGCGTATTTTTACAATGAGACGCAGTATGCCGATGAGTACCTTTGGCGGTTTGGCGATGGGGATTCGGCCACAGAGCGAGAGGTGATGCATGTGTATGAGAAGCCGGGCTACTACCAGGTGACCTTGACGGCGCATGGCGAGGGGGGTACGCAGACGTTTTACCGGGTGGTGGAGGTGAAGGAGAACCCCGTGGCGGACTTCAGCGTGAGTCCTGAGATGCCGGTGATGCTGCCGGATGCGCGGGTGCGGTTTGTGAATCAGTCGCAGAAGGGCGATAAGTACCGGTGGGATTTTGGGGATGGTAGTGTGGGCGATACGGAGAGCCCGGTGCATATTTACACGCAGACTGGGGAGTACGATGTGGTTTTGGAGGTGGCATCGCTGGAGGGCTGTAAGTCGGAGAAGCGGCTGAAGTCGGCGGTAGTGGTGCTGCCTGGGGGCTATTTGCTGTACCCGACGGCGTTTTCGCCGCGCGCAGGGGGGGCCAGCGGGGGTTGGTATCGCCCGGAGGATTACGCCGATTATAGTATCTTTAGGCCGAAGTTCTTTGGAGTGCAGCAGTACCATTTGACGGTGTATGATCGTTTGGGGAATGTGCTTTTCCAGACGGACGACATCAAGCAGGGTTGGGACGGCTATGTAGGAGGTAGGCTATGCCAGTTTGGGGTGTATGCCTATCGGGCCGTGGGGCACTATAAGAGTGGGGTACAATTTGATGTGCGGGGGAATTTTACATTGATAAGGCAATGAGGCAGAGGAGTGGGCGAGCGGTCGGAGTGGTGTTGTTGATGTGGAGCGTGCTGAGTTTGAGCGTGCGGGGTCAGGATCCACAGTTCACGCAGTTTTTCGCCAACCCGCTCTACTTGGCGCCATCGTATGCGGGCGCGAGCGTAGGCCAACGGGTGCTGGTGGCGTATCGGGATCAGTGGTCGTCGATGCCGCAAATGTATCGGACGCTCTCGGTGTCGTACGATGTCAACATTGCCAGTTTGCGCAGCGGTGTGGGCGTTTTGGTGCTGGGCGATCTGGCGGGTTCGGCCAATTTGGGGACGATATTGGCGGGCTTGGTCTACTCCTACTCAGTAGCGATGACGCCCACGTGGTCGTTTCGTCCGGGCATAGGGTTCTATTTTCGTCAGCAGTCGTTGAATTGGTCGAAGTTGGTGTGGCTGGACCAGCTGGGCGATGGGGGCCCTGGGATGACACCGCCGGGGAAGACGCAGCTGATCGATGTGGATTTTTCGACCTCAGTGCTGTTTCACTCGCCGGTGGCGTGGGTGGGGGCCAATGTGGATCACCTGTTGCGCCCCCGGCAGTCGTTTTACAACCAGAAGCGTCGTTTTCCCATCCGCTATGCGCTCTTTGGAGGCTATCAGTTTGTGTTGCATAGCTTGTACCGTCGTGGGGTGGATCAGAGTATCTCTGTGACGGCGCACGCGATGTTTGATGATCCCACCTTTCTTTTTAGCGTGGGGGGCTACTGGTTTAAGTCCCCGCTTTTGATGGGGGTGTGGTATCGTTCGGCGCCCACGCTGGAGAAGTGGACCTCGGATGCGCTTTCGTTTATGCTTGGGTATCGCTACAATGGGTTTCAAGCGGTTTATTCGTACGATTTGACGGTGTCGCAGCTAGGTGCGGCATCGGGAGGCTCGCATGAGCTGTCGTTGACCTATGAGTGGAAGCTGCCCCAGAAGCGTCGGCGCTACAAGGCGCCGGTGTGTCCGCCGTATTAGCGTGCTGGGCGTAGTGGGAGGAGAAGGATCTTGTGGCTACTGGGATGATGTGGGGGAAGCGGTGTAGTTTGTTTGTGCTTTCGTGGCTGGTAGCGCTGGTGAGCGTGGCGTGGGAGGGCGTAGCGCGGCCAGTGCCAGAGGAGGCGTTGGCTACATCGCAGATGGATCGTCGAGTAGAGTACATCAAGGTGTTCCTCCACCAGGTGCAGTGGCCGGGCTTGGCGCGCCAGGAGTATTTTTACCTGGAGGTGATAGGCTACGACCCGGAGTTGCTTACGCAGCTGCGGCAGGGGCTGGCGGATGAGCAGGTGGGCGGCAAGAGGGTTCGTATTTCGAACACGTTGGATTGGTCGAATCGCACGCAGTTGCTTCGCCCCAATATAGCCTACGTGGTGCGGAGTTCGCAGCGGTATTACGGCGCGGTGGCGGAATTTTTCAAGTCTTCGCCCGTGCTGCTGGTCCAGGAGGGGATGGCGGTGGATGAGAACTGGATGGTGTGCTTTACGCAGGCCTCCGATCGGGGTGATCTTTCTGGTAGCCAAGACTGGGTGTATGTGTACAATCAGGCCGCGATACAAGCCGTGTTTGCTGGGAGGAAGTCTCCTGCGCGGCGTGCGCGTGCGCTGGCCGGGAGGGGGCGGGCGGCAGTGGCCAGCGGAGAGAGAGTCGTGACGCTTGCTGAGGGGAAGGCCCTGCGCGAGGTGGAGCGGCAGGCGGCCATCATCGCTGACCAGCGCATTACGATAGATAGGCAGCGGGATACAATCGATAGTTTGTCTTTGCGTTTGGAGGGGCTGCTTGTTGACAGCTTGGCCCGGGCGTGGCGGGCCTCGACGGGGACACTATCCCGTTGGGCAGGGCATCGGCTGGAATTTCCCCGTCCGATAGCTTCGATGGATGGAGTGAGCCCGGAGGTTTCGGATTGGTATCGTGGAGGAGACGAGGAGTTGGACTCGGGCGGTGCTTTGCGGCCCGAGCGGCCACTCTTGCTCCAGATGGGCATGTTGGTGAGCTTTGCGATTCTTCTTTTGCTGTCGTTCATTCCGTATGTGTATGGGTCAGTGTCGATAGCGCTGCATGCAAGGCCCCGAGAGTTGCATAGCCACGAGCTGGGTGCGGGCGGGGGCGCAGAGGATGGGGGCGATGCCCCCGTAGCGTTGGCCAATGCGGCCATGGCCTCAACGATTTCGCACGAGTTGCTCACACCGTTGAATGCGATAGTGGGTTTTTCGCAGCTGGCAGAGGCGCGTGTGGGGAGTGGAGCGACGAGCGCGGAGCTTGAGCAGGTGGGGCGTAGTGTTGTGGAGTTGCGCCGGCGGATGGAGTCGATGGTGTCGGCCATGGTGCTGGCTGGAGGGGTCAGTGGGGCGAAGCGTTCACGGCTGGAATTGTCGGCTTTTTTGTCGGACAAGTGTGAGGAGTATCGTCGGTTGTCGATGGAGGACCGTCAGCTTTCTACGGTGCGCTTGGCGCTACGCGTGGACAGCTGTTTGCCGTTGTCGTGGGATTTGCCGCGTGAGCATCTCTCGGTGTTGCTGGATGTGCTATACAAGGCGTTGGCGTTGCGTGCGCCGGGGGGCGAGGTGGTGCTAGGGGCGGGTTTGCCGTCTTGTGGTACGGGTGTGCGTTTGTTTGTGTTTGGCCAGGGCCTGCAGCTGTCGTCCGATGAGTCGAACGCATTGCGTTTGATAGTGGAGTCGGAGTCGTCCGTAGCGTTGCCGGCGCTGCCATCGGGGTCGCTCGTGGAGGTTTTGCAGTTGGCCTTGCGGTTTACTGCCCGTTTGGGGGGTAGGCTGAAGCTGAGTTGCCCCGAGAGTTGCGCGGTGCACGTGCAGTTGGTGTTTCCGCAGGCCAGTGCGTTGGCATAGTTTTTGCCAGAGGTGCCATCGTGGGAGCGTGTAGCTCTTCAGGCCGTTTGGGCTTGTGGGGTGATTTAGTACGCGGAGGCGTGCGGTAAGATTACTTCTGTCTGATGGTGGAGCGTTGGGGTTTGCTACGTGAGCTTGCGTTGAGCGTGGTGCTGTTGTGTTGTGCCGTGTCGGGGCGCGGCCAGGTTCGCCTAGAGGAGGATACGGTGGGGTCCACAGATACGCTCCGGTTGAGTATGTCGTCGGCCGTTTCACGGGCACTTGAGCGCAACCTTTCGCTCCAGGCGTCGTCGTGCGGCGAGACGGGGGCTAAGTATGGGGTTCGGGCCCGTTGGGGGTCGCTTCTTCCGAGTGTGTCGGCGACGGCGGCGTACAATCGGCATTTGAAGAAGCCGGTGATATTTTTGCCGGAGGGGAGCCCGATGGGAGATAGGCTGGAGATAGGCTCGAACCATAGCGTGAACGCATCGCTACAGGTGGGCTTGCCGCTTTTTGCGATGCCGCTCTACCGGGGTATCCAGCTTTCAGCAAGCGAGCAGAAGATTTCGGCGGAGAACTACCGCGGTGCGCGGGTGCAGGTGGTGGGCCAGGTGAAGTTGGCGTATATAGCGGTGTTGCTGGCGGAGGCTTCGCGCCGCGTGGTGGATAGTAGCGTGCAGATGGCCGAGCAGACGCTGCGGGATGTGCAGGGGATGTGCGCGCAGGGGCAGGTGGCAGAGTACGATATGCTGCGGGCCCAGGTGCAGGTGTCGAATTTGCGCCCAACGCAGGTGAAGAGCCGCCAGGATCTGGAGGCGGCGCGGGAGCATCTGCGTACGTTGCTTGCCCTGCCGCCGACGCAGCCTTTTATTCTGCAGGACTCCCTGGAGCATCTGGTGGGAGCTTTCCCGGGCGAGCCTGCGGATAGCGTGGATTTGGGAGGCAATAGCGATTTGCGGCTGCTGGATTTGCAGCGGGAGAAGTTGCACCGGCAGTACCAGCTCACGCGCGATTCCTATTGGCCGACGCTGTCGGCTTTTCTGCAGTATGGTTGGCAGACGCAGGCGGATCGCCTGACCTTTGACAAGAAGCGTTGGCTCAACACGGTGGTGGTGGGTGTGCAGTTTTCGTTTCCTGTGTTCAGTGGCCTGACCAAATTTTGGCAGACGCAGCAGCTGAAGGTGGGAGAGCACCAGCTGGAGTTGCAGCGTGAGTACGCGCGTGAGCAGCTCCAGACACGGCTTTTGGTGGTTCGCCAGGCGCTGCGCGCGGCGTATGCGAATATGACATCGAGCCACCAGGCGTGCGAAGTTGCGCGCAAGGCGGTGGAGATAGCGCGTGTGCGCTACGCGACGGGCTCAGGGACGATACTGGAGCTCAATGATGCCATTCTGGCTAGGACACAGGCAGCGCTCAATTTGGCGCAGGCGCAGTATGGCTACGTGAAGTCGTATGTTGACTATCTTCAGCTGGTAGGCGAGGAGCAATAGGTCAGTTAGGCGGCAAGGAGAACGAGACATAGTTGTTTTCTATGAAGAGGGATACAAGAGTTTTTTTGCCGGATTTGGGCGGTAGGTGTGTCTATGGCGTGGTGCTGTTGTTGCTTCCGCTGCTTCTTTTTTCCTGTGGGGGCCAGAAGGGGACGTTGGGTGTAGAGGTCCACGCCACAGAGGACACGGTGGTTTATGAGGTGCGCTGTGAGCGTGCGGAGTTGGACACGTTGCCGGCGATTCAGACGTATACAGCGAGCGTGTTGCCGTATGAGGAGAATGCGGTGGGTCCGGGTTTGGCGGCCAGGATCTACCGGCTGCATGTGGACGTAGGGGATAGGGTGAAGGCAGGGGATGTGTTGGTGGAGATGGATCCCACGCAGCTGTTGCAGGCGGAGGTGCAGTTTGTGGCGCTGGAGGAGAATTTTAGGCGGATGGATACGCTGCGCAAGGTGGGGAGTGTGTCGCAGCAGCAGTATGAGCAGCTGAAGGCGCAGTATGAGGTGTCGAAGGCTTCGGTGGAGAATTTGCGCCGGAACTCGGTGTTGCGTTCGCCGATCAGCGGGGTGATCACAGGGCGCTATTACAATGTGGGCGAGCTCTACAGCATGGCGCCCAGCGTGAAGTCGAACGGGCAGGCGGCTATCTATACGGTGATGCAGGACACCCGGCTGAAGGTGCGCTTTTCGGTGGAGGAGCGTCTTTACCCCGAGGTGCGCGTAGGCCAGCGTGCGTGGGTGGAGGTGGATGCGTACGCAGGGGATGAGTTTGAGGGGTCGGTGAGCCGGATCTGGCCGGCTGTGGATGCGATGTCGCATACGTTTCAAGTGGAGGTAGAGCTGCCGAATGCGGGCTTGAAGCTTCGCCCTGGGATGTTTGCGCGGGTGCGGATGAACTTTGGTCAGGTGGCCTGCGTGCAGGTGAAGGATATGGCCGTGCAGCAGCAGCGTGGTTCGAATGAGCGTTATCTATTCGTGGTGGAGGGTGATGTGGTGCGCCGCGTGGTGGTGCAGGTAGGGGGGCATCAAGGGGATCGTCTCAATATACTGCGTGGGCTTTCCGGTGGCGAGCAGGTGGTGGTGGCCGGAGTTGCGCCGCTGCGCGATGGCGTGCGCGTGCGCCAGGTAGCCGTGGTGGGGCAATAGTAGCGAGGGACAATTCGGAAGGACTAGGATACATTATGCGGATATACGAGGTAGCGGTTCGTAAGCCAGTGACGATCCTCCTACTTTTTGTAGGTCTTTTTGTGTTTGGTGTCTATTCCCTGAGCCGCTTGCCGTTGGACATGTTCCCGGAGATCGAGGCGCCCTTTATATCAGTAGTGACGTATTACAGTGGGGCGGATGCGGAGGACGTGGAGGAGAATATCACGCGTCCGCTGGAGGACAACCTGAATGCGATTCCGGATTTGAAGCAGCTCACCTCTACGTCGCGGGACAATTTTTCGGTGGTGTCGCTGGAGTTCAAGTGGGGTTCGAATCTTGACGAGGCGATGAACAATGTGCGCGACGTGGTGGGTAGGGTGCGCCGTCTATTGCCCGATGGAGTGGAGCAGCCCACGATATTCAAGTTCAACACGAGCATGATTCCGATAGTGCAGTACGCGGCGACGGCGGAGGAGAGCTACGCGGCGCTGCCGGAGATCATGGAGGACTTGGTGGTCAACCCGCTCAATCGCATCGAGGGCGTGGGTTCGATAGGAATCTCGGGGGGAGCGCAGCGTAAGATCATGGTGGAGTTTGATCCGCAGCGTTTGGAGTCGTACCACCTGACGGTGGAGGGCGTGGGTGCGGTGCTCCGTCAGGAGAATGCGAACATGCCTTCGGGCACGATTGACGTGGGGACGTCGACCTACCCGGTGCGGGTGGAGGGCGAGTTTGCGAGTAGCGATGTGCTGGGTGGTTTGGTGGTGGGTCGTTTTCAGGATCGGTCGATATACCTTCGGGATGTGGCGACGATCAAGGATTCGCTGGACAAGCAGACCGACATCGTGCAGCTCAACGGGCGTTCGGCGGTGAGCCTGGTAGTGATGAAGCAGTCGGGGGCCAACACGGTGCAGATCGTCAAGGACATTCGGGCGATGATGCCGTCGCTGGTGCAGAAGCTTCCGCCCGATGTCAAGCTGGTGGAGGTGTACAATTCGGCGGACAATATCGAGATGAGCATATCGTCGCTAGCCGAGACGGTGCTCTACGCGGCGCTGTTTGTGGTGCTGGTGGTGCTGTTTTTCCTTGGCCGCTGGCGTGCGACGTTCATCATAGTGCTCACGATTCCTATTTCGCTGGTGACCTCTTTTATCTATTTGAATTTCACGGGGAACACGATCAATGTGCTTTCCTTGAGTGCGCTTTCGATCGCAGTAGGGATGGTGGTGGATGATGCCATCGTGGTGCTAGAGAATATCACCTCGCACTTGGAGCGTGGGAGCTTGCCGAGCGAGGCGGCGATCTATGGGACCAATGAGGTGGCGCTGTCGGTCATGGCCTCCACGCTGACGGTGGTGGCGGTGTTTTTGCCGTTGACGATGCTGACGGGGCTGAGCGGGATAATGTTCAAGCAGCTGGGCTGGAGCGTTACGGTAGTCATAAGCATTTCGATAGTGGCGGCCCTGACGCTTATCCCGATGCTTTCATCGCGACTACTCCGGCCTAGCGCTGAGGGCAGAAAGCGGTCGTTGAACGTGCTCCAGCGGGGCATTCGGAGTTTGCTTGATGGCTTGGATCACTTTTACGCAATGACGCTCACGTGGGCTACGCGGCATCGTCTAGTGGTGGTGTTGTTGGCGCTGTTGATATTCATAGGGTCGCTGTTTTTGCTTCCCCGCATTCGGACGGAGTTCATCCCGACGGCGGATGATGCGCGGCTGTCGGTATCGTTTCAGCTGCCAGTGGGCGTGCGTGAGGCCTATACGGGGCAAGTGGTGTCGCGGGTGGAGCGCCAGCTGCACGATAGCATTCCGGAGCTATTGCTTGTTGCCACGAGCTATGGAACGCCGTCGGCGAGCAATGTGTTTGCGGCGTTTCGGGGCGGACAGTCGAATTTGGTGCAGATGAATCTTCGCTTGGTGGATCGGGCGCAGCGACGGCGGAGTACGAGCGATGTGAGCGATGTGGTACGTAGGATTTTGTCAGGCTACCCCGAGGTGGAGAAGTATAGCGTGATGGTAGGAGGTGGCGGAGTAGGTGGTGGCGGCGGCATGGTAGGTTCGCCATCGATAGATGTGACCATCATAGGGCAGGATCTGGAGCTGAGCGATCGCTACGCGGAGCTGCTCAAGGCGCGGATGGTTCAGATCCCCGGCGTGCGGGATGTGGACATAGCCCGAGAGAACTATAAGCATGAGCTGGATATTCGGTTTGATCGGGAGAAGCTGGCCATGCACGGTATGAATACGATGACGGCCTCGCTGTTTGTGCGCAACCGGATCAACGGGCTGGTGGCCACGAAGTACCGTGAGGGAGGTAAGGAGTACGATGTGGTGGTGCGCTACGCAGAGCGCTATCGGTCTTCGGTGGAGGCCGTGGAGGATATTACGCTCTACACGCCCCAGGGAGTGCCTTTTAAGCTTAAGGAGGTGGCGGAGGTGCGCTATGCGTTTGCCTCGCCCTCGATAGAGCGAGTGAATCGTCAGCGGGTTATCCACGTGAAGTGTACGATGCTGAATGCGTCGATGGGCGCGGTGGTGGCTGGGATCGAGCGTTCGCTGCAGCAGCTGCATCTGCCCCAGGGGTTGGATTACCACATAGGCGGTACGGCGCAGGACCAGCAGGAGGCGTTTGGAGATCTGGGCCTGCTGCTGCTGCTGGTGGTGTTTTTGGTATACATCGTGATGGCGTCGCAGTTTGAGTCGTTTAGGTCTCCGCTCATCATAATGCTATCGTTGCCGTTTGCGCTTTCAGGGGTGCTGTTGGCGCTGTGGTTAACGGACATGACGCTCAATTTGATATCGGGCATTGGGGCCATTATGCTGGTGGGCATCGTGGTGAAGAATGGCATTGTGCTGGTGGATTTCATCAATTTGCTGCGAGAGCGTGGATACTCGACGCTGCGTGCGGTGGTGGAGGCGGGCCGGTCGCGTTTGCGCCCGGTGCTGATGACCTCTTTGACGACGATTTTGGGCATGGTGCCCATGGCCGTGAACAATTCGCATGGTTCGGAGATGTGGCGTTCGATGGGGATGGCGGTTATAGGCGGATTGACATTCTCGACGTTTATCACGCTGATCATAGTGCCTACGGTGTACGCGGTGTTTACTGGGGCAGGTTTGCGTAGGCGGCGTAAGAAGGTGCATCGGGCGCGCCGTCGGTTGCTAGCGGGAGGAGTGCAGGGGTAAATGGTGTTGGCGATGAAAGCAGTGCTAATAGTGTTTAATCAGGCTCTTTCGGACCAGGTGTTGGCCGAGCTTCGACGGTTGCATGTGAAGGGGTTTACGAAGTGGGATGGTCTGCGAGGGGAGGGGAGTTGTGATGGCTATCCGCACTTGGGGTCGCATGCTTGGCCGGCGCTAAACTCGGCCTACTTGGTGATTACGGGCGATGAGTCGGCCCGGGAGATACGTGAGCGCATGGAGTCGCTGGATGCGCAGCGGCCGCAGCAGGGGCTTCGTGTGTTCAGCTGGACGGTGGACGAGTAGGGCCAGCCTCTCCCGGCGCGCATCCGCCTGGTGGTGCATTTTGCAGTCGAGCGGTTTGGGGTATGGGAGGAGGCGTTAGCGTTGAGAGTTCGGAGAATGTATTACCTTTGCCAGGTGAGATTGGTATGGGTGGGGTATAACTTGGAGAGTTGGTGAGAGCGATACAGTTACTCTACGCGGCGGTGCTGCTGTTGCTGGGGCTGTTGTCGGGCGACGCGGTGTCGCTACGGCAGTCGGTGCCCAAGCAGGTGAAGGCTGGCGGTGCGTTCGATGTGGAGGTCACGGTGAGCAAGGGCAACTTGGAGAGTTTTGCGCGCTATACGGTGCAGCTGCCCTATGGTCTGAAGGTGCTTGCGGGGGAGGGTGCGAATGCGGATTTTCAGTTTGAGTACCAGCAGGCGCGGTTTATTTGGTTTCGGCTTCCCAACCAGGATGAGTTCAAGCTTCGCTATCGTGTGGAGGTAGACGAGCGCCTCAAGGGGACGTTTGAGCTGGGGGGCGAGTTTGACTACGTGCGGGCCAATGCGCGGGCCACGGTTGCGCTGGCCAAGCAGACCATCACGATAGAGCCCTCGGCTGCCATACCACCTGATAAGCGGCTGGACATCGAGGAGTTTCAGCGTGCCATTCCCGCGCAGCGGCCGATAGACTTGCGTAGGCTCAAGGTGCGTTGTTTTCGGGAGCGGCCAGTGCGGTTGGCCTCGGGTGAGGATCTGGAGGTCAATCTGCTAGTGAATAAGGGCGAGGCAGACAACTACGCGAAGATAGAGGAGCAGCTTCCGCCGGGCTACACAGCCGAGCCGATAGAGACGCGCGATGCCATTTTTTCGTTTG
Organism: uncultured Bacteroidia bacterium; assembly: GCA_947252645.1. Taxonomy (GTDB): domain Bacteria; phylum Bacteroidota; class Bacteroidia; order Bacteroidales; family CAJPTX01; genus Bacteroides_D. Next base: position 204,706 of record CAMXWF010000001.1, read on the forward strand.
AGAATGGCCTGGTGCGCCTCATATGGAAGAATCAGCCGGCAACGCCCACCTATACGGCGGCCTACCGGCTTGTTCCGATGCGGCCGGGCTTACCGCCCCCGGAGATCTATGGTACTTTTTCATTCATTCGTGACGGGGCGACGCAGGTGATTGCGGTGGAGCAGCGCGACATGGAGCTTAGCCAGCTGACCCCCGCGCAGGTGGAGTCGTTGGTGCGGAGTAGCCGTGCGCATGCGCCTGTGGGGCGCGATGTATCGAGTGCGGCGACGGAGGGGGCGTTGACCGGGAGTGATGCCTCAGGGAGTACACGTGCCTCCGATACGCGGGGGTCTCGCAGGCCTTCGCGTCGGCCGAGTAGGAGTCAGACGGGGGCTAGGCAGCGCACCATGGACGAGTACCTTTTGGCGCCCGAAGAAGGGGTCTATTACCGCGTGCAGGTGGCGGCTGGCCATCGTCCGGTGGACATAGCGCGCTATTTCCGGCGGCTGGATTTGCATGCTGATGTTCGCACCGAGCGCCACGATGGGTGGTATAAGTACTCGGTGGGTTCGTTCAAGGAGTACAAGGAGGCCCGCGATTATCGGGTGCAGGTGTGGACCACGACCCCGATCAACGATGCCTTCGTAGCGGCCTACAACAATGGTAAGCGTATTACCGTTCAGGAGGCACTCATGATAACCTCGCAAAGGTGGTATCGCTAGTCCGTCGAAGCCCAGGTGTGCTAAGGCCGCAGGTAGGTGCGCCGGGTTGGGGTCAGCCCGTGCGGCTGTTGGTGCTGTTGGTGCTGGTGCTTGCGCTATGGTGCCCTCGTGGGCTGAGGGCGCAGGACTTGGAGGATTACTACGCTAAGATCCTCGAGGAGGAGGTGGAGGTGGTGGATCCGGTCAAGCGCCCGATGCTTTTTGCTGCCTTTGGTGTGACGAATTTTCTGGGCGAGATCCAGAATCCCGAGCGGAATTTTGCCAATGCGTCGTGGGCGGTTCGGGGTGGCGTGGCGATTCCGGTGGGCAAGTCGAAGCAGCTGCGCGTGAACGTGGCGGTAACGGTGGGGAAGCTGCGTGGAGAGGACTTCGAGCGGTCGTATGTGCTCAACACGAAGACGCAGGAGGTGGTGCTGGATCAGGCATGGTATCCCAACACGTCGTTTAGCACCATGTTCTACAATATGGGCCTGTCGCTCGAGTATAATTTTTGGCATTTGACGGGGACGCAGAAGACCGTTCGTCCTTTTGTTTCTGTCGGGGCGGGGCTTTTTGTGTTTACGCCCAAGGGGAACTTTTTCAACGATGAGGGGAACCCTTACTATTTTTGGAGAGATGGCACGGTGCGCCTACTCCCCGAGCATGCGCCTGGTGCAGCTAGCGCCCTGCCCGTGAGGATGGACGACAACTATGAGACCGACCTGAAGAAGGCCAACATCTGGGGGCTGAATAATATGGCACCGATCTCGGTGGTGTTTCCGCTGGAAGTGGGTCTGGATTTTTACCTGACGGATCGCATAAGCTTTCGGGTGAGTTCTGGGTTGCACTATGTTCTTTCCGACATGGTGGATGGCTACGATCGCAAGGTTGCCGCGCAGTACGCGGATTACGGTCTTACGGCAACTGCGGCACACGATATGTTCCTTTTCACCAACGTGGGGCTGAATCTTGATCTTTTCTCCGAGTCGGAGTCGTTTATTGTGGATAAGGTGTGGGCCAACATCAAGGATTTCGACTACGAGGTTTTTTTCTCTGACCAGGATGATGATGGGGTGATAGACCGATTGGATGAGTGCCCCGATACGCCCCCTGGGGTAGCAGTTGACTCCGTTGGCTGTCCGCTTGATAGCGATGGAGATGGTGTGCCCGACTACTTGGACAAGGAGCCCGAGACTAAGCTAGGGCTTCCGGTGGATTCGCAGGGTCAGGCGCTCACCGATGCAGCCATGACACTTCCCGTGGGGCAGGGCGTGGCCGTGAGGCGTAAGGACGTGAAGATTGAGCCTGTGTCTCCCACGTGGTCGCGGCGATATGACTTTCCAGGTAGCACAATGCCCGAGAAGTTCAGGGCTTGTGACCTCAATGGCGATGGGATGATTTCCTTTGACGAGGTGATTAGGGCTGTAGATGACTATTTCGCCGGGCAGTCGGAGCTTACGCCCGACGATATCTACGAGCTCAATGCGTACTTTTTCTCGCAGCACTAGCCCGTGGCCCAGTGGAGGGCTATAGCTCCTCGTAGGGTTAGTGGGCTGGGTAGTTTTATTGCTGTTTTCTGCCCAGGTTTGCGTATCTTGCCTCTCCAGCGGCGAGGGGTGTGAGGTGCGTCCGTTTCGTCTGCAACATTTATTCCGTGGTTGACGTTATAGATGTACGCATATCTTGTGGGGTAGAGGGTAATGCGTTGAAGGAGGGCAAGGCGATGAGAGGTGTACAAAAGGGTAGGGTAGAGGTGTCCGGGGCGTGCGCAGCGAGCAGAACGAGAGGGCTTGCGGCCTTGCGGAGAGTCTTTCTGGCAGCCCTTATGCTGTGCACACTGGTACTATGGGATGGCACGGTGTTGGGGCAGACGGGCAAGGAGTTCTGGTTCGACATGCCCGAGGTGAACAGGGGGCACGTTTCATCCAGAAAAGAATACAAGATCTACCTGCATGTTACGGCGCTGGACGAGGATGCCGAGGTGACCATTGAGCTTCCGGCCGATCCGGGCTTTAGGCCGGTGACGTTCACTGTGCCCAAGAATACGAAGAAGAAGCTGGATGTCACGAGCTACGACAATAATGTGACCGATGCCAATAGGCCCCTAGCGTGGTATAAGGAGCCGTACAAGAATGCAGATGTTAATCTCGGGTGGGTCAATGAGGGGCAGTACATAGAGAACCTGCTTTGTTGGGCAAAATCTGACCCCAATGCGACAAAGCCCTATATCAATAGGACGACTAAGGGGGTCTACATGCATGCCAACAACCCCATAATGGCCTACATAGAGATCAGCGTGGGGTGGAATATGGATCTCATTGCCCTCAAGGGCGAGAATGCAGTCGGGCAGCATTTCTTTGTTCCCATGCAGACGGATAATGAGTCCTCCGACGACAGGTACTACAGGATGAGGCAAAGGCCCTACCCCTCGTTCAACATTGTGGCCACGCAGGACAACACGAAGATAAAAATTAAGGTGCCTCGGGCTATTTGGGCTATTAATGGTGAGCCGAGTGCCACGAACAATGGCTATAAGCTGGAAGCCGGCGAACATATCCTCTGGCTCAACAAGGGGGAGTCGTCCATTATTTGCCCCTGGGAGGAGGTGGGATCGGGATGGTACGATAATAGAGCACGGGCTCACGGTTATCGTACCTCCCTGGCTCGTGGTATCCGTCTAGAGGGTTCGGAGGTGACCGTGATGACCGATGAGGGGAGCGGAGGGGGCATAGTGGTGTTGACGCGCGACGACATTGTCATTGGGAACACATCAGGTAATCCGGACTACGTGAGCGACCAGCTGGTGCCGGTTCCGCTGCTGGGGACGGATTATGGGATTGCCTGCTTACAGACGACGGGTTCACGCGAGAATCCCAATGAGTTCATCTACGTTGTTGGTACGGAAGACAACACCAAGGTTGACATTTATAGGGGTACGTCCTCTAGCACGCTGACAGTCAACAGGGGGCAGCAGCTCAGCGTGAATGTCAGGGTATTGGCCGATGCCGGGATCTATATTCACTCAGACAAGAAGGTGGGGATTTTCCACATGTCGCGCGCATTTGAGGATGGCAACCAGATGGGCGGGGCGGTTATCCCGGCATTGCCTGCGGCTAACGCCAACATGTGCATAGGGTCGAAGAGTGTGGCCTTTAGTAGGACAAAAGCCTACAAGTATATATTCTATCTCACGCTGCTTGCCTGGGTGGATGAGACCAATCCAGTCAACAGCTCGGTGGGTCATTTTTCGCTCGAGGAGAGTACACTCTCAGGCTATAAGCCGGTGACTTCCTCTGGGCTCAAGGCGATAGAGAAGAAGCTCAATGAGCTTTCCAACTGGAAAAAGTTCAATGCGCCGGCCGGTTCGGCAGCAAGCCATTGGCGCTATATGATTCTCAACACGGATAGCCCTACGACGAATGTTTTCTCTGCCGATCCCGAAAAGTCGTATAGGATAACGAATAATGGCAACGTGTTCCATCTTGGGGTGATGAATGGGTGGGGAGGTACGGATTTTTTCTACGGCTATTTCTCCGATTTCAAGCAGATAGAGGTGAATGTGTCGGTAAACCTGACGGATTTGAATGGTAAGCCGATATCTGCGAATCAGGGGGCTGCCACGGCTATTTGCCTGGGTACGAGCGTGAAGCTTGGTACGGGGGGAGACCAGAACAAGTATTACCACTATACCTGGTCGCCATCTACGTATCTTGATCCTTCCAAGCTCCATGAGGCCACGCAGACGGTGACCAATCCCCGGCAAGACATCACCTACCATGTGCAGGTGGAGGGTTTTTGCAATTTGAGAGTGGATCGGGAGGTTTCCCTGAAGGTGGCGGAGCCGCCCACGCCGGTGCTGTTTGTGCCGGGTCGGGTGTGCG
>CAMXWF010000002.1 GCA_947252645.1 uncultured Bacteroidia bacterium
ACAACGGTTGTCAACAAACCCCTCACGGTCTACGGGGTGTGGGAGCAGAAGGCCCCGGTGCGCTACACGGTCACCTTCATTGCCTACGATGGGGCCGCGCCCGCCACGAAGGAGGTGGACGCCGGCACTTCGCTTGGGGAGGGCAACATGCCCAGCGCCCCCACGCTCGATGGGTATGACTTCAAGGGTTGGGCCACCACGAAGGGGGCTACAGTTCCGGACTTTGATGCCACAACGGTTGTCAACAAACCCCTCACGGTCTACGGGGTGTGGGAGCAGAAGGCCCTGGTGCGCTACACGGTCACCTTCATCGCCTACGATGGGGCCGCGCCGCTTGTTAAGGAGATCACCACGGAGTCCTTCCCTGCGGCTGACATGCCCCCCGCACCCATCCGACCAGGGTACGAATTCATGGGCTGGACGACTACTGCAGGCAGCGCTATTCCTGACTTTAAGGTTGGTTTCTCCCTCAAAGGCGATCTAACCGTGTACGGACTTTGGAAGAATGAGGGGCCTGGCACTCCCGTTCAGAGTGCGCTCCTCGCGGAGGTGCGCCTTGCCCCCAACCCCGTGGTGGACATCCTGACTGTGCAGGGGACGCAACACGCCACGAGCCTTGAGCTCTACACGCTTGCGGGGCAACAGCTCCTCCACTACGCCGTGCAGCAGGATGCCTCTGAGGTGCGCGTGGACATGCGGCCCTACCCCACGGGCGTTTACCTCCTGCGCCTCGTCGATGGGGCGGGCGCGCCCTGCGTGGTTCGCGTAGTCAAGCTGTAGCGCGCCAACCAGTTTTTAGATAGCTCATCCGAGGGGAGGTCCTGCAGGGCCTCCCCTCTTCTTAGCATCTCCCTCGGGTGTGGGCTTCCTGGATTCTATGCCTTGGCAAGTCCTCCCCTTACCCCCCTTACTTCCCCTTGCGATTTTCCCTACCTTCGCCTGGGAAATCTACCCCTCCTGCGCCATGAGAAAAGAGCTCCCCCTAGGTAACCAGTCGCTCGCCCGCATCCGTGGGGACAACTGCGTCTACGTAGATAAGACCTCCTTTGCATACCAGCTGCTCACCATGCGCCAGTTCGTTTTCCTGGTGCGGCCGCGCCGCTTCGGGAAGACCCTCTTCGTTGACACCCTGCAGGAGATCGCCCAGGGCAACCGGGCCCTGTTCCAGGGGCTCTACATCTACGATAGGTGGGACTGGTCGGTGACCTACCCCGTGGTGCGCATCGCCCTGCAGGGCGCCGACTTCCCCCGCCTCCAGGTGCTGCTGACCGCCCTGTTCGCCGGGATCCCCTACTGCCACTTTGTCAAGAACCCCATGCATGCGCACGAGGTCTACTACGCCACGGTGCTCTACGCCTTCCTGCGCAGCACACGGCTACCCTTGGTGGCCGAGGACTTCACGAACCACGGGCGGGCGGATCTGACCCTTTCCCTCCCCGACAAGATCTACCTGTTCGAGTTCAAGGCGGGGACGGCCGATGCCCTCGCGCAGATCCACCAGCGGCGGTACTATGAGAAGTACCTCGACCAGGAGAAGGCGATCTACCTGGTGGGCATCAACTTCAGCGCCGCGGAGCGCAACCTTGCCCAGCTCGAGTGGGAGGTCTACAAGGGGAAGTAGCCCGCGGCTACGCCGAGCAGGCCGCGGTAGCGAGGCCCTATTCCCGCCCCCGCAGCGAGTCCTTTTTGGGACCTTGCGTACCCAAGGTGGCCTTCGTTGCTAGGTACTCTGCCCCGCCTGCCTTGCGCAGCCCTCCCCGCAGGTAGACTCAGCTACGTACTGCGTACGTACCATGTTCGCACCTGCTCCGCTAAATTATCGAAAAAGAGCGGCGTTGGTACGGCGTTGGTGCGGAGAGGATGGGGGGCCAGATTTTGCCCACCTCGTTTCGCAGAGACCTAAGGCCCCGCGGGCTGTGGCCAAGGGGACTCCATGGTGCCTTTGCCCTGGCCCCTGGGGCATCCCCCTGCTCGGATGGGGCTACAGGCCGTCCGGCTCGCCCTTGAGGAAGCCGTACTGGTAGACCTTGGGCTCGATCTGGGCGGCCAGGGTGCCCATGGCCTCGCGGAGGGTGGCCAGCAGGGCGGAGTAGGTGGCATCGGGGCTGGAGGGGTTCATGCGCCCTTGCGGGTTGCGCCCCTGGAAGTGCTCGCGGATGTCGTAGTAGCTCGCGTTGGCGTTTGCGCCTGGCTGGGCGTGGTAGTAGCGCCAGAGGGCGCGGCCAGCATCGAGCACGGCCTGGGCAGCGGGGGTGAAGGCGAGGGGCACATTCGGGACCCAGGTGGCCTGGGGTTCCTGCCCCTGGAAGAGGTCGGCCCGAGGCGTGCCCTGGGCCTGCTGCCCGAGTTTGCCGGCCATGAAGTCGGCCATGAAGTGGCTTCGGAAGCGATGGCTGGCCCCCACCTCCATTTCAGTGAAGGGGATCCAGTGGTTGACTCTCTCGGCGCTGCGAATGTTATTTTTATCGTGGAACAGCATGTAGACTAAGCAGTCTGATTGGAACTCCCTATCTTCACCCCATCCATCGTCAGGCTGAAAGAATTGATCTTGATTGTTCAGCCAAGTCGTTAAAATGCACTTGCGTACTGCGAAATAGGTGGCCGTGCCGATGAGATTTAGCCTATTTACCTTAACGCAGTACCTTGCCTGTGGCGTGGAGAGGAGGGAGAATCGCTGTTGATTCTGAAAATCGGAAGGGTAAAAGCTCATCAGACCCACCGTATTGCCGTCCTGGGCAACGGAGTAGTTTTTTGAGAACCACTGGTTGAGCGTTAGGGAGCTATCGACATGCGCGGTGATTCTTTTCCTGCCTATGAATGCTTCCGTCTCATCGTACACATCGGCTTCAATCTGCACGAATGGCTCGCCAACTTGCGTATTCCATATAAAGAATCCGATGGGAAATTTACCACGAACGTTGTCAAACGTAAAGGCTGGCATGAGGAAAAGTGCTTCGAGCTTGGCTAGAAAGCCCTTACGGAAGGCGGTGAAGTTCGGTGCTTGCACCACTTTGAGCGTGGAGAAATTGGCAATCGTTGCGCCGGGCATCTCTCGGTAGGCCCTGAAGAGAAACAGCGCGAAGAGCTCGTTGCTTGCAGCGCCCATGGGCTGCTTGTATTTCGTCCAAATGCGACTCCCGGTGGACGTGCCGGGCTTATTGCTTCCCGAGCCGGAGACGGTACGCACCGTGGAGGCCTCGGCGTAGGGTGGGTTGATGTAGATGAGCAGGTGCTTACGCTTCTCGGGGTCTTGGATGATCTCGAAGAGGTCGTCGGGGAGCTTGCCGCCCTGGGCTTGGGGGGTGAAGGTGTCGTTGAGGAAGTCGAACTGGAAGACGTTGCCGCGCAGGAGGTTGGCGCCCTTCTCGATGCGCTCGTGCATGACCTGGATGTCGGCCGTGTCCAGGGTGCTGGCGTAGAGGTTGGGGGCGTTGGTCAGGCCGGCCAGCAGGTTGCCGGTGCCGGCGGCGCAGTCCCACACGTAGTACTCCTCCTGCCAGTCGGGCCCTAGGGTGTCGGCCAGGTATTGCTGGGAGAGCGCCACCCACTGGCTGGGGGTGAAGAAGGCGCCCTTGCGCTCGCGGATGTCCTGGGGCACGAGCAGGTCGCGGCGGTCGAGGATGTACTCCTGGTACTCGGCCAGCGGCGGGCGCTTGTAGCGGGCCCAGAAATGCTGGTAGGCTTTCTTATCGCGGAGGGGGATGATGGCGTCGAGTAATTTGTTGAAGGAGTCGGGGAGGTTCTCCTTGGCGATGATGTAGCCGGCGTTGCGGAAGACGACGAAGAGGCCTTCGCGGACGCTTACATCGTCATCGATGGCGGCGGTGTCGCGGTCGGCGAGGAAGAGGTCGGCGAGGAAGAAATCGCTGTCGAGGATGCCCGCGGCACGCAGGGCGGGCCAGTCGACGTCGATGCAGGGCCTGACGGCATCGAGCCAGCGGAGGTAGTTGGGGTAGAAGTTGTTCTTGTCGATGAGGATGCGGGCGTCGCTGGAGGCCCGGGTCAGGGAATCCTTGATGAAGGTGCGGAGGGCCTGGGCGTCGGCCTCGAAGTCGAAGACCTGGAGGCCCTGGGTGTCGAGTAGGGTCTCCAGGTGCAGCTCGATGATGGCGAACTCGCGGGAGGTGTGGTCGCTGGGGGTCACCTTCCAGTTGAAGTCGTTGAGGTGGAAGATTGGCTCGATGTGGCCGTAGGAGAGGAAGACGATTTTTTGGCCGTCGAAGGCGCCGAAGAAGGGCGGGGGCAGGATGCGGTCGAAGGTGCGGGCCTTGCCGATGGTGAGGATGAGCTGGGCGAGCATGGCGGTGGTGGGGTAGTTGCCGGTTTTGGCCTCGGCCCAGAGCAGGGGGCGCCGCTCGCCCGCGCGCTTGGCCGCCTTGGGGTAGAGGGCGAAGTCGATGTTGCCCTCGACCACGGTGGTGTCGAAGGCCTTGAACCAGTCTGCGGCGACCTTGTTCTTGAGTTCCTCCTCGCGTATGCCCTGGTAGCGCATGGGGCAAAAGTAGTCATTGGTGCGGTAAGGGCGGGGCGAGATCGTAGGGTAAGCCCCTTATGCTTGGCAGCAGGGCAAGAGAAAGGCCCCGCCGCATGCGCGGCGAGGCCTCATATGGATAGAGCAGCAGCTGCTATTTCTTGAGTAGCTCGTCGAGCTTTGCGCGTAGCGCATCGCCCTCCAGCTGCCGGGCAACGATGATGCCGTTGGCATCGAGGAGGATGTTGTCGGGGATGGCGTTGACGGAGTAGATATCCCTGGCCACGGACTCCCAGCCCTTGAGCTGTGAGACCTGGTGCCAGGCGAGGCCTTGCTCCTTGATGGCCTTTTCCCAATCGCTCTTCTCTTGGTCGAAGGAGACGGCGAAGATGTCGAAGCCCTTTTCCTTGTAATCGTTGTAGATTTTCACCAGCTCTGGGTTGAAGCGCCGGCAGGGGCCGCACCACGAGGCCCAGAAGTCGAGCAGCACCACCTTTCCTTTGCCGGCCACGTCGCTCAGGCTCAGGTTCTGGCCATTGGGTTGCGGCAGCGTGAAATCGACGAAGGGCAGACCGGGCTGTACCTTGCGGAAGGGCTCAACCTGCTGCTTGGCCATGTCCAAGAGCTTGGAGGGGGGCATGGCGTTGGCCAGCTGGTCAAAGTCGTTCAGGGCCGACTTGTAGTATGGGGCGTTGAGCAGGAGCCGCAGGGTACCCGCGAGGTTCTGGTTTTGGGCCATGAACGCCTCCTCGACCTTGCGGATTTCGGCGCGGATTTGGTCGTAGCGCTCCATGATGGAGTCCTGCTTGGTGGAGTCGGCCTCTGCGGCCTCGTAGAGATCGGACATCTGCTGCGAGTTGAGGGCGATCTGGCGGTTGAGCACATTGAAGGCTTGGTTGTCCGCAGAGATCTTCTTCCCCGTGATTTTGAACCAGGTGAAGTGCACGCCGTCCATGGAGTCTTTGACTTGTTCGACCCGCACGCCCGCGGGGTCTGGCTGGAAGAAGCTTGCGGCTGTGCCATCGCCGAGGAAGCCCATGACCTCCTGGGTGGAGTCGCCATAGGTGTAGACACCTTTTTTCTCTACAATGTTGATTTTCACCGTGTCGCGGCTCAGCCCCTCCGCGGTGATGGCCAGCATGTCGGTGGGCTCGCTGGGTTGCTCTAGGTATATCAGCGTCAAGGCTTTAGGGGTTGTCTTCTCTCCCTGCGTGCACCCTATCAGCAGCAGGCAGCAGGTCGCCAGCGTAGCAGCCAGCAGACTCAAAATTCTAACTCGCACCATAGTTCCTCCTTCGATTGGATTGTTGGGTTGGATAAACTCCGTGTTGGCGCGAATGTAGCCATTCTACGCTGAAACAGAGGTCTTATCCGCGCTGTGCGTTGTGACGGGGGCGTTGCTAGTGCCTGGGCTGTGTGGCGCGAGGCCTCTAGCTACATTATCACCTCGAGCGGCCAGCGGAGGTTTTCGAATTGCTCGAGCGTGCAGGTTAGGGCGCCGATGAAGAGCTTGAAGCGGATTTTTATGGGTAGGTGGTTGGCATCGGCGGTGAGCCAGACGGAGAGGCCGTCTTCCTCGGTGAATAGTCCGCCCGCCTGCACGTAGGGGACCAGGCGGAGGCATTTGAGCTTGCCGAATTTGGTTTTGAGCACCTCCACCTCCCGGCACTCTACCAGGAGCCCGAAGTATTCCCCGTTGAACATGGTGGGCAGTTGGATGCGCATGCCGGGTTCGAGCTCTAGGTAGTCGAGTCGGTTGCGAAGATAGAAGAAGGCCGATACGAGGTCGAGGGCCGCGGGGGGTAGCGTGAGCGTGTCACCGTTTTCCCGCACTACCAGGGTGGAGTCACCCTGGCGGTGGAGGAAGCGGTCGAGCTTGTAATCGGTGTATTTTTGTTCGTGGACGTTGCGGATGGCTCGTAGCGGCAGGTCGGACTTGGGGTCCACGTAGCTGCGGTAGACGTCGTAGACGGGGTAGAGTAGGTTGAGTAGCCCCGTGGTGTATCCCACGAGGCTGTGGGCTCGGAGCGGTTGTCCGTTGTCGAGGGTGTCGTAGGTGCGGAAGGTGGCCTCGGCGCCCTTGGCGAAGCCGTAGCGTAGGGAATAGACGAGCTTTTCCCCACTTTTGAAGGCTTGCTTTGGGGGGGTGCGTACCGTGAGGGACTCGGAGGGTGTGCCCCTATTGCTCTGGGCCCACGTGGGCAGGCCGCAGAGGAGTAGCCCCAGCCATGCCAGCGCGCAGCCGGTCGAGAATGCCCGGCTTAGGGCGTGAGGCCTGGAACGCCTTGAGGTAGAAGGGGGTGTAGTACGCCGTGCTGACAGGTTCATGGTGCAAATATTTGTTGAGCCCTAGGCGCAGGATCTGCTCGGCCGCGAAATGGATGTCGCCTAGTGGCCGTAGCCCCAGGTGGGTGAGGTATTCGATGCCCTTCTGGGTGCCTGAGCCGGCGGCGTAGGCCCCAGGGTATTTGGCGAAGTAGTTGGCCTCCTGTGGGTTGAAAATCTTGCTCTGCACGCCCTCGAGTGGTTTGAGCTGGTCATCGAAGGGCTGGGTGTAGACTTCCAGTCTGCGGGCGTCGATCATGGGTAGGAAGCGCGCCTGCGCAGTGCGTTCCTCGGGGGCAAGGGTCATTTTCATGGCAAGGGCGATGGCTTGGAGCGTGGGGACGGAGAACATGGGGATGCCCAGGGCGAAGGCCATGCCCTTTGCGGTGGACGCGCCTATTCGTAGGCCGGTGTATGAGCCAGGACCATCGCTGACGGCGATGCCCTTTAGGGCAGGGTAGTCGATGTGGGCTTTCTGGAGGGCGGTCTCAATGAGTAGGGTTAGCACCTTGGCGTGCGACTGGGGCCTTGGGGCGGAGAGCTCGATGCATTGGCCGCCGGGCGTGCCCAGGGCCACGCTGCAGCAGTCGCCGCTGGTCTCAATGGCTAGCAGGGGTACAGGGCAGCCCTCAAGGGCGCTGATGCGTCCTAGGCAGTCTGCGGGCAGCGAGGGAATTTGGTTTTTCTCCATGGCTACTGTGTGCTGAGAGCGGGGGTGGCGAAGAGCGTTCCGCGCGCAGGGGCCAATGGGGCAGCGCGCCGCGGGGTGCATTAGTTGGAGTCGTTGGGGTTGGAGGGCTTAATGGGTGCGGCCGGGACGTTTGGGAGATCGGGGGGTATGTCGGGTAGGTGGGGCTTTTTGCCTTTGCCGGCTACCACAAAGGCCACCGAGAGCACGACCACCGCGGCCCCGATGGCTTGCTGGGGCTGGAGCGTTTCCCCGAGGAAGAGTACGCCGCAGGTGATGGCGGTGAGAGGCTCTACGCTGCCGAGGACGGAGGTGAACGTGGAGCCGATGGATTGCACGGCCAGCACGAGGGTGAGGTTGGAGACGATGCTGGCGACCAGGGCTAGGAGCACGAGATCTACGCCGATGCGCCAGGAGTCGATGGGGTGTACCCCCCCGTGGAACTGGGCCATGACCAAGGCAGCCAGGAAGGTGAAGAGCAGCACGTAGAAGGTGACAACGCTGCCCGGGAGCTTGCGCACGGAGAGCTTATTGATGCCCACGATGTAGATGCCATAGCAGAGGACGGTGATCAGGGCGGATGCGATGCCCCTGGGGTCGAGCATTCCGGCCTGACCGCCCTCCCAGGCCAGCAGGGCGACGCCGAGCAGCGAGAGGACGATGGCCAGGGCCACGCGCCAGCCGATGCGTTCCCCGAAGACGAAGCGCATGATCAGGGCCACCATGACAGGGTAGAGGAAGTTGATGGTGGTGGCGATGCCGGAGGGGATGAACTCGTAGGCGTGGATGAGCGCAAAGGCCGACCCGCCGTAGCAACCGGCGCCCAGGAGGCATAACTCGAGGAGCTGCCGCCAGCTGACGGTTAAGCGGATGCGCCGGATGAGGACCATGAGGCCGAACAGGAGCACCGCAAAGCCGAAGCGATAGCAGCTGACCGAGTAGGTGCCATAGCTGGCGCGCACGGCGCCCATGGAGAAGAGGGGGATAGTGCCAAAGGTGGCCCCTGAAAGGATGGCGTAGGCTACACCCTGCAACCTAGTGGGCCGGAGACTCTTGGCCGCGGCCCGCAAGGAACGTGAAAGTAGTTTGCCCACTTGTTACCTCCCCCTCCCCAGAACTTGCGTCGCGAAGTTAGTGAAACGGCCGATTGCGCCTGTGCATGCCATGGTGAGGGCGACGATGGGCAAAGTATCCTCTTTGGTGCTTTGAGCCTACGTTTTCCGTGGCGATGCGGGTCAAATCCTCAATTTGTTGAATTGCATTAGGGTAACGGGGAGAGAATAGCTGTTTTTTGGTATCTACGGCCGATAGGGCTTCCTGGTGTACACGAGGTATACCCGCGTGCCCAGCACGGTGGGGCGGGCGAAGTAGATCGCGGGCCGAGTAGTGTTTCCAGTTGCGGTCGACCAACGTGGGCTTGTTGTCCGTGGTCATTGCGGCCCGTAGTGCTTGTGGGGCGTGAGCGCGTAGAACGCTTATCCACCCAGATTTTCTCGCGTGGGGGCGGTGGCGGCGTACCCTGCGCGTTACCCTTAGTTTGGCGTGGTGCCAGCCTCCCTGGAGCACACTGGCGAGCAGTCGGATAATTTAAATCCATTATAAGTAAGTGTATTCTTAATACCTTTGCGGGGAAATGACGGAGTAAACGAACACTAAAACAGGCATTCAAGCCATGAGAACGCATGTACTAACCACGGCAGGAGTGCTACTTGCGCTGCTGCTCTCCACCAACGACATTGTGCTGGGGCAAGCCAAGCCCAGTAGCGGAGTTGCTGTGGTAGATGGCATAACGTGGGCGTGGAAAAAGGACTTTGACATCAGCAATGCGTGTTCTATCATGCCTCAGCAGGTAGACTCGGTGATACAATCGCCCATCCCTGCGCAGCTGACGATTCCCTCGCGGGTGAATGGGATGGATGTAGTTGGGCTATTGCCCGATGCGTTCCGCCGCTGTGAAACGCTTGAGGAGGTGACACTGCCCCCGAATTGCGTAGAGGTGGGGTCGACAGCATTCAAGCAATGCAAGAACTTAAGGCGCGTGGTGATTCCTGATGGGAGTAGAGCATTAACGATTAGCACAGAGGTGTTTGCGCTGTGTCCATCGCTCAAGGAGATTCACCTCTCCGCGTGCGTGCAAACGATCTTGGATGGAGCGTTCAAGTCCTCAGGCCTCGAAGCGATAACCATCCCTGGCAACGCTAGTCCCTGGCGGCGCGATACGTATGACCTGCCGTACGAGGCCTTTGTAAATTGCCCAAGTTTAAAAAGCGTAGACCTGCTCACGGGGATAAAATCAATCCATCAAAATGTGTTTGCCCGGGGGACAGAATTGGAGCGCATCACGATTCCCTCAAGCGTGAAGCAGATAGGCTTCAAGGAGCCCGCCACAGGCGAGTGGGGCACCATATATGGCGGTACCTTCGATGTCACTCCCAAACGCGTGGACTTCGTAGCCGATGCTGAGATTCCGATTCTTGATTCGGCTTTTGGGCATAGGGGCGATGTAGCCACGCTCTATGTTCGCAAGGGGGAAAAGAGCAAGGTAGAAGGCAAGGCGTGGGCAAAGGCGTTCAGCAATATAGTTGAAGGCCATTTGGTGACCTTCAAGGATGGTGGTGAGGTATTTGCCGAGCAGCTCTTGAGCCCCGAGGGCAATGAGTCGGCACGCCGACCGGGCATCACCCCCTGGAAGGAGGGGAAGTACTTCAAGGGGTGGTTTGCCCACGGTGAGGCCTACGATTTCAGTAGGCCCGTGGGCAACGATCTTACGCTGGAGGCGGGTTGGGGCAATCGCGTGACGTTTGATGCTAATGGCGGCGAGTTCAAGGGGGAAAGCACACGGGTGCTAGACGATGGCGAGAAGATTACTAAGCCGGACGACCCTACGAAGGCTGGTTGTGTATTCCAGGGGTGGTACGAATCGGAGGAGGCCACGGATCCATACGACTTCGATAAGCCAGTGAGTGGCAATGTCGGCCTGGTGGCGGTGTGGGATAAATACACCGTTACCTTCGATCCGAACGGTGGGACGCTTGCGGGCCCCGGCTCGGCCGAGGTGGCGCGAGGCGGGCACGCAGAGGCGCCGGCCGCGCCCACCAAGGGTGAGTGCCAATTTCTCGGATGGGCAAAGGCCGGCGCAATTGACCTGTACCAGTTTGATGCCACGCCCGTCAACCGTGATATTACGCTTGTGGCGAGGTGGGATAAATACACCGTCACCTTTGACCCGAACGGGGGCGCCCCAGTGCCCGCGCAGCAGGCGGTGGGGGATGGTCAGATGGCGCAGCGCCCTGACGAACCGACTAAGGAGGGAGGCTACCGGGTCAAGTATTGGACAACGGAAGGGGCCAGTGGGCAGTCGATGTTCAATTTCATGACTCGTGTGACGACCGACTTAACGCTTACCGCGGTGTGGGTAAAGACCTTCGAGGTGCAATTTGACTGCGATGGCGGAACGCCGGACCCAGGCACATCCATTGTAGACATCAACACGCCCGTCAAGGTGCCAGTGCCGCTGGTCAAATTGGGGTTCAACTTCAAGGGGTGGGCCCTCGATGGGAAGGACTACGATTTTAGCCGGCCTATAACACAAAACATCACGCTGAGGGCGATATGGGAGAAGCCCGACGCCGTGGAGAGCCAGCTGCTGGCAAAGACCACGGTGGTGCGCAACCCTGTGGGGGACGTGCTGGAGATTCAACACGTGGCGGCGGCCGAACGGCTGGAGGTGTATAGCCTTTTGGGCGTGCCGGTGCATCGGCAGGCACTGCACGGTGAGGATTACGTAGCGGTGGCGACTAACGGATGGCCCGATGGCGTTTACCTTGTGCGGGTTGTGGCGCGTGATGGCCAGCGGATTCTGAAAATAGTTGTACGCAGGTAACCGATGCTAGGGCGAAGACTTGTATTGGGCGTATAGGGGACCAGTAGCTAGAGAGCCTGGCGCAAAGCATAGCTGCCTAGCTTTCTCCAGCTGCCCCCACGCCCCTGGAGCCAATCTACAGGCGTCCTTTTGGCCTCATTCTTTCCGAGGGCCTTTGTTGAACGATGAGCTGCCGAGCTGCATTTGGTGGCGAGTGGGGTCTTGTATTTGCTTTCCAGTTGTTTTTGCTGAAAATTAAACACAAACACGAACATTTAATGGAGCAATGACCATGAAAATTCATGTGGTTACCGCGGCCGTATTGCTGCTTGCGCTGCTGTGCGGTGCAGGTGAAAAGGTGTCGGGGCAGCATAGCTGGATGCCCCTTAATGCCCCTGTTGTGGAGATAGATGGGATTAGATGGGCAGTCCAGGAGCTCCCGGACAAGGGGACGTGCTGGATCTGGCCGGAAGTGCAAAAAGATCCCAATAGCCCTACTGGGAATGGTCTCGTCCGAAAGGCAAAGATGCCTAAGCACGTAATCATACCCTCAGAGGTTGAGGTAGAGCTGCCCAAAGAGGGCAAGGTGAAACTGCGCGTCCTAACTACCTTCTGGTCGGCGTTTGAGGGTTGCGATGAGCTGGAGGAGGTGACTATCCCAGAGAGTTTTACCGAGATAAGTGGCCACTCCTTTAAAAAGTGTAAGAATCTAAGGAAGGTCCACATAGGGCGGTTGCAAAAAATCAGAATCGGAGAAAATGCTTTCAGAGGGTGTACAAGCCTTGCATCAATAGATCTGCCCTTTGGGACCTTGTCAATCAAATCTGGAGCTTTTGATGGATCGGGCCTCACATCTATAGCAATTCCAGGTACAGTAGATACGATATACACATTTGCTTTTGAAAACTGTACCGCACTGAAAGAGGTCTATCTAATGCACGGAGTGAGAAACATACAACAGGGTGCATTTTCCACTTACGGCAACCTGGATGCGATCACCATACCATCCAGCGTGAAGACGATTGGCAGTGAAGATTTTATAAATGGTGGGAGGGCAGGCTCTGTTGTTGGCGAAAGTGGAATCAAAGCAGTGTACCTCCTTGCCGATATGGATAATGTGGAGCATTCTGTTCGCCCATTTAGCGATGTGTCCACAGGTTTCGAGCTGTATGTGCATGAGGGGGTAAAAGACAAGATAAAGAGCGCGGATTGGGCTGCAGGGTTGGATATCAAAGAGTGCTATAAGGTGACTTTCAAGGATGGCGATGAGGTTTTTTACGAGCAGCTGGTGCCTGTTGATGCCCCTGAGAAGAAGGCCAAGACGCCCCCGTGCACCCCAGCGAACAAGGAGCGTAAGTTCGTCAACTGGGTCTTTGAAGGGCAAGAGTACCAATTCTCTGCTAAGGTGACGAAAGACATCACGCTGCAGGCGAAGTATGAGGGCAAATCGAGAGTGACATTCGATGCCAACGGCGGGACGCTCGGAGGGAAAACCGCGTGGGAGACCGAAACAGAAGATAAGGTGGAGAACCCAGGGACGCCGGAGCATCCAGATAAGCGAGCGTTTAAGTATTGGGTGGAAAAAGGGTCGAGCACTGCGTTTGATTTTACCAAAACGGTGGCGCGCGATATTGCGCTGCAGGCGTTGTGGGCGACGTATAAGGTGACGCTGAATCCCAATGGCGGTGTGCTGGCCGATGGGGTGGATAGGGAGCAGGTTCTAGCTTTTAACCTGCCGACCAGTAAGCCAGCGGACCCCACGAAGAAGGTGCCCGCTAGAAAGGCGGTCGAGGAGCAGACTGCGCCTGGCGCGACAGAGGATGCACAGTTTTTAGGTTGGGCGAAGATGTCGGCATCTGGGATCTATGAATTTGGCAAGGTGGAGACCAGTGACGTTACGTTGACGGCGCAATGGGACAAATACATCCTGACGTTTGATGCCGATGGCGGTTCGTTTGCCTGCCCCTCTATGCAAGTAGCGGCCGGCGAAGCACCAGATATCCTGAAGGCAGATCCGCCTACAAAGGAGGGATACCGGTTCGTACAATGGACGTACAATGGCGAGCCATTTGTTTTCTCTGCCCATCCAATGCACAGTGATATTACGGTTAAAGCAGAGTACCGGATAGTGCCCAGGATCGCCAAGATTGAGGTTGTGGGCAAGGGAGTACTGGAAGAGATGGTCAAGGTGGTTGAAAAATCGGTTGAGGAGGGTAAACCGGTAACCATTACGGTGGACGACAAGGTGAAGGATCGCCTGGCGAAGATAGAAGTTATCTACCGTGAGAACAATGAGGATAAGACGATAGAGGTAGACCCCAAAGCTGACCCTCTTACGTTTTTGATGCCTGCTGCGGTGGTGACCCTGAGGGTGTCGTTTTCTGACGCAGTGAGCCCTGTAGAGAGCCGACTGCTGGCGAAGTCGTCGGTTGTGGCGAATCCGGTTAGCCAAGTGCTCGTGCTTCAAAATGTAGCGGAGGCCGAGCGCATAGAGGTTTATAGCCTTCTAGGCGTGCTACAGCATGCGCAGGCGGTACGGGGTGCCGACCAAGTGGCAGTGGATGTACGCGACTGGGCAAACGGGGTGTATCTTGTACGGCTTGTGGCGCGCGATGGGGATAGGTCGCTGCGGGTGGTAGTGAGTCGATAGATAGTTTTTGCCCCAGCGCCATTAGGGGAATCGGGGAGGCCTTGTCTGGGCCTCCCTATTTTTATGGTGCAAGAAGAGAGTGCTGCTGAAAGGTGAATTGCGGCGTAGCACTCGCGATGGGAATCCGTCCATCTACATCCCCCCCCCCCTTCGCCCGCGTGCTCAGGCCGTGCATTCCATCGCTGGTATTAGGCCCTGTGGTTGGAGGAAGATCGTTGAGAATCCAGACCATTGCCCGCTGGGCTGAAACGTAGGGTGCCCTGTAGGGTGCAACTAGCGAGGGATAGAGCGGGTGACCATCAGGTAGGCAAAAGGACTTCACAGGCGTTGCTCGCGTTGGGATCCACAGTTTGAGGCATTGTAGGCAGGTGAATGGCATTGGGGGGCGTTTACCCCGGTAGGCGGTGTGTAGCCGTGCGCAGCGCATCATGGGTGTGTGGCCAATGGCCCGTGGCCCTGTGGCTTTGCGTTCCCCAGTGATTTTACCTCTAGGCCTCAAACCCTACGCATTGTTGCGGCTGGTCGATATGTGGAGAGCTGTTTATGCAGTGAGCATCGTTATGGGAGCAAAATAGGGGGCGTGCAGAGTGTACTGCACGCCCCCTATTTTAACCTAGGATCTACTAAGGCCAGACGATAGGAAGGTTACGTCCCGCTTCCCCCTATTTCTGCTTGGTCAAAGAAGCAGGTTTAATCTGGAAGTCAAGCGAGGAATTGTTGTTATCTACATAGTTTCTACCATCATGCCTACGGATAACAGCTTTTCCTGCATATTCCTTAGCGTTTTCTCTCTCATATTTTTTGACGCCAGTGCATTTTGCATCTAACGTTTTTGGCATATACAACCTTACAAATTCCTGGGTGGGGCATAGATTGACGGCATCTACTATCAACTCATACGGGACAGCCAGGCAGAAAAAGAATCTTGGGTGATTGTGCTGCTTATTTTTGGCGGCACTATACATGATTTCCTCTTTGAATTCCCACTTTTTCAATTTTGTTTCATCAAAATTCGCCAAGGCGAGCATAGATTCAGCAAAGGGGAAGGACTCTAAGATCTTTGGATAAAGAGCAAATACATCGTCGTCTTGTAAGAAGACGCACGTTAATGAGGGGACTGGAGTTTTTGGTTTTTCTTCTATGTATGCACTGGAGATTTGTTGCTCAGACCATATTTGGAAATTGGCCTGGGACAAGTCGTAGGAATTTTCAGCCCTTCCGAGTAGGCAGTACTCCTCATTGCCTATTTTTTTCGTGTGGTCGACTGCCACGAGCGCCACGGTGATGGAGGCTCCTGGCGCAATGGGGTAGTCCTTACCCGACCCTGGAAAGCGGTAGACAGCCGAAGCCGGGAAGTAGTTCTCGAGCGCCTTGATGTCTTCTTTTTCGAGTTTATAATGCAAACTGCTGGAGATGGCCGCTTGCATGAGGACCATACCATCGATGTACTTTACCTCGAGAGAAGGATTGCAGATCTTGACGTAGTAGTCGTAGCCATAGCACTGCACTTTCTTGTCGCTATATATCACTGGGGCCCCTGCATAGGCGATCTCTTCAATCAGCAGATGGTCGACATTATGCTTTTTCTTTTCCTCTTCGACTGTGGCTGGGTTCTGATCCCATTTTTTCTCTTTGCCGCATCCTACAAGCGTAAGCGCAAGCAGAAAGACAAGAGCGAACTTACGCGATGTGAGTAAACTCTTGATTTTCATTTTCTTGAGTTGTTTATCGGTTGACAATTAGACTGAATGCACGAATTCCACCGAGCATGTTGCGTAATCCTACAGGAACCACGCGCCAAACCCCGTTGAGGCGCCCTCATTGTGGGTTATGAGATTTTGCACGGCATCGTAGGCCTCTTGGTGGGTAATCCCGATCTCTCGGCCAAGGTGGAAAAAGTACGGATCCCTTGAGTCGATATCGTTGAAGTTGCATTCATCGGAATTCGTGTAGACCTTGATGGGGATATTCATGCGGAAGAGTTCATTAAAAGCTTGGTCTGGTTTATAGAACGGTGAACATGCTTTACGATGGCTTCCGTCTTCGCGTGCAGTAAAGGGGACTACCTGTTTTTTCCCGTCAGGGCATTTCATCACGCGGATAGCTAGGAAGAACTGCGGCAACAGGCCTGTACCCTTGCTGTAGGTATACCCATATTCGTTTAGCGGCCAGCTGCCATTGGGGTCGATGGCCTCTTCTTGGTAATCGAAGCGGATATGACCTTTTAGCCCGACGCAATCGGTGTCCTCGGCCTGCGCCCGCTGGTAGTCATACTTGGTAAAGGGAGGGAAAAGCCGGATGTTGAACAGCTCTTGGACTCCATCGGCCATATCGTCGTCGAGCCAGGTGTCGCGGTATACGTAGGTGCACATAGCTGGGGTTGCCTCGCTGCGCTGCTCGAAAGAAGGCTTGTCCGAGAAATATTTTGATGGGATGGGCTTCTCCTCCTCCATGGGCTTTTCGCCCCGATACCGCACATCCATCACCTCGTAGGGTTGACCTGCCGTGTCGAGATCGGAAATGGAGAAAAAGATTTGGTATTCCGAGGAGTGTTCCAAGATTTTATCGTTAATCCTCTCCCCATTTTTGTCGAAGAAGTACAGGCAAACGCCCCATAGCTTTGGGCGTCCACCAATTATCCGTATATAGTCTGGCCCCTCTTTCTTCTTCGATGCTTCCAGCGCGGTGACGGTACTCTTCTTGTCGACCTTTACCTTTATGCCTGCGCTTGTGTTGTGAATCACGACGAACTCCTCCTGCTTCCAGGGCGCATTGGGGTAGACGAAATTGCCATGCAGCTTGTCCCCTCCGTGCGGGTGGCCTTCCTTAAACATGATAAGGCATGTGGCCCAATCGTTGAAGGCACCCCCTTGGTCGGGGTTTGGGATGGACTCCGTTACTTTTGGGGCTTCAAATAGGTCGGCCGTTGTTTGGGGCATTTTTTTCTGTAGCCGCGGGTTCTCCTCATCCGGCACAGACATGTCGAAGAATAAGAACTTCTTGCACCCCCCCATGGTCATTATGGTTGCCAGAGCCAGGCACACCAGCACCAAACGCCTCACCTCTTTCATATCTTCTTCTCCTATGTAGCTATGGCCAACGCTAGAAATTAATTTGCGGATACATCCTAAAGTACTCGCCATCGAGCTGGATAATTTTGCGTACCTCAGGTAAATCTTCGGGTTTTAGGTTGTAGAAGCGCTCTATATCCTTTAGGCATTTTTCAACGCCATCGTTCATGTTTCCAATCACTCTGAACGGTAGGGGATAGTCGATGTCGAAGCTGTTCCAAGCGGTGGAAATTTCATTGTAGCCATGCGCTTCTCCGTAGGAGTTGTATTTTCCCCCTTCGGTGAGCACATGGCAAATGCACACGCGCATCTGGAACGCCATTTCAGGGTGCTTAAAGGTGATGATGCCCTTAAACCCGAGTGCGTCGTAGGGGTCGCTTTCATCGAGGCTTCGGTTTTTTCGTAGCCTTACCACAGCCTGCCCAGCTCGCTGCCGCCCCAATTCGTCAAGCCCATCCACCGGTTTTCCCAACTCCTTTTCGATGGGGTCTGTATCGCGGTACTCGTAGGAGAACACCTTCTCCACATCCTGATTGAGGATCTGAATGCCCCTAGTTTTACAAAGCTTGTATGTTTTGCCTTCGAAGGTTTGCGGCTTAGTGGCCTCGATGGACATCGCATTCTTCACCGCTAATTCTGCCAGCTTACTGCTGTAGCGCAGTGTATTTGGTACGTGGTCTTCGGGCACATAGATAGCGGTTGAGGCGCCGTTAGTCAACGGCTGGGGGGCACCACCGGCGAATGTGAATTCATCGTAGTAGAGGCTATCGTACGGTGTCATGGGGTAGGTGCCCTGTTGGCCAGAGAGTGCATATGACTGCAAGGAGAAGAAATGCTGGTGGACGGTTAAGGTGGAGCCCTCAATATCCTTGGGGTCGTAGCGTCCGAACTGGTGGTTGATGAGTTGATTGTTCACATCGTAGTAGCGCAGCTCGAGGGCGTATTGGAAGTCAGGGCTGAGGATGACATCGAAGTGCTTGCGTTTCGAGACGATCGTGACTTTCCCCTCGTCGTCTTTTGCCAGCTCAAGCTCCTGGTAGATAATAGGGCAGGGGAGCACTTTCGAGGTGATGTCGTAGGCACTATAGGTTTCCCCTTCGCCATTCTTTACGGCTATGCGCAGTATGGCCTGCACGCTGTATATTTGCTCGTGGCCCTTAACGACGCGCTCTATCGTTGCCTCTGGGGCCTTCACAATTGACCCTAGCACGTAGGCGAGCTTGTCATCGTTGCAGCTGGGCATTGCGAAGGTGAGAGCAGCCAGGTATAACCAGTATTTAGCTTTCATCGTCTTGCTAGAATTTCAGTATTGTACGAAACGTGACCTGGGCCCCGCGCGCATGGGCGTAGTACCTGAACCGGTCAGTGTACTCTTTGTAGAGAGCGTTGAGGATATTCTCTCCCATCACGATGAACGTCAGCGAGCGGTTGCCCACAAAGTCCCATGTCACCTCTGCCGAAGCGTGCAGGAGGAAGTAGGCATCGGGTGACTCGGGCACTAGGTCCTTTGAGGGGTCGAAGCGGCGCTGTTTGGTTACATAGCTGCTTTCCAGCGCGAATGCAGAGTGCCACTGCATTTTTTTACCCCACGAGATCTGATAGTTTGCCCCCAGTCTGTAGCGATCCGAAGGCATGAAGGGCATCCAGTTGCCTTTGGATAGGTTTTTTGCGTTTATCCATTCGCCGGTAAACTTTATGGAGAGCCCTTCGTAGGGGATGCCGGTAATGGCGATGTCGCCACCAAAGAACCGTGCGTTGTCCTGGCCGTAGATAAACTTTGGGAACTTGCCCGAGGGGTGGTTGTGGAAACGGTTTTTCCCCTCGCCTATATTATCGTAGATAAAATTGCCGATGTACTGGAAGAACATGCTTGGCTCGACCACTATCCACGCGTTGTGGTACTTTGCCCCGAGGACTGCCTTATAGCCCATTTCCGACTTAAGGTTCGGGTTACCCACCACCCAATAGGTGCCGTGGTGTAGCCCGGTGGCGTACATTTCATTGACATCCGGCGGGCGCCATGACCACCCTATGTTTACCCTCGCCTCTATGTTTTTCGTTATCTGGTAGTAGGTAGCCAGCATGCCCGTGAAATTCCGGTAGAGCCTAAAGCCTCCGTAGTACGTGGCATTTGACGATATCGAGGAATACCCATTTACGTCCATGGCTCGCAGGTCGTAGCGCATGCCCAGGGAGCACTGCACTGGGCCGAATTTTATTTTATGGAATCCAAAGATCCCCATCGTAAGTGCTGCGTAGTTGGGTATGAAAGCGGGGGTTTTAGTGCCGGGCACGTTGTAGTTGTACTGATACATGCCAGAGAGTCCCAGCTGCGACTCCATGCCAAGCAGGCCCCACTTGCCATTCCACACGAGTTCTCCCGTCACGGAGGAGAGCTGTAGATCTTGCACGGGGAGCAGGCTGTACTTTGCCTGCTTGCGGTTTTCGAACTCCTGTCGTAGGTTCTCTTGGTAGGCCAGGGAAAGGTCGAGCGTGTGGTCGTTGGTCAATCGGAACTTAAAATCTGCCTTCCCCATGATGTGCTGCGTTTGCTGGAATGGGGGGATAATCTTGTAGCTAAAGGGTTGAATGGTATTTTCATCGGGCCTCCCAGCTAGGAAGCGCATCATTAGCTGATCGACATCGGAGACTTTGCTTGCGTAGTAAATCCCGCTCCGCGATGTGTAGATACTCCCATAGAGGGTTGCGGTCAGCCATTTGTAGCGCACGCCGGTCAGCACCGACATGCTGATATTTTTGAATCCGGTGTTGTTGAGCACATACTGCGCCGTGCGGTAATCGCCTGCCTGCTGGTACATGCCGTGCACGCGCAGCCCTACGGCCTTCCAGCCCAACTCGACCATACCCGTGCCGTTGTAGCCCCGGTCGTTGGTCGTGTAGCCTAGGTTCACCGAGCCGTTTACCTTGAGCTTATCATGGCCATACGGCAGCGGAGCCTGCGAGAAGATCACCACGCCTCCGATGGCGCCATAGCCGTATCGCACGGCCTCTGCACCCTTGACCACCTCAACCACATTGGAGCCCGTGTGGTCGATTTCTGGAGCGTGATCCTCCCCCCAGGACTGGCTCTCCAGCTTCACCCCGTTGTTAATCATCAGGATACGGCTGCTATGCATCCCCTGGATAACCGGTTTGTAAATTGTGCCGCCCGTGCTGATGGTACTGACGCCGGGAATCTGTTCGAGCATCTGCCCTAACGACTTCGAAGAGTTCCTTTCTATCACTTTGGCCGTAATTGCGGCTGCCTGCTGTAGCTTAGAGGTGGCGCGCTGTTGCGCTGTTACCCTCACCTCCTCTACATCGAAGCTTGTAGGGGTTATCTTCACCAAGATTCTCCAGTCCTTCGTGGTGGAAAATGTGGCTTCATTCACCTCGTCATAGCCTAACACCTTCACCGTTAGCTTAACGGTTGGGCCATCGTAGGGTACCTCGCACATCCCGTTACCATCCGTGAGGTACCACTTCTCCGCCACCTTTATCGTGGCCGCCACGACCGGTGCGCCCGTTTCCGCATCCACTACCAGGACTGGTATCTTTTTTACGCCCTGCGCTTTTGCTTTAGGGATGCCAACAAATGCTACGATGCAGGTGCAAAGGCACACCACAAGCAAAAAGAACCTGCTTCCTTTCATTCGACCACGCAATTGTTTGATGTTGATAAGCCAGTTTTACGGCCAGGTATCTTAATTGCTTCGGCTTGATTTAGACAGAGTACGGTCAAGACGAACGCTGGCGCGAAATAAGGTATCCTGACCGTCAATTCCAAATTTCCGTAAAAACTAGGCCATCTTCTGAAGTCTATTCAGTCCGCGCAGCAATTGCCCATCGCCTAGCAGGGCATCTCCATGATGTCGGAAATTTGCAATCTGCGGGGAAATCGTGTTTCAGGATTTTCCAAAGAAATAGTGCTAACTTTGGGCTAGTATGCGAGGGAGTAGGTGTAAGGTGCTAGGGTTGCGCAGCTACCTCGATGCCTTGGCCCGCGATGGGCTTTTGACAACGGTAGCGTATCCCTGTAGCCCGAATCTAGAGATAGGGGAGATAGCCCACAGGGTACTGGGTGCTGTAGGTAGCCCGCATGCGTTGCTTTTTTCGAATCCTAGGGGTTACCAGTTTCCTGTAGCTATCAACCTCTATGCGTCTTCAGCGCAGATGCTTTCAGTGCTGCGCGGGTCGGGCTACAGCGAGCTTTCGCGGCGAGTGGATGGTTTCATCATGTCGTTGCTCTCCATGCCACACGACAAGGCGGGCAAGCTGCGCCAGTTGCGTTCGCTTCGGGGCGTGGCCTCCATTCTCCCTAGGGTATACAGGGGGCATGCGCCCAGCCAGCAGGAGTCGTTGGGCCCTGAGCTCTTGGACTTACTGCCGGCGCTGCAATGCTGGCCAGCCGATGGGGGCCGTTTTCTGACGCTGCCCATGGTCATCACGGAAGATCCAGAGACCCACGTGCGCAACGTGGGAATGTACCGTGCGCAGCTACTTTCCCGTGATCGGTTAGCTTTGCATTGGCATGTGCACAAGACGGGCGCGCGCCATTTCCGGGCCTACGCAGCGCAGGGAAAGCGTATGCCCGTGGCCATAGCGCTGGGGGGCGACCCCCTGCTGGCCTACTGCGCCACCGCACCTCTCCCCGAGGGGATAGATGAGTGGCTTCTGGCGGGTTTTTTGCGCCAGGCGCCTGTGCGGCTGGTGCGGGCCAAGACGGTGCCGTTGATGGTGCCCGCAGAGGCCGACTTCATCATAGAGGGCTATGTGGATCCGAAGGAGCCACCTGTGCTTGAGGGCCCTTTTGGTGACCATACGGGCTTTTACTCCCTGCCGGATTACTACCCGAGTATGCGGGTGACGACCATCACGCATCGTGCGGATGCCGTGTACCCGGCGACTATTGTGGGTGTGCCACCCATGGAGGATGCGGAGATTGCCGAGGCGACGGCGAGCATTTTCAAGGTGGCCATTGCGCGCACGGTGGCCCCAGAGCTGGTGGATTTTGCGTTGCCCAGCGCAGGCTGTAGCCATAACTTGGCCATTGTGGCTGTGAGGACGGAGTACCCCGGGCAGGCGGAGCGACTGGCCAATCTGCTTTGGTCGTTTGGGCAGTTGATGTTTACCAAGTTCGTGGTGGTGGTGGATGCCGATGTGGATCCCCACGATGCCCATGCAGTGCTGCGTGCGGTGGCCTCCAATGTGCGCAATGTGGCCCAGTTTTATTTCGGCCAGGGGCCTTTGGATGTGCTGGAGCATGCTTCGCTGAAAGCCTGTGAGGGGGGGAAGCTCATGCTGGATGCTCGTCGCGGTGCGCACCAGTCGGTGGTGGAGGCCTCGGTGAGCTTGCGGCCTATCGACGAGACCGAGGCGCACGTGGCTGGGCTCGATGTGTGGGTAGGCGAAAGGCTGCTAGCACGCTTTGCGCGGGCACAGTCGGGCGGCCAGTCGGCCAGGGCGGTCTACGGGCTGGGGGGCGTTCAGGAGCATCCGTTACTCTTCGTGGTGGTGGATCAGGACATTTCCTTGGATTCGCCCTATTTGCTCTTGTGGTATTCGCTGGCCGGTGTTGCGCCCGAGGTGGATTGCGAGTTGCTCCACGAGGGTGAGGCATTCTGCCTGCTTGTGGATGCTCGGATGAAGGTTGGCCGCTTGGGTCGTCGCCCGTGGCCCAACGTGGTGGCCAGCGATAGGGCAACGGTAGAGCGGGTGGACGACATCTTCCCGCAGCTCAACTTGGGATCTTTTCTGGATTCGCCTTCCCGTACGCTGCAAGCCTATCAGCGGGGGCAGGAGGCCTTGGCTAAAGTGGATTGAATGGGCTAGGGTATGGTTCAATCTACTGGGAGGCTCGTGGGCGTAGCGGGGCTACTCGTACTGCTGCTTTTGCCCTGTGCGGGTGAGGCGCGCACGGCAGCGGATCGGGACACTGCCATACGGCTAGATTATTACGATTTGACCGATCAGCTCCCCGGCGGGGAGAGCCTCTGCATTCTAGAGGACAGCATAGGGATGATGTGGATCGGCACGCGTTCGGGGCTGGTGCGCTACGACGCGGAGGAGTTCCACGTGTACTACCCTTCCCCGGAGGATTCGACGGCCATGGCGGAGGCCATGGTGATGGCCATTTGCGAGCGGCGGTTCGGGGAGATATGGGTGGTGAATCCGGGCAACGTGGCTTGCCTGAACACGCATACGGGCAAGTTTAAGAACTACCCGATGCCCGACACCCTTGAGCAGTACCGTAGTCTCTATGTGAGCTGGGGAATGGTGGTGGATCGGCAGGGCGAGCTGTGGGTGTTTGGGGAACACTGCGTGGGCCGTTACGACCAGGGGCAGGACAGGTTTGAATTCCGGCCGCATGAGTTGGGGCATCCTGGGGTGTCGGCGGTGTACCAGATCGAGCCGCAGCTGGGGCAGGGGGATGGCGTGTGGGTAAACATCAATGGGTCGCTCTACCTTTTCCACACGAGCAGTTGGACCTTCGATCCCTTGCCTCAGATGGTCCCCCAGCTTGGGTTGACCAACGCGACACGGGTCAAGAGCCTTAGCATGGAGTCCAACGGCTCGCTGTGGATCTCTGCGGGGCAGGGGCTATTTCTCCGCCGCCCCACGAGCGATACGCTCCAGCCCATCCCCCTGCCTACCGTGGGGACGGGAGGCAAGCGGGTAAGCCCCGTGGCTGTGAGGGTAGACGGTGAGGGAAGCATTTGGTGTGCCATGAATGTGGGCCTGGGGCGTTTTTCCCTGTCCGATTCCACTTGGATGCTGGCCAACAAGTTCTACGGTGGGCGAGATTTACGGATGAACGATACGCTCACGCTATGCGTTTCGCGCGGGGGAGACTTGTGGATTCCTATCCGCAACGGCCTGGGGCGAATGGGCTATCGCCCAAGGTACTTTCAGGAGCTGGCCTACGCGGCCAATGGCGACTATTTTTTCAATGGTATGCGCACGTCGTCGCTACTAACTCGCGACGATAGCATCCTCTGGGTGGGGAGCTGGGATAGGGGGATCACGCGCTTCAATCTCTACACTGGGGCGCGGACGTTTTACGGACTTGATGTCCCTTCGCATCCCTTGCCGTCGAAGGAGGTGTATCGGTTGGCATTCCTCCACGATAGCACCATGGTAGCCTCCCTCCAGGGACATTTCTACTACTACGACCCTGCTCGGGATCAATGGAAGGACTACTTCGTTTCCCAGGGGCTTCCAGGGGTGTCCCGGCAGCTCAAGAAGCTGTTCCTGTTGACTTTTTACCAGCAGTCCAACGGGGACATATGGTTTGGTACATCGGTGGGCCTGTACCATTATAGCGACTCCGCACGCCAGTTGTCTGCTGTGACGGGGCTAGGCCACGTGCAGATATTTTCTGTGACCGATGATGGTCGGGGCACGCTATGGCTTGGATCTAACTACGGCATCTACTCCTATCATCCTGGCCGCAATGAGCTGTTGCACTTTCCAATTTCTGGCCGCGATACGCTGACCTCCCAGGCCTATTCCTACATTGCGGCTTGTAGCCAACGTGGGGCCAGCGGTATCGTGTGGTTTGGCACCAACGTGGGGCTCTACGCTCTGCCCCCCGGGGCTAGGCGGCCGCAGCTGGTGCGTGAGCGGATCAACCAGCACAGTAATCAGATCTACTCCCTGCAGGAGGATCGGCTTGGGATGCTTTGGTTAGGCACGGAGTGCGGCCTGGCGGTTTACGACCCCCTGGTCGACTCGCTGGTGCTGTTCGATGCCCACGATGGACTGGTGGCTCAGGATTACAGTCTCAATGCCTACTGCCGCTCCCCCAATGGGCACATGTATTTTGGCGGTCTCGATGGAGTGGTACATTTCGACGGGACGCAGCTCCACCCAGCCCCGCCGAAGCCGCTTGTTATGGTGCATGAATGCTTTGGCCTGAGCGAAGGCCCAGCCGAGCTAATCCCCCTGCGCAGCGACAATCTTCTGGAAGTAGAGGCTAAGTACAGCACAGTGACTCTTTCCTTGGCGATGCTCCGCTTTGACCGGAGGGCCAGGCCAGTCTACGAGTATAGGGTACCCGGGATCGCCGATCAATGGATGCCGGTGTTCTCGGGGCATCTTGTGACGCTGGGAGGGCTGCCGGAGGGGATGTTTACCTTTGAGTATCGCTGCCCGGTGGGGCAAGGGAGCTATGCCTACGGCACGCCGCTCAAGATAGTGATCCGGAAGCCGCTTTTGGTCAGTAGGGGGGCGAAGGTCATCTACTTGTTGCTGGGGTTGCTGGCGGTCTCCATCTACGCAGTGAGCCGCTGGATTGCCTACCATGAGCTCAAGGAGGCGGTGACGGTGAAGGAGCAAGCTGTGCAGGAGGCCACGCGCCAGAAGTGGCTTGTGGAGGAACGCAACCAGGAGCTGCGCTCCTCTCTGCAATATGCCTATCTGATGCAGAAGCAGCTGGTGGCTGGCCCGGCGGTCCTCGCCAACTACCTCCAGGATTACTTCTTGCTTTTTCGCCCGCGCGACATCGTGGGGGGCGATTTTTGCTGGGCAGCACGCCATGCACAGACCATCCTGCTAGCCGTGGTGGACTGCACCGGCCACGGGGCCCCGGCGGCTATGATGTCGGTCATGGCCACTATATTCTTGGATAGGATAGTCAACCAACTGCATGAGTACAGCCCCAAGGCCATCCTCGCCGTCCTCAATACGATGATTTTGGAACAGTGGAGGCGGGATGCCCAGGGCGATCTCTACAACGATGGTCTTGACATCACCCTCTGTGCTATCCATACCGACACCCAACGGGTGACCGTAGCTGGGGCTTTCCAGAAGCTCTACCACATAGGGGCCGCAGGCGTGCGCACCTATTCTGGGGATAGGATTTTCACCGGGGGCACCCCGCACGCCGTTTACCGGGAGGAGAGCTTTATCTACGCGCCCGACGACATGCTCTACCTCCTGAGCGATGGCTTTGCTGACCAGTTTGGGGGCAATTCGCACAAGCGCTATGGGGCAGACAACTTGCAGCAGTTGCTCCTAACGGTCTCGGTGCTGCCCACGGCGCAGCAGCTCAAGCAGCTGGAGACCACGCTCAGCAGCTGGCAGGCTGGGGGAGCGCAAGTCGATGACATTACCGTGCTTGGAGTGCGGTGTAGGTTCTAGGTGGGCGGCGGCACATGGGGCGCATTCCGCTGTTCCTTTACGCCTTTCGCACGTGGTCTCAAGGCAACCAATAAATAGCTACCTTCGCGTTAGGTGATGCAGTTTGTGCATCTTATGGGGCAGGGGCGAAGCCATGAAGCAGAGCGTCTTTTACTATCTAGTGGGTGCCTTGTTGGTGCTGCTGTTGTCTGGCTGCCATTCCTCTACCAGCACGCAGGAGGGGGCGCAGTTCTACGATGCGAGCATCGATGGCTCGGTGCAGCTCGATGAGGCCTTGGCCAATGCCCGCGAGGAGGGGAAGAACCTATTGGTGCAGGTGGGCGGTGATTGGTGCCCGTGGTGCCGGAAGATTACCCGATTCATCCAGGACGACCAGCAGCTCGCCTCCCTCGTGGAGCAGAGCTACCTGTGGGTGCATCTCTACTACGGCAAGGAGAATCACAATGAGACGGCCATGGCGCGCCTGGGTGACCCCATAGGGCAGGGCTTCCCATTTTTCGTGGTGGTTTCCCCGGAAGGGGTTGTGCTGCATCAGCAGGAGACAGGTTCTTTTGAGCGTGGTGAGACCTACGACCGTGAGGCCCTCCTGCGGTTTCTGCAGGCTTGGCAGGATGCCGGACCTGCGTCTTCCGAGGAAGGGTCGCCACGGTAGAGCAGCTAGTAGGCACTATGGCTGAAACGGTAGGGATAGTTAAGTTTACGCATTAGGTATGGCGAAGAGCGATAACGGCCCCATGGCCAATTTTAGTAACCTCGACAGCGATAAGCTGCGCGCGTTGCAAATGGCCATGGAGAAGATCGATAAGGACTTTGGGCGTGGCACAGTCATGACCTTGGGGGATAGAGCTACGGAGGACGTGCCCTGTATTCCCACGGGGGTTATTCAGCTGGATGCCGCCCTGGGTATCGGGGGCTATCCGCGGGGGCGCATCATAGAGATCTATGGCCCAGAGTCCTCGGGGAAGACCACTTTGGCTATCCACGCAATAGCCCAGGCGCAGCAGCAGGGGGGGGTGGCGGCCATCATAGATGCTGAGCACGCCTTCGACCCCACCTATGCCAAGAATCTGGGCGTACAGGTGGATCAGCTACTCATATCGCAGCCAGACAACGGCGAGCAAGCTCTCGATGTGGCAGACCAACTTATCCGCTCTGGGGCGGTGGACATCGTGGTGGTCGACTCCGTGGCTGCTCTCACGCCCAAGGCTGAGCTTGAGGGCGATATGGGCGATTCCAAGGTCGGGCTCCAGGCTCGGCTGATGTCGCAGGCCATGCGTAAGCTGACGGCCACGATCAGCAAGACATCCACAGTGTGCATCTTCATCAACCAGCTGCGCGACAAGATCGGCATGATGATGTATGGCGGGCCCACCGAGACCACTACGGGTGGCAATGCGCTGAAATTCTACTCCTCGGTGCGCCTGGACATCCGCAGGATAGGCTCCCTGAAAGACGCGGCCGACATCCAGTACGGTAACCGGGTGCGCATCAAGGTGGTGAAGAATAAGCTTGCCCCGCCCTTCCGGCGCGTAGAGGCCGATATGATCTTTGGTGAGGGTATATCGCGCAGTGCTGAGATAATGGATCTCGGGGTTGCGCTCAACATCGTCCAGAAGAGCGGGGCGTGGTTTTCCTATGGGGAGACACGGCTCGGTCAGGGGAAGGAGAATGCCCGTTGTATGCTGCTGGACAATCCTGACCTCATGCAGGAGATAGAGGCGAAGGTGCGCGCGGAGCTCAAGGAGCATCCCGAGAAACTGAAAGTGTAGTTTGATGGCCGTCCCCCACCCTACGCGTGTATGGGCGGGTGGCGGCGGAGGACACGCAAATGGGAAGAGTGAAAAATCTAAAGCTATTCTATAGCGAGCAGCCTGCCAACTGCCCGATGTGTGGTAAGCATACCGTGGTTACAGTGATGCCTGAGGAGCAGCAGAAGCTGGCGCAGACGGATGACCAAGGCAACCGGCACGTGCCTTCGTGGATGTGCGAATCGTGTGGGACTCTGCTATTCAAGCAGACAGAGTAGCCGCGCTGCGGTTCTGTATACAAGCCAGTAAGAACTAGCGGGGGCGGTTGCGTGTGCATGCGAAATCACCCCAGGAGGAGATAGGGCGATGGAAGAGAATATTTCCAACATCGAGCATGGGGGCGACCACGACCTGCCCCCCCAGGCCGTGGTGCCTGCAGTAGAGCAGCCGCAAGAAGAGGTGGCAGATTTGGCTGAGCCGTGCGTAGGGAGCAACGGGGAGCAGAAACCCGCTGCAGAGGCAGATGCCGTAGCCCCCGCAACCCCAGCCACCCCGGAGGTACCAGGGGGTGAGGAGGCTTCACCGCGTGAGGTAGCGTGTGGCGAGAGCTGCGCGGAAGAGGTCCATGCGTCGCTGCTTGACGTGGCATCGGCCGAAGCCCCAGACGAGGAACTCGAGGAGGAATCTACCCAGCCCCAAACTGCAGGAGAGAAGCCTGAGTCCCCATTGCCTGAATCTGTAGATCTGTCGCAGATGTCGCTCCAGGAACTCCTGGAGTGCCTGGAGAAGCTCTCTAAGCAGGAGCTCTCGCAGGAGCTGCAGCAGGCGGTGGAGCGCGTGAGGGCCAATTTTTATCGCAAGCGCAAGGTGCTCTTGGAGCAGGAGAAGCAGCTTTGGGTTTCGCAGGGGGGGCGGCCAGAGGAGTTTCAGCCTAGCGAGTCGGAGGTAGCCAGCCAGTTTGCCAAGCTTCACGATGCCTATATTGCGCGCCGTCATGCGGCGGCCGCCGCGCAGGAGGCCGAGCAGAGGGACAACCTGGGCAAAAAGCTTGAGGTGTTAAAAAAGATCGAGGCACTCACCCAGGGACAGGAGATTCAAGGGCAGACCTTCAGGGAGTTCGAAGCCCTGCGTGCCGAGTGGCGGAGCATAGGCCACGTGCCTCGTGCAGAGGCCGAGCATCTCTACCAGTCGTACAACCACCAAATAGAGGTCTTCTACGACTACGTCAAGCTTGACCGCGAGCTTCGCGACCTCGACTATAAGAAAAACCTTGAGGAAAAGACCCGGCTCTGCGAGCAGGCCGAGGATTTGATCGCTGAGACGAACGTCATCAAGGCCTTCCGTAGCCTGCAGGAACTCCACGCCACCTGGAAGGAGATCGGCCCTGTGCCCCGCGAGAAAAACGATGAGATATGGCAGCGATTCTCTCATGCCACGGCCATCATCAATGGCCGACACCGCGAGCATTTGCAGGAGCTGAAGGCCAAATTTGCTGAGAGCCTGAAGGTTAAGGAGTCGCTCTGCCTACAGGCCGAGGAGGTGCTCAAGCACGAGCGTGCACGCTATACCGACTGGATTGCAGACACCCAGAAGATGGTGGAGCTCCAGCGGCAGTGGAAGGACTCTGGCCCGCTCTCTTCTAAGCGACAAGACGTTTGGGATCACTTCCAGTCCATATGCCAGGAGTTCTTCTCAGCCCGACGGGCTCGTGAGAAGGAGAATAAGCAGCTGGGGAAGGAGAATCTTCAGAAAAAGACCGACCTCTGCCTACAGGCCGAGGCCCTGCAGGATAGCACCGATTGGCGGGGCACTACCCAGGAGCTGATTGCTCTCCAAAAGCAATGGAAAGAGATCGGCTTTACGCCCCGTAAACCTGGCCAGGAGCTATGGGAGCGCTTCAGGGCCGCCCAGGACCATTTCTTCGAGCGGCGCAACGAGGCCAACAGGGCCCAAAGCCAGGAATACCGTGATAACTTGGCCCGCAAGGAGGCCTTGATACACGATCTTGAGGTCTACGAGATGCCCGAGGACCCCAAGGAGGCCATCGAGGTACTCAAGCACTTCCAGAGCGTCTGGGGTAGCATAGGCTTTGTGCCCATCAAGAAAAAGGACGACCTCCAGCGACGTTATCGTGAGCTGCTCGATGCACATTACGGCAAGCTGCACCTAGAGCGCAAGGAACAGCGCGCTGCGGCCTATGGGAGTCGTCTCGATGCCGCCATGCAGGGCAATGAGGCCGAGCAGGAGCTACTCCACGAACGCCGTCGCCTCGACAGAAGGCTCCATGACCTAGAGTCCGAGCGCGCCCAGATAGAGAACAACATGAGCTTTGTCAGCGCCTCAGATCAGGATAACCCCATGCTGGCCCATGTGCGCCAGCGCGTGGATCAACTCTCGGAGGCCATAAGCGATCTCCAGGCGCAGCTCCGGGCTGTGGCCCAGCGACTGCAAGCTCTCCACGAGAAAAAAGACAAGCCCGAAACAGACACCAAGCAATGATGGAACCGCAGGGGGATAGCACCGCGCAGGGTGCAGCGCTGGAGGCAGCACCAACCAACACTAAGTATGTCTTTGTCTCCGGGGGCGTGTGCTCCTCGCTAGGCAAAGGCATTATAGCGGCCTCGCTGGGTAAGCTCCTGCAGAGTAGAGGCTATAAGGTCTCCATCCAGAAACTCGACCCCTACCTGAATATCGACCCTGGCACCCTCAACCCCTATGAGCACGGGGAGTGCTACGTCACGCAGGATGGGGCTGAAACAGACCTGGACCTTGGCCACTACGAGCGCTTCCTCAACCACCCCACCTCGCAGGCCAACAGCGTCAGCAGCGGACAAGTCTACCAGAGCGTCATCCAGAAGGAGCGGCGCGGGGAATACCTGGGCAAAACGGTGCAGGTGATTCCGCACATCACCGATGAGATCAAGCGACGCATCAAACAGCTAGCCAGCAGGGGATGCTACGACGTATGCATCGTGGAGATTGGGGGCACGGTGGGCGACATCGAGTCCCTGCCCTATATAGAGGCCATACGGCAGCTTAAATGGGATCTGGGCCCTCGCGATACGGCCTTCGTCCATCTGACCCTCGTGCCCTACTTGGCGGCTTCGGGTGAGCTGAAAACCAAGCCCACCCAGCATTCCGTCAAGGAAATGCTCCAGAACGGCATACAGCCCGATATCATAGTGTTGCGCTCCGAGCATCAGCTCTCGCAAGATCTCAGGGCCAAGGTGGCGCACTTTTGCAATGTGAAGCCGGGGCACGTGGTGCAGTCCATCGATGTCCCCACTATCTACGAGGTGCCCCTGCGCATGCACGAGGAGGGACTCGATACCGCCGTACTCGAGAAGCTCGATCTCCCAGCCGAGCGGCAGCCCGATCTGGCGCAGTGGAAGGATTTCTTGACTCGCTTCTACCACCCCAAGCATACCCTCAAGGTGGCCTTGGTGGGCAAGTACGTCAAGCTGCCCGATGCCTACAAGTCCATCCACGAGGCCGTCATCCATGCGGGGGCTGCCTTGGAGACTCGCGTGGAGCTGGTGAGCATCTCCTCGGAGGAGCTCACAGCTGACAACGTTGGGGAACACCTCCACGATTGCCAGGCCATTATCGTGGCGCCAGGCTTTGGCCAGCGGGGCATCGAGGGGAAAATCTGCGCCGTGCAGTATGCACGGGAGCAGGGCTTGCCCTTCCTGGGTATTTGCCTTGGCATGCAGTGCGCAGTTGTAGAGTTTGCCCGCCACGTGCTCCACTTGGACAAGGCCACTTCCCGGGAATGGGATCCTGGCACCCACGAGCCTGTCATAGACCTGATGGAGTCCCAGAAGGATGTCATCGAAAAGGGCGGCACGATGCGTCTGGGCGCCTACCCTTGCCGCTTGTCGCATGGGTCTAAGGTGTACCAGGCCTATGGGGCAGACCTCATCAACGAGCGCCATCGCCATCGATACGAGTTCAACGAGGATTATTGCCAACGTTTTGCGCAGGCGGGTATGGTGGCCACAGGGCGTAACCCCCAAACCAACCTCGTGGAGGTGGTCGAGATTCCCAGCCATCCTTGGTTCGTGGGCGTGCAGTTCCACCCTGAGTACCAGAGCTCGGTGCTGACACCACATCCCCTCTTCGTGGCTCTCTTCAAGGCCGCACTCCAACAGGCCCAGTCGCGCTAAGGTGCCGACGGCGGGCGCAGACTCATTAGCCGCAGCTTTTCCCTAATATAGCATGGATAAAAACACCATCATCGGGCTAGTCCTGATTTTCCTAATCATCGTAGGTTTTTCTGTCCTCAATCGGCCTAGCAAGGAGGAATTGGCGAAGCGACAGCGAACCCTCGACTCTATTGCGCAGCTTGAGAACAAGCGCCAGGCCGACCTCCTAGCCTTCCAAAAGCGGCAGGCAGCCCAGGAAGACTCCGCACGGCTTGCAAATGCTGACTCGACTACCCTCCAGTGGACGGTCAATGGCGCGCCCGACACGCTCCTATTGGAGAATGACTTCCTCAAGCTACACCTCGTCACTGCGGGGGGGCGCATTGCCAAGGCACAGCTCAAGGGCTTTAAGACCTACCAGGGCGATTCCCTGTGCCTATTCCAGCATCCTGACGATACCTTTGGCTTCCTCTTCCTAGTAGGGGCAGCAGAGTTCAACACGTCCACCCTCCCGTTCCTTCCCCTGCGCAACGCCAGTGTACAAAAAGCGCTACAGGCAGGCGATACGGCCCAGCTCACCCTGCGGTTTACGGCCTCGCCTACCGCCTATATCGATTATACCTATACCCTGCCCTACCATGACCACCAGGTCAAGCTTAGCGTGCAGTTTCACCAGATGGACCAGCTCATCACCTCCCAGCAAGGGTATATCGACATGGGGTGGCGGATGTTCTCTCCCCAGCAGGAGCGGGGTATTAAGCGAGAGCAGGACTATTCGACCATCGCCTACTCTACGGCCAACGGTGACTACGAGGAGCTGAATCGTCGCGAAGGCTACGACAGCGCCAACGTCAACACCAAGGTGCGCTGGGTAGCCTTCAAGGAGCAGTTCTTCATGACCGCGCTCAGCGTATCGGATGGCTTTATGCAGGGCAATTTCGTCATGAACGCTGCCAACCAAGGCGGCTACGTCCGCCAGTTCGATGCCAAGCTCATGCTGCCTTTCGAGGGCGGGGCTAATGATCGCTATGCTCTCGACTTCTATCTGTGCCCAAACCACTATGAAACGCTCAAGGACTACGGCCTCGGCATGGAGAAGGTCATTCCGCTCGGGTGGTCGCTGGTCAGCTGGGTCAATAAGTACTTTGTCATCCCGGTCTTCAATTGGCTCAACAAGCGCATCAACAGCTATGGGCTCATCATTCTGATTCTGACGATTCTCATCAAGCTCATCGTCTTCCCGCTCACCTACAAGTCCTATGTGAGTAGTGCTAAGATGAGAGTCCTCAAGCCCATGGTGGATCAGATAGGGAGCAAGTTCCCCCGCAAGGAGGATGCAATGAAAAAGCAGCAAGCCATCATGGAGCTCTACAAGCGCGGTGGTGTCAACCCCATGGGGGGCTGCCTGCCCATGCTGATCCAGTTCCCCATCCTGGTGGCCATGTTCTACTTCTTCCCGGCCTCCATCGAGCTCCGCCAGCAGAGCTTCCTGTGGGCCGATGACCTCTCAACCTACGACTCCATCTTCCAGCTCCCCTTCAGTATCCCCTTCTATGGAGACCACGTCAGCCTCTTTACCCTCTTGATGTGCGTCTCCATGTTCCTTACCTCCCTGATGAACCTCAAGCAGCAGGGCAATAGCAGTGCCAATTCGATGCCGGGGATGAAATTCATGATGCTCTACATGATGCC
Organism: uncultured Bacteroidia bacterium; assembly: GCA_947252645.1. GTDB lineage: Bacteria > Bacteroidota > Bacteroidia > Bacteroidales > CAJPTX01 > Bacteroides_D. Next base: position 33,794 of record CAMXWF010000002.1, read on the forward strand.
CATCATGATGCTCTTTTTCCTCAATAACTACTCCTCGGGCCTGAGCTACTACTACCTGCTGGCCAACCTGATTACCATAGGGCAGACCTTCCTAGTCCAGCGTCTCTTCGACGAGAAAAAACTACTAGAAAAGATCAACTCCACACCGGCCAAAAAGCCCAAAAAGAGTCGCTTCATGCAGCGGCTCGAGCAAATGCAGAAGGAGCAAGAGCGCCGCAAACGACGCTAGCCTGTTGCCTAGTTTCTAACAATGCGCATGGCTCGTCGCGCCCGTTTCTCTTGCTTGTTTTTGGCCCTGTGCCTAGCCCTGGCAGTGCTTGGCACTGCTAGCCGAGGCATCAGTCGCCCCGCCGTGTGGGGGGCCATGCGTTGCCGCGGTGCAGGCCTAGCCGCCGCGGACTTATCCACAGTCGTTCCTGCTCGTGATGGGGGAGCAGGGCGGGAGGCCCTCGCCATCCCCGTGGCCAAGGATGTGGCCAGCTTGTCTATAATTCGGCATGCGCACTATACCATCGGCTATAGCACCAAGTGGCTTCAGCCCGCTTGGGTGGCCTATGCGCTTGAGCCTGAGGAGCTGAAAAAAAACGTTCCGAGGCAAAATAGCTTTGCCGACGACCCGCTCTACCTAGGGCGCGAGGCCACCCCGGCCGATTACAAGAATTCTGGCTACAGTCGGGGCCACCTGGCGCCCTCGGCCGACATGCGCTTCAGCCAGCAGGCCATGGAGGAGTGCTTCTACTTTACCAACGTGGCCCCGCAGTTCATTGCGTTCAACAGCGGGATCTGGAATAGCTTGGAGCAAAAAGTGAGGGCTTGGGCCGCAGAGTTCGGTACTATCTTCATCGCCACTGGCCCCTGCTTCATCGGGAAGCCGCTCGACTATATAGGCCGTCAGCGCGTGCCAGTGCCTACTCACTTCTACAAGGCCTTGCTCATGCAACGCAACAACCAGTGGTATGGCATTGCATTCCTCATCCCGCATAGGACGCACAAAGGCAAGGTCAAGCAATTTGCCTGCTCTATCGATCAGCTGGAGGAGGCCGTGCAGATCGACTTCTTTCCCCAGCTGCCCGACTCCGTTGAGGAGCCGCTGGAAGCCCAGCTACAGCCTGCGCCCTGGTTTAACTGATGCCATGCAATGCCAACTATGTGCCTTTCGTTGTGGCGTTAATCGCGCCCAGCAGCTGGGCGTATGCCAAATAGATAGCGGCCTCTATGTGGCTGCCGTCTGCCAGCATAGGGGCGAGGAGCCGGTACTCGGTAATGGCCTTGGGGTGTGCAATGTCTTCTTTGCCCACTGCAACCTCCAGTGCTGCTTTTGCCAAAACTGCCAGATTAGCAGCAATGCGCTCTCCCTGGCCCCCTACTCCACCAATTTACCAACGCTCGTGGAGCGCATATCGGCGTGCCTGCGTCTAGGGCTTGACACCCTAGGCTTGGTCTCCCCCACTCCCTATGTGCCTTGGATTCCCCCCCTGATCGAGGCGCTCCACCATCGCGGACTCGAGCCAACCGTGGTCTACAACACCAATGGCTACGAAACACCCCAAGCCATAGAATCCCTCAAGGGGCTCGTGGACATCTACCTCCCCGACTACAAGTACGGGAGCTATGCCCTGGCCAAGGAGCTTTCCCGGGCGCCTCGCTACCCCGATGTGGCCTTGGAGGCCATCCAGGCCATGGCTGCGCAGGTCGGCGTGGGGCTGCAGCTCGATGCCCGTGGTAGCGCCCGACGAGGGCTCATTGTCCGCCACCTCGTATTGCCAGGCTACTTAGACAACTCCAAGGCGGCGCTTGTCAACTTGGCCACTGAGCTCTCCCCCGACATCTACCTTTCGCTCCTAGCGCAGTATGTGCCTTTTGGCAACGTGACTCGCTTCCCCAATTTGCAGCGTAGGCTGACGCAGCCAGAGTACGATGAGGTGGCGGAGTATGCCTATGGGCTCGGGTTCAGCCACGGCTGGACGCAGGAGCTCTCTAGCGCAGCGTACTACGCCCCCGACTTCACCAAGCCCAATCCATTCGAGCACTAATCCCCACCTCCATAGCCGCCCACCCCACTGCAATAGCGTTTGCAACTTCTCCTTGCGCTAAAATAGTAAATTCGCCCCGTATCTATTTGGTCAGCAGTGCGCCTTACTACAGCGTCCCCTATGAAAAACCTGGTATCGCGCAGTGCACTATATCACCCCAAGGCCTCTCCTGCCCGAACCCAATCCCTTGGGGGGCGTTGCCTTTCTGGGCTAGCGTACTGGGGCTTGTGGACGCTCCTGCTGCTTGCCCTCTTGCCCCTAACATCTACTCCCGGATTGGCGCAGCCCGGTCAGCGTGGACATACCATGTTGCGCTACTTCTCCCCGCTACAGTACAAGTCGAGCGACCAGAATTGGGCTGTTGTCCAAGATGCTCTTGGGCGCATGTTCTTTGGGAGCACCGACCACGGGGTTCTCGTCTACGATGGCGTGCGCTTCCACACCATTCCCTTGGCTTCTAGCCAGTTCGTCCGCTATATGGCCCTCGGGGCCTCAGGGCTAGTCTACGTGGGGTCCATTGGTGATTTCGGTCGCCTCGTCCCAAACCAAGTCGGCGAGTTGCACTACGAGTCGCTCCTGCCTACCGTGCAAGACTCTGTGCCCGAATTTCAAGATGTCTATAAGGTCTACGCCATCGGCCAAAAGATCTTCTTCTGCACCGTCAGAGAGTTCTTCGTCTACGATGAGGTCACGGGAACTACCAGCTATGTCCATATCCCTTCCGACCATTCTTTTTTGGCCTTCTCGCTCGGCCAAGAACTCGTCATCGGCTACGACGACACGGAGCTGATCTTCTATAAAGACGGGCAATTCTCACGAGATACCATTATTCCATCCGCCCGTTTTAGTGCCCCCCTCCTCCAATCCAAGCAGCTCTATGCGGTACTCCCGCTCAAGGACAATAGGCTTCTGCTCGCCTATGCCCCCGGAGGCCTCTTCTACTACGATCGCGCTACCCACCGTATTGAGGATCTCCCGTCCCATCTAGCCCCCACGGTCGACTCCTTGATCCGCATGGGTGCTACCATCTACTCCATGCATAGACTCCGCAATGGGAACATCGGCCTGGGCTTTATCTTCTCTGAGGATGTGGGCTACGTGGAGATTACCCCGGAAGGTCAAGAGGTGGAGGTCCTCAGCGTTGGGCATGGGCTCGGCAACTCCTTCGTCACTGAGTTTGCCGAGTCCTCCGATGGTACCCTTTGGCTCACCCACAATGTGGGGATTACTGCGGCAGAGACCTGCTCCCCCTTCCATCGCTTTACTGAGCAAGATGGCATCAACGATGTCGTCCTATGCATGCATGAGGACCGCGGCGCCATCTATTTCGGCACTATGGCTGGCCTCCAATATCTGCGCCAAACACCCCATGGCCCCACGATTGCCTCTGTCCAGGGCATCAGCGTCCCTGTTTGGGATTACCTCTCCTATTCCGATCCCTATTCAGGTGAGCAGTTTGGCATCGCCCAGGCCATGACCGATGTCTACGAGGTCCGAAATGGCAAGGCGACTTCCATCTCTGTCTGGAAAAAAGACCCCAACAGGATGGGACGACTTGTAGAGGTCAATCGGGGTAGCTACAAGGGCTATTCCCTCTTTGTCCCGCCCACAAGTCCCGACCTGCTCTTCATGGGTCTACAGAACTCCATTGCCGTGTTGCAGCGCCGCCCCAATGGCACCTGGCTCGATATGCACCCCACTATCGTCCCGGCCGTCAATGACGAAATCCGCGGCATCGACATCGATGACCAAGGCACCATCTGGCTCACCACGCTCACCACAGGCCTCTACCGACTTCGTAAAGTCGGTCTGGACATCCTCCGCTCCAAGCACATCACTGAGAAAAATGGCCTCCCTACCTTGCGGCAGAATGAGGTCTGCGTCCTCGACGGCAAGGCCTACATCACCACCCCAACAGGGATCTTTGCCTATGATGCCACTCGCGACACGCTTGTCGCTGTAGAATCTGCACTCATTCCAGGCCTGGGGGTCTCAAACCTCACTGGACTTGGCAATAAGGTCGCCATGCAGCGCTTCACCCCGCGAGAGGACACCCTTTATGTGGAGGCCTACAACAACTTCTTCGACACTACCACTACCCCAGACGACAATCTCTTCCGCCGACTACCCGCCCGGTGGATCGATGCCCTCACCTTCACACACGACTCCACCCTCTGGGCCGCTTTCTCCAAGGAGATATACTCCTATCGTCCCGTAACTAGCCAGGCTCTACCCCCAGTGGCCCAGGCTAGCATCGCTGGCGTTGTCGCCCTACGCAATGACTCCACGCTCTTCGCTGGCACCTATTTTACTTGCCTGGACGGCACTCTCCAGCGCATTATTACCACCCAGCCCGACAGCATGCAGCTCGAAATCCCCCATGGGATGAATAGCCTCCTCTTCCGCTTCGGGGCCTCTAGCTTTGCGGGCGATGGCGTGGAGTTCCAGTGCCTACTCGAATCCAACGATAATGCCTGGTCCTCTTGGGAACGAACTGGCGAGGTACGCTATACCAACCTCTTCGAGGGCAACTATACCCTCAAGGTCCGCATGCGCGATGCTTACCAGCGCCTCTCCCGGGTCACCACCTATCGCTTTACCATCCTACCCCCGTTCTATCGCACCTGGTGGGCCTACCTCATCTATGTGTGCTTGGCGGCCTTCGTCCTCTATATGGCCGCCAGGTGGAATAATCGCCGCCTCATCAAGGAGAAGGAGCGTCTCGCTAAGCTCGTTGCCCAGCGCACTGCCGAGGTGGTGGCCCAGAAAGATGAAATTGAGCAGCAGCGGGATAAAATAGAACACCAAAAGGCCGAGATTGAGGCTAGCATCAAGTATGCCAGCGAGATCCAGCATGCCATCCTTCCCCGCAAGGAGACTATGGACAGCATTTTCCCTGAACACTTCGTGCTCTTCCTGCCGCGCGATGTGGTGAGCGGTGACTTCTACTGGATGAACCAGATAGGCAATAAGAAGATCTGCTGTATCGCCGATTGTACCGGCCACGGAGTGCCCGGGGGCTTCATGAGCATGCTCTCGGCCTCGCTGCTCTACCAGGTGACCCGCGACATGGCCAACGCCCTCGACACGGCCGAGGTCCTCAACAGGGTGCGGGCTCTCATCATCTCCAGTCTCCACCAGACGGCAGATGCTGGCTCGAATAAGGACGGTATGGACCTCGTCCTCTTCATCCTCGATGCCGACACCAACACCCTCCAATTCTCTGGGGCCAACAATCCTCTGATCATCGTACGCAATGGCCAGGTCCAGCTCTATAAGCCCGACCATATGCCAGTGGGGGTCTACGTCCCCTCCAAGATGCTCCCATTTACCAGTCAGGTCATACAGCTAGAGCCTGGCGACATGATCTATGCCTTCTCCGATGGCTTTGAGGACCAGTTTGGCGGGCCCAAGAACCGCAAGTTCATGCAGAAGAATCTCACCGCGCTACTGCTCTCTATTAGTCAGCTTCCCGTGGAGGAGCAGCTCCAGCGGCTTCAGAAGGAGTTCTTCGCTTGGCTGGGTAGCTCCATGCGCATGGACGATGTGGAGGTCTTTGGGGCTAGAGTGGTTGACTGGAACGCGGCCGCGTCCAAAGAAGAGTTCTCTCCACAGCCCCAAGAGGGGGCGCAGGAGGTCTCCAAGCAGCCAGAGGCAGACAAGTAGTCACGCTCAGCCCTACTGCTTCACAATGGCCTCAAAATCCACTTCTAGCGGCTTTCCTGTCTCTGGGTCATGCAGCGTGAGGCGTCGTAGCTCGTAGTAGAGCTGCCAGTAGGCCTGCATGGTGGACAAGTAGCGGATGCGGGCGTCATCACGATCGACTTGGGCCTTGTCGAGGTCGAGCACGTCGATTTTGCCCACCATATAGCGCTGCTTGGCTATGGCGTAGCGGCTCAGGGCGATGGTGTCGGCCTTGGCAGCCAGGGCCAGCTGCTGGCCTTGTAGCGAATAGCGCGTGACCAGGAGCAAGAGTTCTTGCCTGAACTCAAGGAGGGCACTTTCCACCTGGCTCTCTACCAGCTCTAGGTTCGACTTGGCCATGCGCACTAGCCCTTTGCCACGCCCCCAGTCTAAGAGGGGGACGGTGATGCCAAGCTTGGCAGAGAGTTGGTCGAGTGGGCTGCGGTAGGCTGCAGGTATAGTGGTCCCCTGCTGCGTGAGCCCGTAGCTGGCCACGATGCTGGCCTCAAAGCCTCTTTGGGCGCGGGCCTGGGCGATATTTTTCTTTGCCTGCTGGCGCTGCACCTCAGTCTGGATAAACGCTGGGTTGGCCCGCATGGCCTGCACTAGTGCCGAGTCGAAGTTCACGGCTGCCTCCGGGACGCTGCTTGGCACCACCATCTTCCACTCCTTGTCCTCGCGGAGTCCTAAGTAGTTGACCAGTTTAAACCGTTGGAGTTGCACCGCAAGCTTGGCCTCGCTCACTGCTTGCTGCGCGGTGAGCTTGTTGAGTTCCATTTGCAATAGCTCGTTCTCGGCAATGGTGCCAATGCTAAAGCGCCCTTGGGCTATGGTGTAGAGCGTGTCGGCATTGGCGTAGTTCAGCTGGGAAGTGGTCAAGGCTTGCTCGGCTATCACGAGCTGGAAGAAAAGACTATTGGCCCGATTAGCTATTTGCTCCAAGTCGCTCAGGTACACCCGTTTGCTCTGCTCATACTTCAGGGGCTCTATCTTTCGCTGCCAGCGCAGCTCATTGAACCCGAAGATATTCTGCCGTATACCTACCTGTAGAGGGGTGGAGAGGTAGGTGGTGTTGCGTTGCTCGCCAAATACATCGTTGCGCGTCAGGGCCGAGCTCACGTAGAGCTCCGTACCAGTAAACCACACCCGCTGCGTGGCCTCCAGCCGGAGCCCCATGTCGTTGGAGAACTCGTTGATAAACTTCACGGACCCATCGGGCATTTGGTAGCGCGAGAGGCTCTTGTTGAAGCTAGGCAGCGAGCCGGTCAGCTTAACACTGGGGAGCAGTTCAGCCCGATAGGTGCGGTATTGCCAGTACCCCGCGAGGAAGCGATGCTTGGCCTCTATGGCTGCTGGGGAGTACTCCTTGGCCAATGCTATGGCCTCCCCCAAGGTCAGCCATTCTATGGGGGGCGGGGTAGAGTCGTAGGCATTGCTCGTTCCCCTGTTTCCCGTGTCTGCCAATCGTGCTTCCACGTGGCCGACCGTAGTACTCGTTTCCTGCGCCGTTAGGCAACAGGGGAGGGCAAGGGCGGTAACCAGCAAAACAACTCGGAACGGCACAGGGTAAGAGGTGACCATTGTCTTGGGTGTAATTCGAGGATTCAGGCGGCCCAGAGGCGAGAGCTAGGAGTAGCTATTCGTGGCGTAGGGATTCGATGGGTGAGCGTTGTGCGGCTCGCCGGGCCGGGGCGTAGCCAAAAATTGCCCCCACCAGGGCGGCCACGCCGAAGGAGACGAGCAGAGAGGACCAGGTAATTACGGTCTTGATTGCCGCGAGGTGGGTGATGATGGCCGAGAGCACTATGCCGAGGAGGATGCCAATCAGTCCGCCTACCAGGCTTATGAGCAAAGCCTCCGCTAGGAATTGCACCGCGATGTCCGATTGCCGAGCCCCGATGGCTAGCCGGATGCCGATCTCCTTGATGCGCTCGAGTACAGATGCGAACATGATGTTCATGATGCCGATCCCCCCTACAAGGAGTGAGATGCCTGCAATGGCTCCCAGCACCCAGTTGAACACATCGTTGGTCCGTTGCTGCTGCTTAAGCACCTGCTCTGGCACGATCACCTCGAAGTCCCAGTGCCCAGCGTGACGGCGCGACAGGATGTGGTCTATCACCTGTTTGCTTGCGGTCACCTGCTGCGCATCGTCTATTTGGACTATGATGCCGTCGAGGCCTGGGTAGCCGTTGGGCGATTTGCCTATGCCTGTCTTGGGGTGGTAGGTCTCTGTGCCTCGCTGCGAATAGCGCATGAGCAACGTTTGCGCGGGGATGTAGATATTGCTGTTGTCCATGTTGATGCCCATGCTGGCCAGTGCCTGGGAACCCGCATCCGTGTGCTGTAGCACGCCAACGACTAGTAGCCAAAGGTTTTCAAACTTCACATAGGCCCCTATCGGGTTGGTGGCCCCAAAGAGTCGCGTACGCACTTCGGCTCCAATCACGCACACTTGGGCGCCGCTCTGCTCCTGCAGTGGCGTGAAGTAGCTCCCCTGCTGCAGGGGCAGGTGGTAGATGGAGAAGTAGCTGCTGTTGACTCCCACGGCTGCGCCATGCATGCGCTGGCTGCTGCACTGCAGGGCACCCGAGTAGTTTATTTGCACCGACAAGGCCGAGACGGTAGGGAGCACCTGGGCAATGGCCTTGGCATCGGCGGTGGTGAGGCCAAAAGGCCAGCGGTTACCCTCTGGGCTGCTCTTCGAATTGCCAGACTCTTCTAGCTTCTCGGGCGCTATGGGGGTGACCACGATGTTATTGACCCCCACCAGCTCGAGCTGATGGAGGATCTCCTGCTTGGCCCCTTGCCCGATGGCCAGCATGCTGATCACGGCCGCCACGCCAAATATGATGCCTAGGGCGGTGAGCAGGGAGCGTAGTGCGTTGTCGCGAATGGCCTCTAGGGCTATGTACACGTCGTGTGCATAGCGTGCGTATTGCCGCGTGGATCTACCTGGGGAGGGCATCATCTACTGCCAGCCTGCCTTCGTGCCCCATCGTTCGCCTTGGGCTGTTCTGGCTTAGCTGGTAGGGGGGTCCAGCGGAAGCGCTCTGGCTTGGGGGGCATGGAGAGGTAGAGCCATTGCCCAGGTTTTAGGCCGCGGACTATCTCTGCGTGCGTGGCGTTGGTGAGCCCTGTTTCCACCTCTTGCCGCCGCCCGTCGCTCGTGTAGACGAAGGTGGCCGAGTCCGTGGCCTGCAGGCAGTCTAGGGGACAGGCGAGTACGGAGTCGCGGGTGGTCAAGATGATCTCATTGCGCGTGGTCATCGCGGGGCGTATCAGGCTATCCACGGCATCGAGCTTGATGACCACCTCAAACACCTTCGTCGTGCCCCCCCTGACGGTTTCTCCCACGTTGGCCACCGAGGCCACTTGGCCCGTATAGCGCCGGTCTGGGAATGCATCCACTGTGATCGCTACGGGCAACCCAGGCTTCACCTTGCTCACGTCCACCTCATTGACATAGCACTTCGATTGCATCTTCGAGAGGTCTGGGAGCGTGGCGATGGTGGATTCCCAAGGCGACACCTTGGAGCCCACCGTACGCTTCTCCCCGTTCCACTCCTTGTAGTAGATCACCATGCCACGCTTGGGAGCCCGGATGGTGAAAAGCTCCAGGAGCTCGTACATCTCGTTGAGGCTGCGCTGTTGCTTGGCCAGGTTGAGCTGGGCCTCGCGCACGGTGGCAGTCAGCTGCTTTTCTTTGAGCTTATTGCTCACGTTGGCTTGGTCTATGGCGCGCTGGGCCTTCTCCAGGTCTATTTGCGCCTTGCGCTGCGTGGCGGGCGGCTCGAACTGCGATTGCGAGACTACGATTTTCTGTTCCTCTAGCGCAAAGTGCATGTTGACCATAGCGTTGCGCAGATCCCGGAGGGTCAGCGTGGTGTCGAGTTGGGCCTGTATTAGCTTTTGCTGCGCGGTCTCCACTTCGTCCTGCGCAGTCTTGATGAGCGAGGAGAGTGGGCTGGGGTCCAGACGGGCAACCACTTGCCCCTCCTCTACTATCGTCCCCTCGGGCACTAGATCCTGGATGGTTATGTCCCCCAGGTGGAGGTTGCGAGAGCGCATCCGGTCGGCTGGGGCTTCTATGTTGGTGCTCGTCTGGGCCTCTAGCTCACCAGTCACATCCACCGTGACCCGCAGGCTGCCCACTTCGGCTTTGATCATGAGCGATGCATCGGCCGCCTCCCGCCCACGCCACCACAGCACGATACCTGCCAGCACTACCAGCACCACCACCACCCACCAGAACCGCCGTGCCTTCGAGTTGATCCGTCCCATTTTCCGCACCTCTACTACCCACTACTAGGGTCTCTAAGTTATGGAAAACATCACAAATGGTGGCCAGCCCCTTCCGTAGCCGTTCCTGGCTGCGCCCCTCGCAGTTGCCAGTAGTGACTAGTGGCTAGAAGCGACCGCCACCCTGCGCACGTTGCGCTAAGACGCAACATCCCCTTGCCCCTCCCCCTAGTCGCAGCACTGCTCCCCGGCGCAGAAGCGTGGGACGTAGTTCCATGTAACCCTCGCTCCAGATCGTACGTAAAGCAATAGAATATACAAGCATGCTCATATTTTGAGGTGAAAACCTTTTACAAAAAATCTTGGTAGAATTGATAATTCTGCGTAACCAATTGGTTGCGTGTAGAACATGTGTATGGTGCTTTTCTTTATTCTATTGTTAATTCTAGCCTCAATTCGCGGATTCCGCGGTTTCCGAGAGGTCTACGTGGGTTAGTATCGTGGTAGTAACATTAAGATAATCAATCTACTATCTCCGTACCAACTCCGCTTCCAGAGCGTCCATATGCGGAGTTGGTACGGAGTTGGTACGGAGCGGGGGGTGCGATTACTGATTTGGGGGCCATGCTGGCCTGCTTGTGGGGCTTTCCTGGCGCCAAGGCGCACGTTGCGCTGGGGCTACGCAGCTACAGAAAGTGGTGTGACCGATGTTGCGGTTGGTCGGTCCAAGGCTTGCTCCGTCGGTGGTGATCTGCGCGCCGGGGTGGTGCACGGGTGTGCCTATAGGTCTTTGGTGCGGATGGTCTACCCCCTAACGTGTTTTGCCCTCCGTGCGAGAGGCTTACTAGGGTTGAGAGCCAGTACGCACCACGCGGTGCGTTCAGGTAGAGGCCTATAGCGAAGAAGGGAGCAGCCCACTGGGCGACTCCCTAAGTCTAGTGCGGATAGTGGGACTCGAACCCACATGACTTACGTCACAAGATCCTAAGTCTTGCGCGGCTACCAATTACGCCATATCCGCTTAACGCCCCATGAGCGCGGACTGGTTTGAGCCAGCACCATCGTTGTCCTGCCAGGGTTCGAACCTGGACTCTTCTGATCCAGAGTCAGATGTGTTGCCAATTACACCACAGGACACCGCAACAGCCGGCCACAAAGATAGACTTTTTTCTTCACTTGCAAGTTGTGTGGGGGTGGGGAGGCTGGGAATCCTGGCGGATGCTGGGGGTTGCTGTTGCGTCTTGTTGGGGCTACTGGGGGATGGCAACGTCCTTCGCTACAAGGCACTTGTTGGCTCCAAGGCCTTGGCCATGCTCCACGATGCTGTCTGCGGCGATGCGCTGAAATCCTTCCTGTAGAAGAAGAGAGATGGCTGGGCTTCTTGCGGATGAAGCTGGGGTCGGGGAGGTGTGTACTTAGCACCTTGCCCACGCGTCGCTTGGGTTGGCCGTCCTCGGGGTCGTGGGCCATTCCACCCCGTGGCACTAGATGTCTACTTGCGCTGCCTGTGCGTAGGGCGTGGCGGACGAACGATTTCAAACGTGCACCCGCGTATGGCGGTCTGGGGGGTTACGACAAATCTTCGTCAAGGGTTCGTTTTGCCCTTTCGGCTTGGAGTCTCCTGGCGGTTGGGGCAGAGGTCGGCGAGGAAGCATTGGTTGCAGTTGGGGCGCTGGGCTTTGCAGACGTAACGCCCGTGCAGCAGGAGCCAGTGGTGGGCGTGCGCCCAGCTGTCCTCTGGCAGCAGGGCTTTGAGTTGTTTTTCTACTTTTTGCGGGGTATTGGCGTTGTGTACGAGGCCGAGCCTGTTGGCCACCCGGAGGACGTGGGTGTCCACAGGGAGAGCTGGTTTTCCGAAGGCTACGGCGAGCACCACGCTGGCGGTCTTATGGCCTACGCCGGGCAGGGCCTCAAGGGCTGCCAAGTCATCGGGGACTTGGCCGTGGTGCAGGGCCACGAGCTGGGTCGAGAGGTCGGCCAGGTAGCGGGCCTTGGAGTTGGGGTAGGTGACCGATTTGATGTGGTCTAGGATGGCCTTCTCCCCCGCTTGGGCCATCGTCTGGGGGGTGGGGTAGGCGGCAAAGAGCGCCTTGGTGACCTTGTTGATGCGCTCGTCGGTGCATTGCGCTGAGAGCACCACGGCCACCAGGAGCTGAAAGGACGAGCTGAATGCTAGCTCCGAGTGGGGGTGAGGATTTTGCGCTTGGAAGCGTGCAAAAATCTCTGCGGTGCGTGCTGGCCCCGGTTGCGCTGTTGCTTTGGCCATGCGTGTCGGCCTGTCTAGTGCGCCTATTGGATTTTCCTGAAGAAGCGCGACCAGCGGATGTTCATGGGGAAGTGGCGTTCCTTGTCGAGTGAGAGCCAGATATACTTGGCCTTGCCCTCTATGCGGTCTTCGGGTACGAAGCCCCAGAAGCGGCTGTCGAGGGAGTTGTGCCGGTTGTCGCCCATCATGAAGAAGTAGTCCATCTGGAATGTATAGCTCTCGGCGGGCTGGCCGTTGAGGTAGATGCGGCCGTTTTTGACCTCGAGGGCGTTGTGTTCGTAGACCTCGATGAGCCGACGGTAGAGGGGGAGGTTGCTGGTGGAGAGGGGGATGGTGAGGCCTTTCTTGGGGATCCAGATGGGGCCGAAGTCCGCTTCCGTCCAGGGGAAGCGCGGATCGTGGGGGAATATATAATGGTAAGCTTGGGCGGGGTCAGGGTTTTGTCGCCGGGTGATGTTGACCACGTTGGCCAGCTGGGCTAGCTGCTGGCGGGCGGTGTCGGTCAGGGGGAGGTCGTAGCAGGATACGGTGGGGTTGTAGATGCGATCGCCGTGGTATATCCCGAGCTGATCGAGGAATAGCGGGTTGATGGTGGTGCCGTTGGTTTGGACGGCGTAGTTGAACTGCATGGTGGGGACGAAGGGCTGCTTTTGGCCGTTGACGTAGAGCTGATTGTCGATGATCTGGAGGGTGTCGCCCGGGAGGCCTACGCAGCGCTTGATGTAGTTTTCGCATTTATCCATGGGGCGGGTGATGAGGTGGTAGTTGGCCTTCACGTAGTTGCGCCCGAGCTGGCGGACGATGTCGTAGTAATTGCGCTCGGGAAACTCGGTGATGACCGTGTCGCCCTCTGGGAAGTTGAACACCACCACGTCGTAGCGCTTCACGTGGCCAAGCCCAGGGCACCGGTTGTAGGGGAGCTGGATGGCCTCGGAGTAGGATTTGGTGGTGCGGGAGAAGAACATGGTGTTGTGGGTAAAGGGCATCGTGAGGGGCGTATTGGGCATTTTGGGCCCGTAGGCTACCTTGCTGACGAAGAGGTAGTCGCCCACTAGGAGCGTTTTTTCCATGGAGCCCGTGGGGATAGTGTAGGCGGCGAAAAGTAGCAGGCGGATGAGCGAGGCCACGACCACGGCGAAAAGGAGTGCATCGAACCATTCCACCAGGGAGGATTGCCGCCTCACGCCCTTCTTGTGCCAGAAGAGCCAGTGGACCTTCCGGGTGATGTAGTAGTCGAAGATGACGGGCAGGCCCAGCAGCCACCAGTAGTTGCCAATCCAGACTACTACCCCCACGTAGAGCAGCGTTACCAGCGCGAAGCTGAAGTAGCGACTGCGCAAAACCTGCTTGATTCTATTCATACTCTGCATTGTGCGTTGTGGCGCATGGCCCAGGTGTCAACGCCCCGTTGGCCGCGCCACTGCGACTCCCCAAAGGTAAGCAAAGCGGGGGAAAGGGCAGGGGGCAGCTTCCTGCTCGCCTTTGGTGGGCTAGAGCTTTTTGACCAGGAGCTTTCCCCCGGCGAGCGCAACGGCCACCCCTTCCAGCCCTTCCAAGCAGGCCTCGACCCCCTCGGGGAGCCAAGCTATGGTGTTGCTGCACTCTTTGAAGGTCACCTGTCCCCTGGCCACGTTGCCTTGGGGGTCTTTGGGTAGGAGGTCGCGTACGGCCTGCCAGGTGCCCACGTCGGACCAGCCAATGCTGCTGGGGAGCACCACGATGTTGTCGGCATGCTCTAGGACCCCATAGTCGATAGAGATGGGCTCAATGGCTGCATAGGCCTTTTCAAGGGCTACGCGAAAGGTGGTGGGGTCGCTATGGAAGGGTAGCCCCTCCATGGTTTCTAGGAGGCCAGGGAGATGCTTCCTGAGGGCTTGGGCGATGGTGGATACGCGCCAGACGAACATCCCGCTGTTCCAGAAGAAGTCGCCCTGCTTGAGGAACTCAAGGGCCGTTTCGAGGTTGGGCTTTTCGCGGAAGCGGCGTACGGGCTGAAAGCCCTGGGCCTCCTGTTGGGCTGCCTCTATGTAGCCGTATTCGGTAGCTGGTCGTGTGGGGGTGATGCCTAGGGTGACCATGCAGTTGTGCTGCGCGGCGTAGGCTATGGCCTTTTGCATGAGGAGTAGGAACTGCGGTTGGTTCTCCACTAGGTGGTCGCTTGGGAAAACACCCATGACCGTTTCTTCCCCGTGGGGCTGCGTGAGGCAGTGGGCTACGGCCAGCGCAATGCATGGGGCTGTGTTGCGGCGTTGCGGTTCCCCGTAGATGTTGCGTGCGGGAAGCTGTGGGAGTTGTTCAGCTGCTAGGGCGGTTTGGCGTTGGCTGGTTATTGCGAGTATGTGGTCTGGGGTGGTGAGCTGTTCGAGCCGGCGCGCCGTGGCCTGGAGCATGGATTCGCCTCGGCCTAGTATGTCGAGGAATTGCTTGGGTTTCTCCTCGGTGCTTACGGGCCAAAAGCGCGTGCCACCGCCCCCAGCCATGATGAGCGCGCAGAAGGTGGGCGTGTTGCCTAGGGGTGGTAGGGAGGAGGAGTTGGTCGCCATGGTATGCAAAGGGTTGAGTGGGCGGCTATAAGGTTCTTACCAGATTGTTGACTAGGTCGACGATGGAGGCCAGCGGTCGGCAGAGACCATGGTTGCTCCCTTGGGGCGCGCTTGGGAGCCCTTGCTGGGCCAGGTAGACGGCTTGGAAGCCGAGCCGCTCGGCTTCGCGGATCCGCTGCTCAATACGCACCACCTGCCGTATTTCGCCAGAGAGGCCCACCTCGGCGGTAAAGCAAATGTTGGGTGGATAGGCCACGTCGAAGTAGGAAGAGAGCACGGCGGCCACCACGGCCAAATCGATGCCGGGATCGTTGATGCGCAGCCCTCCAGCGATGTTGAGAAAGACATCTTTGGCCCCTAGCTTGAAGCCTGCCCGTTTCTCTAGGACGGCCAGGAGCATATTGAGTCGTCGGGGGTCGTAGCCCGTGGTGCTCCGCTGCGGTACGCCGTAGACCGCCGAGCTGACCAAGGCCTGTACCTCCACCAGTATGGGGCGGACGCCCTCCACGCTGGCTGCTACCGCCGAGCCGCTCAGCTGTGTGCCCCGCTGGTGGATGAGGAGCTCTGAGGGGTTGGCTATCTCCCGCAGGCCTTGCTGCTGCATCTCGAACATGGCTAGCTCATTGGAGGCGCCGAAGCGATTCTTGATGCCGCGCAGGATGCGGTATGTGAAAGAACTATCGCCCTCGAATTGGAGCACCACGTCCACGATGTGCTCTAGGAGCTTGGGCCCAGCCAGGGTGCCTTCCTTGTTGATGTGTCCGATCAGGAGTACGGGCACGCCGCTGGTTTTTGCGTAGCGTAGGAGGGTGGCAGCGCATTCGCGGATTTGCGACACGGTGCCTGGGGAGGATTCTAGCCCTTCGCGGTAGAGGGTCTGGATGGAGTCAACGACTAGGAAGTTTGGCTCGAGCTGGCCAGCTTGGGTCAGGACGTTGTCGAGGAGGGTCTCGTTGAGGATAAAGCAGTGATCGAGCTGGCCTTGGAGCCTGTCGGCGCGCATGCGTACTTGGTTGGCGCTCTCCTCGCCCGACACGTAGAGCACTTTCCCGAGGTGGCCGCTTAGAGCCAGCTGGAGCGCTAGGGTCGATTTGCCGATGCCAGGTTCGCCACCCAGCAGCACCAGGGATCCCGGCACGAGGCCTCCGCCAAGCACACGGTTGACTTCCTGTAGCCCCACGTCGAGACGCTGCTCGTTGGAGCTTGCCACGGTGGCCAGCGGCATCGCCACGGCCTGGCGCGAGATATCGATCATATGGCCTTTGCGGGGCTGCTGCACGACTCGCTGCTCCACGTAGGTGTTCCACTGGCCGCAGGCTGGGCAGCGCCCGAGCCACTTGGCGGCCTCCGCGCCGCAGTTCTGGCACACGTAGCTACTCTTGGCTTTTGCCATGTGTCCTCCTCAAGCCTGCATGGGGGCCTTGGTCTCTAACCTGCGTTGCGCAATGCGACGGATGAGCATGAGTAGCAGGAATACGATGAGTAGATTGATGGCCTGCGCGCCGTGGGCCAAGGTGGCGTAGGCCAGGCCATCTTCACGACTTAGGCCCACAACTAGGAGCCAGAGCATGACGGCGTAGTGGTAGGCCCCGATGCCCCCTTGGACTGGGATAAGGATGCCAAAGGTGCCCACTACGAGCAGGGTGAAGCTTGTGCGCGGGGTAAGGTGGGCAGTGGCGGGGAGGGCAAGGCAAAAAAGATGGGTCGCAAGCCAGTAAAGTAGCCAGAGGAGAACGGTCTGGAAGAGCAGGGCCCAGGGGTGCTGCGCGCGCAGCATGGTGTTGAAGCCCTGCGTAAAGCCGCGCATGGCTCTCAGCGTCCGAATCTTGAGCCGTCGGCCGAGGAGGTTGGACACCAGGGCCCAGTAGAAGCCTATAGACCCTAGGATCACTGCCAGTAGGGCCAGGGAAAGACCGATCCACGTGCTGGTGGCTAGGCTGGTCAGGAAGGGATGGAGCACCTCGTGCCAGAGGAAACCGCCAAAACTGGTGAGGCTTAGGCCCACGGCCACGAGCGTGAGGAGAAGGAACATGAGGAAGTCGAAAATCCGCTCGGCCATCAGGGTGCCGAAGGTTCTATCGAATGATAGGTGTTTTTGCCGGGCTACCAGGGCGCAGCGGAGTAGCTCGCCCCCCCGTGGCACGAGCATGTTGGCGTTGTAGCCTAGCACCACGGCGTAGAAGGCATCCCAGAGGGTGATGTGGACGTGGAGCTGGTTGATCTGACCTTGCCAGCGCCATGCGCGTACAACGTGGGAGGCCAGGCTGACCGTTAGCGCTGCGGCTACCCACCCCCAGTTGGTGGCCTGTAGGCTGCTGCCCAGCGCGCTGAAATCGACGTGGCGCAGGGTGAGGTAGATGAGTAGGGCGAGCAGCGGCAAAAACGCCAGGGCCTGAAGGACTAGGCCATGCTTGCCTTGCCAGAGCCTGACCCATGGGGAACGCCCCGCTTGTGCAGCAGCTTGCTTCGGCACTGCCAGTGTTGAGCTTATGGGGTGGCTATTGGTCGCTTGGGGAAAGCCGGTTGGTATCGGTATTGGGGAAGATGACGGTGGGCTTCAAGGTGCGGGCCTCCTCTGGGGTCACCAGGGCGTAGGCCACTACGATGATCACGTCGCCCACGAGGGCTTTCCGGGCGGCAGGGCCATTGAGGCAGACCTCTCCACTGCCTGCGGGGCCCGCAATCGTGTAGGTCTCCAGACGTTCGCCATTGTTGACGTTCACCACCTGCACTCTCTCCCCCGGGAGGATGTTGGCCGCTTCGAGTAGGGCGGCATCGATGGTGATGCTCCCGATGTAGTCGATCTTGGCCTGCGTCACGTGGACGCGGTGGATTTTTGATTTGAGTACTTGCAGGAGCATGTCGTTGGCTAATATTTGAAGTTGTCTATGAGCCTGACGTTGCCTGCGTGGACGGCCACGAAGGCCATGGAGCAGTTGGGCTGGTATTCGGCCTCAGGGGCGAGCGTGTGGCGGTTGGCAATCTCGACGTATTCGCATTGGAGCAGTGGGGCGGCTGCGTTGATGTGTTCAACGATGTAGGCAGCGGTTTCAGGCACGGAGTGCTGCTGGATGTAGTCGGCCGAGGCGCGCAGCGTTTGGTATATTCGGGGCGCAGCCTCCCGGTGCGCTGGGGAGAGGAGGGCGTTGCGCGAGCTGACCGCCAGGCCAGAGGCCTCCCGGACGATGGGGCATCCGACGATTTCCACGGGGCTGTGCATCTGCTCGGCCATCTTGCGCACGATGAGCAGCTGCTGGTAGTCTTTTTCGCCGAAGTAGGCCCTGGTGGGCTTGGTCAAGTCGAGGAGTCGGCTGACGATGCGGCAAACGCCTTGGAAGTGGCCGGGGCGTTGGGTGCCCTCCATGTATTGGTCGAGGGGGTGGAGATTGAACTCGTAGCGGTCGGGCAGCCTGTAGATGTCGTCTTCCTCTGGGGTGAAGATGTAGAGCGGTTGCATCAGCTCAGCCAGGAAGGCCAGGTCGGCATCGAGGGTGCGGGGGTAGGTCTTGTAGTCGTTTGGGTTGTTGAACTGGGTGGGGTTGACGAAGATGGAGACGACCACGTGGTCGTTTTCTTGGAGGGCTTGCTTGACCAAGGAGAGATGCCCTTGATGGAGCGCACCCATGGTGGGGACGAGCCCCCAGGTTTCCGCAGGCCTGCCCGAAGCTTCTCGCCGTAGGGCGATTAATTCATCGACTGTCGCTATGCGTGTCATATTGTGCGCATTTTCTCTATGACCTATTGCTAGTAGTCTTTTTGCTGGGCGCGCTGAAGCTCGCGGGCCGATTCCCTGGCTTTGATGGCTTCGCGCTTATCGTGGGCCTGCTTGCCCCTCGCCAGGGCGATGCGCAGCTTGGCGTAGCCGCGCTCGTTGATGAAGAGTTGTGTGGCCACAATGGTCGAACCCTTGGCCTGCACGGCGCGCTCGAGCTTGGTGAGCTCTTTGCGGCTGAGTAGGAGCTTGCGGTCGCGCCGAGGGTTGTGGTTGGAGTAGGTGCCAAACTGGTATTCGGGGATCTGCATGTTGCGGATCCACAGTTCGTGGTTGAGGAAAAGGGCGTAGGCATCCACTAGGCTGGCGTGCCCCTGGCGTAGGGACTTGATCTCCGTGCCGCTCAGCACTATGCCGGCGGTATAGCGATCCAGTAGCTCGTAGCTAAAGCCTGCCTTCCTATTCTTGGCAATTACCCTTTCCACGCGTCGGCTAGGTTCGTGCCCCTAGGTATGACCTAGGGATGCGCAAAGGTAACGCTTTGCTAGGATTGGTTGCATTGGCTACAGTGGGTGTAGTAGCAGCGGGCTCGCTCACTAATAGGTAGGTTTTGCGCCCCGACCCTGTGGGATGCAGGGGCGGCCGCGAGGTATAGTAGCCCGCAATCAGTTCGCGGGGAGACTTCATCATTCCGGGCGTGGAGTCCGTAACTGAAATGAGCTATTCTCTTGGTGTACCCGTGATAATAATCCATGACCTTTGCGCCGTAGGATTGTGAGGAGAAACATAGTAACCCATGAATGTCAAAGAGGTAAGGGGTGTGAGCTTGCTGCTCTTAGGGCTTATGCTTTGGTGGCAGGCATTGGGGCAGGTGCCCCCATCGGTGCGCGGTGTGGTGGTGGATGCTGGGAGTCGTCAGCCGATAGTGGCGGCCACGGTGGTAGACGGCGTGCAAGCAGTATCGACGATCACGGGAGTAGACGGTACATGGCATTTGGAGACCGCGTTGCCGGCGACACTGCGGGTGAGCTGCATAGGCTACGAGCCGCAGGAGTTCACGGTGACTACGCCGGGGATGACGGATACGTTGTCCTTACAGCCGGAGGCGCACAACATCGATGAGGTAGTGGTGATAGGCTTCGGGCAGATGAAAAAGTCGGACATCTCCACCTCCGTGGCTTCGGTGGAGAACATGCCGCTGGTGAAGCAGCGCTACGTGCCCTCGCTGGCGCACATGATGCAGGGGCAGATCCCTGGGGTGACGGTGGTGAACCAAGGAGGACACCCTACTGGGGGGCCCCAGCTCTTCATCCGCGGCGTGGGGTCGGTGAGTGGGGAGTCGCCGCTAGTGGTGGTCGATGGCGTGCCCGGGGCACCCTATACCCTGGCAGACGTGGAGAACATCACGGTCCTGCGGGATGCGGCCTCTGCGTCGGTGTATGGGGCACACGCGGGGGCGGCAGGGATTATCTTGGTGACTACAAAGCGGGCTCGTGCGGGCGCCGTGCACGTGGAGTTGTCGCATGGCACCACGTTCAGCCTCCCGCGCAATTTGCCCCAGTCGTTGACCATAGCGGAGGAGCGTCGGGTGCGTGCCGTGGCTCTAGGTGGGGAAAACAACCTCCCCACGGGCTGGGACCCGCAGATCAATCCCTTCATTGCGGAGACGCGGACCGATTGGGTAGGCGCCATCTTCCGTACGGGGGTATCGCACCGTTCGAGCTTCTCCGTCAATGGGGGTAATGCGCGCATAGCCGCACGGGGGTCGTTCGAGAGTGACCTCAGGCAGGGCACGCTGCGCCATACCTATAGCGATGATTATACCACGCGCCTCTCGTTGGCTTGGAGAATCTTCCCCCACGTGCGACTTCGCGAGGAGCTGGGGTGGTATTACAATAGCAATCGCGATGCCAACACCTCGAGTGCTGAGACCGGTGTGCTGCTTTCGGCGCTGGCTATGCCGCGCAATGCCACGGTCTACGACCCGCTGACGGTGTATGGGGGCACGGCGCCCTCGGATCCAGCCTATGCGGCCAAGTATGGAAGCAATTATGCGGATATCCATGGGGACGTGGTCAACCCGATGCGGCTCCTGGAGGGCAATCGCTACAAGAATAACCACCATTACCTCAACACCTCGACGTTCCTAGAGCTGCTATCGCCAGTGCCAGGATTAGACTTCACGTCGCGCTTTTCCTATTCCTTCGTCCGTGATAACAGCTTGAGCTTCACGCCCCGGCGCTTAGAACCGGGGAAACCCGATAAGGAGAATTACCTCTCCTACAATAACCAGCGCAGCATGGACTGGGAGGTGGAAAATCGCATCAACTACGACACGTTGATTTCTGGCCATAGCATAGGGCTGATGCTGGCGCACACGGCCCAAGGGGCCGATTACCGAAGCTTCTCTGCAGAGGCGCATGATTTTGAGCGCGAGGCCTCCTCTCTTGCCTATTTCAACATGGCGCAGGCCAACTACCCGCCTACGGATGGCCGGGCACAAGATCGAAACTTGGGGCTGGTGGGTCGCATCTCCTACAATTGGGCAGATCGGTATTTTATCATGGCTTCGTGGAGAACAGACTGGGCAGGTCGGTTGCCCAAGGGGCACAAGATGGGGATGTTCCCATCGGTATCTGGAGCGTGGAAGATATCCTCAGAGCCGTTCATGTCGGGGCTGAAGTGGGTGAATCTGCTTAAGCTTCGGGCCTCCTGGGGTCGTATAGGCAATCTGGGCTCCATTCCCCTAGGGTACAGCTATCCTACCATTGGTACAAGCTACTTCTTCATGGGAGGCGGAGGCCGCACGGGCGGTCAGACGGGGCTGCACCCTGGGGCCGTGAAGCCGAGAGCCCTGCTGAGCGCCTACAATGACAGGCTCACCTGGGAGACCTCAGATCAGCAGAACTATGGGCTAGACGTGACGCTATTCAACTATAGGCTCGCATTCACCTTTGACTTCTTCATCAAGAATACCCTAGGCATTATCCGTAGTCAGGATTACGGCTTCCCCACGATCATCGGCATGGGGGCTCCGCTCATCAACAATGGGAAGATCCGGAACATGGGGGTTGAGGTCTCGCTTGGCTGGAAGGATCAAGTGAGGAACTTCAGCTACAATGTCAGCGCCAACGTGGCCTACCTTCGCAATCGCGTGGTGGACATGGGCGAGGGCGACGGCGATGAGCCAGTGATATGGACCGACGGGCCAAAATTTAAGGTCCTGCATCCGTACCAGACTGAGGTTGGGCAACCGCTCTACTCGTTCTATCTCTATCAAACGGACGGGGTGTTCCAAACGGATGCCCAGGCCGAAGGCTACGTGAATGCAAAGGGCGTGCGACTACAGCCAGCGGCGAAGGCAGGCGACCTGAAATTCATAGACTTGAACGGCGATGGCGTCATTGACCCGCTCGACCGGGAATACATGGGCAACGCCATGCCGAAGCTCACCTATGCCTGCAACCTCGGGGTGGGTTACAAGGGCCTTTCCCTCTCGGTGATGCTGCAGGGCGTGCAGGGCGTGCAGATCTTCAACGCAATTAAATACGTCACGCTCAACGAATCGGAGAAGGCGTTTAACCGCGATAATCGGATACTCAAGGCCCTCGATGGCCCCACCTACGCCGTACCGCGTATATCTGCCTCCGATGACAATGGGAACTTCTCGCGTGCTAGCAATTGGTACCTGGAGGACGGGAGCTACCTGCGGGTGAAAAACATCACGGTGGCGTACGATTTTTCGTCCCTACTCTACCGTTGGAATTGGTTCCGTAATCGCTACGGGAGTGCAGTGCTCTCCTTCAATGCTTCCAACGTGTACACGTTCACCCGGTATACGGGGAGCGATCCTGAGGTTGGAGGTCAGGGGCTAGACGGGGGGCAATACCCCCTATCAACGGATCTGACAGTCGGACTTAAGCTCACCTTTTAATTTTTTGTAGAAAATGACGTTGCCAAATATGATACGCGCGCGGCAAGCGCTGATGGTGGGGTTGGCTTGTTTGGTAGTGACGCTTTCCCCCTCGTGCAAGAAGTGGCTCGATGTTCCGGTGGAAGGGGCGCCCAACACAGGGAATTACTGGAAGACCGAGAGTGATTTCTCGCAGGCACTCGATGCCTGCTACACCCCCTTTGGCGCAGAGGAGGCCTATGGCCGCGACCAGTTTGCCGAGCAGGTGGCGGGGGATGATTTCGTGTCGAAGAAATCGGACTGGGATCCCTTTGCCAACTTGTCCATGAATGGGGAGACAGAAGAGTCGATGAATACCCTCTACGAGCTCTACACCCAGATGCTCCAGCAGGCAAACCGGATCGTGTACTACGCGCTGAAGGTGGACAAACCTTCGCCCCGTATGCGCATGCATACGGGCGAGGCCTATTTCTGCCGTGGATTCGCACATTTCCAACTGGCCTATCGCTTTGGTCGCGCAGATCAGGGATTCCCGTTCTGCCGCTACGAGGAATTCCCTGAGCTGCAGGACATGAGGATTCCACCGCAGCTTGCCAGCGTGTGTGACAACTACGCGGCCATCTGCCAAGACATGGACAAGGCCATCGCCCTGCTGCCACCCTTCAAGGAGTATGAGGAAAAGGACTATGGGCGCGCAACGCGCGATGCGGCCATTGCGCTCAAGGTGAAAACGCTGGCCTATTGGGCGCAGCACGACCCATCGAAGTGGGCGCAGATCCCCCCGCTGGTCGACCGCCTAGAGAAAGAGTGTGGACGAGCACTGCTGCCGAGCTTTGCTGACGTGTTCAAAACAGAGAACGAGTGGGGCCCTGAGTTCATTTTTTCCTGCAACAACGATGTATCGATGCGCTCCGGGAGCTTTATCGCGGGGATCTTCCTAGAGGAAAAAGCCTGGGGCATCTACAATGGGTGGGGTACACTCCAGCCCACGCTAGAGCTTTTCGCAGAATATAAGCAAGGGGATGAGCGCCGGGGCTTGACGCTTTTCCAGTACAACGATCCATTTAAGTTCTTTGGCTACGAACGCCATTTCTACTCCGTCAGCAAGGTGGAGACGGGGTTCATGCTGGCCAAATACATGCAGAGCTTCCAGAGTGGAGAACGCCGGCAAACAGGCGTGGATAGTGAGGGGAAGCCAGTCTATTCATACTGGTCGAATGATGTTAGCAATGACGGGAACAGACCGCTATCCAACCTCAACATCCCGGTTTTCCGCCATGCTGAGATGGTGCTTTTCAAGGCAGAGGCGCTCATAGAGATGGGGCAAGGTGCAGAGGCAGCCAAAGAGCTAAATCGCCTCACGAGCCGTGCGGGCCTGGGAACGCCCTACACCACGGCCACCATGCGCGATCTCATGCACGAGCGTCGCTGCGAGCTGGCAGGAGAGTTTACCAATAGGTTCATGGATCTCAAGCGTTGGGCCCCTAGATATCCCGAGGCACTTGAGAAGCTCCAGGCTGCCAAGCATGGCATCAAGCACCTAGAGCGCAGCAACCCAGCCTCTGCCGTGGATAACGTCAAAGGCACTGACTGTACCATCAACGGGGTGACCTACCAGGGGACGGTGCAGATTTGGAAAGCCAAAACCTACAAGCCCGATGTCCATTGCGTCTTCCCCTACCCCCGTCAGGAGATAGTGAAAGCTCGTGGGGCCATAAGGCAGAATCCGGGCTACTAGACTACGGGATGGGTGCCTATGCGACGCCAGCGAGGCGATTCATCGCGCCTTGCTCCCCAGGGGAAGGTGTGCGTAGGGAGTTGACTAGGGGCTCAGGGTGTACGCACAGTATCGAAATACTGCATCGTATGGACGTTTGGCCAAGCCTGCCAGGCTTGGTAGGCAGGAAGAATTAACCAGAGGAGCGAATAGAAAATGCTTATCAAGAGTGAGTGGATTGTATTGATGTTGTTGCCGCTCTGTTTTGCCGGATGCGCTCCGATTCAGCGGGGCGATGGAGGGCACAGCATAGTGGCAGCAAAACAACGGCCAAAGCACGTTATTCTGCTAGGCTTCGATGCCATGGGGAGCTTTGGGATTCAGCGCGCGAACACCCCGAACCTCAACTGGATCATGGCGCATGGCAGCGGTTCGCTGTCGGCGCGTAGCGTGCGCCCATCGGTCAGTAGCCCCAATTGGATGAGTATGCTCACGGGAGCGGAGCCAGAAATGCATGGTGTGACCTCCAACGATTGGATGCCGGGAGGCATCGAGGAGATAACTCCCGCCGTGAAGAATAAGGTGGGTCTCTACCCCACTGTGCTGGAGCTTTTCAAGCAGCGCTATCCAGACAAGAAGCTTTATGCCTACTATGAGTGGTCTGGGCAGGATAGGATGTACGACATGGGCCTAGTGGACAAGGCGGTGACCGGAAAGACGGGCGAGGTGCTCATGCGTATGGCCACAGAGGACTTCTTCCGCGACCGGCCCGATTTCCTCTATGTGTCGATCCTCGAGATCGATGATGTCGGCCATGCCAAGACCCATGAGTCCGATGAGTACTTGGGCTGCATAGCGAAGTACGATGCACTCATTGGGGAGTTCATCAAGAAGCTCCGCACGACGGGCCTAGACAAAGAGTCAGTGGTGATCATTACGGCCGACCATGGGGGGCTGGAGGGGAGCCATGGGGGCGATAACGTGGCGGAAACGTCCATCCCGCTGCTCCTTTACGGCCAGGGGGTAACCCCCGGGAAAATGCTCAGCTATGCGCCCTCCATCACGGATGTGGCGGGGACGTTGGCAGAGTTGACAGGCACCCCGCTGGACGGTTCGGCCGCTGGACGTTTCCTAGCAGAGTGCTTTACCCCGCTAGGGGACCAAGGAGGCTCCTTTACGCCCAGTATGCCGCGCGTGCAGCCCTATAAGGGCCGCTTTGACCACCCCGTGGCGCTCACCATCACGCAGGACAACGACTCCACGGTCTCGCTCTACTATACGACCGATGGCCTGCCCCCAACCGCCCAGAGCGCACGCTATACGGGCCCCATCACCGTGGACTCCTCGATGCTCATTAGGGCTGTCGCCATCGGGTCCCAGGGCGAAAGCATGGAGTCCACTGCGGATATCCGTATCTGCAGACCTAGCGACCAAGCCTGCGTGCGATTCCAGAAGTACGCCAATTACCGGGGCAAACAGGTGCCAGACTTCTCTAGGCTCGGCGCACCTACCACCACGGGCTATGTCCACGAGTTCTCGCTAGATGAGATTGTGCAGGGTGTGGAGGATCATTTTGCCGTCAGGCTGACAGCGGGGCTGCAAGTTGCCTCTGCAGGCCGTTATATGCTGGCGCTGCGCGCCGACGATGGCGCCAAGCTCTACCTGGATGGCAAGCTACTCATCGACAACGATGGCTCCCATTCCCCTATCACCAAGAAGGCCTGGTGCGACCTCAAGGAGGGCCAACATACGCTTGAAGTAGGGTACTTTGAGGATTATATGGGGGAGCATCTCTCGGTGTATATTGCCTTGCCGGGTAGGGGGCTGCAGACGCTCCCGATGCGCATGATGAGTCGCCCAGAGTAGTCCTCAGAAGCCTTGTAGCTGTATCAGCACCGTGGGCAGTAAGAGCAGAAGCCCTAGCACCATCAGAAGAACCAAGAGCGGCCAGAACCATTTGAGCCACTTGACGTAGGGGATGTGGGCCATGGCCAATACGCCCACCATGACCCCCGAGGTGGGCGTGGCTAAGTTGGTGAAGCCGCCCCCCAGCTGGTAGGCTGTCACGGTAGTTTGCCGTGATAGGCCTACCAAGTCTGCAAATTGCGCCATGAGGGGAATGGTGAGTGCAGCCTTCGCCGAGCCTGAGGCAATGATCAGGTTGAGCAGGGTGTAGAAAATGTACATCACCACCACGGCCCCAACGGTCCCGAAACCGGCCATCGCGTCGGCAGCACCAGCTAGTAGCGTATCGATGATTTGCCCCTGCTCTAGAATCACCACGATCCCCGATGCGAATCCCACCACCAGGGCCGCCGAGAGGATATCGGCCGCCCCAGCTATAAAGAGCTTGGTGATGGCGTTGGCCCCTTGGCCTGCGGCTATGCCCGTGGCAATGCCCATGGCAAGAAAGAGCGAGGCGATCTCCTGGATATACCACTTATAGCCCATCACCCCCACTACCAGCACCACGATAGCGAGCAGCAGCAAACCCACGTTGAGCATTTGTACGGAGTGGCGAGTGCTATAGTAGCCGGCGATAGCCCAGGTAGCGGCAATAGGGGGCAATAGGACCCAGCTGCTTGTCTTGGCCCCAATACCCAGGGTGGTAATGGGATAGAGGATGGCTGCAGTGGCCAGCACGAGCAGTACCACTACGTACACGCCCCATCCAGCCCTCCCAGCCTTACTGGGCTTCAGCCCTTGGTTTTCCTCCACGCGGGCGCGCCACTGCGCATCTTCCCCGTAGACCGGTGACAGCGTGGGGTCGCGGCGCAGGCGCCGCATGTAGCGCAGTACGTAGGATATCCCCACGAAGTTTATTGCGGCCCAGATTACTAGCCGATAGCCAAGCCCGCTGAAGAGGGGAAGCCCGGCCAGCCCTTGCGCAATGCCGATAGTAAAAGGGTTGAGCAGGGCCCCCGCAAAGCCCAGGCCCGCCGCGAGGAAGCACATGGATACCCCCACGATGCTGTCGTAGCCCATCGAGATGGCCAGCGGTACGAAGATGACCACAAAGGCGATGGTCTCCTCACTCATGCCAATGACGGCGCCGAAGAAGCTAAAGCAGAGCATGATGAGGGTGACGATGAGGTTGTCGATGCCGATGAAGCGCAACCAGCGCTGCCGCTCCAAGCGCCGAGCACTGCGCACGAAGCCACCAATAGCCACATCGAGCGCGTGGCTGGAGTTTAAGATCCAAAACGCCCCCCCGATGATGAGGATGTAGAAAATGATGCTGGAGGTGCGGGTCATACCGTCGAAGAGGGCCGTGAACACCTGGTAGCTTTGCCCACTGCTTGCCACACGCTCGTATGAGCCTGGCACAACCACGTGCCGAGGAACCCCGTTGACTACCACTTCTTGGCGTGCGAAGCGGCCTCCAGGCACTATCCAGGTAAGTATGGATCCCAGCACAATGAGACTGAATACAATCACGTAGGTGTGCGGGAAGGGGTGCTTCTTCTTGGCCATGGAGCAGAGGCTGTAGTATTGCGCTGCAAAGGTAGGTGTTTGTAGTTGTTGGGTTGTCTAGAAGGCAAAGCGTAGTCGTACCCAGAGCTGGGAGTTGTTGCGATAGGGGAAGAACATCCCGCCCTTGGCGTAGAAGAGGTCGTAGGCGAGTTCGCCGCTCAGCTGGTCGGAGAAGGCGTAGTGGGCAGAGATGCGGTTGAACAGGCCTATGTGCGTGACATCGAAGTAGGCGAAGTTGGAGAGGGTCAGGGTGTTGCCGAGCATGTTTTTGGCTATCCGTAGGGTTGCCAAGCCGGCATTCCCGACAGCGGGCAGCTCCTCGGCCTTCGGGATGAAGTTGTGGAAGTATTGCGCGCTGAGCGTCCACTCGTGTGGGGCGTACCAGTCGATGCCAATCAGGCCATGGAGGGTGTGTCGGAATTGGATTTCTTGGTTTGGTAGAGGAGACTGAGCCTCATGGAGATATGCGGCGGCCTCAGCACGTAGTACGAGTGGCCCGGCCGAGACGGAGAGGTCGCCCCCGACTAGGGTCATCCGAGCGTGGTGGGCTGCTAAGGCAAGTCCATCGCTAGTGCGCGTGTAGGTGAAGACAGGCATTTTGTTCCATGTACGCAAGGCGCAGAGCGAGAAGTCCACACTGGGCAGAAAGAAGCGGATGCGCCCGCCGTATTCAGCACTTTTGATGGAGAGAGGAGGTTGGTGACTGGATAGGTCGAGCTGCACGTGCTGCCCCGCGGGGAAGGGAGTCCAGGGGTTATCGGGTTCGGTGGGCAGGGTGTAGAAGTTGGGTATGGGGATAGCGATGGCACTCACGCTCATGACGGTGTTGCTGTAGGTACACTCGATGACGTTGACTGGGGTGCGTATCTCATCGAAGTCTTTTGTGATGAACTCGGTCAGGTCGAGTGGGGAGACGATGTCGGTGACCCTGAGCGCATCGGCTAGCCCCCAGATGATAATGCGACGGCCGGCGCAGAGCGTGAAATGGTCGGTGGCGTAGCTCAGGTAGGCTTCGCGTAGGTTGATACCCGACTTGCTGGGTAGGAGGCCGTTGGCCGTGGCCATAAGAGAAACAAAGGCATTTGCGCCCCATTTGCCTAGCTGTAGCTCTCCGCGGACTTGGGTGCGTGAGGCCATCCATTGCCCGTTGACGAGCCCGAGCGCGTGGTAGGAGTCGACAAAACCTTTTGTCCGCACGCTGAGCATATCGTTGGTCTCTTCAGGGGCATCTTGCGCCCATGCTGCCGCTTGTCCTCCAAGACCTAGAAGCAGCACCATGAACGCAATGCTGGCGTATAGAGTTTTCATAGTCCCTGTTCGAGTCGTGCAACGGTGAAGAGGTTGGCCGCCAGCTTGATGTTGAACTTAGGGTCTTCAAACAGGAGCAGGGTGGAGTGACCCGTTTGCACATTGCGCATCAGCATGCGCTTGGCCATCCAGAAGCCTTGGACCTTCTCTATCTCTGAGGCCTCAAACTGGCGCTGTAGCTTGTTGAGCTTGTCGTAGTACTCGACCTTTATCACCAAGTTGGCCTCCTGTCGAACCCACGAGACTTTCCTGGAGTAGGCTCCATTCTTCTCTTTAGGTACGGACTCCACCACCCAGCAGGGGAAGGCGTTGAGGTTTTCTTCCCGGAGTAGGGAGTGGGAGTCCTCATCGACATTGCGGCTTCCCATGTCGTCGTAGGTGAAGTCGCTGCCCATGAAGTAGTCGGTTTTGGCGGACTTTCCGCTGATGCGTCGGGTTTTCTTCATGGCGGGGAGGTAGAGCCATTTGTCGTCGTTGCGCTTGGGGTCATCGTAATCCCAGGTGAGGAAGCCCGTGCCTTTTACATCGCCTGGGTAGGTGAAGAACATGATGGTTTTGGTGTCCTTGCCGATGTCCATGGAGAAGGAAGAGAGTTTACGCTCCCGGGCGCGGCCATTTTTGTTGGTGAGGGTCATGGTCATTTGCGCGGAGCGTGTGTCGCCATTGTCGCGATCCTTGACCTTTTGCATGATGTCGCGTCCGGTGAGGCCTTGGGCCTGGAGGAGGTTGCCGCAGAGAAGCGCGAGCAGGAGGAAAATGGTAGTTCTCATGATAGCTAATTCTTGGAGTTACGTTTCTTGAAGAGCTTGAGATACTTGAGCAGGAGAGGCGTGATGAAGAGGTCGGCGAGCAGGGCAGAAATCATGCCTAGGTCGGCTAGGATGCCCCAGTTGCGCGTCTGGGTGGCGCTGCTGAAGATGAAGCCACTGTAGGCGAAGGTGATGACTAGGGTAGACATCACGATAGCCAGCCCGGCCACGCGGAAGGTGCGCTTGACGGCCTGGTCGTATGAGCCGCACTCATCGTAGGCTATGTGCATATGGTTGATGAAGTGTACCGTGTCGTCCACGGCGATACCTAGTATCATGGGGATGAGCGAGGCGGTCATCATGTCGAGCGGGTAGTCGAGCCAGCCCATCATGCCTCCCACGATGATGGCTGGCATGAGGTTGGGGATCATGCCCACCAGGGCCACTTTCCAGCTGGAGAAGACCAGCAGCAAGACCAGCCCAATGACGAGGACCGAGAGGAACATGGACCAGATCTGTCCCCGCTCCACGTATTGCTGCATGACAGTAAACTGAGGTAGATTGCCCACCGCGGCCACTTGGGCATCGGGGAAGAGCTTTTGGGCGTAGTTCTGCACGGCAATCAGCTCTTTTTCGGCCTCGTTGCTGTTGAAGCTATTGAGTTCCACTTGTAGGCGCAGGTGCTGGTAGTCGTAGTCGAGCCAGTACTCCGACTCGGTGCCGCCAGCGTTTTCATAGAGCAGGAGCAGTTGGGCCACCAAGTCGGGCGATGAGGGTACGCAGTAGGCCGTAGGGTTGCCTTCGTTGAGGGTGCAGTTGAGGTCCTTTACAATGTCGAGGATGGAGTTGGTGCGCTTGGAGAGGGGGTAGATAGCCACCTCTTTGGCGAGCTGTTCGAGCCGTAGGAGGTTCTCTGGCAGCTTGGCTTGCCCTGGCTGGGGGAGTGTGACCATGATGTCGTAGGAGTACATGGAGCCCAGCTCAGTGGCGCACAGGTCGAGGAAATTGCGCACGTAGGGGACCTTGCGCCCCATGGAGCGTTCGATGTCGAAGGCAGGCTCTATTCGGTAGAGGCCTATGCCGCACAGGAGTGTGATGATGGTGGCAGAGATGATGATGGGCCTATGCTTTTTCAGCACAAAGTTGCCGAAGTGCTCGAAGCTATTGCTCGCACGTCCCTCTAGACTTTTGGCCATTTCTGGATGGGGAGTTCTATTGCGTCCGAACGACAAGAGGGCTGGTGTGAGGAAAATGCAGCAGCAGAGGACAGAGAGCAAGCATAGGGCCGACACGTAGCCCATGGCCTGTAGGGGTGCTATGCTGATGGCCAGGAAGGTCATCATGGCCAGCATGGTGGTTAGGGCCGAGAGGGTGACTCCGTAGCCTGTGCTAGCGATGGCGTAGGTGACCGCGATTTTGCGCTGACCAGTGGCCACAAAGTGGGTCTTGAAGCTATTGTAGACGTGTACATTGTAGGCAATAGAGCAGGCGAAGGTGAGGATCATGGCCACCATCATGACGGACATGTCGATATAGAGCCCAAGCCAGCCAACCACGCCCATTCCTATGAGAAGGCCCGCGAAGGTGGTGAGCAAGGGCAATATCACGCCCCGTAGCGTGCGGGTGATGATGATGAGTACCACCAGCGCTGCCAGTAGCCCGAAGAGGAAGAGTCGGCTCATCTCCCCCTTGAGGAACACCGTTTTCTTGTACGACAGGTAGGGCATTCCGGCAGCGTTGGGGTGTAGCGAAGAGTAGCAGGGCTTGGAGATGATGCGCTCGGTTTGGAGGCCTGAGACCATGTCGGGACTCATGCTGCTAGTTTTAGTCCACTCCTCGGCCGGGGGGAAGGGACGCAGCTTGACCATGAGCCAGGTCATAGAGCCATCGCTCGAGATGAGTTTCTTGGCCAGGTAGGGCTTGCTGAAGGCCTTTTGCCGTATTGCCTCGAGGGCTTGAGCGTCCGTGGGGATTTCTTCAGGCACAATCTGCTCTATCTGTATCCCCTCCTTGTTGCCTGCCATGAACTCTAGGTCGGTGAGGGAGGTGATCTTCTCTGCGTAGGAGAGGCTGTCCATGAGTTCTTGGCTGAGCTGTCGGATGAGGCTCAGATTCTTATGGGTAAACACGTCATCGCACCGCACTAGGACGGCCACGTAGTAGTCGTTGCCAAAGATGGACTTGAACTCCTCGGTTTTCACCAGCATGGGGTCATCCTTGATGAAGTAGTCATCGAAAGTGGTCTTCATCTCTATGCGCTTGGTGCCCAAGAATGCGCCAATAAGCAGTAGGGCAAAGATGGCTATCACCCCCCATCGGTGTCGGATGCTCCAGTCGACCAGTAGGCCGAAGGAGGTATTGATCTTCTCTATTGTCATGATAATGGTAGTATTGGTTTTCTACTCAGGTAAGATCTTGTCACTTTGCATGGAGTGGGGGAGGAACAGGGCGCGCCAGCCGCCGAGGCCGTAGCGGGTGTATTCGTCGAGAGTTTGCTGTAACTGCGCTTCGCTCAGTTCTTCGTGGGCAATCAGCTCTGTAATCACCGTGAGCCACAGGCCGCACATGAGTTGGATGAAGAAAGGCGACACCTCGACGTGCATTTTTGGGTAACGCGCTTTGACCAAGTTCATGTACTCATGGCTCAATTGCTCTTGCTGCGCCATGAGGGTCATACGGTAGTTCTCAAAGGCGGTGCCCGCCGTGCCGAAGAATAGTAGGCGCAGCTCCAGTCGATACTGGGAGACGAGGTGGAAAAGCATGTTGCGCATCTCTACTATACGAGCGGGGTCGGTGTAGATTTCTATCGACAGGTAGCGTTCGCCATTGTGCAGCGCGAAGAGGTTGTTGATGGCCTGCAGGGCGGGGGCCAGTACCTCCTTTAGGATGGCATCCTTATTCGGGAAGTAGGTGTAGATGCTTCCCACGGCCACCTGGGCTTTCTGCGCTATGGCCCGCATAGTGGTTTTAGAGGCCCCCTGCGCTAGGAAAAGCCTTTTGGCCGCTAGGAGTATGGCTTGGCGGACATTGTCATTTGGTCGCTGCATGGTCGAGCGGGGCAATAGTGAACGATGTTCGAGGACGTTCAAAAGAAAAGCGCACCGCCCAGTTTCCTGAGCGGTGCGCGGCAACGGCTATGGCTAGGCCTAGCGGAGGAGTCCAAGTCCTGTTTTTCATCAACGCAAAGGTAGAGCCTCTGCAATTGCGGAGGTATAGCCAAAAGTGGGTATCCGGGGCTTGGGTCCATCCCCAAGTCCACGCAGGGGCTTCCCCTTTGGAGGCCGCAGACAGCTACGCATGCTGCTGACAGACAGCCTATTGAGGCTGATATGGTTGTGGGCTTACCGTGCCATTAGGGTCTGCATTAGGCCCTCGCTTGGGGATGGGGCAGGGGAGAGCTCCAAAAGACCGCGCTCGTTGAGCAGGAAGTAGGTCGGATACACCCGGATGTCGTAGGCCCGTAGTAGCTCGTACTGGTCGCCAATGTGGGCAAACGTGAAGGGATAGTGGGCCCCCTGCACGTAGCGCTGCATGGCCTCGGCATTCGAATCCGCGCAGAGCACCACGATCTGCAAACGCTCGCCCATGCGTTCCTGGAGCTTGCGGAGCAGCTCAAAGTCTTGTAGACAGGTGTAGGAGGTGGTCATGGCAAAGACGAGCAAGACGGGCTTGCCACGCAGGGCGTGGAGGTCGACCATTTTGCCCTCAGTGCTTACCAGTCGGATGGGGTAGGGCGCAAAGCCAGGCAAGAGCTTGGTCACCTTCTCGCGGATGTAGTTGGCGATAAAGGCGTGCTCGGCTATCTCCGTGGTCTGGTTGAGCGAATCCAGGATGGTAGCTAGTGCAGCGCGAGAGAAGTTGCCGCTGAAGAACTCATCGTGCAGCCCCTTGAGGATCACCAGCTCCAGCAGGGCATCGGGCTGTAGGTTGTCGTTCTGGCGTAGAACCGCTTTGAGCTTGCTGAGGCTCTTGGCTTTTGAGATGGCTTGGTAGATGGCGTGCCCTTCCTGGGTGCGCCCATGGAAAATGAAGTAGCGGTCGTAGATAGTGGCAAAAAGGTCCCGGTAGGCTGGGTTGCTGTAGCGGATCGGGCGACCCTTGAAGTACTCATCGGAGAGGGCTTTGACCCGTTTGGTCTGGGCCACGTAGTGCAGCATGCCTTCGCGATAGAGCAAATAGTCCTGGAAGAAAGGATCTTGGCAATTGGCGAACTGCGCCCGTAGGGCCTCGTTGATGGAGTCGGTGGGGATGGGCAACTTTTTAGCTTGGGCTACGGCTTGGGCCGAGTCGAGGGCTTGGGCTTGAGCCATGTCGAAGCGTGCAATGCAGTCGTTGACGTTGAGCTGCGCAGTGTCATCCGGATGGAGCACCAGCTGCAGCTCGGGAACCTGGCGGTAGGGGTTGAGGCGCTCAGCATCGCCCAGGGGTGTGTAGGGCGGTAGGCCCAGCGTGTAGCGTTGACCCTGTTGCGCGTAGAAGTAGAGACGGTAGATGCCCGCATCGAGAATTACCAGCTGCGTGCCATAGAGACGCAGTGGGCAGCTGAAGTCGCCCTCAGGCCCCACGGTGATCCGCCCCGCCACCTCGTAGTCGTCGGTAATGAAGCCTACGGGCACCCTGAACTCCAGCGTGACATTGGCGTAGCTCGGCGCATGGCCTCGCACGAGCGTCAGGGCCATGCGCTCCTGCGCCCCCACTATCCAAGAAAGTACCGAAAAGCCCGCCGCCAGCACTAGGCGTATGGCATGGGATGCCCTCATTGCTCGCTGTCGGTGTGCCCCACAGGGCGATTCCAGGGGTAGCGCGAGAGATCGATCTTGTCGGAAAGGAAGGCACGCGTATCGCCCCCGTGGATAAGAATGTCGCGCACCACGGTGCTGGTGATGGGCGCATGCTCTTGCCGCGTCACGAAGAAGAGCGTCTCCACCTCCGGATTGACCATGCTATTGGCTTGGGCGATGGTGCGCTCGTAGTCGAAATCCGTGCCCGAGCGCAAGCCACGGATGAGGTAGCCAGCCCCCACGGTCCTGCAGAAATCTATCGTCAACCCATCGTAGAAGTCCACGGTCACCCGGGGCTCGTTGTCGAACACATCGCGGATGATGCGCATGCGGCTCTCAAGCGGAAAGAGCGTCTGCTTGCCTGCGTGCCGCCCGATAGCCAGAATCACCCGGTCAAATAGCCGCAGTGCCCGACGGGCTATGTCCTCATGCCCCCGTGTAAATGGGTCGAATGTCCCCGCGAATACTGCCACTCGTTCCATTGGCCTGCGTCCCTTTGCTCCCTACCACAAAGGTAGCTAGAAGTTGCAATTCTACCCGCCTGCTCCTGTGGCAGCAGCCAGGCGCACCACCGCGCCCCAAAGTAGGCAGAGCCAGCAGGTAGCGTGCGCAGCGGATGCCGTATGCACTACCTGCTGGCTCTGCCTGGTAGACATCGGCTCTGCGGGTTGCTACCCACCCCCACGTCTCTCGGGGCATACTGCCCTAAGAGTATTCAAGCCAACCGCCCGCCCAGGGTCAACGCCTTGGTGCAGTGTCCCACCCATAGGCCTCTTCCCTGGTCGTTAGGCCTGAGGAAGCACCATGAGTACCCCGCCGACAGCTAGCAGTACGCGTAGGCAGCGGATGAGACGAGCTCGCTTGGCCACACTGGCTTCGCTTGCCTCGGCCATAGATCGCAGGAAAGGTAGGCGGACTTCCAGCGTGCGCCCTATGGCTACAGCAAGCGTCAGCAGGAGCGCAAACAGCAGATTGTAGGGGCGAATGAAGTTCCCCACCGAGAAGAAGAGTACCACGGAGAGGCCAGCCATGATGAGGAGCTCCAGCAGCCAGTCCACAACCTTGTAGCGGTTTAGAGCCAGCCTCTTGGCGTACGCCTCTATCTGAGTAGCTTCCTTCGCCCTGTACTGCGCCAGTGCCTCACCCTGAAGCGTGGAGAGATTTTTGCTCAGGCCATGCGTACACACATGCATCACCACCACGGAGATTGCAAAGAGCGCAGGGCCAGTCAAGATAATCCACAGCTCCTCCCCCTGTGTGAACCCGTAGATGGGAGTGTAGAGCGCAGGTACGAGTGCAAACGGCATGAAGCATAGAATGCCCAGGTTGAGCGCCGACAGCTGCCAAGGGGCATAAAGCGTGCGGTTATCGGCATTGTAGTAGGGCGTAGGCATCATGTTGAGCATATTGCTCAGCGGAGTATAGCGGCATGCAAATAGTAGGATGAATATAAGTAGTCCCACTATCGACATCACGGGAAGCCCCCATACGTAGGCAACGTGGGTGGCTAGGGGAAGTTTTGTGCCTGCCAACTCCCAGATGATGAAAATCGCCAAGTGCGGCACTAGCAGGGCCACTGCCAGTGCCAACGAGAATACCGAGATAGTGTGGTAGCCGTATTTACCGTAGAGCCAGTGATTGAATGACATGATGACCTCCAAATCATAGTGTGGTTAGCGAGCAGATGTAGAGGGCCAAGAGGGCAAACAGTAGGCGCATGGCCTTCACGGCTCGAGCCCACTTGATGGCGTACTGCTGGTCGTTGGCGCATTTGCTGCCCACAATCTGCGGCAGGTAATACTCCACGGTGCGTCCGCCGGCTACCGTGACGATGCAGGCGTAGAGGTCGATGACCTTGTTGAGTCCTACGGAGGTGTTGAACATGGCGACCAGGGCAGCCGTCAGCACCACGTGGATGGCCCCCTCTAGGAACCAGTCGAGTATCCCGTAGCGGTAGCGGAGAATGCGAGATTCTTCTTTTTCCATCTTCGCCAACGCGCCAGCCCTATAGGAATCACCCTCGGGACTGACCAGTACGCGGTCGAGATGGGAGGCCTGTCGGTAGTTCACTGCAATCAGTGCTACCGTGACTACGCAAGCAAACAGGGCACTTAGCCAAGTCCATTGGCTGGCATGCGCCAATGCGCCATGGTATACGCACGCCACCAGCGCCAGTGGCGTGAACGCCAAGGCAAACCCGTAGAGCACGGCTCGCAACGCCGGGCGGTAGAGGGGAAAATTCTCTGCCTTGTAGAAGCTCAGCGGGAAAACGTGTACCCGTGTCGCTTGCGGCCACCCGTCGAAGAGCCGGGGCATGGCTAGGAAAAACAGCCACACCACCAACATGATGGCGCCGGGCACCCATAGGCCAGGTGAAGCCAACAGATCGGTGAGTTGTCCGCCGATGAGCCAATAGAGCAAGAGAAGCAGGTGCGGCACGGCCACGCAGACAAGCATAGTTCGCATCGAGGCGGCCGCCAGGCGAAATTGTGTCGGGGAGTAGGCAACTATTGTAGCACCCATAGTTTTATCCTGTTAGAGGGCCATGTTAGTCAGATAGGCCTCAATGACTGCGCGAAGTTCCTGAGCTTGTTCTGGCGTGAGCTTACCCCCATGCGCCTCTACTACGTACTTCTCTGCTGCTTTGTAAATTCTTTGAGACATTGCTTCAAGAACTGTCTGACCAAACTCTGCGGAATCGATTTGGGAAAGCACCACCATGGTGTCTGCGTTGAGATTCCCTATTTCTGCTTTTACACTTTGCCCCGCTGCTTCTACGCTCACTAAGACCACGCAATGGACAAACAGCGCAGCTTCTGCTACTAGTACCACAAATGCGACTACAGGTGCAATTGCAAAAAATGCTCCGCTACGGTATACCCCAAGCGTGGTCTGCTGCCCGTTGATACCAAGCTGATTGGCGATTTGCTCCAGAATAGAATTTAGCTCTGTAGAGGCCTCAGCATCAGTTTCTATTGCTTCCCTGTTGGACAATATGCACTCTACAACCGCTTGGTTATCTCCATTTTTAATGGCCATGCGGAGCTGTCGGTCTGCTAGTAGAGACACAAGCCTTATAACGAAGGGATCTAGGCGTTCGCTGGAATTGCTTGGCAATGACGTTTGCCATGTGAGAATCTGCTCGGCTGCTTCCCGAGATTCTTTTGCTTGTTCCAGCACCGCCCTTAAGCGATTCCAGTACAGCCTATCTTGATCGCTTAAACCAACGGCGGATCCATTATTTTGCGATGATGACTTAGCCAGCGCATTCAGTCGTTTTTTCAGCATCAATGCGTGCTGTTCATCTTCCGTCATATCGTATCTTGCGCATGATTCTAAGAATATGACAATCGCAGTCAAAAACGCCAACGCCTTGAACAAGGCCTTCTTCATTGCAAAGAGTGAATCTTTCTGTTTCATGGT
The DNA here is from genome assembly GCA_947252645.1 of uncultured Bacteroidia bacterium. GTDB lineage: Bacteria > Bacteroidota > Bacteroidia > Bacteroidales > CAJPTX01 > Bacteroides_D. Next base: position 71,639 of record CAMXWF010000002.1, read on the forward strand.
GTTATGTAGTTAAGGATTTCAATTCGTAAGCTTCCCAGCTAAAGCGTCACCAAGATCGAGCCTACTAAAGACCTCAGCCCGATGAGCCTTGTATGCCGAAGACACTCTTTCCAACATCGGGCGTGAGAACAGAATTCGGCAGACAGCGCAACTGTGTATGCCGAATGCATTCTTACTCCAGGCCATGCCTTCTGGTACGCCTTTTATACAACAGGACTGGTAGACTGAGTGTGCCCCTTTTACTGATATCCAAAGGAGGAGAAAGTCGTCTAGGAACGATCTATATGCGCTCATCAGTTGCTCGCATGTGGGATACAGCGGCAGGGGGCGTTGTAGATAACTATTCCTTCTAACAGTCAAACCACAGCAGGCGTACAACTCTCCATGGGGTGAGAGCGTGATGGTGGTAAGGAGAGAGTCGCACGCCCTCATACTATCGGGGATAGGAAGCCTATTGGAAGCTTCTGCGTTTTTACTCCTCTCGGGGTTAGACGTTGGCATCCAAATTCCGGCAATCACTCTAAAGTGGTCTGGACTGTGTGAGGTGCTTAGATTCGCTATTCGGGGGTCAGACATGAACTGGTCGTAATATGCATTGTCCTGCCTGTGCTGCTCAACATTGACAATGCACGTTACACCTAGCTCACAGGCGGCCATACTGCCATAAATAACATTGTCCATTGGAACCCAAGCTGAGTGTTCGTCCCCAGTACTAAAATTCACCTCGGAGAGGCCTAGCCTTTTGAGATGCTTCAGCATGCGAAATGCTTTGCCATAGCTTGTTGCCCAGTAGGCATTTGTGACCACCCGTACTTAGGAGGCCTCTTTTAGCCGCATAGGCTACAATCAGGCGAAGTTTAGCTCCAAGCAGAAAGCACTCTCCCCCAGTAATAACCAACAGTCTCAGTGACTCCCCAAAGCAGGTCAATGCTGTATCGATGTAATGCTTCATGCGGCGTAGCGACATCAGAGGACTCTTTGCTATTGGGGAGCATGAGAAGCAGCATTCACTGCACGCCGCGGTACAGCGAAATGAGGTGATCAATGCTAGAGTGTTAGGTGGTCTCATAGCCACACCATTTCTGTACCTAGACAAAGATAATCATTTCCCCACAAAAAACAACGCTGTTAGCAATGTCTTTTTTGAAATTGTGCCGGAGTGGTACAAGGTCAACGCAGTGAGGGTGATTACAGGCATTGTGGGCGCCTCTAAACGTGCGAAGGATTGCGTCTGAATGCTGACGCATTACTGTCCATTAGGGTTGGGTAAGCACATGCTCCCTAATAATAATCGTTGAGAAATGGTAAAATCGTAAAATCAGAAAACCCCAGCCGTGGCTGGCGGTGAAGACAGGAGGATGAGGAGTATTTGCGCAGTTATGGGATGTCAGGGAGTGTTTTGAGTAAAGAAGCTATGCCATTGCGGTTGACGTGGGGCATGAGGCCGCACTATGCACCGGGTAGTGTGTGGGAGCTGTCTGAGCCTTCGGCCGTCATGATGTTCATATGCGGGGCGTGGAGGGCGATGGGCTTGAAATGGGCCAATAGAGCAAGAGAAGCAGGTGCGGCACGGCCATGCTGAAAAGCAGAGCCCGCATTGCGGCATCCCACCAGGCGAAATTGTGTCGGGGAATAGGAGGCCGTAGCTTCCTAGCGTGTATGATTGAGGCCTCTAGCCTGAGGCCATGCGAGGCCTAACCAGAGCTGTTGCGCGAATTGACCGTAAGAAGCACACGATTATGCACCGCCCTCCCCTCCACCCCTTGGGCTTCCGAGTAATCTCTGCGCTCCACCAATGAAATCTGCTGTACCTTTGCGCCACCAGATGGCAGGGGATAGAATGGAGAAGCACGACCCGATAATACTTGCGATAGAATCCTCATGCGATGACACCTCTGCAGCCCTGCTGCGCGGATGTCAGCTGTTGGCCAACGTTATCAACACCCAGGAGGTCCATCGGCAATATGGGGGCGTGGTGCCCGAGCTGGCCTCTAGGGCGCATCTGAGCAACATCGTGCCCGTAGTCCATGCAGCCCTCAAGCAGGCCAACCTCACGGTGGAAGACATCGAGTGCGTGGCCTTTACCCGGGGCCCCGGGCTGCTAGGCGCGCTATTGGTCGGCACCTGCTTCGCCAAGGGCTTCGCGCTGGCCCGCCGTATCCCCATGGTCGAGGTGAACCACCTCGAAGGGCACATCCTGGCTCCCTTCATCCAGACCGAGGCCCATGAGCCCACCCCGCCATTCCCCTATCTCTCCCTCCTAGTCTCAGGTGGCCATACTCAGATAGTGGAGGTGGCAGGGCCCAGGGAGTTCCGCGTGCTTTCCCACACCATCGACGATGCCGCGGGCGAGGCCTTCGACAAGTGCGCCAAGATGATCGGCTTGCCATATCCCGGAGGCCCCCATGTCGACCGTTTGGCCCAGCAGGGCAATCCCAAAGCCTTCGAGCTGGCCCATCCCCTCTTGCACGAGCCAAACTTCAGCTTCAGCGGACTTAAAACCTCCTTCCTCTATCTCCTGCGCGATGCCCTAGCCACCAACCCACACTTCATCGCAGAACGGCAGGCCGACCTGTGTGCCTCCCTCCAGGCCACCATCATCGACATATTGCTCGCCAAGGTCAAACGTTGGCTCAACGCCACTGGCATCAAGCACTTGGCCATCGGGGGCGGGGTTGCTGCCAACGAGGGGCTGCGCCGCGCCGTGGAGCAGCTAGGGAATGAACGCCATATTGCCACTTATATCCCCGCGCGCAGATTCACCACCGACAATGCCGCCATGATCGGCATTGCAGGCCTCTTCAAGTATCGCAGTGGGGAGTTCGCCCAGCAGGACATCGTGGCCTCCCCTCGCCTGAAAGTCTAACCCCTATGCGCCATGCTTGAACCACTACAAACGCTTTTCCTACGTTCTCGCCTGGTGACCATTGATTCCAGGACACCGCAACCTGGGGCTATTTTTTTTGGACTCCAGGGGGAGAAGTCCAACGGTGGACAATATGCTCCGCAAGCCCTAGAGCAGGGCGCAGCCTTGGCCGTCGTGGATAGGCCAGCGTACGTAGTATCGTCCCAGTGTCTCTTGGTCAACGATGCCCTGCGCACCCTTCAGAACCTGGCCAGCTGGTACCGCAGCACACTCCACATCCCTATTGTGGCCATTACGGGCACCAACGGGAAGACCACTACCAAGGAGCTACTCCACACCACCCTCTCTTCCCGCTATCGTTGCTATGCCACAGAGGGCAACCTCAACAACCAGATCGGAGTACCCCTCACCCTGCTGCGTATCCCGCCCAACGCGCAGATTGCCATCGTGGAGATGGGGGCAAGCCACCCGGGCGACATAAAGGAACTCTGCCAGCTCGCAAGCCCCACCCATGGCCTCATCACCTCCATTGGCCTAGCCCACCTAGAGGGCTTCGGCTCCCCAGAGGGCGTGCAGAGGACTAAAGGGGAACTCTTCGAGTACCTCAAGCAGCATGGCGGCACGGCCTTTGTCCGTACCGATGACCCCAGCATCACAGCGCTTGATGAGCGCCTACATATAGGCTGTTCTGGCTCACGCTACTCCTTGGATGCCTACCATGTCGCCTGCACCACCACGCACGAGGGACTACTGGACCTCACCTTCACCGCGCCAAGCTACGAAGGAACCATCCATACCCAGCTGGTGGGAAGCTACAACGCCATCAACGCAGTGGCCGCCCTCCACTTGGCCTACTTCTTCAATGTGCCCCTGGCTGAGGCCGCCGAGCGAATAGCTGCCTATACGCCTTCGAACCACCGATCGCAGCTTGTGCGCACCGCACGCAACACCCTTATCCTCGATGCCTACAATGCCAACCCCTCCAGCATGGCTGCGGCGCTTGAGGCTTTCAAACAATTCCCCGCGCCCAATAAGCGCATTATCCTTGGCGCCATGCGCGAGCTAGGACAGGCCTCGCCCAGCTACCACCAGCAGCTGTGCCAGCAGGCCGAATCCATTGCCCCAACCCACGTACTCTACGTGGGCAGGGAGTTCGAGCCAATAGCCCCGAGTAGCCGCTACTTCTGTAGCCTCCAGCCACTCAAGGCCTACCTCGTACAGCAGCAACCTTCCGGGTGTACCATCCTTGTGAAGGGCTCCCACAGCGTTGGGTTGGAAGCAGTCGCCGACCTCCTGTAGCCTCCCCTCGCACCCCATGGTAGAGGCTGGCCCCTTGCCGTTCGCTACGCCATTATAGCAGTTGGCGCACCCCCTTCTGCCTCCCCTAGGGTTCGCTGCACCTACTATCTCCCGCCGGGCCTGCGCCCTTGGTGCAGGAAAACGCAAAGTGCTACCCTACCATCGACGTACCCTCGCCGCTCAATTACGCTTTTTTAGCGAAGTAGATATGGCGTTGGTCAGCGATTGGCACGCTAGGTGGACATGCGGAGCACGCCATGGCCGTTTCTTCTCCTTGGCGGTTTTGCGGGTGACTCGGCGTTGCTACGGGCCTCGCGGAGCCTCGTGCGCCCGTGGCTCGGGGAAACTTCTTTGAAACGTAACCACTACGTGTCGCCTTGATGATAGTGGGGGTCTACCTTCGCGACGTGAATAAAAGGAGCGTATGCGGCACATGCGAGTAGTGGTGTTGGCCCTGTCGATGGCCTTTTTGCTAGGCCAGCAGTTGGCGGTAGGTGGAGTGATTCGGGGGGTGATTCTCGATGCAAAGACAGGTGAAGCCCTGCCCGGGGCCACAGTGCGGATCGATGGCAGTTACACGGGGGCCATGGCCGATGATCACGGCTTCTACCTGCTTAGGGGACTCACGCCAGGAGCTTACACGTTGCTCGTGCAGTGCATCTCCTACCAGGCCCAGCGGCATCAGGTCAGGCTCGTGAAAACGAGCGATACCCTAGTGGCCAATTTCCAGCTGACCCCCGAGTCGCTAGAGGTCGAGGAGGTGCAGGTAGTGACCCACGTGTCCAAGGAGGGTGAGCGCCTGCTACTGGCCGAGCAGAAGAAATCGGTAGTGCCTGTGATGGCCTTGGGCGCCCAGGAGCTCTCGCGCAAGGGATTGGGCGATGCCCAAGATGCCCTGGCCCAGATGGCAGGCATTAGCAAGCAGGAGGGGATGAAAAATGTATTCGTGCGCGGGCTTGGCGATCGCTACAATGTCACCATGCTTAACGGATTCCCCATCCCGAGTGAGGACCCAGAGTATAAAAATGTGGCCCTCGACTTTTTCACCTCCGACATCATCCAGAATATCGGCGTGAGCAAGGTATTCACTGGCGAGCGCAACGGCGACGTGGGGGGCGCAATAGTTGACGTGACCTCCAAGGAGCTTTTCCAACCCTACCTCTTCTCGCTATCAGCAGGTGCCGGCTTCAACGCCAGCGTCTGGGGGCATAAAGTCCTACGCCAAGATGCTGCGAACTACTGGGGCTGCACCCAGCAGGCCTTGCCCACCGAGAACGGCTATCTGTTCAAGAATAGCCTCAATCCTAAGATCATAGCCCTCCCCCTCAACCACAGCTACGGGCTTTCGGGGGGCTATCGCTGGACGTTCGGCGGCGGGAAGCACAGCCTGAGCGCCATGGCCGTGGCCACCAATAGTGAGGAAAGCAGTTTTACCAAGTCCGCCGTCCGTAATGCGGTCATCACCCCCAATGGCAATTTCAGCCTCTACCAGGACCAGGAGGGTACAAAAAGCTCGCACGGCACCTCCCAGGTCGCCATGGCCAATGCCACGCTACGCCTGGGCGGGGGATATGTGGTGGCCTACAACCTCTTCTTCATCCACAGCACCAACCTTTCCGTGAATGATCTTTCGGGGCTCCATTCTGAGCGCTACCAGGCCAGCCCCTCGAGCCATGGGATCATGCGTCGCCAGCAGGCCAATGACAATCTGCTCTTGACCAATCAACTCCTAGCTACGGTGCCCGTTGCGCAGCACTTGACGCTCGATGCCGGGATAGGCCATGATATCGTCAAAGGTGACGAGCCCGACCGACGCGAAAATGACTGGGTCAAAATGGCCACCAATTATGTCTTCAACAGCAGCGACAGGCAGAAGCGCTCCTTCTCGAGCCTGGATAGTAAGGGTCTGAGCGCGCGCCTAGGGGTGAAATATGAGCTGCCCGACCACTATAGAATGGGCCGCTCGTTCCTCAAGGTGGGCTATGTGGCTAACGGCATGCGCAACGACTTCTGGGCCCGCGAATATAGCTTCGGAGCTATCGACGGCGTATCGATGGCACTCGAGCAGCCCACGTTAGAGCTCGATGGCTTCTACAACTACGATCGACGGGCAGACTACACTCTCCACAAAAGCTCCTTGGCTACCTACAGTGTGCGAAAGTGGCTGCATACAGGCTATTTGGATCTGAGCTACCAGCCCTGGAAGCCCTTGACGCTAAGCTTTGGCCTGCGGGTTGACAAAGTCAACTTGGCGGTGGACTACCACACCGATGCTACGGGCACCGGGCAGGAGACCATCGACACCCTCTACGCGCTTCCCGCGCTCAATATCCGCGCTGACCTCGGCGAAAAACACACGCTGCGCTTGGGCGCCAGCACTTCCTACACGCTGCCCCAGGCCAAGGAAATCGCCCCCTACCAGTATGTAACGGTCGGGTTTACCAGCCAGGGGAACGCCAAGCTCAAACCCTCTATCAACTACAACCTCGACCTGCGCTGGGATTTCTTCATCGCGCCCTCGGGATACCTTGCCCTGACGGGCTTCTACAAGCACATCCTGCGCCCAATAGCAAGGGTCGATAAGGGCAACTCGGCGGGCTTGTTGGAATATGACAACGTGAGCGCCAAGGCCGAGGTGGCGGGCGTGGAGCTGGAATTCCGCTACGACCTGCTCAATCGCATCACAGCGGCCCAAGGGCTGGCGCACAAGCTCACCCTAGGCTTCAATGCCTCCTACATCTACACCACCCACGAGGTGATGCTCGATACCCGACACAATAGGGCCTCGGCCATGGAGGGCGCTGCCCCTTGGATAGTCAATGCCGACCTGTCCTACAGTCTCCGCGGCGAACACGTAGAGCTGGCTCCCACCCTCCTGTTCGGCTACTTCGGCACTCGCATCCACACCATCGGCACCAAGGGGTATAACAACATCATGGAGAAAGGCGCGCCACGCCTAGACCTACAGATAGCACTCAAGCTCTATAAGCATTGGACGCTCAAGCTTAAGGCTAAAAATCTCCTCGATCCAGCGCACCAGCTCACGCGGGTCTTCCCAGGCCAGGCCCACCCCTATATCTTGGAGGAGTATAGGCGCGGGCGGAGCTTCTCGCTAGGGCTCTCCTATGCGCTCTAGCACATCTCAGAAGAACAATCTAGTAACCAAAACCATATAATGCTATGAAGAGGTACGCAATGAGTTTTCTGCTGTGCATCCTGGCAGCAGGGCTGTTGTTGTCCAGCTGTAAGAAGGATAACAAGAGCGGCAGCAAGGACAAGATCGACAATCCCGCAAATACCCAGCTGAAGGGGGAGATTACGAATGACTTGACGCTCGATGCCTCCAAGACCTATACGCTGGCGGGGTCGGTCTACGTGAATGACGGCGCCACCTTGACCATCCCCGCGGGCACCACCATCAAGGCCCAGGAAGGCTTCGACAAGTTTATCCTCGTCCTCAGGGGCGGCAAGATCAACATCAACGGCACGGCCGATAAGCCCGTCACCATGACCCCCGACGGCGATCAAAACGCCCAGGGCTACTGGGGCGGTCTGATCATCAACGGCAAGGCAGGCCTTTCCACCAACGGGGAGGGCAGTACTGAAATCAGCGCTACGCATAAGTATGGCGGCTCCGATGACGCCGACAATTCTGGCTCTATCACCTATCTGAAGCTTATCGGTTGCGGGGCGCGGAGCTCAGCCAACGTGGAGCACAACGGCCTCACGCTCAACGGTGTGGGGAGCGGCACGAAGATTGAGAATGTCTTCATCCTCAACTCCTCCGATGATGGCGTGGAGTTCTTTGGGGGGGCCGTGCACGTCAAAAACCTGCTAGTGGTCGATCCCGATGATGACATGTTCGACTTCACCCAGGGCTACCGTGGGGAACTGTCGAACTGCTACGGGGTCTGGACGAAAGACTACAAGAGTTCCGAGTCCGATCCTCGCGGCGTGGAGGCTGATGGCAACCTCGATGGCCTTGAGGCCAATGCTACCCGTCAGAGCGACTTCACGATCACCAACATGACCATCGACCTGCGCACGCCGGCCGCCGCAAAGGATGCAGCTGGTAACTTTACTGGCCCGAACTACATGCACGATGGGCTAAAAATCCGCCGCGGGGCACACGTGGTCATCAAAAATGCCCTTATCAAGGGGGCTGGCGAAAGCTCTGTCGCCAATATCCTGGGGCTAATCGATGGGAAGGGCGATGCTGCCGATGGGTGCGACTTCACGATGGCATGGCAGGGCATTGCATTTAAAAACGAGATCAAGGCCACCGACCCCGCAAAACACACTCTCACCAAGGATCCTAAAGTGACAGGGTGTGCGCAGGGAATCTTCAGCTGGACTGGTTATAGCTTCTAGTTCGTTCTCCTCGTAGCAGCTGGGCATCTTGGCGCAAGCCTGGATGCCCAGCATTTTTTTGCTATTATCTGCTACCTTTGTCTACTGCGATGGGGTTGAGGTGTGCGGGTAAACGGGTGGAGCTTTAGGCATGATCTTTGGCAGCTATGCGCCTTTGCTGGCGGTGTTTCTGTTCTCCTTCGCCACCGCATTCTTTCTGGTGCTTATGGTGCGCAATGCTATTCAGCTCTACCGAGCGCGCATAGCCGCACGCTACCAGGGGGTGCTTGCGCAGCGTACCGAGGAGTTGGCCAAGGAGAGGGTGAAGATTGACAATCTGCTCTCCCGCATGCTCCCCGCTACTACGGCCAACGAGCTACAGAAAACAGGCAGCGTCCAAACCGCTCGCTACCAGATGGTCTCGGTGCTCTTTGCCGACATCGAGGGCTTCTCCCTGATAGCCGAATCCCTTAACCCAGAGCGACTCATCGAGTCGCTTGACCGCCTCTTCTTCGACCTCGACAGCCTTGTCGCCCGCTACAACGTAGAGAAAATCAAAACGGTGGGCGATGGCTACCTCTGCGCTGGCGGGCTGCCTAGGCCCAATAGGACGAACCCCGTGGAAGTAGTTCTGGTGGCCTTGGAGATGCAGGCGCACATGCAGCAACTCAATAGGACCAAGGCCTTTGGCACCACGCCCTGGCGGTTGCGCATAGGCGTCAACACCGGGGCCGTGGTCTCGGGCGTGGTAGGGCGCGACAAGCTCTCCTACGACATCTGGGGCACGGCGGTCAATGTGGCCAGCCGTATGCAGTCGGCCAGTGCCCCAGGAAAAGTCAGCATCTCCTCTTCCACCTTCTTCTACATCAAAGACTTCTTCCAATGCACCGAGCGCGGCTCCGTGGCCGTCAAGAGCTTCGGGCAGGTCGACATGTACTACGTCGACGGCATCCGCCCCGACCTCTCCAAGGGCGGCCAGGGCCTAGAGCCCAACCACGAGTTCGACGTCCAGCTACAGCTGCTCCGACTCGACGACCTAGAGGTCTTTGTCCTCGATATGCTCGAAAAAAAACTCCCCCCTACCCTCTACTACCACAACCTCAAGCACACCATCGACGTCTACACCCAGGCCGAGATCATCGGACAGGCCGAGGGCGTCTCCACCGAGGAAATCCTCCTGCTGCGCACCGCGGCCCTCTTCCACGACTCTGGCCACATCATCGACTACAAAACACACGAGGAAATGGGGGTCAAGCTCGCGTGCGAAATCCTCCCCAAGTTCTTCTACACCAAGCCCCAGATCCGTACCATCTGCGCGCTCATCATGGCCACCAAGATGCCCGTCAACCCCCAGAATCTCCTCGAGGGCATTATCTGCGATGCCGACTGCGACTACCTGGGGCGCCGTGACTACCTCCCCGTGGCTGAGTCCCTCTACCGGGAACTCAAGGTGCGCGGATTCGTCACCGAGTTGAGCGCCTGGGTCGACACACAAATCGCCTTCCTCAGCCAGCACCACTACTACACCAAGACTGCACAGAATCGGCGCGAGCGCAATAAACAGCAGCAGCTACAGAGTCTCCAACAGCTCAAAGCCAAAGCCCTGGCCGAGGAAGCTGCCCGCGCCGCTGAGGGGGCACCTGATTAGAATTTAGTACATTTGCACATGTATTCCATCCGTTGCCATAAGGCATACGACTATAAGAACTAGAGCATGGCTGCAGAGGTAAAGAAGACCATCATTGTGCCCTGGGACTATACGGAGGCCAGTGCCATAGCCCTCGAGCATGCGTACCAGCTCGCCCACGTGACCGGCGATACCATCATGTTGCTCCAGTGCGTACCCACTAAGCGCACCTTTTCCCGCGCAGCACGCGACAAGCAGCACGACATGCTGGAAAACCTCAGAAGTAAGCTCACCGAGCAGGTGCAGCAGCTCACAAAGCAGTACGCCGCGCTGGGCGCTGAGCTCTCCCTGATGCTCAAAAAAGAGAGCTACGTCAAGCACCAGGTGCAGAGCGTGACACTCTTGCCCATGGTGGTCGGCTATCGTAACCTCCCAAAGGCCTTCTTCGAACTCTACAAGTCCATGGAGGTCAACCTCGTGGTCACCTCCAACTTCTACCAGGCCACCGAGAAAAAGACCCTCAACATGGCCACCGTCCTGAGAAAAGTACCCTCAGGTCGCCTCGACACCTTGCCCTTCATCATCGTCAAGAATAAGCCGGTACACCGCTACTACACCGACCTCGTGGTCCCCATGGACAATAGCTGGGCCTTCAAGGAATCGCTCCGGTGGGTCGCCTACCTCTCAAGCTACTACCACTGCAACGTCAACCTCATCAAGCCGGCTTTGAGCGATGGATTCAATAAGCGAGGCATGGCCAACAACACCTACTTCACCAAGAAAATCCTCGATGCCCACAACGTGGTCTACGGTATCAAAACCGCCGAACGCGGGCAGGACTTTTCCCGTGCCGTGGAGCAGTTCTCCAAGGCAATCGACGCCGATATGATTATCATCATGACCGATAGGGCAAAAAAAATATTCCCTAAGGATGTCATAAAATCCGACATCCCCGTCATGATGATCAACCCACTCTCCAAGAAAATCGGCGGCTTCTCTTAGTCCGACCACAAGGGGCTGCTCCCCAGCCTGCGCACCATCCCGGTATGCTCAAACGATTAGCCCGCTTAGCCGATGCCCTGTTTTTGGTGCTCCTAGTCGCTTTGCTCCTAGCGGAAGCATTGCTGCTGCTCACCAACTGGCTCGATGGATACGCCCAACGCATCCATTTGCTCATGTTCCTCGTCCTAGGCCTTTGGGGCATCTATGGAGGGCTGCGCATGCGCCTGCTGCCCTGGGGCGGGTTCTCCATGCTGGCCGGCGTGGCCATGGTGGTCCAAATCCTCCTCTCTGCCCACAGGCTCCACCCCGCCATCTTGGCTCTTTGCCTGCTTTTAATCGTCCTGGCCGCACTACTCGGGAAAAGAAAGCCTTCCGCCTCCTAGTCTGTTCCCCTAGGAGCGCTGTTATGGAGTTCACTGATGCCTAAACAACAAACAATAGCCCAACCCTTTTCCCTCACGGGCGTAGGGTTGCATACGGGCTGCAAGGTCACTGTGACCTGCAAACCAGCTCCTCAGGATGCCGGGATCAAATTCTATCGTATCGATCTCCCCGGCGTCCCCTGTATCCCGGCACTCGCCGATAGGGTGATAGATACCGCGCGGGGCACCACCTTGGGGCTCTCGCCCGAGGAATCGGTAGCTACGGTGGAGCATCTGATGTCCGCCGTGTGGAGCATGGGGGTCGATAACCTGGTTGTAGAGGTCAACGGCCCCGAGGTGCCCATCCTCGACGGCAGCGCCGCCCCCTACTGCGAGCAGATACAAAAAGTGACCCTACTGCCTCAGGATGCTGACCGCCACTACTTCGAGGTCACAGAGAAAATAGAGCTCTCCAAGCCAGAGGCCGGTGTGGAGTTGACCCTCTACCCTGCCTCCAGCTTCAGCGCGGATGTCTTGGTGAACTACCCCTCCGAGGTGGTGGGCCATCAGTACGCCACCTACACCGAGCAGTCCGACTTCCCGCATGAGGTCGCAGCAAGCCGCACCTTCGTCTTCTTCCACGAGCTCGAGGCTCTACGGCAGCGCGGGCTTATCAGGGGCGGGGCGCTTTCCAATGCCATGGTGGTGCTCGATAAGCCAGTTCCCCAGCAGGAGCTGGATAGGCTCGCCGACCTCTTCGGCGTTGAGCATGTGGCCATCCACGGTAAGGGCATCCTGAGCGTTAGGCCCCCTGTCTATGAGAACGAGCCCGCCCGCCATAAGCTGCTCGATCTGCTGGGCGACTTGGCTTTGGTGGGCTGTCGCATCAGGGGTCGAGTCGTGGCGCGTTGCCCAGGCCACTGCCATAACACCGCCCTGGCCAAGCAGATCCGACAGGCCTACCTCGACACAAGAAACCACCCACAGGGCCCCATGGTCAATCTCAACGAGCCGCCCATGATGGACGTGCAGCGCGTCATGACCCTGCTGCCCCATAGGCCCCCCTTCCTCTTGGTAGACAAGGTTCTCAGCCTTACCAGCAACACGGTCATCGCCCTCAAGAACATCACCATGGACGAACCCTTCTTCGTGGGCCATTTCCCCGGCCAGCCCATCATGCCTGGGGTGCTACAGGTGGAGGCCATGGCGCAAGCCGGGGGCATCTTGGTTCTCAACGCCGTGCCCGACCCCCAGAACTACTCCACCTATTTCCTCAAAATCGACCACGTCCGCTTCCGTCAAAAAGTCGTCCCAGGCGATACGCTCATACTCCGCCTCACGCTCACCGCGCCTATCCGACGGGAAATCGCCACCATGCACGGCGAGGGCTTTGTGGGCAATGCACTCGTGGTGGAGGGCGATATGGTGGCCCAAGTAACTAAAAGTTAAGCCAGTAGCTATGAGTGTGAGTCCTCAAGCGTACGTCCACCCCTCGGCCAAGATCGGACAGGGTTCCCAAATCGAACCGTTCGCCTACCTCGGGGCCGATGTGGAGCTCGGCACCGATTGCTGGATTGCCCCACACGCCACCCTCCTCCCCGGGGCCAGGATCGGTAATGGCTGCAAGATCTTCCCAGGGGCCGTCATCGCGGCTATCCCGCAGGACAAAAAGTTCGCAGGCGAATATAGCACCGCCGAGCTGGGCGATGGAACCGTAGTCCGCGAGTCCGCTACTGTCAACCGGGGCACCAAGTCCCGCGGCATCACCCGCGTAGGGCAAGATTGCCTCATCATGGCCTATTCTCATGTGGCCCACGACTGCATCCTCGGTAACCACATCATCATCGGCAACGCCTCCCAGGTTGCCGGCGAGGTGGAAATCGATGATTATGCCAACCTCTCGGGTGGCGTACTCGTACACCAGTTCACCCGCATCGGCAGGCACGTGATGATCCAGGGCGGCAGTAAGGTCAATAAGGACGTGCCGCCATTCGTCATGGCTGGCCGCGAACCCCTGGCCTACATGGGCCTCAACGTCATCGGATTGCGTCGGCACGGCTTCACCCAATCCCAAATCCTTATCCTCCAGGAGGCCTACCGTCTCCTTTACCGCGAAGGTCTCAACTTCTCCCAGGGCATCGAGCGGATCGTCTCCGACCTCCAGCTTACCGCCGAAAGCCAGGCGGTCATCGACTTCGTCCGGGGCTCCTCCCGCGGCATTATTCGTGGGCCTAAATATGAGTCTTAATCCCCGCTAGCACCATGCCCAATGTCGTAGTATGGGGCCACACTTTTATTCCTTACCGCTCGCATGAGGCCATCCAAGCCGATGTGCAACGCGTGGCCCAGCAGATCCAGCACGACCTCGAGGGGGTACAGCTACCCCTCTTTCTTTGCATGCTCAACGGGGCCTTTGTGTTCGCCGCTGACCTCCTGAGGGCCTACTGCGGGCCTGTCGAGGTGGAGTTCGTGCGCTACAGCTCCTACAGCGGCCTAGGATCCTCGGGCCACACCCAGGAGCTCCTCGGCCTACGTAAGCCCATTGCAGGTCGCCATGTGGTCGTAGTGGAAGACATTGTCGATACCGGCCTGACCATGGCCCAGCTACTTGTCCGCCTGCGTGAGGCCGGGGCCGCAAGCGTGCGGATCGCCACCATGTTCTTCAAGCCCGAGGCCTTTAAAGAACACTTCCAGCTCGACTACGTGGGCCAGTCCATCGACAATAAATTCGTCATTGGCTATGGCCTCGACTACGATGGCCTAGGGCGCAATCTGCCCGGCCTCTACATCCTCCAACAATAATCCCTCTACAGCAATGCTCAACGTTATCCTCTTTGGGCCTCCAGGGGCCGGTAAGGGTACCCAGGCCGAGTTCTTGACCCAGCGCTACGGCATCCTGCAGCTTTCCACAGGCGACATCCTCCGGCAGGCCATCGCCAGCGGCTTCGATTTAGGCAAGCAGGCCAAGGCCTTCATGAACCGCGGGGAGCTGGTCCCCGACTCCATGGTGGTCGACATCATCGCCCAGAAGCTCCAAGCGCACCCCGAGGCCAAGGGCTTTCTCTTTGATGGCTTTCCACGAACCTCGGCCCAGGCCGCGCAGCTCGACGACATGCTCACCCAGCATGCCATGCGCATCAACGTGATGATCCAGCTCGAAGTCCCAAAGGCCGAGCTCCTCAAGCGCCTGCTCAACCGCGGTCGCACGAGCGGAAGACCCGATGACCAAGACGAGTCCATCATACGCAATCGCATCGAGGTCTACCAGCAGCAGACTATGCCTGTGGCCGCCTACTACCAGCACCAGGGCAAGCTCCGTGAGGTCGACGGCACCGGCGCCATCGCGCAAATCTCCCAGCGCATCTTCGACATCCTCGATCATATCTAGTCGCAGCGCCCCTATGCCCGAGAGCAACTTCATCGACTACGTCCGCATCTACTGCCGCTCTGGCAATGGAGGCGCAGGCAGTACGCATCTCCGACGAGAAAAATTCGTCCCTAAGGGCGGGCCCGACGGAGGCGACGGGGGGCTCGGCGGCGATGTGATCATCCAGGGAAACCAGCAGATGTGGACCCTCATCCACCTCAAGTTCAATAAGCACGCCTTCGCCGAGAACGGACAGCCAGGGGGTAAGCAGCGTAGCTCGGGCGCCAACGGGAAATCTATCATCCTACAGGTGCCGCTAGGCACCTTGGCCAAAGACGGGGAAACGGGCCAAGTGCTCGGTGAGGTTCTCGAACACGGACAGCAGCTCATCATCAAAAAGGGCGGAAGAGGCGGCCTAGGCAATTGGCATTTCCGCTCCGCCACGCGCCAAACACCACGCTTCGCCCAGCCAGGGGAAGCCGGTCAGGAGGGCTGGGTCACCCTCGAACTCAAGCTCCTGGCCGATGTGGGGCTCGTGGGGCTGCCCAATGCTGGCAAATCTACCTTGCTGGCCACGCTCTCAGCCGCAAGACCTAAAATCGCCGACTACCCCTTCACCACCCTCGAGCCCAACCTGGGCATCGTGGAGTACCGGGACAACCAGTCCTTCGTCATGGCCGACATCCCTGGTATCATCGAGGGCGCCCATGAGGGCAAAGGCCTCGGCTTGCGCTTCCTCCGTCATATCGAGCGAAACTCTATCCTACTCTTCCTCATACCTGCCACCTCCCCAGACGTGGCCGCTGAATTCCGACTCCTGCGCGGCGAACTAGAGCAATACAACCCTGAGCTGCTCCAAAAACGCTTCGTCGTGGCAATTACCAAGTGCGACCTCATCGACAAAAACGCCCGACGCTCCATCGAGCAGGCGCTGCCAACCCAGTTGCCCTACATCTTCATCTCCGCCCTTGCCGGGGAGGGCTTGCTCTCGCTCAGAGACATGCTCTGGCGTGAACTCCATATCGACTAGCCATGCTCGAACAGCTGCTAGCCTGTGATAGGGCTCTCTTCCTGGCCATCAATTCCCTCCACACGCCCCTCTCCGATGCCCTCATGACCTTCGTCTCGGGCAAGCTCACCTGGTTGCCCTTCTACCTCTTCCTCATGGCCCTCGCCTGGTACTACAAGGGCAGCAAGGGGCTGCTGTGGCTCCTCGTGGGGACAGGACTCTGCGTCCTATTGGCCGATAGACTCTCTGTGATGGCCTTTAAGAATGTCTTCCAACGCCTTCGCCCCTGCCACGACCCCTTGCTCCAAGGCCAGGTATGGTTGCCCGATGGCCACTGTGGCGGACTCTATGGCTTCATCTCTTCCCATGCCGCCAACGTGTTTGCCGTTGCCACTTTTATTGCGCTCTACCTGCGACACCGTTGGCTCACTTGGACGCTCCTGCTCTGGGCTGCATTGGTCTCCTGCAGCCGCATTTTCATGGGGGTGCATTTCCCCGGCGATATCCTGGGGGGCGCCCTGGTGGGCGCGCTGATTGGCTGGTGCGTCTGGCGCTTGCTCCGCTACCTGCTCTGGCATCTGCCCAGAATGGCCCCTGCTGCACCTCGGCGCACCTAGCTGCGATGCCCCGCCCCGCGCTTGCCCCTACTCCTGCCCGGCCATGCGAATAGTGCGTAATGCCTTCTATGTGGCCCTCATGCAGGCCTCAAACGTGCTCATTGGCCTGCTGGTGCTCCCCTACGTAACCAGCGTTCTGGGCAGCGAGCGCCTAGGCATCCACTCCTTTGGCTTTGCAGCCGCCATGTACTGCTCCACCCTTGGACAGCTGGGCATTATGGCCTATGGGGTGCGAAGAGTGGCCAAGGCCCGCGAGCATCACGCCACGCTCCAGCTGGCCTTCTCCGATTGCCTCGCCTACCAGCTCACCTTTGGCCTCGCCGCCACGCTGCTGTATAACCTCTGGGCCCTGCTACAACCTGACGGCTGTTTAGGCTACTACCTGCTCTTCAACCTGACTATGCTAGCTGGACTCACCGATCTCTCCTGGCTCTATGCTGGCCTTGAGCGTTTCGGCGCTGTGGCCCTGCGCACCTTCGCCATGAGGGCTATGGGATTGCTGCTCACCTTCGCCTGTGTACGCTCACAGCGTGACCTAGGGCTCTATATCCTCGTCCAGCAGGGCACCGTGCTGCTGAGCAATCTGTTCTTCTGGCTTGGCCTGCGTCGCTACCAGCTGCGCCTCCTCCTCTCTTCCTGGCACGACATCCGCCAACGGGTGCTCCGCGAAAGTTTCGGCATATTCCTGCCCTCCCTAGTGGCTATCATCGCCACCTCACAAGATCGACTCCTGCTGGGCTACCTGGCCAATAAGCAGCAGGTGGCCCTCTACGATTACCCCATGCGTTTTGCCAAAATCGCCATCATGGCTGCCAACGTCCTAGGCAATGTGAGCCTACCACGATGGGCAAACCTCTGGAATAAGCCCGACCGCACACAGTTCCTCCAGGCTGCCCAGCAAGTACACTACTTCGGCTTTATTACCGCACTATTCCTAGCCGGGGGGCTCGTGGCCACGGCTAACGAGGTCTGCCACTTCCTGCTCGGCCCTTCCTTCCCCGGGGCCCATACCATCCTGCGGATCGCCTGCCTGCCCGTGGCCCTCACGGGCTGCGGATTCTACTATATTGGCCTAGCCATGGGACGTGAGAAAGCCCTGCTGCAAGGCATGGGTTCCACCTGCCTCCTCAGCCTCCTCGCTTACTTCTACACTATCCCTCGCTGGGGGGCCTTGGGAGCTGTCTGGGCCTACGTTATCCCAGAGCTGGCTCTGCAAACCTACTACCTGGTGCGCTTTCGCAACATCGTGGATTGGCCTAATTTCCTAAGAGCTGCCCTCATCGCCCTTCTCCTATGCCTCGCGGCATTGGCCGCAGCCGCCTGCTGGACCTCATGCACCCCCCTGACCGCCTTCCTACTAAAATGTACTACCTTTGCCGTAGTCTATGGGGGAGGCTGCATCCTTCTCCTCAAACCACTACGGCACTATTGCCTGTTGCGCCTAAAACAGCTTACGACGCATTCCTCTAGGTGATGAATTGGATAATCCTCCTAGCTGCAGGAGAGAGCCGGCGTTTCGGGGGCACGGCCCCCAAGCAATTCCTTAACCTCAACGGCCAAGAGGTCTTCACCCACTCCCTGCGCACGCTCAGCGAGTGCCAGGGCCTAGATGGCGTGGTAGTGGTTACCCCCAGCGGCATGGAGGCCCACGTAAAGCAGGAGGCTGGGCATTGCGCCCCGCACTTGGCCGTGCGCGTGGTAGCGGGCGGAGCCTCCCGCATGGCCTCTACCAGCGCAGGCCTCGCGGCCTTAGACGACGTCTCCTCCAAGGCCAACGTCCTCATCCACGACGCTGCCCGACCCCTGGTCTCTTTGATCTTGGCCAATAGAGTCCTGAAAGCATTAGACCACTGCGAGATGGCCATCCCCGTGGTCGAAAGCCGCAATACCATGGTCATGGTCGATGCCCAAGGGTGCATTGAGCGCATGCCTCCACGCGACCGATTGCGCGCCGTCCAGACTCCTCAAGGTTTCCACATCGACATCCTGCGCCGTGCCTACCACGCCGCCAACGCAATGGGCTCCTGCCATGCCACCGACGATGCCTCCGTCGTCACACGTTTCTACCCCAACGTCAATGTCGCCCTAGTGGAGGGCGAGACGTGGAATCTCAAGATCACCTACCCCCAGGATTTGGCTGTGGCAGAAGCCATCTTGCGCTACTACCATTAGCCCTCGCTACGCCATGCGAAAAGATGAGTCGATCTGTCGGCGCACGCACATCGCCCTGCGCAGGCTCTTCGGCCTGTGGCTCGTCCTGCTAGTCCTAGCCCCCGCAAGCGCGCAGTTCTACATCGGGGGCACAGAGCCCCTCAACGGCCCCCTCAAGCAAATCGTACTACCACCATTCAGGGTCATCTACCAGCCACACCAAGACTCCCTCGCGGGGCTGGCAGCGGACTACCTAGCGCGCTACCACCACCTCACCGCCCTCTCCAAGCAACGAAACCGACCCTTTCCCATCCTCCTGCGGGGCCTCACCCCCAACGCCAACGGTATGGTGGCCTGGACGCCCTCGCGCATGGAACTCTACCCCCTGACGGCAGGCGAACTGGCCACTCCCAGACCGTGGCTCCAACACCTCGTCGCACACGAAATACGACACTACGCCCAGATGGAAGCCCTCGACAAGGCCTGGTTCAGAGCCCTATATTTCCTCCTGGGCCAGGCCAACGTCGCGTTGGCCTCTGCCATCGCACCACCATGGCTCCTGGAAGGCGATGCCATCCACAGCGAAAGCCGCTTCGGACGCTTCGGACGAGCCATGGAGGCTAACCACCTACAGGCCTACCGAGCCGACCTGCTCAACGGCACTCCCAGAAATTACGACCAGTATCTCAATCGCAGCTTCCGCTACTACATGCCAAACCACTACACCTTCGGCTCGCTCCTAGTGGAATATGCCTACGACCGCTACGGTGAACAGTTCTGGCCCCAAGTATTCGAGTATGCCACCCGACATCTCCACTACATCCTTCCCTACCACTTCGCGCTAAAAAAGTATGCCGGCGTCGGGATAAGAAATCTTTTTGATTCCGCCTTCCTCGCCCTCGATTCCGTCTTCCGCCAACGCACCGAGCCGGGCGAGCTGCCGCCAGCTGAGCCCCTCGCGCACTTCGAAGACCAGCGCTACCCCCACCTCGCCCCCAATGCCCACTACCTCTACTACTGGCACTGGGACTTATCCCACACCATGGGCCTCTATCGACTCGACCAGGCAACCCATACAAAAAAACGCCTGCTCCGCCCTGGCAGCCTGCTCGGCCGTCCACGCTACCGCAATAACCTAGTCATCTGGCCAGAATTCAGGCAACACTCCCGCTGGGCCCTGCTGGCCTCGGCCGATGTCTACCTCGCCTCCCTGCCCGCGGGCAAGCTCAGAAGGCTCACCCGGGGCGCCATGCTCCTCTCTCCCGACATCCTGCACGGCGACTCCACCTTTACTGCCATCTCCGTGGCCCCTAATGGGCATCAAGAACTACAGATGCGTGCCCTAGCCAACGGAAGACTACTACGCACGGCCAAGATACACCAGTCCCTCGAACTGCGGGAAGCCGTCAACCACACCTCCAAGCAGCTCACGCTCCTCCGCGCGGTCAACGATCAGGGCACCTTGCTCTTCGCGTACTGCTGGGACACCGATTCCCTCATCGCGCTCTTACCCCCACAGCTACTCGACATCTCCAACCTCCAGCCCACCGATTCGGGCTTTTTCTTCACCATGAGCCACCGGGGACGCATACAGCCCTATTTCGCGTCCACCGACGGGCTACACCCCCCCACCCAGTTCTACCGTATCCCCCTAGCCAACCATGGCGTCGAGGACCTCAACGCACGCACACCGGCGTCCCTTATGCTCGCACGCTACACCGTCAACGGCTACCGCTACCAGCAGCTAGACTCCCTCTCCCTAGAGCCTGTGCTGGAGCTCAAGCCCGCCGAGCCCATCTTCCCACTCCGGCCTGTCGATCACGGGCCCCACACGCCAGATTCCCTTGCGCGCCCCGTGCGCTCCAAGCCCTACTCTCGTTTTACCCACGCCATCCGCGTACACAGCTGGGCACCCCTCCACTTCGATGCCCTCGGCGGAACTCCTGCTCCCACCTGGGGCTTCTCGCTCTACTCGCAGAACTCCCTCGGCTCCTTGGCCGCCACCGCCTCCTACTTCTACAATGGCTACCACGGTGCTCAGCTCCACGTGCTCTACGATGCCCTCTGGCCACGTATAGAAGCCCAGATCGTTTATGGGGGCGCACGCGCCGTGACCTATTCCACCCAGAGCACCTACTCCAACGACCTGGCCCTACAGGGCACGCTCGCGCTCAACCTCCCCTTGCACCTCCGCCAAGGGGCCTGGAGCTTCTACCTTGCCCCCCTCGTGGCCATACAGGCCACCAACGACACCTATTTCCCCCCTAGCGCCCCATCGGCCTTCCAGGGCTTACTCAAGCTACGCTATGGCCTGACCACCGCCGCCACACAGGTCAAAGCCCCACGAGACCTCTACCCCCGTTTCGGCCTGCAACTCTCGGCCTACGGAGTCCATGTACTCTTCCCCCAGGCCCTCTTCGGGGAGCTGCTGCGCGCCGGCACCACGCTCTACCTCCCGGGCTTTTACACTAACCACTCTTTCCGCCTCTCGGGAAGCTACGTGGACCAAACGCATGCCACCTATCGCGCCCTATTCACTGCCCCTAGCCGAGGCCGGGGGCTTTTCCCCTCCGCCCTAGGGCAGGATGCCACCAAGGCCTGGATGGCCGCCGCCGACTATACCCTCCCCCTAGCCTACCCCGACCTGCGATGGGGAGTCCTGGCCTATTTTAAGCGCATCTACCTCAACCTCTCGGGCGCCTACACGCGTTTCCGCTCCAACTCCAATGGTTGGCAACAGCTCCGCGCCATTGGCCTCTCTTGGGGAATTGATCTACACCTCCTCCGCCTGCCTCCCATGATCAGCATCCTCCTCTCCGCCAACTATAGCCCCTGGGGCGACCACCTATCCAAGCTCAAGCCCTACAATTGGGGCTTCGATGTGGACTTCAATGTCTCCCTCTAGCCCCACCCCCTTGCCTGCTGGCCACATGCCGCGCCTCGGTGATAAATACTAACTTCGCGCGTTGCATAATCTAACACGCCCATGAAGTCCTTCTTCAAAATGGTGCTCGCAGTGATTGTGGGCTATCTCCTGCTCTCGCTGCTCTCCCTGTTGGCCATGTTGCCCTTTATCCTCTTGGTCGCCGCCTCGGATTCTGGACCCACGGTGGAGCCTCACTCTATCCTACGGATTAACCTAGGGCAGCCTATTGTCGAACGCGCGTATTTTTCCTCGCCCTTCTCCTTCTCTCGCCTGCCCAGCAAAGCAAGCTACGACCAGATCGAGCTGCTCCCGGCCCTAGAGGCCATCGACCACGCCATGGTCGACGACAAAATCACAGGGATCTACTTGGATTGTTCCGACTTCGCCCTAGACTTCTACAGCTCCGAGGAACTGCTAGCCAAGCTCCAGGAATTCGCCCAGGTGCCGGGGAAGTTCATCTATGCCTACGCCCCCAGCTTCTCCCAGTTTAACTACCTGCTGGCCTCCACCGCGGATAGCATTTTCATGAACCCAGCGGGCGACTTTTCTTGGTCGGGCTTGTCCACCACCGTCCTCTACATGAAAGACCTCTTCGACAAGCTGGGCATCGAGCCCCAGGTCGTCCGACACGGCAAATACAAGTCGGCCGTCGAGCCTTGCATCTCCAACCGCATGAGTGAGGCCAACCGCGAGCAGATCCTCTCCTACCTCAATGGCCTCTTTGGCTTCTTTACCCAAACCGTCGCTGAGGCCCGCCATATCCCCGTAGATTCCCTCAATGCCTTCGCCAACAACGTCTACCTCACGGGGGCCGACCGTGCGCTCAAGGCCGGCTTCATCGACGCCGAGGCCTACATCGATCAGCTCGACTCCCTGCTCATCGCCAAGTCGGGCCAACGCGACACCACCACCCCCAACTTCGTTGACTTCGAGGACTACGTGGAGTACGCCAGCCGACACCGCGCCAAGAACAGGCCCAATGCGCCCCGCGTGGCCGTGCTCTACGCCCAGGGCAACATCGTGCAAACCGATGGCACCGAGCGTGAGATCGGCTCCCAGGGCTTCATCGACCTCATTAACGAACTCCGCACCGATGACGACATCCACGCCGTGGTGCTGCGCATCTGCTCGGGCGGCGGGAGCGCGCTGGCTTCCGAGGAAATCTGGCGCGCCCTCGAACTCCTCAAAGCGGAAAAGCCCCTCGTAGTCTCTATGGGCTCCATGGCCGCCTCCGGGGGCTACTATATTGCCAGCGGGGCCGACCGCATATTCGCCGACCGCACCACCCTCACCGGCTCCATCGGGGTCTTCGGCCTCTTCTTTACCGCCGAGTCCCTCTTTGCCGATAAGCTCGGGCTCACCCCGCAGCCTGTAAGAACCCACCAGCATGCAGACCTAGGCTCCCTCTTCCGCGGCATGAGCGACCAGGAAAATAAAGTCCTCCAGGATATGGTAGAACGTGTCTATGGCACTTTCACCACCCGGGTGGCCGATGGACGTAAGTTGCGCCTGACCTATGTCGATTCCATAGGCCAGGGCCGCGTATGGACAGGCGAGCAGGCCAGGGCCAACGGCCTGGTTGACTCCATTGCTGGCCTGCAGTCGGCTATCAAAACCGCGGCAGAGCTCGCGGCCCTCGACTCCTACCGCGTCAACGCCTATCCCAAGGTGAAAGACCAATTCCTCAAAAAATATCTCAAAACCCTCATGGGGGGCTTCGGCAGCGCAAGCCAAAATGCCCAGCTGCCCCTCGTGGATGAGCAGGTGGAGCTGCTCCGCCAAGTGGAGCAGATGCGGGGCATCCAGGCCCGCCTTCCTTTCCAGCTCTATCCGCCCAGAGCCAACGCCCAGCGCGTTTGGTAGGTATCGCGCTTACCCACGCCTTTAATCCCGGGCGTGTCCACTGCCAGTGGACACGCCCGGCTTCTTCCTAGGCTACGCCAGCTTTCCCGATCGCCCCCTCACGCTAAGATACAACCAACCTTCGTTTTTGTTCTAGATGGCGCACTGATGTGAAATGCAATCCATAAACCTCTCCCGCTAATGCGCAGCGCATGCCTACCCCATCTACCCCGTTCCCCCATCGTATCAAACCCAATTATTCTCGGAGATAATTGGGTTTGATACGGCTTAGATACGGGTCCATGGGAATCAATTGGGAGCCGCGGCGTGGTGCACTTTCTGATTATTGCCCTACGGAAATGCACGCCACGCACAGTATGATTACGCAAAGAATCAGCCAACGGACGATGGGGGCGTCGCATCAAAAAACTTCACGTACCTTCACGGCGGATTTGACGATACACTTAAAAATTGGATAGAATTATGACGCAGTTCGTACGAGTGATGGCACTAATGGTGCTTTTTGCGCTGGGCGCATGGAATGCAAAGGGGCAAGCACAGCAAGGTTGGACGGAATACGCTGTAAACGGCGTAACGTGGTTGGTACAGAAAATGGATGGAGCCGATGTGTATCGGATTAAACCGAAAGATAAAACGATTGGAGAAATCAGCATCCCTGCCCTAATAGATAATGGAAGCATTAAGGTTGTTGAGATTGCAGAAGATGCATTTACAAGATATGGTAGAGACCTGACTAAAGTGACCATTAGCAGCGGCATTGAGACCATCGGGCAGGCCGCCTTCAAGGGCTGCGAGAACCTCAAGGAGGTGACCATTGAGGAGGGCGTGAAGACCATTGGCTACAAAGCCTTCTACGGATGCAAGAGCATCAAATCGCTAGTCATCCCCGCCACGGTGGAAACAGTCGTGGGGAACGAGAATACCTTTTCAGGCGCAGGATCATTCGAGGGGTGCAACGCACTGACCTCCCTCAAAATTAGTGCGAAGACCATCGGGCGCGGCGCATTCAAGGGCTGCGAGAACCTCAAGGAGGTGACCATTGAGGAGGGCGTGAAGACCATCGCCTACCAAGCCTTCTACGGATGCAAGAGCATCAAGTCGCTAGTCATACCCGCCTCGGTGGAAACCCTAGCGGGGAACGAGAATACCTTTTCGGGCGAAGGGTCATTCGAGGGGTGCAACGCGCTGACCACCCTCAGCATCGGCGTGAAGACCATCGGGAGGGCCGCCTTCAAAAACTGCAAAAACCTCAAGACAGTGACCATTGAGGAGAGCGTGAAAACCATCCGCTTCGAGGCCTTTGGCGGGTGCGAGAGCATTGAGTCGCTGCGCATCCCCGCCACGGTGGAAACCGTTGTGGGGAACGAGGACCTCCATACGACCCGAGGGAGCTTCGAGGGGTGCAACGCGCTGACCACCCTCAGCATCGGCGCGAAGACCATCGGGCGCGGCGCATTCAAGGGCTGCGAGAACCTCAAGGAGGTGACCATTGAGGAGGGCGTGAAGACCATCGCCTACCAAGCCTTCTATGGGTGCAAGAGCATCGAGTCGCTAGTCATCCCCGTCTCGGTGGAAACCCTAGCGGGGAACGAGAATACCTTTTCGGGCGAAGGATCATTCGAGGGGTGCAGCGCACTGACCTCCCTCAAAATCGGCGTGCAAGCCATTGGACGCAGCACATTCAAGGGCTGCGAGAACCTCAAGGAGGTGACCATTGAGGAGGGCGTGAAGACCATTGGCTACCAAGCCTTCTATGGGTGCAAGAGCATCGAGTCGCTAGTCATCCCCGCCACGGTGGAAACCGTTGTGGGGAACGAGAATACCTTTTCGGGCGAAGGATCATTTGAGGGGTGCAGCGCACTGGCCTCCCTCAAAATCGGCGCGCAAACCATTGGACGCTATGCATTCAAGGGCTGCGAGAACCTCAAAGAGGTGACCATTGAGGAGGGCGTGAAGACCATCGCCTACCAAGCCTTCTACGGATGCAAGAGCATCGAGTCGCTAGTCATCCCCGCCTCGGTGGAAACCCTAGCTGGGAACGAGAATACCTTTTCGGGCGAAGGGTCCTTCGAGGGGTGTAGCGCACTGGCCACCCTTAAAATCGGCGCGAAGACCATCGGGCGAGCCGCATTTAAGGGCTGCGAGAACCTCAAGGAGGTGACCATTGAGGAGGGTGTGAGAACCATCGCCTACCAGGTCTTTGGCGGGTGCAAAAGCATTGAGTCGCTAGTCATCCCCGCCACGGTAGAAACCGTTGTGGGGAACGAGAATACCTTTTCGGGCGAAGGGTCATTTGAGGGATGCAGCGCGCTGGCCTCCCTCAAAATCGGCGCGCAAACCATTGGATGCGGCGCATTCAAGGACTGCGGGAACCTCAAGGAGGTGACCATTGAAAAGGGTGTGAGAACCATTAAGGACGAAGCCTTTTCTGGCTGTAGAAAGATTACAAAAATTACCGTTCCTAGCAGTGTAACCGAAATTGGGCTGAATGCTTTTGGCAGCTGCGCTGCGCTTAACGATGTAGTTTGGCTTGCGGCTGCTAATTGCAATGTGAGCGACGATGCATTCAAGAACATAGCGCAACCCGCCATTCTCCACGTAAGGCTGGGAGAAAAAGCGAAAATAGAGAGTAATGGAAAAACGTGGTGGCATCCTTTTACCATAGTAGAAGACGGAGTCGCCGATATTTCAGCCGTGGAAAGCACGCTGCTTGCCGAGGTGCGGGTAGTGCCTAACCCCATGCACAATACGTTAACGCTTGAGGGAACCTCTTCGGCTATACGTGTGGAGGTGTACAGCGTGGCGGGAACACTGATGCAAACCTACACCCCACACGGCGAACCACGTATCGAGATAGCCGCTGACGGGTGGCCCAGCGGAGTATACATGGTGCGTATGGTCGCGCAAGATGGGGCTAGAGTGATGCAGGTAGTAAAACGCTAAACACACACACAGGATATACTACGGGGTATGCGGGCGGACCAGCGTGTCCGCCCGCGCCGTATTAGCCCTCATAACGCCTCGGTATAAGCCCAAGCTAAGACTACAGCCGAACTCGGCCATAGCAGAATGTGAAAATGGATGGTCTCTTAGCTCTAGTTCAATGCAGGGGTATAGCTATACAGAGGCACCCCGCTACAGCTAGAAGGGTAGCTACGCGTCATGAAATAGGAGACTAGCCCCCCACACACTTCCCCCTCCTGGGTTTGCGCATCAATGCAGTCCTATCAGTAGAACGAGTACTGAAGCCGAAAATCTTTAGCCATTCAGCCTATTGCCATAAGGGTGAAACGGTATAGAAGAGTGACCGGCGGAACCCTCCCGTACAATCCCTACGTTGAACTCGCATTCCTTTAGTTCCCTTTAGAATACGGTGATTCAAGGTAGTATCCCAAAAAGTGTGTAAGGCAGAACGTCTCTTTGAACTTCAGATGTACCTATCTTTTCGCTTTGCTTCCCGTAAAAAACAAAAAATAAACCTAAAAAGAATTAGGGCAAGGCTGTCGGAGCGAAGCGGAGGCACCGCCTTGCCGTATCCTTTTGGGTTGATACCTTTGTGTCGGGAAGTAAAGCGCATCATGCTGTTTACCATTCATCTACTCTCGTCAGCCCGGCAGAGAGGGCCCCTATTCTTTTCCTCAGGTAGGTGGCGTTCGTTGCTATGCTACCGATGAGATGGAGGGCCGATTTTACGCTCGGGAGGGCGCGCTTGTACCGTGCCCCTTTTTTGTTTCCCGATTGAAGCGCTCCAGCCAGTTGGTGCTGTGGATATACCTCCGGGCCCTCACGTCGTACTTGAGGTAGGTGAAGTAGTACTTGATCCGCTCCCCGCGCGCGACTTTAGAGAGGAAGGGGTAGTGCCCCCCCCCCCAGCGATCGGCAAAGGCCCTGAAGCGCATCACCCACTCCAGGGGAGCGCGCCCGGCGCTCCCGTAGCCAGAAACCTCATGGAGTTCCCCCGTGAAGGCAGACTTGTCTCTCGGCCGAACCTTTCGTGTCAGCTCCCTTCGGAGATGCACGGCGCAGAGCTGGACCTCTGCCCCCGGGAAGTGCTGCCTCGCTACCTCCTCTATACTATTGAGCTCATCCGAAATGATCAGGCCGACTTCCTCTAGCCCCCGGCGCTTCAAGTCCCCGAAGAACTCCCCCCAAATACCGCTCCCCTCCGTGGGGTTATTATACACCCCAACAATATCCCTCCGCCCCTCCCGGTCAAGGCTCATCACCACAAAGAAGGCCTCCTTGCTGACGCTGCCCCCCATCGAACCGACAGGAAGGTAGCATCAATAGCAAGGGCCTCAAGAGCCCGTGGGAGGGGCCTCCAGCTCCACGCCTCCACTGCCTACCGCGTCAACGCCTATCCCAAGGTGAAAGACCAATTCCTCAAAAAATATCTCAAAACCCTCATGGGGGGCTTCGGCAGCGCAAGCCAAAATGCCCAGCTGCCCCTCGTGGATGAGCAGGTGGAGCTGCTCCGCCAAGTGGAGCAGATGCGGGGCATCCAGGCCCGCCTTCCTTTCCAGCTCTATCCGCCCAGAGCCAACGCCCAGCGCGTTTGGTAGGTATCGCGCTTACCCACGCCTTTAATCCCGGGCGTGTCCACTGCCAGTGGACACGCCCGGCTTCTTCCTAGGCTACGCCAGCTTTCCCGCTCACCTTGTGCCGTTGGTGTCAGCAAAAACCTGGAAATGAGCTACTTTCAAGAATCCCTAGCACCCTATTGCAACCTGCTTAGAATTTGCTATATTTGCATTGCGCAGACGAGCCGCCTTCTCACCTATCGAGCCATGGGAGACTGTATGGTCAGGTCGGTGTAGTTTTAATGTATCAATATCATGTCTAAGTGGTGTTTGATGGGAGTGATGATGATTGCTCCAATCATCGCCTCGTGTAGTGCAGTAGATGCAGAAAAACCGGCCAATGGTGAGCGTAGTGTTACGCTTACCCAAGCGTAGACAGATGAATTCTGTAACGATTTTGTCGGTAGAGTGGTCTATGAGACCAACCTCTCTGTCCGGCTTCTCATTGCCGCTTCCTGTACGTGTCAACAGTAGTTTCGTCTTAAAATTTTGAGGTGTTATCATGGAAAATATTCAGAGTAGGGGATTTCTGCATAGTAACGCTGCCCCGGTGTGGTTGCTTGCCGCGAGTATAGTCGTGACGCTCGCAGGGGCCTTGTTGAAAATCGAGCACCTCGTTGTCCCTCTGGCCACCACCCTTATGGCCATCGGCACTGTAGCTGCTCTCGCTGCCTTTATCTGGCTGCTAGTAGCCTTCGCGCGCCTCCGGTAGACTACCTCGCATTGGCTCGAACTGTGGGTCTACTCCTCCGCGGCGCGGAGGAGTAGACCCTTCTTTATTCCCGTATGGGGCTAGGTTCTCTTTCCTTGGGCATCGCCGTGCAGCACCCCCCATTTGTCTAATTCGCCCGCCCCGCACCCCCTGTTGGGCTACCACTTCTTCCCCCTTCAGCCCCAAGCCCGCCTAAGAGAATATTCTCTACCTTTGTCAACAAATACTTGCCTCGGCCTTGTACCGCCTTCATCGTCTCCTGCTCCGGGCATTCTTGGGCCCCATGGTGCTCACGTTTCTCATCGTGATGTTCATCATGGTCATGCAGTTCCTATGGAAGTACATCGATGAGCTGGTCGGCAAAGGGTTCACCATAGACCTCATCCTGGAGCTCATGGGCTATGCGGCCGTGACCCTCATCCCCATGGCCATGCCGCTGGCATTGCTCTTGGCCGCCCTGATGACCATGGGCAACTTGGGCGAGCATAGCGAGCTGCTGGCCATGAAGGCCGCAGGAATCTCCTTGGTCCGCATCCTAGCCCCCATGGCCGTGGTGAGCACAATGATTGCGGTGCTTGCGTTCTTCATTGGTAACAACGTGGCGCCCGTGGCCTGCCGGAAGATGGACTCCCTCATCTACAGCATGCGCCAGAAAAAACCCGAGCTCATCATCCGCCCGGGCATGTTCTATAACGGCATCGAAAACTATACCATCCGGGTCGACTCCGTCCGCAAAAAGCCCGCCATGATGTTTGGCATCATGATCTACGATCACTCCGCCGGGCTGGGCAACGTGGCGGTCACCGTCGCCGATTCGGGCAACATCGACATGGCCGCCGACCAGCAAAGCCTCCGCGTGGAGCTCTTCTCCGGCTGCGCCTACGAAGAACTCGAACCCAACGCCTTCTACGCCCAAGAGGCCGCCCTGCCGGCCAGAAGGGTGCAGTTCAAACGTCAAGTAGGCCTGCAGAAGCTCGAGGGGTTCGACTTCAAACGCGAGGACGAAAACCTCTTCAAGGATGACTACATGGCCATGAACGTGGCCCAGATCCGTCACTACGCCGACTCCGTCAGGCAGATTATCGACACCTGCCACCAGCGCCGCCTTCGCCTAGTGCTGCGCCAGTTGCGCTATCGACCCGCGCCTGAGTCTGTCGACTCTGCGACTCTAAAGCCAGGCCCCGACAGCCTCGCTGCCGACACGCAGAGCCCGGCCCCTACCGCGGTCCTGGCTGCCCAGCCCGCCCCGGCCCGCCCCGCCAACGACACCGCCCCACTGCGCGGCTCAGCACAGCTTCACGACACCCTCCTGCTCCACCCATTGCCTTTTGACTCCATCTACCAGGCCTCTGCGCGCCCCGACCGCCGCCGCTACCTGGGCCTAGCCCTCTCGCGGGCCCAGATGGCTAAGGAGGGACTCGCGTCCCTCACCGACGACCACGATTACTACCAACGGCGCATGGTGCGCTACCTCGTGGAGTTGCACAGAAAGTACACCCTCTCAGTGGCCTGCATCCTCTTCTTCTTCATCGGGGCGCCCCTAGGCGCCATCATCAAGAAGGGCGGTTTCGGCGTCCCCACCGGCATCTCGGTGCTCTTCTTTGTAGTCTACTACGTCGTCTCGCTCACCACCGAGAAATTCGCCCGCCAGCTTACTTGGGACGTGCTGCCCGGCATGTGGTTCAGCACCTGGATCCTGGTCCCCGTGGCCTTGGCGTTGCTCTACAGGGCGACCAACGAGTCCAGCCTCCTCCGGGGCAGGCTCTGGCCCACCTGGCCCGCTCGCCCCCGTCAAGCGCCGCGGGTCAAGCCTTCCCAACCGCGCGATACAACAGAATAGTGCCCCAGTGCGTTTACAGCTAATAAATGGATGTTCTGATGGCTACACAAGAGGACTTGAGCACGCAGCTCAGCACCATCGATGAGGCAATAGAGGCCTTTAAGCAGGGCGAGTTCGTCATCGTGGTCGATGATAAGGACCGCGAGAATGAGGGTGACCTGATCATCGCTGCTGAGAAGATCACCCCAGAAAAGGTCAACTTCATGCTCCGCTATGGAAGGGGAGTCCTGTGCGCGCCTGTCTCTGAGGCCCGATGCGAGGCCCTCGAGCTCCCCATGCAGGTGCAGCACAACACCTCCTCCCATGAGACCCCCTTCACTGTCACGGTCGATCGCATCGGCAATGGCTGCACCACCGGGGTCTCCATGCACGATCGGGCGGAGACCATCCTGGCACTAGCTGACCCTACTACCAAGCCTTCCGACTTGGGCCGCCCCGGCCACGTATGCCCCCTACGAGCCAGAGAGAAGGGCGTGCTACGCAGAGCTGGCCATACCGAGGCCGCCTATGACCTCACACGCCTGGCGGGCCTCCAGCCCGCCGCGGCTCTCATCGAGGTCATCAAAGAGGACGGCACCATGGCCCGACTCCCCCAGCTGATAGACATGGCCCACAAGTATGGCTTTAAAATCATCACCATCGAGGACCTGATCGCCTATCGACTCAAGCGCGAGAGCATCATCGAGAAAGGCGCCGAGTCTACCCTCCCCACCCGCTGGGGCACCTTCAAGGTCATTCCCTTCATCCAAAAGAGCAATGGTCTAGAACATCTGGCACTGGTCAAGGGTACTTGGACTCCCGATGAGCCCGTGCTGGCCAGGGTGCACTCATCTTGCATGACGGGCGACATCTTCGGCAGCTACCGCTGCGACTGCGGCGAGCAGCTCCACGTGGCCATGCAACGTATCGAGCAGGCCGGCAAGGGGGTGCTTGTCTATATCAATCAAGAGGGACGCGGTATCGGGATCTTCAATAAGATCCATGCCTACCAGCTCCAGGACGAGGGGATGGACACTGTGGATGCCAATGTGGCGCTTGGCTTCAAGCCCGATGAACGCGACTACGGGGTCGGGGCTTCCATCCTCAACGCCCTGGGCGTGACCAAGATGCGCCTCATGACCAACAATCCCGTCAAGCGTAGCGGCCTGGAGGGCTACGGGCTCCAGATCACCGAGGTGGTGCCTATCGAGATTACCCCCAACGAGTACAACCGCCACTACCTAGAGACCAAGCGCGACAAGATGGGGCATCGTATTCTAGAGGGCGACAAGTAGCGCGCGGCAGATTCCCCTTTAGGCCTTGCTGCTGATGTCACCTTCGCTGGTTGGTCTGCGGGTGCTCTACTTGGGAACGCCCGACTTTGCTGTCAAGCCGCTGGAAGCTCTCCAGGCGGCGGGGGCCACGATTGTAGCTGTGGTCTCCAGCCCCGACCAGCCTGCTGGGCGCGGTCTGCGAATGCGCACGCCCCCAGTGGCCGAGGCCGCCCTGCGTCTCCAGCTCCCGCTCCTGCAGCCGAAGGATCTGAAGGCCCCCGCATTCCTAGAGCAGGTGCACCAGCTCGCCCCAGATTTGGGGGTCGTGGTGGCCTTTCGCATGTTGCCTAGAGCCCTGTGGTCCATCCCTTCGCTTGGCACCTTCAACATCCATGCCGCCCTCCTGCCCGCCTACCGTGGGGCCGCCCCCATCAACTGGGCCATCATCCACGGCGAAGCCACCACGGGGGTCACCTCTTTCCTCCTCGACGACCACATGGATACTGGCCACGTGCTCCTCCAGACCGAAACCCCTCTCGGGTCCAGCACCACGGCAGGCCAACTCCACGACACCCTGGCCAGCTTGGGCGCCCAGCTGGCCGTGCAAACCGCCTACGGCCTCCTGCATCAGGCCCTTACCCCCCGACCGCAGCCCGAGGTGGAGAATCCACCATTGGCCCCCAAGTTCTTCCGGAATGACATGCGCATCCACTGGACGCAACCCGCCGACCAGATCCACAACCTCGTGCGCGGGCTCGCCCCGGCCCCGAGCGCGTGGACGCAGCTCATGGTGGACGGCAAACAGCTCGACAACGTGAAAATTCACGCCACTAGACCTCTGCAAGTGGGGATTAGCCCTACCCTGGCCCCCGGGGAATGCCGCTTTGAATCTGTGCCCCCGCACCTACTAGTCGGCTGTGGACAGGGGTCCCTGCTCGAGCTCCTCGCCCTCCAGCTCCCCGGAAAGCGCGCCATCTCCGCCGCAGAGTTCCAACGAGGATACGGAAATCGTACCCTCCTATTCAATTGATAGTTACCCTTTAGGTCGTGTGGTGCTATGCAACAGGTGCTAATAGTGGGTTATGGGAAGATGGGCCGCGCCGTGGAGGCCTCTTGTCGCGAGCAGGGCTACCAGGTGGTGGGCCACGTGAATAGCCTGGAGGCCCTAGAACGAGTCTTGGCGGAGCATAGAGGCCCCATGGTGGCCGTAGAGTTCACGCAGCCCAGCGCCGCTGTCGACAATCTGCTGGCGTGCATAAACGCTGGCGTACCCGTAGTGTGCGGCACGACCGGCTGGTACGACCAACTGCCTTCCGTGGCAGAGTGCCTCGCGCAGCATCCTGAGGGCGCCCTAGTCTACGCACCAAACTTCAGCCTAGGAGTCTACTACACGCGAAAGATGGTCCAGGTGCTCGCCACGATGAACCGACTCCTACCCCAGACTACCCGCGTGGCCATTACGGAGGCCCACCATGCCGAGAAAAAGGATGCACCTAGCGGCACGGCCATCATGCTGGCCCAAGAGTTCCTAAAGCCCAAGGGGCTTTACCCCCGCTGGAGCTTGACCCCGACCAATGACCCCGACGCCCTGCCAATCACCGCCATTCGCCAGGGGCAGGAGCCCGGGCGACACACCGTGGTGCTGGCTACGCCCGATGAATCCATCACCCTGACCCATCAAGCCGCGCAGCGCCATGCCTTCGTCACGGGCGTGATGATGGCCATTCCCTATATCGCCTCCCACCAGGGGCTGCACACCATGGACGATCTGATGCGCTGGGCCGAGCATGATGTGACCAACCACCAGGCGTAGGCTCGCCGCGGGCTCTCTCGCCCTGCGGGCGCAGGGGCTCGAATGGAGGCCCAATGCTGCAGCCTACCTCCTGGGGCAATCATGAAGTCCCAGGGGTGTTCCTTGCCAGTTTCCTCCCACCCTTCACGAAATTGTGCCCGTATCCTCTCCGTATCCTCTCCGTACCAACGCCGCTCTTTTAGCCTATTTTAGCGAAGGAGGTACGGAGTTGGTGGCTATTTGGCACATGGGCGAACGTTTGCCCCAATGCGTGCGTGGTCAGCTTTGCGAATCATATGAATAGTAGGCCCAGTCGGCCGTTTTGCCCGTGGCAGCCGAGTTGCACCTCCGCGCGAAGTTTCGTCCTGGGTGTTGGCGAGGGGTAGGGCGGTGGGGGCGTTCCCCAGCTAGCGCGGCTTTGCTGCGCAGGCCAGCGTTCGGCGTGGGCGTTCGTCTGAAAACAGCTACCTTTACCACCGTTTCTACGAACACGGCTATGGCCGCACGAAAAAATAAAGAGTGATGGTAGAAAAGATAGTTACTTCATTGCGTGATCGGGCGGGGTACCGTTGGCTGGCCTTGGTGCTATTGGCCACGGGTATGTTCTTTGCCTACATCATGGTCGATGTGCTCTCCCCGCTGCAGGAGCTATTGCAGACTCAGCGCGGTTGGGATCCGGTGGCCTACGGTCGCTATGCGGGCTCGGAGATGTTTCTCAATGTCTTTGTCTTCTTCCTCATTTTCGCCGGCATTATTCTCGATAAGATGGGCGTGCGGTTCACCGCAATCCTGTCTGGGGTCGTGATGGTGGCTGGGGCGGCGATCAACTACTACGCGGTGTCAGCGGCCTTCGTGGGGAGTGGGCTAGAGCGCTTTTTCACAAACTATTTCAACCTGCCCGATGCGGCCTGGAATGTGACCCCGTGGGTGGAGGGGATGCCCGCCTCGGCGAAGCTTTCGGCCATAGGTTTTATGATCTTTGGCTGCGGGTCGGAGATGGCAGGTATCACCGTCAGTCGTGGTATCGTCAAGTGGTTCAAGGGTAGGGAGATGGCACTGGCCATGGGCATCGAGATGGCGATTGCGCGTGTGGGCGTGGCGGTGGTGGTGCTGGGGTCGCCCTTAGTAGCCAGGATGACCCCGGTGGCTGTGTCGCGGCCTGTGGCCTTTACGCTGCTGCTGCTCTGCGTTGGGTTGGTTTGCTTCATCACCTACGGCTTCATGGATAAGCGGCTCGATGCCGAGGGGGTGGAAGAGGTGAAGGACGATCCCTTCAAAGTGCGCGATATTGGCAAGATCCTCTCCCTGCCTGTTTTCTGGCTTGTGGCCCTGCTCTGCGTACTCTACTACTCGGCCATATTCCCCTTCCAAAAGTATGCCATTAATATGCTTCAGTGCAACCTGGACTTCACGGCGGAGCAGGCGGGATTGGTCTTTTTCGTCTTCCCGCTCGGGGCAGCGGCCATCACGCCTTTCCTGGGTAACTATCTTGACCGTAGGGGCAAAGGCGCCTCGATGCTTATCGTTGGGGCAGTCCTGATGATTGTTTGTCACCTGACGTTTGCCTTCCTCGTGCCAGCCACACAGAGCGTTGTCATCTCCTACGCGGCTATCATTGTCCTGGGCATCTCCTTCTCCCTGGTGCCGGCAGCCCTGTGGCCCTCGGTGCCAAAGCTCATCGACGAGAAGCTCCTGGGCTCGGCCTATGCGCTTATCTTCTGGATTCAGAACATTGGTCTCTACGCCTTCCCCATGATTATCGGCGTGGTGCTCCAGAAATCCAACCCGGGCATCACCGACCCGCTTCAGTATGACTACTCCGTCCCGATGTGCGTCTTCGCCTCGCTGGGGGCGCTTGCGCTCGTGCTGGGCTTTGTGCTCAAGGCCCTCGACAAGAAGGGCGGCTACGGCCTAGAGCTGCCCAACAAAGTAGATTAGTTGCCTTGACCCCACGTTGTGGGGTGATGGTATTGGCGGGGGCTCGTTGGGCCCCCGCCTTGCTATCTAGTCTGCTGTCGGGGTGGACTGGGCAGCAGGGGCGGGAAGAGCGTTGGTGCATCGGGAAGGCTGGGCTTGAGACCAGGGTGATTTTATAGGGTACGTGCATGGTTTTGCGGTATATTGACCTGTTTGCGGGCATCGGGGGCATGCGTATTCCCTTCGATGAGTTGGGCTACCAGTGCGTGTTTGCCTCGGAGTGGGATGGCCGTGCGCAGCAGACCTACCAGGCCAACTTCCAGCACTGCCCTGCGGGGGATATCACGGCCATTCCCAGTGAGGCTATCCCGGCGCACGATGTGCTGCTGGCGGGCTTTCCTTGTCAGGCCTTCTCCATCATGGGGCATCAGCGAGGCTTTGAGGATACCCGCGGCACGCTCTTCTTCGAGGTGGCGAGGATCTTGGCCTACCATCGGCCTCGAGCCTTCCTGCTTGAGAATGTGAAGCAGCTGCAGACGCATGATCATGGGCGCACATTTGCCACTATCCTCGCTACGCTCCGGCAGCTCGGCTACGCAGTGAAGTACGCAGTGCTCAACGCGCTCGATTTTGGCCTCCCCCAGAAGCGGGAGCGCACGATCATTGTGGGTTTTCTCGATGCGGCCCTGGCGGGCTATTTCTCCCTAGAGTTCGCTGCGCAGCCCTACTCGCTGGCGGCGCTGCTGGAGCCAGAGGCATCGATCCCCCAGGAGGTGTTCGCTTCCCCGGCCATACAGCAAAAGCGACAGAGAGCCGTGGAGGGGAAGAAGAGGCTTTCTCCCTCGGTGTGGCACGAGAATAAGGGGGGCAGCGTGTCGATTCACGACTATTCCTGCGCGCTGCGGGCGAATGCGTCGTACAACTACTTGCTGGTAGATGGTCGCCGCCGTTTTACCTGCCGGGAGCTGTTGCGGTTGCAAGGCTTCCCCGAGTGGTTTCGCGTGGTAGTGTCGCCGGCGCAGCTCCGCCGGCAGGTGGGGAATTCGGTGCCTGTGCCCATGATACGGGCTGTGGCCAAGAGGATTGATAGGTGCTTGATGGGGGGCTCTCCATATGAAAACGCCGAGGCTGCGGGACGCGCGACACACCGGGGGTAATGAGCCCTATCCGCGCAACGCCCCGACCAGGGAGGTGGTGGTGGCGATGGGGAAGCATATCGCGTATTGTAAGGCAACCCGGGGCAATGTGTTTACTGGCGATGATTGGGCCGAGGCTTTCGCCTACGCAGTGGGTGGGCATTCCCTTAGCTCGCCGCTTGGAATCGCGGGTGTCCCCCTGGATGGGATAGCTTGGTCGCTGAAAACGATAAAGAATAAACTCCCATTCGAGGCGACGGTAGCTCGCTTGATTGTAGGTAGATGCTCCCCAGATTATTCCTATAGTATTTACGATCCCCACAAAGACGTTGCGCAGACGGGTAAGGCAGTATTAGGAATATGGAATGAGAGGGTCAACATAGCGGAAGCTAGATTCAGGCCTTTGCGTATGGCAATTCTCGTGCGGTCTGAAGATCTTACGCAGTTCACTTTTTTCGAGGGAAATACGCTTCGCTACAGTCCAGCTCAATTTGTTTGGGAATGGAACGTGCGGGGAAACCTTTAGGCAAGAGATGTGGCTACTGGAAAGCATGTTTTTACCTGGCAGCCCCACGGTGCCCAGCTTACGCTCCACCCAGCTATCCCGCCCTATGCCACGAGATTTACTTTGCGGAGTCCTGGGGTCTTGGATAGGGGCTCGATATTGCGCCAGATTGGGTTTGACGAGAGTTGGGTGGGTATTGTTCCCGATGCTGGGCGATAGGGCCATTGTGCCCTCGTTTTTTTACCTTCGCGGCTATAGCATAGCGGGGGAGGTAGGTCATGCCGGTAACGCACGAGATGGTAGCGGATTTGCAGCAGCGCCAGGATGCGCTGGGGAGGTATCTTTGACATCGCGGGTCGTAGGGTGCGGGTCCAAGAGCTAACTGCGCTTTCGCAGGCTCCTGGATTCTGGGACGATTCGAAGGCCGCAGAGGGGCAGCTGCGCACGCTCGGGAGCGAGAAGAGCTGGGTAAGCAGCTATGAGGCCTTGGCGGAGCTGGTGGATGAGCTGGAGCTGACCTATGAGTACGCCAAGTCGGGTGAGGCCGATGAGGCCGCGCTGGCTGCGAGCTACGAGAAGGCTCTGCAGGCCGTGAAGGACTTGGAGTTTAAGAAGATGCTCTCGCAGAAGGAGGACGGCCTCGGGGCGCTGTTGAGCATCAATTCGGGCGCGGGGGGTACGGAGAGCATGGATTGGGCAGGGATGCTCCTGCGCATGTACCAGATGTGGGCGCAGCGCCACGGGTATGGTATTCGGGTGAACGATTTGAAGGAGGGCGAGGAGGCTGGGATTAAGTCGGTGAGCATAGAGGTGGTGGGGCCCATGGCGTATGGATACCTGAAGGGGGAGAGCGGGGTCCATCGCTTGGTGCGGATCTCTCCGTTTGACTCCAATGCGCGGCGCCACACGTCCTTTGCTTCGGTGTACGTGATGCCGGCCATTGACGACACGATAGAGATCACCATTTCCCCGGCTGACATCAAGTGGGACACCTACCGCTCGCCTGGGGCTGGGGGGCAGAACGTGAACAAGGTGGAGACGGGCGTGCGGCTCTACCACATCCCCACGGGCATTGTGGTGGAGAACACGGAAACGCGCTCGCAGGCCAATAATCGGGAGAATGCCCTCAGGATTCTCAAGTCGCACCTCTACGACCTGGAGCTCCGCAAGCGTGAGGAGGAGAAGCACCGGCTGGCGGGTCTGAAGAAGAAGATCGAGTGGGGCTCGCAGATCCGAAACTATGTGCTGCAGCCCTACCGCCTGGTGAAGGATTTGCGCACGGGCACGGAGAGCAGCGATGTGCAGGGGGTGCTGGGGGGCGAGATCGATGATTTTTTAAAGTCCTATCTGCTCTCGCAGCAGCTGCTTACGGAAAACGCGGAGGGCGAAAAGTAGACCATGGCCACGGGAGATGGAATGGGCTTTCAGCTCGAGGCGCCCTACCAGCCCATGGGGGACCAGGTGGAGGCTATAAGGCAGCTGGTACGCGGTTTTGCCAAAGGCGTTAAGGCCCAGACCCTGCTGGGGGTCACGGGCTCGGGCAAGACCTTCACGGCGGCCAACGTGATCAACCAGCTCAACAAGCCCACCCTGATCCTCAGCCACAATAAGACCCTGGCAGCCCAGCTCTACAGTGAGTTTCGGGGCTTTTTCCCGGCCAACCTGGTGGAGTACTACGTGTCGTACTACGATTACTACCAGCCGGAGGCCTACCTGCCGACTACGGATTTATACATAGAGAAGGATCTGGCCATCAACGCGGAGCTGGAAAAGCTGCGCCTGAGCACCACGGCCGCCTTGCTGTCGGGCCGCCGGGACGTGATCGTGGTCAGCTCGGTGTCGTGCCTCTACGGGGTGGGTAATCCAGAGGACTTCATGGCCAACACCATCCACGTGACCAAGGGCGATAGCTCGGGGATGGAGAAGGTGATGCGCCGCTTGGTGGATGCGCTCTATAGTCGCAATGACATGGACTTGACCAAGGGGCGCTTCCGGGTTCGGGGCGACACGTTGGACGTGGCGGTGGCCTACGGAGACTACGCCTACCGCTTGGTCTTTTGGGGCGATGAGGTGGAGAGCATCCAGGTGTTTGACCCGCAAACGGGTCAGATGGGCCAGATGGTGGAGGGGGCGTCTATCTATCCAGCCAACATCTTCCTCACTACGCCTGCCCGCATGCAGCACGCGCTGCGGCTGATTCAGGATGATTTGGTGAAGCAGGTGGCTTATTTTGAGGATCAGGGACGTCCCGCCGAGGCCAAGCGGCTGCAGGATCGCGTGGAGTACGACATGGAGATGATGCGTGAGTTGGGCTACTGCGGGGGCATAGAGAACTACTCGCGCTACTTCGATGGGCGCAACCCAGGCGATAGGCCCTATTGCCTGCTCGACTATTTCCCGGAGGACTACCTACTCATCATCGACGAGAGCCACGTGACGATTCCGCAGGTTCGCGCCATGTATGGGGGCGATAGGGCCCGGAAGAGCAATCTGGTGGAGTATGGTTTTCGTCTGCCGGCGGCTTTTGATAACCGCCCGCTGCGCATGGAGGAGTTTGAGCAGTTGACGCAGCAGGTGATGTACATGAGTGCCACGCCCGCCGACTATGAGCTTCAGGCGAGCGGGGGAGTGATCGTGGAGCAGCTGATACGCCCCACGGGGCTGCTCGATCCGCCCATAGAGGTGCGGCCCTCCGCGGGGCAGGTGGACGATTTGCTCAAGGAGATCCGCAAGCGTACGGCGGCCAACGAGCGCGTGCTGGTCACCACGCTCACCAAGCGCATGGCCGAGAGCTTGACCTCGTATTTTGCCGACATGCACCTGAAGTGCAACTATATCCATTCCGATGTTGACACCCTGGAGCGGGTGGCCATTCTGGAGGCCCTGCGGGCTGGGGAGATCAACGTGCTGGTGGGGGTCAACCTGCTGCGGGAGGGGCTCGATTTGCCCGAGGTGAGCCTGGTGGCGATCCTCGATGCCGACAAGGAGGGCTTTCTGCGCAGCGTGCGGTCGTTGACGCAGACGGCGGGCCGCGCGGCCCGCAATGTGCATGGGCTGGTGATTATGTATGCCGACACGGTCACGGAGTCGATGCAGCAGACCATAGATGAGACGGCGCGCCGTAGGCTCAAGCAGATGCAGTATAACCAGGCCCATGGGGTGGTTCCGCGCCAGATCGTGCGCCAGAAGACGCAGGCCCTGGTCGACATGGGCCAGGGGGAGGAAGCCGAGCGCAGCTATGCCGTGGAGCAGGAGTACCACATGGTGGCCGAGGCGGCGGCGCAGTACCAGACGCCCAAGCGACTCCGAGAGGGGGTGGCTCGGGCAGAGCGCATGATGCGCCAGTCGGCCAAATCAAAGGATTTCAAGGCTGCGGCCGAGTACAGGGATCTGATGTTTACGCTACAGGCCAAGTTGTCCTCGCTCGGGAAGTAGCGGTTGGGGCTGCTCGGGCGGGGCGTGGGGTGCGGGTAGCTGTGTGGGCTAAAAATGCTATATTTGCGGGCAGGATAGGAACGGCAGTTTGAGGCGATGAAGCAGCTGTGCGGGGTTTGGCTATTGCTAGGAGCTATGGGGATGTTGGTTTCTTGCCAGCAGCAGGGCAGCTATCCGGAGACGCGTAGGGATAGCACGGTAGACACCTACTTTGGGGTGGAGGTGCCCGATCCGTACCGTTGGCTGGAGTGCGATACGGCGGCAGAGGTGCGTGCGTGGGTGAAGGCGCAGAATGCCGTCACAGAGGCCTACTTGGAAAAGATCCCCTACCGTCAGCAGCTGGCCAAGCGCATCGGGCAGCTCTACGAGTACGATAGCGAGAGCGCACCGCAGAACACGGGCAAGTACTACCTTTACTACCGTAAGCCTGCGGGGGCCAACCAGGCCATACTCTACATCAAGGATAGCTTGTCGGGCGAGGGGCGGGTGCTGCTCGACCCCAATACGTTTATTTCGGATGGTACGCAGGCCTTGACGCTGGCGCGGCCTTCGCACGATTCGCGCTATCTGGCCTACATGGTGGCCGATGGGGGCTCGGATTGGCAGACCATCTGCGTGCTTGATCTGCCCACGGGGGCCAAGCACCCAGACACCCTCTCGTGGGTAAAGTTCTCCGATGTGGCCTGGCGGGGCGATGGCTTCTACTATAGCCGCTACGCCGAGCCTCGGGCGGCCGAGGCTCTGACGGGCAGAAACGAATACCAAAAGATATACTACCACAGGCTAGGCACGCCCCAGCAGGAGGATCGGCTCATCTTCCAAGACCTAGAGCACCCGCTGCGCAGCTACGTGGCCCAGGTGACCGAGGACGAGAAGTACCTCATCGTGTCGGAGACGGAGAGCACGAGCGGCTGCTCGCTCTATGTGAAGAATCTGGAGAAGGAGGGGGACTTCGTCCAGCTGACCACAGGGTATGACTACGATTACTCCGTGGTGGGGAATATTGGCGATGACCTCTATGTGCTGACGAACTACCGGGCTCCCAAGTATAAGCTGGTGCGCATCAACATGGATCGCACCGATATCGGGGCGTGGGAAGATGTTATCCCCGAGCAGAAGGATGTGCTGCTTCAGGCCACGCTGGTGGACGGCAAGCTGGCGGCTGAGCATATGCACGATGCGTCGAGCCTGCTGTCGATCTATGATCTCCGGGGGCAACTGCTCAAGGATGTCGACTTGGGCATCCTCGGCTCGTTGGGGGGGCTTTCAGCGCGCAACGATGCCCCAGAGCTCTTCTTCTCGCTAACCTCCTTCACCATGCCCGCCGTGGTGTATAGCTACGATGTTCGCCGGGACGAGAAGCAGGTGCTTTTTTCTCCAAAGTTCGATTTTGACTTCTCTAATTACGTGGTGGAGCAGGTGTTCTACCCCAGCACCAATGGGGTGACCGTTCCCATGTTCTTGGTGCATCGGAAAGATCTGAAGCTCAATGGCAAGAATCCCACGTTGCTCTATGGCTATGGCGGGTTCAACATCAGCCTGACGCCTAGTTTCAGCAGTGGCCGTTTGGCTTGGCTGGAGCAGGGAGGAATCTACGCCATGGCGTGCATACGCGGGGGCGGTGAGTACGGGGAGAAGTGGCATCGCTCAGGCACCAAGCTCAACAAGCAGAATGTGTTTGATGACTTTATAGCTGCGGCCGAGTATCTGGTGGATAAGAAGTATACCAGCTCCAAGTATCTGGCGATCCAGGGTGGATCTAATGGTGGGCTGCTGATCGGGGCAGTGGTCAATCAGCGCCCAGGTCTGTTCGCTGTGGCTATCCCGCAAGTGGGGGTGATGGATATGCTGCGCTACCAGCATTTCACGATAGGCTGGGCTTGGGCGGATGACTATGGGACGAGCGATGAGGAGTTCCACTTCAAGAACCTGTATTCGTATTCGCCCTTGCACAACATTGCGGCGGGGAGTAATTACCCGGCCATTCTCGTCACGACGGCCGATCACGATGATAGGGTGGTGCCCGCGCATTCCTTCAAGTACATTGCGACCCTCCAGGCCCAACAGCCGGGGGGTAAACCCAAGCTGATTCGGATAGAGACCCGTGCGGGCCATGGGAGCGGGAAGCCTACCCGCTTGGTGGTGGAGGAGCAGGCGGATATCTATAGTTTTATTTTCAAAAACATGGGATTGGCACCCAAGTTCTAACACGATATTTGTCTGGCTCTTTGCGGGGATGCGCAGAGCGCTAGCGTGTGGACATTGGAGTAGTGAATGTAATAGAGCGATAACAAAGCTGTTTATCCACAAATAAGAAAGAAGATGAGAGGATTGAAATTGTCGATGTTAGCATTGCTTGCTGGACTCGTTGCGATGCTGGCGGGGTGCGATAACCCAGAGAAGATGAAGGATGTGCCGCAGGAGGCTCTTCCGAAGGTGAGTCCTAACCCTCTGACCCTTAGGGGTAGCACGGTGGACGGGAAAGTCACAGGCCAGTTTCCCCCGAAGTATTTCAACAAGGCAGCAACGCTTGAGCTGACCCCAGTGCTGGTTTATGGTGGTCAGGAGCTCAAGTTGCCCTCCCGGAAGTATCAGGGCGAGAAGGTGGCCGACAACAATCCTGTGGTCAGCTACGAGAATGGGGGGTCGTACTCTGTGGATTTCTCCTTCCCCTACGATCCAGCCATGATGCGCTCTGACCTGGAGCTTCGCCTGACGCTTTCCTATAAGGGTAAGGCTGTACCTTTCGATGAGGGAATCAAGTTGGCACCTGGCATCAACGTGACGCAGCTGCTGGTAGAGAACGTGGGTGAGCCATCGCTACTGCCCCATGGGCGTGGTGCGGATGAGGCCCTCAAGCAGGATGCGCAGATCAATTTTGCCATGCAGAAGTCTGAGATCCGCAAGGGTGAGCTGACGAACGATGACGTGGTGGCCCTCAAGCAGGTGCTGGCCTCGCTGTCGCAAGACGACAAGTTGGCGCTGACGAACATCGAGGTCAGGTCCTATGCTTCGCCTGATGGCCCGGTCGATTTGAACGACAAGCTCTCCCGGAGCCGTGGCACTGAG
This sequence comes from uncultured Bacteroidia bacterium, assembly GCA_947252645.1. Lineage (GTDB taxonomy): Bacteria > Bacteroidota > Bacteroidia > Bacteroidales > CAJPTX01 > Bacteroides_D. The sequence goes on from CAMXWF010000002.1 coordinate 115,317, forward strand.
ACGCAAAAGTGGCTGGGCAAGACGCTCAAGAGCAACAAGCAGGATGTCAACGTGGTGAACATCACCGAGAGCTCAACCGATTGGGACGGCTTCAAGAAGATGGTGCAGGAGAGCAGCATTGCCGATAAGGATCTGATTCTCCGCGTGCTGGATATGTATTCCGATCCCGATACCCGGAACAAGGAGATGCACAATCTTGGCAAGGTGTTCCAGGAGGTGGCGGAGAAGATTCTGCCTGAGCTGCGCCGCTCCAACATGCGGGCTAACCTAGTGCGCAAAGGCCTGACGGATGACGAGTTGAAGGCCATTGTGGATGCCAAGAATTTTGACCAGCTCTCCCTGACTGATGGCCTCTATGTGGCCACGCTCTATGATGATTTCATGGTGAAGGCGGCCATCTATGAGAACCTGATGGGGCGCTTTGAGGATGTACGTGCTGCCAATAACTTGGCCTACGTGTACCTGCGGCAGAACCGCCTGGCCGATGTGCCGAAGGCTCTAGACAAGGCCGCTGCACTCGATCCGGAAAACCCGGCTGTGCTGAACAACCAGGGTGTGCTGGCGCTCATGCAGGGCAATAACGATGAGGCCGAGCGTCTCTTTACCCGTGCTACGGCGGCAGGTCCAGAGGTCAAGGCCAATCTGGGCGTGATTGCCATCATGAAGGGCAACTATAGCCAGGCAGTGGACTACCTGGCGGGTACAGGCATCTTCAACCAGGGGCTGGCCAACCTGCTCAACAACAACCTCGATGCCGCCAAGAATATCTTCTCCAAGCTTTCCAGCGGTAAGGCCGCCTATGGCATGGCCATTATCGGAGCCCGCAATGGCGATGAGAAGATGATAGCCGATAACCTTCGGGAGGCCTTCAGCCGTGACTCCTCGCTCAAGGAGTGGGCCCAGAAGGATGTTGAGTTCATCCGCTTTGCCCAGAGTGAGCTGGTGAATGCGCTCCTGAAGTAACGCCAATATCCTCGATTTTGAAGCCTACCCGAAAGGGTAGGCTTTTTTTTGCGCATAAGACGCTTGGTCTAGAGAATATTTTGTATATTCGTCCAGTGCAACAGCGCAACATGTTCAACCATTAAAGCTGTAACATTATGATACTGAAAGAGTTTCTTTTGTGTACTGCTATTCTGGTGCTCTCAGTTGCGAGTTATGGTTGCAACAAGGGGAGTGCAGTTCAGCAAGAGGAGCAGCAGGCCGTTGAGCAACTTCAGGGGCAACCAGATCCGGTCTATAACCACGAGACAATAGCCCAGGCTGGTGTGACCGAGCCAACTGAGCAGCTTCTCTTGAATTTGATTGTTGCCGCTTCTAATTCCTTGCGTACTATCAATGCTAGTGGAGCGGGAGTAGAGTATGAGGCAATGTTTACGATTGCACAGCCCGATAATGCTACCCCTTTGGACAATTGCTTGATGGTTTTCCCCAAGGAGTCACCTGACAGTAGCCAGGAGGAGGAAGCCAAGGAGAGCTGTCGTGCGTGCGGTTTGGTCGAGGGTTCCGACTGCGTGAAGAAGGTGATAGCCAAATTCCGTGCATCGGATGATGGGAAGCTGGAAGTTTCGGTGCGCCTGGATGGCGATTGCGTTGTAGTGGAGTATTAATCTAGTGTACAGGTGCTGTTGCGCTATGGTGAGGCTCGCAAAGGCTTCACCATATTCTTGAGCTGATATGTAGGAGTCTAGCGCTTCGATATATCTTGCTTGTCCATCCAAGAGAAGCGTTTCAGGTTTGGTGGGGAGAGGAGAAATGGCTACCTTTGCGCTTGCATTTCGGACGGCACTGTGGTCTAATTCCTCATTAGCTCAGTTGGTTAGAGCATCTGACTGTTAATCAGAGGGTCCTTGGTTCAAGTCCAAGATGAGGAGCAGCTCATAGCAGGTTTTCACGGTGTTGAGTGCGTAGGGGTAGCGGGATGCTACCCCTTTTTGTTTCACAGTGGTGCCTTGTGCCCTAGCAAGAAGATGTACCTTAGGCGCCTTGTATGCCAGAGCTTTCGTAGCTATCCCGTACTCGAGGTCTCGTTTGCGCCCGGCATCAATGCTATCTACGGAGGCAACGGGACTGGGAAGACCAACGTGGTAGATGCCATCATGTACTTGAGCTTGGCCAAGTCGGCCCGTGGGCTACCCGATGCGAGCTCGGTGCAACATGAAGCCCAGGGATTTGCGCTGCACGGGGAGTTTGATGCCGAGCCTCCATTTACGGTGACTGTGAGCTATGATGCCAGCTCGGGCAAGCAACTTAAGCTTGACGATCAGCCCTACAGCCGTATTTCTGCCCATGTGGGTTGTGTGCCTGCCATTCCGCTGTACCCCGCTGACATCGAGCTTATCTGGGATGGGGGCGAGTTGCGTAGGCGCTTTCTGAATATTGGTATTGCGCAGTACGATGGGGACTACCTCCAGACCCTCTTGAGCTATAATAATCTGCTTGCCCAGCGCAATGCCTTTCTCAAGACCCCCCAGCGCTACGACACGCAGCTTTTGTGTACCTATGACCAGCAGCTGCAAATGCCTGCGCAGGTGCTCTACCAGGCGCGACGTGAGTTTTGCGAAGCCTTGCAGCCCCTATTCCAGGAGATTTACGAGGCGCTCTCAGATGGTCGGGAGCAGGTGGAGGTGCAGTATATGAGCCAGCTGGGTAGTGGGGACTACTTGCTGCAGATGGCAGGGGCGCGTGAGAAGGATTGGCAGGTGCAGTATACCACGTTTGGCGTACACCGCGATCGTCTTCTGCTCAGTATGGGCGGTTATCCCATCCGTCGGGACGGTTCACAGGGGCAGCAGAAAAGCCTGATAGTGGCACTGCGGTTGGCGCAGTGTAGACTCCTTGCCCAGCGTAGTACCGTGCATCCTCTGCTGCTTTTGGACGACGTATTTGAGCATCTTGACGCGGGGCGGAGTGAACGCCTGATCGCCGTTCTTGCCCGTTGTGAGCTTGGCCAGATATTTGTCACGGGCACCGATGAGGAGTTGCTTACTAAGTTGGTGCGCAGCCAGTCCACGCGCAGCGCCCTGTTCAAGGCGGAGCACCAAGCGCTGTTGCAAGTACCAATCAATTGATGGATATTTTTGATTTGCCGCAGGGGTTTGTCAAGTCGCACCGAGCGCCTCGTTCGCTGGCCGAGCTGATGCGCAGCGTACTTTTGCACGACCCAGAGGCCCGTGATAGGGTGCTGGGGGCCTACATGGCCAAGGTTTGGCGCGAACATGCCCCGCAGTATATTGTTGCGCATACGGGTGAGGTTACCTATGCCAAAGGCCGTTGCACAATTCGGATTACTAATGGGGCCTTGCGTACAAACCTCTGCATGGAGCAGGCCAGGATGCTTGACTACCTCAATGACTTGCTTGGAGGACAATACGTACGGGTGCTTATTTTTGCTTAGCTATGGATGGAGTGGAAGCGGTGTTGACTTCGGAGCGTTTGCAGGCTCTGCAGGCGTTGATAGGGCGGGCGCAGTGCGTTGCGGTTATTGCGCACGCACGGCCTGATGGAGATGCCATGGGGAGCATGCTGGCCCTCGCGCTGCTGCTTGAGGCGCAGGGCAAGCAGGTGGTGCGCATCGCGCCGACACCAGTGCCGGCGTTCCTGGGCGGCATGGCCGGTAGCGACCAGGTAATTGTGGCCTCTAAACAGCAATATCTGGCCAAGAAGGGCATAGGGGAGTCGCAGCTAATAGTCCATGTGGACCATAGTGCCATCAGCCGGATCGACCCCTATTTGGCTGATGTAGTTGCCTGTAGTGGGAAAGCGAAGGTGGCTATAGACCATCACCTGGCCCCCACCGATGAGTTTGATCTTCTTTTCTCCTATCCATCTGCGAGTAGCACCTGCGAGTTACTCTACGAGATTGTTGTGCGGCTGTGGGGGCCAAGCTGCATCACGCCCGAGGTGGCCCATGCCATCTATTTGGGGCTGATGACCGATACTGGCTCTTTCAGCTACTCTTGCTCGCGCGGACGCACCTTTGAGGTCGCAGGTCACCTTGTGGACGCTGGGGCCGATGTGCCCGCTATTCAGAATGAGGTCTACCGGCAGTATAGCAAGGATCGCCTGCGCATGTATGGGGTGGCCTTGGCTGAGCATTTAGAGTTCATTGCCGACGACCGGGCTGCCGTCATAGCGCTAGACCATGACTTCCTACAGGCGTACAACAACCAGCCTGGCGACACCGAGGGGCTGGTGAACGAGCCGCTGACTGTGGCCTCGGTTTGCATATCTGCGCTGATTACCGAGAAGCGCAACGGCACGGTGCGCATCTCCTTGCGGGCTAAGGGTAACGCCGTGGTCAATACGCTGGCCGCGCGCTACTTCAACGGTGGAGGCCATCCACAGGCTTCGGGAGGCACTATGGCATCGTCTATTGAGGCAGCTAGGGACCGCGTAGTGGAGGTCATAGAGGCGGCCATCGCGAGCGGGGAGTGCTTCCTCAACAGCTAGCCCCTCTGTGCTAGAATAGGGGCAGGGTTGCGGCACTATTTGCAGGTTAGCAGAAAAGTCGTACCTTTGCAGTTGGAGATCGGCGGAATGCTGGTGTCCAGTTGGATTGCGGGGTAGAGCAGTTGGTAGCTCGTTGGGCTCATAACCCAGAGGTCACAGGTTCGAATCCTGTCCCCGCTACTCATGGTGGTGAGAAGGGCGGAGGTGTCGTTTAGGCATCTCCGCCCTTCTCCTTTTCGGGAGTTGTGCGCCGCTGCTTCTTGCGCTTTGATGCTCCCTTTGGCTCTTTGGGCGTATGGCCTAGTGGACGATTGGTTGGGCAAGTGCCCTGCGCAATGCGCATTGCGAAATTAGCAGGTAGGCGAGTGCTGGCTCATCTATGCCTCTGTGCCTGCGCTGGCTTCATCTTGGATTGGGTGGCACGCTCGCCGAGACGTGCTACAAACGTTTCCCACAAATGTTGCTCTGTAGCAGTTTCGCTCGGGGACGGCTAAACCTTCGTACTTCCTGGAAGGGATATCGCGATGCCCAGGGCGATGTGGGATGCTAGAGGTAGAAGCTGCGGCTATTGGGCTTCCTGTGGTATGGCAACTAGGTAGTAGGGTACAGGGGACACGGCGGAGTAGGAAGTATGCTCCGTTTGGTTAATTGAAGCAGTGCGCATTGCTGCGCTGTGCACCAGCAGTCCGTTTTACGAGCTCGTGCCTTTCCCTGGCCTTCTGTGGGCATGATACGCTTTCCAGATAGAGACATATGCACCTGGCTTGCATTGCCTGGGCGCCAATAGACTTTCCCGATTGCCAGGTTGTGGGCGTCGACAGGTCTCTGTGCCACTTGGCGGGTTAGCCGTCAGCCCAAGGGGGTAGTGAGGCTACGTTGGGGTGTTAGTTAGACCCCGTACCGTCAAGGGGTGCTCACGTTGTTTTCTTGCGGCTTTAAGAAAGCACAAGGGGCTGTCGCTGTAAGCAACAGCCCCACATATTTCGCAGCTGGCACTTTGCCGAGCATTCAGGGTCTCTAGCAATGCCTTGCGCTACTCGGCAGAGGCCTCAGGGTCACGCAGGGGAATGGGCACCCCCACTACCACACCCCCAGTCAGTGCGCCCTGCGGCATGTTGCGTAGGTTGGCGTAGGCCCCGAGCGAGAGGTGGCGCAGCACACGGTAGCTGTACGAAAGTTCTACCGCACCGGTGAAAGCGTAGCCGGCATAGAACACTGCATTGAAATGCTTTCCGAGACCGTCCTTATCCTGCCAGCGCTGGTGGACGCTAAAGCATACCATGCCACCGTCCACGCGCAGCAGCAGCAGATGCCGCGTATGGGGCCACTTTATAGCCAACGGGGCAAACACCATGCCCACGGAGTAGCTCCTGGCCGAGATATTGTAGCTCGCAAGCCCATCCATGCCAGTGGCATCACCGAGCTGAGGTCGCCGATTATCCCCCCAATCTAAAGAGATAAAGCTATGCTTGCTCTGGGCTAGGCCGTGGACGTCGAAACGTGCATAGCTACCCAAGTAGGGCAGGTACATCCAATCTAAGCCCAGGCCCCCGTGCATGGCCCAATGCGTCAGCTCCATCTCTCCGGCACCCACGTTGAGGTTAACCGATACCCGTTGCTGTGCGAACCCATGCGCAGCGGCACACAGCAGGAATACCACCAGTAAGAACCATCTAGTACTTCTCATGGGATTACGCTATTTTCGTACTTCAATTACGAACTCAAAGGTATCACCGCACCTGTAGGTGTGCTGATTATGCTCATCCGTGTCGTCCTTAAAATGAACGCTTTGATTGCATATTAGGTCGTCACTGAGGTTGATGGTAGCCTTTGTATACATACTTAGCCCCGCAATAGAGCACTCTATAGTAAAGGTTGCTATATCTCCTTCGTCCACTTCAACGAACGACACACTGTAGAAGTCGTTTAACAGCATCCCCTTCTCCCAGCGTCCAATCTCGTTACCGCAGTCTTTCCAAGCGCCATTCCACCAGCCCTTGTCACTGTAGCTCCATGTGTTATGCTGATTTTGCATGTACGTGTGGCATACTACTTCGGGTCTTCCGCGCCACCGGGATTCGTACAGCCGCATGGCATCTTGACTCGTGAAGTGAGCCTTGACTAAGAACTCTTGAGTACCAAGAACAGCACTCCGGAACACCTTGGTTCCTATAGGAGTCCCGCTCCCGCCAGTTCCCAGGTTCCACCTATGGTCATCGTGAGGCATTTTGTAGTAGTAGCGCCTATGCTCCGAACCAGCACCTTCGATGTTGTCTGTGCCGCAGGACATATACTCGAAGTAGAGTTGCGCTTCTGGCCCCATTCCCCCGATGCCCTCTACTGTGATACGCTCACTCACCCCAAGCACCAGCAAAGGTCTATCTTTTTCGGCATTGACATCGATCGCTAAAGATTTACCGTTACGATCATAAACGAGAAGGCTCTCGGGGTGCCGTTCACTACAGCCTGTAGGTGCAATTACTATGGCAAGTCTGGGATCTGTGAGTCCTTGTGTTATGTCTCCTGAATAATTGTCTTCTGCCGGTACAAAAAGTACATTTTGTAGCGGGTTGGCCGAGAGTAAGGAGTCAAGGAATGTCGGGCTCGCGCCTCTCGTAGGCTGGTCATAACGGTTAGCGAAGTGCTGTAAGAACGAAGCAGTTGCCTCACTCCACTCGGTGCCCCTAGTTCTAGTGGGCGACATCATCTCCGCCAGCAGCACCTCGCTATCTCCATCGCGTTCGAAGCCAAGCCCCTTTGAGAGTCCATCCCTAAATGCGCCATCAGAGAGTCCTTTTACCATCGCTTCAAGGAGCTTCTTTTGCAGCGCTGTGGTGTTACTATCATCGGGGAGAGCTTGGCCGATGGACTCTGGCCGTACCCCCTCAACGGGAGCAGCTTCTCGCTTGGCGCACGCTGTAGCCAGCAGCACCAGCAAAACTGCGTACATGGTCACTCTAAATCGCTTCATGATAATTGAGTTTTAGTTGTACTCTGCAAGTTAGAAAAAATCCCATTCGCAAAGTGAGATGTTCACCTGCGCAGATTGCACCCGCAAATGCAACTTCTGCCGCTACATCATCTCCGCCAGCAGCACCTCGCTGTCTCCGTCGCGTTCGAAGCCAAGTCCCTTTGAGAGTCCATCCCTAAATGCGCCATCAGAGGGTCCTTCTACTACTGCTTCAAGGAGCCTCTTTTGCAGCACTGTGGTGTTACTATCGTCTGGGAGAGCTTGGCTGACGGACTCTGGCCTCACCCCCTCAACGGGAGCAGCGTCTCGCTTGGCGCATGCTGTGGCCAGCAGCACCAGCAAAACTGCGTACATGGTCACTCTCAATCGCTTCATGATGATTGAGTTTTAGCTGTACTCTGCAAGCTAGAAAATGCCCCATACGCAAGAGCGTTGCCCGCCTGCGCTTCAGGGCACTTCAACCCAGCGCTCAGGCTTCCTCAAGCGCGGTGGTAGTCGAGCTGTTGATCACGGGCGGCTCAACGCCTCAAACCTGATTGTTGTTGCTAGCCAACGTGCTTCGCCCCCGGCGCAACGCCCAGTAGACACCCTATGCGCAGGTTTGCCGGGTTTCCCCAGCAATTCCCCCGGAGATTCCTACAAGGAGTTCCTAGGGCAATTCCCCCTCAGCTCAGGCAACAGGAATCGCCCTTGTGACCAAGCAGATGCTACCCCCTCAGGGCATCAATAGCCTTGCGCTGGTCCTTTACGCGGCGCTTGGCAGGCTATGGGAAAAGGGGCGTAAAATCCATCGGCACCACGGCGCCGTAGGGGTGGAGGTGTGCGTAGGGGTCGCCTTCCACCTTTTTCCCTAGGAGGATTTCGGCGGCCAGGATGATGCCCCCATGGGCAAATAGCAGCAGATTGCGTTCATTGGCTGCATGCCGTTCCTTGAGAAAGTCGAGCAGTCGGTCAGTCATCATCATGATGGACTCCCCGCCCGGCGCGGGTTCGTGGAGCGGGTCGTTAAGCCAGCGGGTAAACTCTGCGGGGTCTTGCTTGTCCAGCGGCTGCCATTCCCAGTGCCCGAAGTCCATCTCTTTGAGTCGGTCATCGCGTTGTGCATCGCCGCGGCCGCAGTAGGAGGCTAGTCGCACGCAGCGGGAGAGGGGGCTGGTGTATACGGCCTGATAGGCTCTGGGGGGAATATTTTTCTTCACCACGGCGGCCTCCTGCTCAAAGGTGTTGCGCAGCGGGACGTCCGTCTGCCCGTAGCACATCCCCTTGGGGACATCGACTGCCGTGTGGCGCACAAACACTGCCTGCATCATCCTAGCGCGCCACCTTAATGGACTCAAAGAAGGCCTTGCTCACTTGCTGGACATCGTCCGGGGCATTCTGGGTGGGGTAGTAGTGGATGGCTTTTACTAGGAGCATTTTGTCCGATATGTAGTAGCCTATGCAGGTGCCCGTGAAATCTAGTCCGCTGTCGGTGCGCTTCTTGAAGTTTATGCGCATCGTGTAGTATTTCCCGATCTTCTCGAACTTCTCCTCTACGCCGTATACGGGGTTGAGGTCGTCGAGGACAGTGTGTTCCTTGAGGATGCGGTGGATGAAGGTCTGGTTTTCGGGCAAGGATAGGCGTCGAGTGTAGGCGCTGCGTAGCTCGTTGAGCTGTTTGGTGGTGGCCTGGTCGCGACGGTAGAAATCCTCTAGCTCCACGACTGAGATGCAGAAAATGCCATATTGGATGTGCTGTAGCTCCTTGTCGTAGCGGATGTTGTCGGTGAGGTTGGCGTTCACAGGGAGTTCGAAGGAAACGCCCTTCCTGACGGTAATCCGGTCGGTTTGCGCTTGTAGATTCGGTGCTATGGCGAGCAGGAGCAGGCAGCAGAGCGCAGTGATTTTGGTAGACATGGTTGGCCTTTCTTCCAGGGGTGTTACCTTGCAAAGGTATTGAAAATGCGCCTACCTACTCAATATTGCCTACCTTCGCTAGGCAAGCATACGAGCATGGAGACAGAGAATAGGCTGCTAGGCGTGGATGCCTTTGCGCTGCTTTTCCGTGGCTATTACGCCCTTATCAATAGGCCACTGCTGACTAGCGACGGTCGCAATACCTCGGCCGTCTATGGGTTCATGGGATCGCTGCTTTCCGCAATGGATGAGCTCTCTCCCACGCATGTAGTGGTGGCCTACGATCTGGGGGGGCCCACCTTTCGACAAGAGCTCGATGGCCAGTACAAGGCCAACCGGGAGGCCACGCCGGAGGCAGTGGTCTATGGTGCTGATGCCGTCAAGCGTATGCTGGAGGCGCTGGGGGTGTTGATAGCATCGCAGCAGGGTTTTGAGGCCGACGATATGCTCGGTTCTGTGGCCCAAACTTTCGCCAGTGACCAAACCACCGTGTACCTCTTTACCCAGGACAAGGACTACCAGCAGCTCCTAGGGCCCCACACCGTTATGCATAAGCCCCTGCGCAATGCGCCAGGGAATAGGCCTTTCACCCAGGCCGACCTATTGGCCAAGTACCCCATAGCGCAGCCAGGGCAATTCAGGGACATTCTGGCCCTCTGGGGCGATGCCAGCGACAACGTCCCCGGAGTTCCCGGGATAGGGGAGAAAACGGCCGCCAAGCTTGTAGGCAAGTATGGCGGCATCGAGCAGATCTACGCCAACATCGGCAAGCTCACCCCAAAGTTGCAAAAGGCTCTCAAAGAGCACAAAGAGCAGCTACTCAAATCCTACGAGCTGGTGGGGATACGGCGCAATCTGCCGCTCGACTTCCAGTTGTCGGATTGCCGCGTGGGGCCACCTGATTGCCGGGCTCTGGCGGTGCTTTTCTCCGAGCTGCAGTTTGGTGCCATGGCCGAGAGCATCATGCGCCATTTCCTCACCGAGGCCCAGGTGGCGCAGGTCAGGGAGTGGAGGCAGGGGAGCGTTCGTGTGGACAAGGCTCCTGCGGCCGATACTAGCAACCAAGCCACGCAGGCTGACAAGCAACTCCAGGATGCTGAGCGCGCGGCTGCGGGCGCAGACTGTGCTCGGGTAGCCGATGTCGATACGCTCCCGAAGCTGGCCGAGGCCATCGCCGAGGCGCCCTGGGTGGCTCTGGCCCTGGCGCAGGAGGGCGATAGAGTCCTAGGAGTCAGCATATGCTACGAAGTTGACCAGACGGTGTATTGCCCCCTGCCATTCCTCAGGGGCTTACCAGCAGAGCAGCGCGCCCTACTCAATGGGGCCTTGGGTGCGCAGCCAGCGCGTATACTCGTGGGCTACGATCTAAAAACTATTTCCATGGCCTTGGCGGGTCTTGAGCTCTACCCCAAAGGGCTGTTTGAGGATCTGATGGTGATGGATTATCTCATTGACCCCGACAAGAACCGTGGGCTCGACTATCATCCCGGGCCGCAATTGGCGCAATTTTTAGCTGCGCAGGGTGAGGCTTCAGGGGATTTGGAGGCCAGGGTTGCCAATAGCTGTGCAGTGACTCTCTGGCCGAGGCGATTGGATAGGCGAGCTCGGCTTGTAGAGGCCGGTGTGCAGGGGGTCTATGAGTCCATTGAGGCGCCCTTGCGCCCTGTTTTGGCTGCCATGGAGCGTACAGGGGTTGCGGTCAATCTTGGTGTGCTCGACAGCCTTCGGGGTGCGTTCAACACAAGGCTAGAGGCCTTGCGCTCGCAGGTGCTGGCCTATTCTCCGGACAAGAGTATCAACATCGACTCCCCCAAGCAGGTGGGCGAGCTACTTTTCGATGTGTTGCACTTGAGTCGTAACCCTAAGAAGACCCACTCGGGGACTTATAGCACAAGCGAGATAGAACTTCGGAAATATGCCCACCTGCACCCCATCATTGCGCAGCTTCTAGAATACCGCGAGGTCCGCAAGCAGCTCAATACCTATGTTGATGCTTTGCCTGGTTTGGTGAACCCCGCCACGGGGCGCATCCACACGCATTTTAACCAGGCGGTGGCCGCCACGGGAAGACTCAGCTCGAGCAATCCTAATTTGCAGAACATCCCTGTGCGCAATGAGTCTGGCCGCCTTATCCGCGAGGCCTTTGTCTCTTCCTTTGAGGGTGGGGAGCTGCTCTCGGCCGACTACTCGCAGATCGAGCTGCGCCTCATGGCCCACATGAGCGGCGACAAGAACATGGTGGAGGATTTCCTAGAAGGCCATGATATCCACGCAGCCACGGCTAGCCGCATCTTCGGCATTCCCCTCCAGGAGGTGACCCCCGCGCAGCGCAAGACCGCTAAGAAGGCCAATTTCGGCATGATTTACGGCATCTCGGCCTTCGGCCTATCGCAGCAGCTTGAGGTCAAGCCAGAAGAGGCCAAAAAGCTCATGGACGATTACTTTGCCACTTACCCGGGCGTGGCAGCCTACATGCGTGCGGAGATAGAGAAGGCCAAGCAACGTGGCTACGCCGAGACGCTCTTTGGACGCAAGCGGTGGATCCCGGACTTACACCATGGGAATGCGAACCTCAGGAAGGCCGCAGAGCGCAACGCCATCAATGCGCCTATACAGGGTACGGCCGCAGACATTATCAAGAAGGCCATGGTGACGATCTTCCGCGCCATGCAGGTGCAGGCACTGCGCTCCAGAATGATTATCCAAGTGCACGATGAGCTGATCTTCGATGTCTATCCGGGTGAGCTGGAGGCACTGCAGGCCATCGTGAAGCCCGGCATGGAGCAGGTTTGCCAGCTGAAAGTGCCACTGATTGTGGATATGGCCCACGGGCCCAATTGGGGGACGCTCTAGCCCCGAGACCATGGAGGAACGCGTCTACAGGGGGGGCGTGGTCTACATGCTCCCGGCGCCGCTCGGCGACGAGCCCCCAACGCTAGCGCTTACTGGGGCTGCCTTGGCTTGCATACGTGGGCTACGGCTGTTTGCAGTTGAGAATGCGCGCACGTCTCGGCGCTTACTAGCCCGAATAGGCATGCCCGTGCCTATCGATGAGCTGGAGTTTATCGTTTTTGATAAGCGTAGCGATGCTGACTTGGCCCTACGGATTGTTCGTAGGGTGGCTGAGGGAGCAGACCTAGGCTACTTGAGCGAGGCGGGGGCACCAGGGATTGCTGATCCTGGGGCGCAGATCGCGGCCGCTGCCCACCAGCTGCAGGTTCGAGTGGTGCCCTTTGGGGGGCCAAGTAGCGTGATGATGCTAGCCATGGCCTCAGGCATGACGGCGCAGTCTTTTGCTTTTCTCGGCTATCTTCCTGCTGAGCCCAAGGAGCGAAAACTACGCATCCAGCAGGTCGAGGCCTTGGCTCTTCGTGAGGGCCAGACCCAGATCTTCATCGAGACCCCCTACCGCAACGATGCCCTCCTGGAGGCGCTTCTGCGCGCCCTCAAGCCGACCACCTGCCTATGCATTGCCACTGGGCTGGAAACAGAGGGCGGCTGGCTGCGTACGCTGCCCGTGGTGCAATGGCTTCAGGCTAGACCCACGCTGGGGAAAAAGCCCACCATATTCGCCATTGGTCGGCTGCAGCAGGACGCAAGGAAGAGATAGTTACCCTCCGCCGTTTGCCCGTTACCCATGGGGCTGACGAGCTGTTGCGCTGGGCGCAATCCCCCATTCCCTAGTTGCCCGGTTCTTTCTGTTCCCTAGCCTTCCCGTGTGGCTTTCTTGCGCTCTGCCAGCAGGGTATCGAGTAGGGCGCCTAGGCGAGCCAGGGCCACAGGCCCACTGTGTCTGGTCATGTAGAAGGGGAGTCGCACGCCTTTCTCTCGGCGCAGGTCCACAAACTCCCATGGATGGAAGTATAGGCTCAGGTAGCCTGTCTGGCGGTAGGTGAATTTGCAAAGCCAGATGTAGAGCCATTGGGGCAGATGGTGCATGGATAGCCAGAAAAGAGGAAAGCGCAGGCGCGGCGTTACCGAGGAGGGGAGTTCCTGTATGGGGCCGTCCATGAAGGGGCGCAGGGGGCGACGCAAGTGGCAGTAGCGGCCGGGGATCCACGTGGGGTTGAGGGAGGCATCGTAGGTATAGCCCGCGGCAGCCAGGTCTTCCATGCTTATGGGCTGCATGCGCGGCATGCGGAAGCCGTGTACGCGGTGCCGGTGCTGGGTCAAAGCCTCCAGGACCTCCCGCGAGGCTAGCAGGTCGTCGACCGAAAAACGTGAATGCTCCATGCCGTGCGAGGCCAGCTCGTGCCCCTCGGCTACTATCCTAGCCAACAGCTCGGGCACCTGTCGTGCGAACGCTACCGTGGCAAAGAATGTGGCAGGGAAGCCTTTGGATGCCAGCAGGTCGAGGACGGCTTCCAGCCCACGCCGCGAGATGTCGACCTCCTGCTCGAACGGGATGGGATGGCCAAACTCCCCTGGCGCGTCGAATTCCTCGATGTCGAAGCTTATTAGAACCATCGTGATTTCAGGACTTGTAGCACGGCCCGCAGCTCTCGGAGCAGGATGCGTAGGCCCATCTTGGAGAATTTGATGCCCTCGCTGCGTAGGGTCACTGGAACCTCTTCCAGGAGCAGCTTCCGCCGCGTGGCGATGGCTATGAACTGAGTGTCGAAAAGGTAGCTGTTGATGTTCGTCGCGAGGAGGGCCTCGCGGCCTTTGGCATCGAAGGCCTTGATGCCGCCCTGGGTGTCGGACACGGGCAGCCCAAAGAGCACCCGATTGAGCAGGTGCGACCCTAGCGAGAGCACCTTGCGGAAGGGCGAAAGGTGGCTAACATAGTGGCTGCCGCGGTTGCCCACTACCACGTTGGCCCCCGCCAGCAAGGTTTCTATTAGCCGTTGGTATGATGGCAGCGAGAAGGGGACGTCGTAATCGGTGTAGAGGAATAGTTGCTCAGCGGGGCCCGCTTGCGCCACTGCGTGGCGCACGGCGTGTCCCTTCCCTTGGTTGGGGGTGTAGTCGTAGACGGCCACGGGGTAGTGCTTGTTGAGGTCAGCTAGCCCTTGGAGGGTCTCCTGCGAGTAGGCGTCATATGATCCATCTGGGCATATGGAGATGTGCACTGCGCCGTAGTGGGCCAGTAGCTCGGCTAGCAAGCGGACGCGCTCAAGCCAGGGGCCATGTGGGCCGTGGGCAGGCAGCGCAAGCACTATTTGGGGACGTGTCTCCATGTCGCTCATCCTGTTATGGCCCCACGGAATTCGCTGGCGGCTTCTGCCGTGCCCTCCGGCTTGCTCCAGAGCAGCCACTGGATGCGTAGCCAGATGAGCATTGGGAAAAAAGCCTTGAAGGAGTAGGGGAGCAAGAATTGGTCTCGCCAAGTTCTGGGGAACAAATCGCTGGTGGTCTGGCTAAAGATCATGGCACCAATGAAAAGGGCCAAGTCATACCATGCGAAACCATGTTCCTCGTGGCAGGTAATCCACCAGAGGCCTATGCCAAGGTAGCCTACGATGTAGGTGTTTGTTTCCGTGCCCGTGCTGAAGAGGACGATGAATAGGGCGATGCTGCTAAAGAAGAGACGGCGGAAGGCCTCGCGCCCATATTCTTCGATGCGCAGTAGCGGGGCCAGTAGTAGCATTGCGCCTGGAGCTATCAGCCATAGGTCGGAGTAGCCCGATAGGCCCGTTGACTTACGCACTAGGCCCACGAAGCCTTGGTTCTGCATGAGGGAAAACATGTTGGCGCAGTCCTTGTGCGTAAGTGCTGTGAACCATGCCTGGTATTGCGACAATAGGTACTCGGGGCCTACCATCACCAGGGGCAATAGGAGCAGCACCACGAGCCACAGCAGTCCGAAGAGGATGAAGCGTCCTTTCCGCTTCACGAAGGGAAAGAGCAGTAGACCCAGGAGGCCGTAGACTTTGGTAAGTGCGCCCGTCACAATCATGAGCGCAGCCCAGATAGGCTGGTCTCGCTCCACAAATGCGAACGTGAGCAGCAGCATCCCCGCCACCAGCAGATTGTACTGCTGCATGAGCGTGGCGATGAATAGCTCGTTGAGAAGAACCCAGAGAAACACAGTTCGCCGCGAGGCCTCTAGGTGGGGTACTAAATGACGCACTGCGTAGACGATGACGCCATTGCCCAGCAGTACCCATAGCACCACCCCCACGCGAGTAGGCAGCAGTGCCAAGGGCGCCATGAGCAGCGCAAAGAGGGGGCCATAGAGGTACACATCGTAGTACTCCTGTGGATACTCTGCGTAGAGATCCGCTTGAGCAACGAGGTGGTGCCAACTGGCCGCGAAGATCCGGTAATTGTTGATGTTGCTGGGTCCTGCTAGCCGTAGGCATGCGATTGCGAGCAGCGCCCCGAGGGCTACCAGCACTAGGGGCCAGCTATGCCAGACGTGCCTTACGAGGAATCGGTATAGCTGCCAGGCCTTTGACATAGCGCGATGGGCCATAGGAGTCTGCCAAGGGGGGCTTGTGCTAGCAGCTGGTATGGCTGTTTTCCTCCCTTGCCGCCAGGTGCTGTGCCCGGGCTAGGTCTTCAGGTGTGTCCACCGAGAGGCCCTCTTGTTCCACGGCCACAGTCTGGATTCTCAGCCCTGCATTTAGCCAACGGAGCTGCTCCAAGCTTTCGGCCTGCTCTAGGGGTGCAGGGGGCAGCTGCGCGATGCGTGCCAGCACTGCCGGTCGGTAGGCGTACACTCCGATGTGAGCCCAGTAAGCGGGCTCATCGTTAGGCGCTACGTTGCGATAGTATGGAATGACCGCGCGGCTGAAGTACAGCGCTTCCCCCGTTGAGCTTAGGGCCACCTTGGGGCGATTGGGGTTGGCGACCTCCTCCCCCGCACTGAAGGGGCGCACCAGCGTGGCTATGGATACCTCGGGGCTTTCGAAGGCCATTACCAAGCGGCGCAGCGGTTCAGGATCGATGAAGGGTTCATCGCCCTGCACGTTGACCACGACCTCCCAGCTATTGCGTTCCTGCCCCTGGGCCCTGAGTATTTCTAGGGCTTCGGCGCAGCGGCTTGTCCCGCTCTCCTGGGCTCGCTGCGATACAAGGCAAGCGCAGCCATGCTCAAGGCATGCCTGCGCTATGATCTCGCTATCCGTCACCACGTATAGCTCCGCAAAGACCGGCTGTACTCGACGGTATACCCGCACTACCATGGGGAGCCCCCCAATGGATGCCAGCGGCTTTCCCGGCAGGCGGGTAGACTGGTAGCGTGCTGGGATGAGGCCGAGGGCCTTCATGGCTTTCTGTGGTTCGGCCAAGGCTAAAAATCGCCCCGCTGGTGGCGCTCGCCGAGCCGCTTGAGCATGTCGTCGGTCATGCTGCTCAAATCCCACTTTGGCTTCCAGCCCCATTCGGCGCGGGCCACCGAGTCATCGAGCTTGTTGGGCCATGACCGTGCGATGGCCGCCCGCACGGGGTCGATCTGGTATTCCATCTGGAAGCTGGGAAGGCGTTTTTTGATCTCCTGGTAGATTTGCTCTGGTTCAAAGCTCATGGCGGCCACATTGAAGGAGTTGTGGTGCTTGAGCTTGCTTCCATCGGCCTCCATGAGCTGCACGATGGCATCCAGCGCGTCGGGCATGTACATCATGTCCATGTAGACCCCCTGTGGGATGGGGCAAACGAACTTTTCGCCCTTCACGGCTGCGTAGTAGATCTCCACGGCGTAGTCGGTGGTGCCTCCCCCAGGAAGGGTTACATTGCTGATGATTCCTGGGAAGCGCACGCTGCGCGCGTCCACCCCAAAGCGGCTATGGTAGTAGTCCCCCAGCAGCTCGGCAGTCACCTTGCAGACACCATACATGGTGTTGGGGCGCATGACGGTGTCCTGCGGCGTGTTGTCCTTGGGGGTGCTGTCGCCAAACGCCCCGATGGAGCTTGGGGTGAAGACTGAGGCTTTTAGCTCGCGGGCCACCTCCAGGGTGTTGAGCAGGGCACCCATGTTGATCTTCCAGGCCAGCTGTGGGTTGGCCTCCCCCTTGGCCGAGAGTAGGGCCACCAGGTTGAAAAAAGTGTCGATGTGCTGTTGCTTGGCTAACTCGGCTAGCCCCGATGCATTGAGCGCATCGAGCGTCTCAAATGGCCCCTGGGCTGCTAGCTGCTTATTCACGCGCACATCCGAGGCAATGACGTTGGACTCACCGTAGATAGAACGCAGGTGTGGTACTAGCTCCGAGCCTATCTGCCCGCCAGCACCCAATACCAAGATACGCTTCATCTTCCTGTTATGAAATTTAGCTTGCGCCTCCACGGCGCGTTGTTTCCCCTCGCAGCTTCGCGAAGGTAGCCATATTATGGTTGGTCCTTACTCCCTTAGCACTTGGATGGCGCCCCTCGCATCTATGCTGATGATGCGGGAGGCTTTTCCTCCGTGGGCGGTGTCTAGTGCCCATGGCACTGCGTAGTCCACGGCCTCGACTATCTCCCTGGGGATGAGTGGGGGCGCTTGGTAGGGAGTTCCCGACGCGTTGGCCGAGGTGGAGACTAGCGGCCCGCCCATACGGGTCAGCAAGGCCTGGCAGAATGGCTGGTGCACTATTCGGATGGCCACGCTCCCCTCTGCTGCCACAGCTTCAGGCGCCAGCCCGTGGGCTACGGGGTAGATCACCGTGGTAGGGACTTTGGCCCTCTGGAGCTGCTCTGCCACCGCGGGTGTCATGGGCTGCGTGTATTGCTCCAGCATGGCTAGCCCGTCTACAAGTAGGATGAGGCTCTTGGCTTCGGGCCGCTGCTTGATCCTGAATATGCGCCTGACGGCCTCGCGGTTGCGTCCATCGCATCCAAGGCCCCAAATCGTGTCGGTGGGGTAGAGGATCACTCCCCCGCCTGCCACTACCCTGTAGGCCGCTTCTACGGCTTCCTCTAGCGCATTGGCCATGGCTTTCCCCTACGTTGCGGTGGCAAAGATACTGCGTTTTGTGACTATTCCCCTAATTTTGCCCGCAGTCAGTAGACCATGCGCACGCTCCGTCACCTCAGCTTCCACCGGTTGGTAGGTCCCGTTTTGGCCCTGTTGCTTTTCAACATGGCCTTTTCGGGCATCTTGCTCAACCATCGTGCTATCACGGCGCGTATCCCGGTGCCTCGCTGGCTCATGCCGCCCAGCTACCATGTAGCGAACTGGAACAATCAGCTAGTCAAGGGGACCTTACGCCTTGCGCCCGACTCCCTCCTGCTCTACGGCGCGGCTGGCCTCTTCCTACTGGATAGCCTCTGGCAGCACCCGCAGCCGTTTTCCCAGGGGCTGCCGCCCGACCTGGCCCCAGTATCTGCGTTGCTTAGGCTCCCCGAGGGGCAGATCTTGGCTGCTACCCCCAGGGGGATCTATCGCTATCGGGGCTCGCGCTGGGAGTGCCTCCTCAAGTCCCCCGAGCCGCTCATCGACATGCTCTATGCCGACTCCGTTGTCTACGCGCTCTCGCGAAACCATCTATTCATGGCCAAGCCCCCGTTTGGCCGTCTTCAGCCTGTGGAGCTGCTGTGCGCGGAGGACGTAGGTCGCAAGGTCAGCCTTTTCAAGTTCCTGTGGTTTCTCCATAGTGGGGCTCTTTTGGGGCTCCCTGGCCGTCTCGTTGTCGATGGCTTGGGCCTTGTCATGATGCTGCTATCCATCACCGGCCTCCTGGCCATGCTGTCTAGGCGAATAGGGGGCAAACTTACGGCTGGTGCCCGTCGACTCCGCTACTCCAGGCGCTGGATGCGTAGCCTTAAGCTCCACGTGCCAGCAGGGCGTTGGCTGCTCGTCCCGCTGCTTATTCTGATGCTCTCGGGCATGGTGTTGCGCCCGCCTCTGCTCATTGCCGTGGTGCGCTGCTACCTGGTGCCACCGTCAATTACTACGCTCTACTCCGAGAACCCCTGGCACGACAAGCTGCGCCGGATGGCCTTCAACCCAGAGACCCACACCCTCCTGCTCTCCACCAGCGTGGGCTTTTTCAGTGCCTCTCCTGCTGACCTGCAGTTTCGGTCGCTGCGCCCTGCGCCGCCAGTGAGCGTCATGGGGTGTAACGTGTTGCGTCCAGAGGGCAGAGGCTGGCTCGTGGGCTCCTTCGCTGGACTCTACTTCTGGGCGCCCGAGGCCTCCCGCATTGTCGATGCCAGGACTCACGAGCCCCCCGCTACACGGGGAGGCATGCCCATCTTCAGCGACCTGGCCGTGGCTGGGTTCTCCACGGACTGTCCCGCAGCCCCCGTGCTGTTTGACTATTACCGCGGCGCGTTGTCGCTTGGGGGCGCCCAGATGGCTCCGCCCATGCCCGAGGCGCTAAAAGGAGCTCCTATCTCCCTATGGCATTGGGCGCTTGAAGTGCATACAGGGCGCATCTATGGCCTTAACGGCTCGGTCATAGGCGAATCCATCTTCATCTTCCTCCTGGGGCTCTTGGGCCTTTCCCTGCTGGTTACAGGGTATAGGAGGATTAGGCGGCCTCCACGTAGTCGCAAGGTGAAAAATGGGCAGAATTAGCCGTTGCAAACTTCCCGAGGTGCTTTGCTGCGATGTCCCTAGCACTGGGCTCCCCGCGCTGCGCTTAATCCCTTACTCGTGTCCGCACCGTACCAACGCCGTACCAACTCCGCTCATGGCCGCCCTGCAAGCGGACTTGTAGCGGAGTTGGTACGTTGGTGATCTTTGATATATGTGGCAGTACCTAGAGTGATGGAGGGCTTGAAACACCAGTAGATAGGTGCACTATGCGAGCGAATAACAGAACTATGGACTAGAGCGTAATGTCGTAAAGCCCACAAACACAACGCCTTCCAGTTAATTATAGCAACCATAAAGCGGGGGCGAGCAAGCATTGTAAATCCGGCAATTTCCACAAACCGCCCCCCTAGAGGAGGCTGCGTAGCCTTGCCGGCAACTGCTGCAAGCTCATCGCGCCTGCGTATGCCAGGGCGGAGGCTCAGGAAGAGGCCTGCGCTTCGCGGTAGAGCGCTAGATTAGATCATCTCGTTGACTTGCCCGATGATGGTCTGGGCTAGTTCCTCGGCGCGGGCTTGGTTAGCGGCCTCAGCGTATACCCGGATGATGGGCTCGGTGTTGGATTTCCGCATGTGGACCCACCCGCCCGCCATTTCGATTTTGATGCCGTCCTCGGTGTTGAGCCGTTCGTTGATGTAGAGGTTCTTGATGTTGTCGAGGAGGACATCGGGGTTGGCGGAGCTTGGCAGCTCGATGCGTTGCTTGGCGATGTAGTATGACGGGTAGAGCCTTCGGAGCTGCGAAGCGCTCTTCTGGCAATGGGCCAAATGGGAGAGGAAGAGGGCGATGCCCACGAGGGCGTCGCGGCCGTAGTGGAGCTCGGGATAGATGACCCCGCCGTTGCCCTCCCCGCCAATGACAGCATTCACCTCCTTCATTTTGGCCACTACGTTCACTTCGCCCACGGGGCTAGCGTAGTAGCGCCCCCCGCGGATGGTGGTGACATCGCGCAGCGCGCTGGTGCTGGAGAGGTTCGACACCGTGTTGCCAGGGGTGTGGCTCAGCACGTAGTCGGCCACGGCCACCAAGGTGTATTCCTCGCCAAACATCTGTCCGTTCTCGCACACGATGGCGAGCCGATCGACATCGGGGTCGACGGCGAAGCCCACGTCGAGTTGCTGCGTAGCCATGACCTCGCTGAGTTCGGTGAGGTGCGCCGGGAGGGGTTCGGGATTGTGAGCAAAATGGCCCGAGATATCGCTATTGATGCCCACCACGTGCTTGATGCCGAGTTCCTGGAGTAGGAAGGGCAGCGCAATGCCCCCCACGGAGTTGATGGCATCGTAGGCGACTTTGAAATTGGCGTTTTGGATTGCGGTTTTGTCTACCAGGGGTAGGGCGAGAATGGCATCGATGTGGTGATTGAG
Source organism: uncultured Bacteroidia bacterium (assembly GCA_947252645.1). Lineage (GTDB taxonomy): Bacteria > Bacteroidota > Bacteroidia > Bacteroidales > CAJPTX01 > Bacteroides_D. The sequence continues at coordinate 136,462 of CAMXWF010000002.1, forward strand.
GGCATCGAGCTGCGCCACGTACTGGCCGATGCGGTCTATAGGGGGGTAGAAGAAGTCGGGCGAGTCGAGCGAGTCGAGGATGGATTGGCCGTCGTTGGCCGAGACGAACTCCCCGGCCTCATTGAGGAGCTTGAGGGCGTTCCACTCCATGCCGTTGTGGCTGGCGGTGATGATGATGCCGCCCTGGGCGTAGTAGTGCGTGATGGCCATCTCGACGGTGGGTGTGGTGGCCAGGCCGATGTCGATCACATCGACACCACACCCCTGCAGGGTGCCGCATACCAGCTGGTTCATCATCAAGCCGGAGGTTCGGGCGTCGCGCCCTACGACGACCTTCACGTCGCTGCGACCGCAGCGCCCACGAAGCCAAAAACTATAGCCCGTGACAAACCGTACTACCGCGCGGGGGTTGAGCCCCTCTTCGGCGCGGCCCCCAATGGTGCCCCGGATGCCCGAGATGGATGCTATGAGTGCCATGATGCATCTTGCTTGTTCGCAACGTTCACAAAGGTATTTCTTTCCCACTAAATTCCCCGAAGCCTACGCACGCAGGGGAAGCGTTTGGTCGAGAGGGGCGTTTATCTGTACCTTTGTGCGTACTGGGTGCTGGAGTAAGGTGTTGGGGCGTATGCTAGTTCCGCTGCTGGGGATGGGCGCGTTGACGAGGTGGATTTTGAGGCCTTGCCCAATGCCTTTGTGTCTAAATGGAATTCTGGGAATGGCCACAACGCTATCTGCCCCGCTAGGCGAAGGCTCGACCTTAAGCTGGTGCGCCGAATGATGAGTCGCTGGGGGCGTGCGAAAGCGCACCTGAAGACGGACGAGATGCAGCACAAGCGCATCTTAGTTTGCGAGGAGCTCATTATGCCTGAGGAGTACTTCAAGATGCCTTTCGCTGTCAAGTTCCGCTGCTTTCCGGGTGGGGCTCTATGTGGTTCTTCTCTGCATCATTGGGCATGTGGGTGCGCTTATGGAGAGAGCCTATGAGTGCGTAATGGCCTCTGTGGTGGCTTGGTGAGCGTTTTTATATTGGTTGGTATTGCGCCTTGCGGTGCGCGATGAGTCGGTTTGAAATACATTCAGGAGGAGCTATAGCATGAGGCCCTATTCCCCGCTCGTGTACGTGGTGCTTACGTATAAGAATACTGAGGACCTGCAGGATTTTTTTGTCCATCTATCGGGGCCTGCGCGGCGGGTGGTGGTGGTCAATAGTTTCTACGATGAGGCTAGTAGCGTGGCGATGCGCCGCGTAGCCGAGTCGCATGGGGCAGATTACCTCGATGTGCCCAACAAGGGCTACGGGGCGGGTAACAATGCGGGTATAGCCTATGCGCAGTCGCACTATGAGTTTGATGCGCTGGTGGTGTCGAATGCCGATCTGGAGATAGAGGCGTGGGATTTCCCGGCGCCTGCGGCGCTGCGCAACGATATCACGGCGCCGCGCATTCGGACGCTTACAGGGAAGGCGCAGAACCCCTACTACGCAGTGCGCAACCGCGTAGGGGAGTGGTGCTTTAGGCGATACGCAAAGTCGGGGAATACATTGTGGATGTGGCTGGCTGTGGCGATGAATAAGCTTCTCCGGGAGTTCTTTTTGCTTGTCACACGGATCTACCATAGGTCGCACTATCGTGTGGCTGCCGCGCATGGGGCCTTCCTGATCATCGGGAGGGAGGCCTTGATGCAGCTGGGGCTGCCGTTGTTTGATGAGCGTATGTTCCTTTTTTGCGAAGAGGTCCATTTGGCCAGATTGGCCAGGCGCAAGGGCGTGCGCATTGTCTATTGCCCAGGTATACGCATTCTGCACAAGGAGGATGGCTCGATGTCGGTGGCCCAGGTGAACCAGTCGGCGCAGGAGTTGCGCTCTTGGCGGGTGCTCTATGGGCTAGAAGGAGAGTGATTTGACGTAATGCGTGGGGTCGCGGGGGCTCGGAGAGTAGCGTGTGTGTAGGCATTTCTATTGCTATTTACGCTGTTTGGTTGTAGCCCTTGTAGGCAGTGTGGGCTTAAGTCGCGGCTGCGAGTAGTACAGGGTAGTGTCCATCGATAGCGGGTGGGCACGGAGCTCGATCGCTGGACGATATTCCGCCCTGATCCGCTGGCACGCGATGGGCGGTGGCGGTTGGGTGCTGGCGCACACGGGGAGCCCAGGTGCTGCTACCGATGCGCGCAATTCGATAAGCTTGCTGGTGGATGGTAATGACCTGCCCCATGGGGCGTTTTGGTCGTCACGGTACGCCGTTGCGCTATTATGTGGCCCTGGAGCCAGACAGTCTACGTCTACGGCAGGGGACCTCGTTGGCATCGAAGAGGATGAAGCGACTTGCCCAGAGTTTTACCGAATGGCTGGTGGGGTCTCCTGCTTGCCTCCAGCCATGGGAGAAATGCGGGTATGAGCATGGCGCTCAATTGGTGCGATTGCACTTTGAAGTGTTGGATTAGTGTGCAGGATGCGGTGTTGAGTGCACAGGATTCGCCAGCCCCCTATGGGCAGATGTACGTTGGTGGATGGGGTGCTGCATCGTGGCTGGGTGAGGCGTGCGGTTGGCAGTGCTATGCGTGTTGCCGAGATGGGAAGGATGGGCATGTATTGCGGTGGCTACAAGGAGTCCCGCGGGGAGAAGTACTTGCTACTACCGAGAGCCCGCATTGCTAGGCGCTGTGTTTCGCTTCCTGGCTAAGGCGTACGTAGAGTAAGCCTCATCTCTATGCGCGGCGAATGGAGTCAAGAAGAGGGGGCCAAGGAGTGACTGAAGTGCCCGCGCAGACGAGCTACGTTTTGGAGTTGGAATAGTGCCTACACGCCGTTGGCGCAGGGCTGAAAGTGATATAAGTCACTAAATGCTCGATTTGGCTTCGTGGTTGGGGGTAAAGTGAAACAGATGCACTAATATTGCCGTTACATAGCGGCAGAAGAGCGGAGGAGATGCAATGAGTGAACAGGGGCATGTGCTAGGTGGCCAGTCACAGGTGGAGGGGCAAGGGGCATCGTTGTTGCCGCAGGAGGGCGATGCGCAGGTTGCCAGGTCTACTGCGTCGGGAAGTGCGGATGTGGTTTCCGAAAAGGCGGGCGAGGCGGTGCCTGCGCTGGCTATTCCCGAGGGGCTGGATCAGTTCTCGGTGGACGAGATCGTGAGCCTGTTCAAAGTGATCGATAGTAAGATACTGGAGCTTCACAAGTGTTCGTCTGATGATTTTTTGGCGCTGAACGCCAAGTTCAAGGGCTTTTACAAGGAGGCCAAGGGGATTTCGACGAGCGCGGGGGCGCTGTTTTTGCTTTTTTCTGAGGGGGCTAACCGGAAGCTGATAGCCGAGCTGCGGGATTTTTACGAGTCGTTGGCCAAGAGCCAGCTGCAGGTGTCGAAGGTGCTCGATAGCAGTTTGGATAGCATGGCAACGATACGACGCTGCGTGTCCTCGCTCTATTTGCCGTTCCGCAATTTGTCGCAGAATGGGGCCACGATGAGTCTTTTGCTGGCCAACGTTTCGCTGGGCTATAAGCGGAAGCTCCGCGCTGCGGGGTTTGACGATGCGAAGGTGCAGTCGCTGTCGGCGCAGGTGGATGAGTTTGTGCTGCACTCCCTCAAGTCGATCAAGATGTTGCAAGGACTCTCGGCGCGGTTGGATGAGGCGCAGCGGGAGGTGACGTTGATACGCGACACGGCGCTCCGGGCACTGGAGGCGGTGATGGGCGATGTGCACTACGGGCTGATCCTCTTCGCGGAGAAGCATGAGGAGTCGCAGATCCGGATTCCGCAGATCACCAGCAAGACTGACAGCTGCTCCAAGAGCATCGGGGGTATCATCACGAATTTGCAGTACCAGGACATCATCCGCCAGAAGATGGAGCATATCCAGAATGCGCACCAGGATCTGATGCGCGAGCTGGAGGCGATGAAGGGCAAGGAGCAGAAGGATCAGGCCTACTGGATGCGCTTGCTGGTGCAGATTCGCGATATTTCGGCGCTGCAGTCGGCGCAGCTGGTGGCCACGAACCGTGAGTACCAGGCGGCCATAGAGGCAATAGGGAAGCATTTTCGGGATATAGCGCAGGACATGGAGACGGTGGCGGAGCTGTGCCACGACAGCCTACAGGCTGGCAGCGATAGTGGCTCTGCCTCCTCTGTGGCCGATTTGCTAGCGAGGCTGAAGCGGAGCGGGAGGACGCTGGGGGAGATGTCGGAGAGTCTGCCGGCGTTTCGCAAGGATCTGCGGGATCTGATTGAGATGATCATGCAGGTGGATACGCATATGCGGGAGCGCGATCGCCGTTTCCAGGTGGCGAGTGCCGCAGTGCGTAGGCTCCATGCCGCGTTGCTGCAGCAGGGTTCGGAGGCCAATTTGGAGGATTTGCTGGTGCAGCTGGCCTCGGTGCTGGAGGACCTGGAGGGCTTCCAGATCGTGGTAAAGCAGCAGGGGGTTACGATGCTGGGCCAGCTTTCGACGCTGCAGCATAACGAGCAGCAGCTAGAGGGGGAGGTATCGCTGTGGATGGGCTTTGGCGAGGGGGCCGACCGGATGCATGGGCTGGTGGGGGCCTTGGTGGATACGGAGAAGGAGAGTACGAATTTGCTGGATCACATCCAGGGGATGAGCCAGAAGGTGTCGAACGATACGCACCAGGCCCTGGAGGGGATTCGCTACTACGATTTTTTTGCGGGCGTGATAGGGGAGATCACGAGTGGGCTCAACTCGTTGAGCGCACGGATCAAGGAGGTGGTAGACGATGGGGTCTCGGCCGACATCGAGCGGGTGCGCTCGTGGTATACCATGGCGAGCGAGCATAGGATCCACGACACGTTTACGGATAAGGAGCGTGGTGACGTAGATTTGTTTGGGGGCGGGGTGATCGACAGCGAGGAGGTGGAGCAGACGACGGCCGATGACGATGGCCTCGAGCTGTTTTAACGGAAGGTAGAAAGGAGAGATATGCAGACAGGACAGAAGAGCATCAAGCTCAAGGTGGGGAACGAGGGGCGCAAGGACTGGGGGCTGCTGCGCCTGGAGGGGAATTTGACGCTGGACACGGTGGACGAGGTGGCCAAGGCCTTTCGCGAGGCCCTGGGTAAGTATAAGCATATTCGGCTGGTGGCGCAGAAGACGAGCGGGGTGGATTTGGGCTTTTTGCAGCTGCTCCATGCGTTGACGGTGGCGCAGAAGTTGCGCCGCGGGGAGCTGGAGGTGTCGCTGTCGCTGACGCCAGAGCTGGAGCAACTATTCACGAACACCGGCTTTGGAGAATGGCTGGAGGGCAAGGTTCGGTAGGAAAGGAAGACGCACTATGGCAAAAAAGATCTTAATAGTAGACGATTCGGAGAGCATCCGTGAGGTGGTGAGCTTCACGCTGGAGAACGAGGGGTTTGAGGTGGTAGTGGCCAACGATGGTACGGATGCGCTCACGAAGCTGGATGGGCAGCCGATCGATTTGATAATCACGGATCTGCACATGCCCGAGATGGATGGGATTACGCTCATCAAGCATGTGCGGAAGCTGGATGCCTACCAGCGAATCCCGATACTATTTTTGACCACGGAGTCGCAAACCAGTAAGAAGCTGGAGGCCAAGGAGGCCGGGGCGACCGGCTGGATCATCAAGCCGTTCGTGCCCGCGAAGTTGATTGCTGCCCTCAATAAAGTGTTACGCTAATGGATGCGCTAGATAAGTTTCGGACGAAGTTTCTAGAAGAGGCCACAGACCTGATTGGCAGTCTGGAGCAGGCCGTGCTGGAGCTTGAGCAGGCCCCTAGCGATGCCGATATAGTGCAGCGGATATTCCGCGTGATGCATACGCTGAAGGGCAATAGCAGTATGTTTGGCTTCAGCCAGGTGGATCGCTTCACGCACCACATGGAGACGATCTACGACTTGGTGCGCAGCGGTGATCGGAAGGTGGACAAGGACATCTTGGACATGACCTTCAAGTCGGTGGATCACCTCCGGGCGTTGCTCAAGGAGGCGGGTAGCGAGAGCGAGGCGCTCATGCGGCAGCAGGATGCCCTGATGGCCTCCATGGATGCTATTATCAGCGGTAAGCCCCTGCCCCAGGCGACCCAGTCGGCCTCAGAGGGCGAGTTGCCGGAGGCATCTGCCCCTGCCAAGGAGGAGGCGATGCCTGCGCCTGCGGCGCCCGATGCACCTGCGTCCAGTGGACCCTATGCCACGTACTATGTGCGGTATGCCCCGGTGAGCGACATCTTCAACAACGGTACAAATCCACTTTACCAGATCGATGAGCTGCACGGGTTGGGGCCTTGCAAGGTGCGGGCGCACATGGACAAGGTGCCGAGTTTGGAGGAGATGGATCCTTCGTTTTGCTACACGAGTTGGGAGGTGGTGATAGCCACGCAGCAGGGGCAGAATGCCATCGACGATGTGTTTATCTTCGTGGAGGGGGAGTCGGACCTGGAGATCCATCAGCTTTCGGACGGCAATCTTCTGAGCAACAAGGATTTCATGGCAGCGCTCAACACGGCGTGGGGCAAGTCGGATGCGCCGCTGGGGTTTGATGAGGTGCGAGGCTTGGTGCCCGCGCGTAAGGAGGAGCAGCGTGCTGAGCAGGTGCAGAAGTCCAAGAGCACTGTGAAGGAGGCCGCCATCTCGTCGATACGTGTGGCGAGCGAGAAGCTCGATGAGCTGATGAACTTGGTGTCGGAGCTTGTGACCACGCAGGCCCGTTTGACGCTGTTTGCCGAGGAGAGCAATTTGCCGGGCCTGTCGGTGATCAGTGAGAATGTGCAGAAGCTGAGCCGTCAGCTCCGGGACATTGCTTTCAGCATAGTGCTGATTCCGATAGAGACGTTGATTACACGTTTCCATCGGCTGGTGCGGGATCTGTCAAAGAGCCTCAACAAGGACGTGGCTTTCGTCACCGAGGGGACCGATACGGAGCTGGATAAGACGATCATCGAGGGGCTCTCGGATCCGCTGATGCACATACTGCGCAATAGCCTGGATCATGGGATAGAGGATGCGCAGACGCGCGTCCGGCTGGGTAAGCCGATCCAGGGCAAGGTGACGCTGAGGGCGTTTTATTCTGGGGCCAACGTGATGATCCAAGTGTGCGACGATGGCCGCGGGATGGATCCGAAGGCGATATTCAATAAGGCGGTGGAGAAGGGGTTGGTGTCGCCCGATAAGCGCATGAGCAAGCGGGAGATGCTGGAGTTGACTTTTCTGCCAGGCTTTAGCACCTCGACGGTGGTGACGGACGTGTCGGGGCGCGGCGTGGGGATGGACGTGGTGAAGCGGAAGATTGCCGAGATGCGCGGCGAGGTGGAGGTGGAGTCGGAGGTGAATGTAGGGACGACGATTACGATCAAGCTGCCGCTGACGCTCTCGATAATCGATGGTCTACTGGTGAAGGTGGAGGACACCAAGTACGTGATACCCTTGGCCTCTGTGGATAAGATCTACGCGGTGACCCATGAGAGCGTGGTGAACCAGTTCAACGATGTGGTGGTGCTGGATGGGGTGCAGATTCCCTTTTTCAATCTGCGCAAGGAGTTTTCCCTGCCAGAGAACCAGGAGTCGCATGAGCAGGTGATTGTGGTGCACTATGAGGAGCGGAAGGTTGGCTTTGTGGTGGATGGTGTAATAGGGGAGTACCAGGCGGTGCTAAAGCCTCTGGGGCGTCACTACAAGCGTCAGGACATGATATCTGGGGCAACGATCTTGGGCGATGGTACGGTAGCCTTGGTGATGGATACGAATCGGATTATACGGCGGTTTACCAAGGAGCTAGAGAGCGCGGGATTACAACAGACGAGCAACGAGCAATAGAAGGGAAAGAGCTATGGCAACGAATAGCAATATGTCGAAGATAAGTTCCTATTTGACCTTTAAGCTTGGGAACGAGGAGTTCGCAGCCCATGTGAGCAAGGTGCTGAATATACTGGAGATGACGAAGATCACCGAGGTGCCCAAGTCCCCCGATTACATGACCGGGGTGATCAATGTGCGCGGGTCGGTGCTGCCGGTGATCGACACACGGATAAAGTTTGGCATGACACCCACGGAGTTTACGCCGAACACGTGTATCGTGGTGATGGATATAGAGCTGGATGGGGAGTCGACGCACGTGGGGGCGCTGGTAGATTCGGTGCAGGCGGTGCTTGAGATCGATGAGGCGAAGATACTGCCCCCGCCCTCGATAGGCACAAAGTATAAATCGGAGTTCATAGAGGGTGTGGCCAACGTGGATGATCAGTTCATCATGATCCTCAACATGGACGAGGTGTTTAGTGCGGATGAGGTGGTTACGCTGCGGGATACGGCCGAGGACTCCAAGGGCCTAGTGAAGGATAGAGTCGAGGGCTTGACCAACGACAAGTCGGCAGAGCAAACGGCAGCGCCGGCGGCTTCGAAGGCCTAATGGGGACATGGGTGTGAGTTGTCGGGCGCAGGATGGCGTGTTGGGAGAAGGGGCGGTATTTCTGCCGCCCCATTCGAGCTATACGGAGCAGCTGCGTGATGAGGATTTTGTGCGGTTGAGTAAGTTCATCTACTCCGTAGCGGGGATTAAGTTGCCGCCAGCGAAGCGCATTATGCTCCAGAGTCGCTTGCAGCGGCGGCTACGGGCGCTGGAGATACCCGATTTCAAACAGTACACGGATTACGTGCTTAGCCCACAGGGGCAGCAGGCCGAGCTGGTGCATATGCTCGATGTGGTGAGTACGAACAAGACGGATTTTTTTCGCGAGCCCATCCATTTCGATTTTCTTCGCGAGCAGGTGTTGCCAGCTTTTTGCACGGGGGGGCATTCGCGCACGCTCAAGGTGTGGAGTGCGGGTTGCTCGAGTGGGGAGGAGCCCTATACGATAGCCATAGTGCTGGCTGAGTTCTTTGAGTCGCATGTGGGCTTTGATTTCAGCATTTTGGCCACGGATTTGAGCACCCGGGTGCTGGCGGCAGCCCATAATGCGGTGTATAAGGAGGAGCGGGTGGAGGGTATTCCGTTTGAGCTCAAGCGGAAGTACTTTTTGCGTAGTAAGGATAGAAGTAAGCCGACAGTCAGGGTGGTGCCGGCGCTCCGTAAGAAGGTGCGCTTTGAGCGGCTGAACTTTATGGATGAGAGCTATAGGGTGGCAGACATGTTCGATGTGATATTCTGCCGCAACGTGCTGATTTACTTCGATCGGAAGACGCAGGAGCAGGTGATCCAGCGGCTCTGCACGAAGCTCAAGCCGCATGGGAACTTTTTCTTGGGGCATTCGGAGTCTGTGATGAATATGAATCTGCCGTTGCGCCAGCTGAAGCCTACGATATTTGAGAAGCTAGAATAGGGGGAGAGGGAAGATGGAAATGAATAGTAGGGGCTTGGCTCTGCCAGAGTCTGAGCCTGAGGATAGGTACCAGCGTCTCAGCGACCATGATTTGCTAGAGGAGCTCAGGCGGAGGATAGAGCGCAATACGCAGGCCATGGAGGAGCTCAAAAAGGTGAACGCCGAGCTCATTAGGGTGAATAAGAAGCTGGAGGAGTCGGAGGCGCTGAAGAGCCATTTCATGAGTAATATCACCAATGAGATTATTAACCCTTTTACGTCTATTCTGGGGCTATCGCGTGCTATCCTGACGGTAGACAAGGAGGCTTGGAAGAAGGTAATCTCAATGGTAGCTCTGATTCATACAGAGGCGTTTAGCTTGGATTTCCAGTTCAGGAATATATTCTACGCCGCTAGGTTAGAGGCAGGCCAAGAGCATCCTGAGGTGTTGAGTGTTGATGTTCGAAGCGTGGTGGCGACCGTGGTGGATTCGTTTCGTTTTGAGTTGCGCAAGAAGCGTTTGAAGGTCAGTGTGGATGATCAGCTTCCAGCCGAGGCTGGGACTCCCTACTATTTCAAGACGGATCCAGCCTACCTGAAGGTTTTGCTGGCGAACCTGCTCAATAATGCGGTGAATTTTAGCCTAGAGGGCGATGACATCGATGTGACCCTGGGCTTGAGTGCCAACGATATGCTTTCGATCGCTGTACGCGACTATGGGGTGGGGATCTCGGAAGATAGGCTCAATGAGATTTTTGACCGGTTCAGCCGCGGCGATACGAAGATCAACTCAGTGAATCGAGGCCATGGGTTGGGGCTTTCGGTGAGCCGGGCATTGGTGGATCTGTTGGGGGGCTCCATTACTGCCGAGAGCAAGCTAGGTGAGGGGTCGGTGTTTCATTTGCAAGTACCGCAGTCGGAGAAGGTGGCCGAGGGAATAGCCATAGAGCCGAATGAGATATTTTTCGATGATACCGAGGAGACCTTTTAAGCGGGGCGATGGGTATGCGCAAGACACACTTTCTTTACCCTGCAGCTTTACATGTGAGCAGAGAAGAGACGACGGTATCGACCATTTTGGGCTCTTGTGTGGCGGTGTGTCTCTATGACAAGGTGCTCCGCTATGGAGGCATTAATCACTATATGCTTCCCCTCTGGAACGGCAACGGGCTTGCGAGTCCTAAGTATGGCAACATCGCCATAGAGAAGTTGCTTGAGGCGATGTATGGCTTGGGCTGCAAGAAGGAGAATTTGGTGGCAAAGGTGTTTGGTGGTGGGGAGGTGATCGACACGGGGTCGCATTTCCATATCGGCGTGCGGAATATAGAGACGGCTTTTGAGATGTTGCGCATGCAGGGGATTCCCGTGGTGGCAAAGAGCGTTGGGGGGACTCAGGGGCGCAAGCTGGAGTACGATACCGATACAGGTGTGGTGCGTCAGCGCTATATCCAGCGCTCGGCCTAGGGGTGAATGTTTTTTGCGGATTGTTGGCACCAGGCCTCTATGGGGGCAGGTGGCAGTAAGGAGGGCTAGATGGGTAAGTATAGAGTGCTGATAGTAGACGATTCAGCGGTAGTGCGCCAGAGCTTGAGCACTATCATCAGTTCGGATCCACAGCTGGAGGTCATGGGGACTGCGGCAGACCCTTTTTTTGCTGCGCAGTTGATAGCGGAGTCGGTGCCCGATGTGATAACGCTCGACGTGGAAATGCCGCGTATGGATGGACTCACATTCCTGAAGAAGATCATGAGCCAGCATCCGATCCCGGTGGTGATTATATCGAGCCTGACAGAGCGCGGGACGCAGACGGGCTTACGGGCTCTTGAGCTGGGCGCTGTGGAGATCATCACAAAGCCCAAGATGGATACACGGCGGTTCATAGAGGAGTCGAAGATTAAGATCTGCGATGCGATCAAGGCTGCAGCCATGGCGCGCGTACAGCGCCATCGGCTAGTGGAGCCTCGCCCCGTAGGCCCTAAGTATTCGGCCGATGCCATACTGCCCAAGGCCACAAACTACAGTATGATCAAGACCACCGATATGGTAATTGCGGTGGGGGCTTCAACTGGCGGTACAGAGGCCTTGACTACGTTCTTGAAGGAGATGCCCGTAGATTGCCCTGGGATAGTGATAGTGCAGCACATGCCAGAGAAGTTCACGACTTCCTTTGCGAATCGCCTCAACGAGATCTGCAAGATCAACGTGAAGGAGGCGGAGGATGGCGATACCGTGTTGCGCGGCCATGCGCTGGTGGCACCAGGGAATTTCCATGTGCTGCTCAAGCGTTCTGGAGCCCGCTACTACGTGGAGCGGCGTGAGGGCCCGCTGGTCAACCGGCACAGGCCTTCGGTCGATGTGCTGTTTCGTAGCACGGCGCGCTACGCAGGGGCCAATGCCATAGGTATCATCATGACGGGTATGGGCGATGATGGGGCCAGGGGGCTGCTCGAGATGAAGGAGGCTGGGGCGAGGACTATTGCCCAGGATGAGAAGAGCTGCGTGGTGTTTGGTATGCCGAAGGAGGCCATTAAGCTGGGGGCGGCAGATGTAGTAAAGCCACTGGATCAAATAGCTGCTGAAATGCTTCGCATGGTCAAGAGCGCAAGCTGAGGTGGCGTTGCTTGGAACGCTTTACGAATTTGGCCGTTGGTGCGCATGCAGCAACGGCCAAGTTTCTGGAGTTTATGCTGCTCTTGCGGTTTGGCCTTGGTGGCTTCTTGGCGTATTGTGCCCACGGTACTTGCTACCGTCGCCTGTCCTCCTACGCTTTCAGCCAGGGCCATTTGTTAGTTGCAGTATCTGTGCGGAGGATGGGCTGCCGTTACTGGCAATACGGTCTCCACATGTGGCCAAGAGTGGTCGTGTTCGCCGTTTGAGGAGGGATTAGAGGGTAGCGCAGGCATCCTGTCTTCCCTCGTCTTGAGGCTTGCTCTATGCTCGCCAAACGACTTTTTCAACGAATGCTGTGGGGCACCTCGCTTTGTCTCCCTGCCCCAAACGTTGTCCCTAGGGTTTCTAGTGTGGGCCTGCAGACTTCTCGCGAGTGCTAGAAACTCTGCACGCTGTAGAGCTTGCTATACTCGCCTCTGAGGGCCAGGAGCTGGTCGTGCGTGCCCTGCTCGACTATTTGCCCGTGGTTGAGTACGCAGATGAGGTCAGCATGCTTGATGGTGCTGAGTCGGTGCGCAATGACCAGGGAGGTTCTATTGGCCATCAGGTTGACCAGAGCCTGCTGTACCAAGCGCTCTGATTCGGCATCGAGGGCTGATGTGGCCTCGTCTAGTATCATGATAGGTGGACTTTTCAGGATGGCCCTGGCGATACTCAGTCGTTGGCGCTGCCCGCCTGAGAGCTTTGCGCCCCTATCCCCGATATTGCTCTGGTAGCCATCAGGGGTTTGCACGATGAACTCGTGCGCATTGGCGATGCGGGCTGCGCGCTCCACGGCCTCTGGCGAGGTATGCGCTACGCCAAATGCGATGTTATTGTATATGGTATCATTGAAGAGTATGGGATCTTGGTTCACGTAGCCCATCAACCCGCGGAGGGCTTGTATGCTGTACTCCCTGATGTCGTGTCCATCGAGGAGGATGGCACCATCGGTCACATCGTAGAATCGGGGGAGCAAGTCGGCCAGCGTGGTTTTCCCGGCACCTGAGTGGCCTACCAGGGCGATTGTCATTCCCTTCTTTATGGTGAGGTTGAGGTGGTTGATGACTGCCTTGCCCCCATAGGAGAACGAGACATCGCGAAACTCTATGGCCTCTCCGAAGGCTTCCAGTGGGCGTGGCCTAGCCGGCGACTTGATGGGGTTCTCCTGGTCTAGAATCTCCTGCACTCTGTCCAGAGAGGCCAGGCCCTTGATGAGGTTGAAGTACGCCGACACAAAAGACTTGGCGGGGTTGAGAATCATGTAGAAAAGTGCCATGAAGCCAATCAGAGCTTCTGGAGCTATCATCTGCCCTTTACCTAGCACCAGGCTACCCCCGTACCAGAGCACCACGCCAACGATGAGAGTGCCAAGAAACTCGCTTAGTGGGCTGGCTAAGTCTCGCTTGCGGCTTACCCGGATAGTCAGATGGGAGTAGCGTTGATTGCTTGTCTGGAAGTGCGTCGTCATCCTCTTCTCTGCGTTGAAGGCCTTGACGATGCGTAGTCCTTGGAGGGTCTCATCGATGGTGGAGAGTAATCGCGCCAGAAGCGCCTGCATGCTGGTGGATTGCCGCCGTAGGTTCTTTCCTACCAGGCCAATCAAACCGCCCGACACGGGTAGGAAGAGGAACACAAACAGCGTCAGCCGGGGGCTGATGAGTAGCAGGCCCACAAAGTGGATCAGAATGAGTAGAGGGTCGCGCAGTAGCATCTCGAGGGAACGGACAACCGAGTTCTCTACCTCGTTGACATCATTGGTCATCCGGCTAATGATGTCCCCCTTGTGTTCCTCGGTGTAGTAGCCCAGTGGAAGGGCGAGTATCTTGGAGTAGAGTACATTACGGATGTCGCGCACTATCCCTACTCGGATCGGTGAGAGATGCCAAAGAGCCGCGTAGACGAAGAAATTCTTAAGTAGCGCATTAATCAGCACGAAGAGCATCACGATGAGCAGGGCCAATTCCTTTCCTTGCGACAGCACCACTTGGGTGATGTGGTAGTAAAGTAGTTGCTGCACCCCCTCGAGGTTGAGCGTAAATTCTGGCTTCTCGTACACCAGGGGCATCGTGCCAAACAGAACCCCCAGAAACGGGATGATAAAGCTCAGGGAGAATAGCGAGAAAAACCCGCCCAGCAGATTGCAGAGTACATTGGCCAGCCCTCGCCACTTGTAGGGAGCTATGAAATGCCAGATCTGCTTAAATGCCCTCACCTGTGGGTGTCTTTAGCTTTCAACCCTAGGCTGCTGACGCTAGCGCTCGCGGGTGTCACGCAGCGCTTCGGGCATTAGCCCCAAATAGTTGAAAGGCGTAATGGCCCTCATTTCGGCCTTGACCCTATCTGACACCTCGAGCGAATCGATGAACTCCTCCATCTCCGCCTTTTTGGGTGGCAACGCAGTGCGCGTAAGTCTCTTGAGGGCCTCATAGGCATTGGGGTAGCCCTCGCGGCGTAGTATCGTCTGCAGGGCCTCTGAGACCACCACCCAGTGGGCCTCTAGGTCCTCGTGCATCCGCTCCGTATGGACGGCTATCCGCCCAAAGCCGCGAAGTATCGACTCTATGGCTATCACCGTGTGTGCTATTGGCACGCCTATGTTGCGAATAACGGTGCTGTCCGTCAGATCGCGTTGCATACGGCTGATAGGTAGCTTTTGCGCCAGGAACTCGTAGACGGCGTTGGCCATGCCCAAGTTGCCCTCCGCATTCTCAAAGTCAATGGGGTTCACTTTGTGCGGCATGGCCGATGACCCCACCTCACCAGGCACTACCACCTGACGGAAGTAGTCCATCGAGATGTACAGCCAGAAATCCCGACACAGATCGATGAGAATCGTGTTGATCCGCCTTAAGCCATCGCACGTGGCTGCCAAGTTGTCGTAGTGCTCTATTTGGGTCGTAGTCTTCGAGCGGTCTAGCCCTAGGGTGTCGTTCACAAACTTATTGGCAAACATCTCCCAGTCTATCTGCGGGTAGGCAGCGTAGTGGGCGTTGAGGTTGCCCGTGGCACCGCCAAACTTGGCCGATACTGGCACCACGCGCAGCGCCTGCAGTTGGACGGTTAAACGCTCCACGAACACGTATACTTCTTTGCCCAGTCTCGTAGGGGTAGCTGGTTGCCCATGGGTGTGCGCCAGCATGGGGAAATCCTTCCAGGCTATTGCCAGCTCCTTGAGCTTCGACACCAAGCGGTGCATACGGGGGAAGTACTCCGCCTGCGCAGCGTACTTGAGCATGAGCGGGAAAGCCGTGTTATTGATGTCTTGGCTTGTCAGCCCAAAATGAACAAATTCGCGGTAGGCCGAGAGCCCCACGGCCTCTAGCTGTTCCTTCAGAAAGTACTCTACCGCCTTGACATCGTGGTTAGTCGTGCGCTCTATGGCCTTTACTCGCAGTGCATATTCTGGCTTATACTCCTTGTAGAGGTCTCGCAGCGCAAGCAGCTTCTCCACGGGGCACGACTCCAGTTGCGGCAACGGGAGCAGGCGTAGGGCGATCAGGTACTCCACCTCCACCAGAATTCGGTAGCGTATTAGAGCCTGCTCGGAGAAAAAATCCCGTAGGGGCGCCGTCTTAGTGGCGTAGCGTCCATCTATGGGCGATATCGCGGCAAGAGCCGTCTCATCAAGTGCCATACTATCCGCCATTTTCTATCTACTCCCTCAGCCAGGTGCTCTGCTATAGTGTGCGGCGCACCTCTATCTCGTTGTACACCTCCAGCATGTCGCCCACCTTGACATCGTTGTAGTTTTTGATGCTCAGGCCGCACTCCTGCCCTAGGGTCACCTCCTTGGCTTCGTCCTTAAAGCGCTTCAGCGATGACAGCTCGCTCGTGTAGACCACGATGCCATCCCGGATGATGTGTACCTTGTTCTTCCGTTGCACCTTCCCCTCCTGCACGATGCATCCGGCTATCCGGCCAACCTTCGAGATGTTGTAGATCTGCTGCACTTCCAGCGTCCCTACCACCTCCTCACGGATCTCCGGCGACAGCATGCCCTCCATGGCACTCCTGATCTCATCGATCGCATCGAATATCACCGAGTAGAGCCGTATGTCGATCTGCTCGTTCTCGGCTTGCCGGCGTGCGGCCACCGAGGGCCGCACTTGGAAGCCCACGATGATGGAGTTCGTCGTGGCCGCCATGGTCACGTCTGACTCCGTGATCTGACCCACTCCGCCCGATATCACGTTCACCTGGATCTCAGGCGTGGAAAGCTCCACCAGGGCTCCCGACAGCGCCTGTAGTGAGCCATCTACATCGGCCTTCACTATCAGGTTCAGCTCTTGGAAGTGCCCTATCGCAATGCGGCGTCCTATCTCATCGAGCGTGATGTGCTTGCGCGTACGCAAATCCTGCACACGTCGGATGGAACTCACCTTCGCCGCAATCTCCTTGGCCACCTTATCCGACTCTACCACCTGGAAGGTATCTCCTGCCTGCGGTGCGCCGTTCAAGCCTACCACCTTCACGGGTATCGATACGCTCGCCTCCTTCACCTCGGCCCCTTGGTCATTGAATAGGGCTTTTACGCGGCCGTGGTGGCTTCCTGAAACGATGCTGTCGCCCTTGCGAAGAGTCCCATTTTGCACCAGCACCATGGCCACATACCCACGACCACGATCCAGGGCCGCCTCTAGCACCACCCCCTCCGCATTCCGGTTGGGATTAGCCTTCAGGTCCATCACATCGGCCTCCAGTAGCACTTTCTCCAGCAGCGCATCGATATTCTTGCCGTGTTTGGCCGATATCTCTTGGCTCTGGTACTTGCCGCCCCAGTCTTCCACAAGGTAGTTCTGTTCGGAAAGCTGCTGCTTGACGCGCTCCACGTTGGCGCTCGGCGAATCTATCTTGTTGATGGCGAACACCAGCCGGGCCCCAGTGGCCGATGCGTGGGTAATCGCCTCCAAAGTCTGCGGTTGCACACCATCATCGGCCGCTATCACCACGATGACAATATCCGTCAACTGGGCACCGCGTGCCCGCATGGCGGTAAAGGCCGCATGGCCTGGCGTATCAATCAGGGTAAACTTCCGCCCGTTGGCCAACGTGATGGCGTAGGCCGATAGGTGCTGCGTTATCCCTCCGGCCTCCCCAGCTATCACATTCGTCTTGCGAATGGCATCGCAGAGGCTCGTCTTACCATGGTTGGCGTGACCCATCACCGTGATTACCGGCTGACGGGGTTCCAGATCCTCTGGCTTGTCCTCTTGCTGCTCGAACTCTGTTGCTATCTCGCTCTCCACGAACTTGAGCGTGAAGCCATACTCCTCGGCCACTAGCTTCATCGTCTCTGCGTCCAGTCGCTGGTTGATCGTCACCATCAGCCCCACATTCATGCACGTGGTGATCACGTCCGTTACCTCCACATCCATGAGTGAGGCCAGCTCGCTAACCGAAATGAACTCGCTCACGTTGAGCGTCTTGCTCTCTGCTGCTACTAGCTCCTTGGCCTGCTCGCGACGCTGCTCCTGCGCCTCGCGCTTTTCCCGACGATACTGCACCCCTCGCTTCGCACTGCCCGTACGGTGCGAGGCCATCCGAGCCTTGGTCTGGCGTATCTTCTCCTCTACGTCTTCTGCAGTTATCTCCTGGCGTTCCGGTTGGTGGGTCGTACGACGCCGGCGCTCCGGGGCTTCTGGCCGCGGTGGACGGGCGGGGGCTGAACCTGGCGTAGCTCCTGGCCCGCCAACTGCTACCGGGCGACGGTGGTGGCGGCGCTTGGATACCCCGCCCCCAGGAGTCGCCGAGGCTTCGGGCTTACGCCTTCGATCTGGCACTGTGGATAGATCAAGCTTCCCTAGTACCGTCAGCCCTTTCGGCTTCTCTACCCCTATGCGGAACACCTCCTCCTTCTTTTCCTCCTTCTTCTCCTCCGCCGGCGCCGCTATGGGCTGCGTGGCTGGAGTCGGCTGCGCATTGGCCTTTGGCTCTGCGGCAGGACTCTCTGGGCGCTTACCATCCGCAACACTCCGACTGGCTTTGCTACGCCGAGCTCTCGGTGCCTCTAGATCCACTTTGCCCACCACTTTGGGCCCTGCCAGTTTTGGACTTTCTAGCCTGAAGGGCTCCTCGGCCTTTTTCTCCACCGATGCCACTTTGGGCTCGGTGATGGTTGTTGCCGGCCCAGCAGCTACCACCTTGGCCTCTTGCTCGGGCGCTTTAGTGCTTGACTGCGGCTCAGCCTTGACCTGGGATTCCTCCCCTTGCGGACTTGCTACAGGGAGTTCAGCTGTCGCGGTGACGGGCGACTCAGGCTGCTTGGCCGCCCCTGTTGTCTGCTCTTGGTGCACCTGATCCTCTTTCGATGCGCTCTCTTGGCGTGTCGCAGCGACCTCTGTCGGTTTCTCCGTGTCTGGCACTGCCGTCTCGCTGGCAGGAGCAGCGAAAAGACTATTCGCCGGTGCTGCTTGCTCTATTGCCTTCTTGGAGTTTTGCTTTCGTTTGACCGTGGCTGCACGGGAGCGCTTGGGCGTGCGGCTTACGGGTTCGGGAACCTTTGCTGCACTCGGGGCAACCTTGTCCCTCTCCTCCTCATCCTTCTTGGGGACTTTCGTCAGGCTCTTGAGCTCGGGCTCCTGCTCTGCGGGGGGCAGCACTACCTCGGCCTTGTGCTCATCCGCCTGCTCCACGGCACTGGTGCCTAGGGCATCGCCTATCGTCTGCGGGGGCTCTGGTGCTGGCGTAGGCTCGTGCGAATGCTTCGACTCGGCGGGAGCCTCTGGCTTATATTCCGCCATGAGCAGCTCGCAGGCCTCGGGCGAGAGCTTTGCATTCGGATCAGGCTCCACCTTGATCCCCTTTGTCCCCAAAAACTCCACAAGCGTCTCCAGCCCCACGTTGAGTTCCCGAACCAACCGGTTCATCCGCTTGCTAGTCCCCTTTTTCACCATATCCGCACTCGCTCCCTTAACTAATTCCGTCCTTCCCCGTCGTTAGCACTCTGCGCCGCATTACGCCTCAGGGCGCTCCGACTCCTCCCCCTCGCTATCCTCCGCCTCAAACTCACTACCTAGGATCTCTAGCACCTTGTCTACGGTCTCTTCTTCCAAGTCCGTGCGCTTGATTAGGAGCTCCCGCCCATAATCCAGCACGCTTAGGGCGGTCTCCAGCCCTATCCCGTGTAGCATATCTATGATCCAGTCATCGATATCCCCGCGGAACTCATCCAGCGGGATGTCATCGTCCTCCTGGGGCTCCGTGTCACGGTACACATCGATCTTGTAGCCAGTCAGCTCACTGGCCAGGCGGATGTTGTAGCCGTTCTTCCCTATCGCCAGCGACACCTGGTCCGGGTGTAGCATGACCTCTGCGTGCTTCTCCTGCTCATCCAGCTCCATCGACGCAATGGTCGCTGGGCTGAGAGCCCGCGCTACGTAGAGGCGCATGTTCGTTGTGTAGTTGATCACATCGATGTTCTCATTGCGCAGCTCGCGCACCACGTCCCGAATGCGACTCCCGCGCATCCCCACGCAGGCCCCCACCGGGTCTATCCGATCATCGTAGCTCTCCACGCTCACCTTGGCCCGCTCACCAGGCACCCGCACCACCTTGCGGATGGTAATTAGCCCATCGAATATCTCCGGCACGCTGCGCTCCATCAAACGCTCCAAAAACAGCGGAGAGGTGCGAGAAAGCGTGATGATGGGATTCGTGTTCCCCATCGCAACTGACGATATCACCGCGCTGATCGACTCACCTTTGCGGAAAAAGTCCGTCGGGATCTGCTCGCTCTTCGGCATCACCAGCTCGTGCCCCTCATCGTCGAGGAGCACAATCTCACGCCGCCGGATCTGGTGCACCTCCGCCAGCACCAGCTCACCCTCCCGATCTTTGTAGCGCTTGTAGAGGTTGTCGCGCTCGTATTCCGAGATCCGGGCCGTCAGGTTCTGCCTGATGGCCAAGATATTCCGTCGCGCAAAATCCTCAAAACGAACCTCATCGCTCACCTCCTCGCCCACCTCGTAGTCGGCTTGGATCTTCTTGGCCTCCGACAACCCTATCTGCCGGTTCGCATCCTCCACCGCACCATCCTCCACCACCTCGCGATTACGCCATATCTCAAAATCCCCCTTGTCTATGTTGATGATCACATCGTAGTTATCATCCGTCCCGTGGTTCTTCGCCAGCACCGCACGAAACACATCCTCCAAGATCCCAGCCATTGTCGGCCGGTCTATGTTCTTCTGGTCCTTGAACTCCGACAAGGTCAACCTCAGGTCCGCACTATTCATTGCCTCTCCCTATTTTGTCCCAACTCAACCTACAGGCGCTGTAGCTCCCCTCTGGCCAGCAGTTCACCTGCTGCTCCTTGTGCTTACGCTTCGCCCCAGGCGCCAACACCATCACCGATTCCTCCAGCTCAAGCGTCCCAGCATGGTAGCCCCGCAAGACCCCCTCGTGCCAGCGACGATCAGCACCAAGCACCTCTACCCAGTGCCCACGGTACTTGGCGTACTGCCGAGGATGCTCAAACGGCGACGTTAGACCTGGCGACGACACCTCCAGCTCCCTATCGACCCCATGGGCCTCCAGCAGCTCGCTCAGGCCCCGACTCACCTCCACGCACTCCTCCAGGTCTATACCCGTTTCCCTATCTATTAGAACCGCTACCTTATCACGTTGTATCTTAACTCCTACCACAAAAAAATCCAAATCGCCTGCAGCCTCCGCACGGGCGCAGTACGACCCAAGCCAACCGCGCACCAGCTCCTCCACGTCTGTCGCCTGCGTACACATACAAAGAGAGGGGCCTTGGCCCCTCAATCCAACATCTGCCACAAAGGTAAGCATTTTCTACACGTCATGCCAGAAGGCTCCTACCCCTTCTCCCCTGCCATGCTGTCCACTGCTCCCCGCAGTTGGCCTTGAGGCACGAAGGCAGGTCTACGCCCCTAAAACAAGATTTTCCCCTGCACTTTGGCTCCCCCCCCCAAGAAGCTGCGCTTGGCCACGGACTGCCGAAAATCCTTTTACCCCAGTTTATTCCTAAATTCGCCACGAGATTTAACCACTCGCCCTATTCCATGAACGCCATGAAAGCTAAACGCACCACCGTCTTCCTCTGGGGAAGCATTGCGCTGGTCCTTCTCCTTGTACTCCTGACCATTGGCCTGTTCAGATTTTTCACAGCCACCGACTCCAGCATCTCGCAGGACTTCCAGCTCTTCCGTCCCTATATCGCGGCCTACACCTCGGGCTCTATCCCTCGGGCTGGCCACATCGAGGTGGCCTTCGCCAAACCAGCCATCGCCTACGAGCAGGTCGGTAGCTCCGCCGACAAAATCATCGCCTTCTCCCCGAAAATCAAGGGGCACGCCCAGTGGCAAGACGATCATACCCTGCGCTTTACGCCCGATGGGCCACTCCCCTCGGGCATGCAGTACCTAGCCACTATACGCCTGGATAGGGTCTTTGACTCTGTCCCCGATGCGGCTGAAAAATTCAAGTTCTCCTTTCGGGTCATCGAGCAGCAGGTCGAGCTGGCCCGGTGCTACATCTTCTCCGACCTCCAGGGGGACCGCATAGTCAATCAGGCTCGGGGCTCCATCTTCACCGCAGACCAAGCCTCCCTAGAGGACATCCAATCAGGACTCAGTATCACCACCGACGCGGGAACGGCTGTCGCTGTCCACGTGGAGCAGACCGCTGGCCAAGGGCAGTACACCTTCTCCAGCGACCCCCTCCCAGAAAAAACCGCCACCTGCCAGCTCCTCTTCAATGCCAAGCAGATCGGCGCCAAGCAGGATGTCAGCCTGCGGCTGCCTATCCCCGACCAATCGCAGTTCTCGGCCCTCGACTGCATCCCGCTCGACCCCAGCGGCCAGCACCTCATGCTCATCTTCTCCCAGCCCCTCGACCCCGCGCAGTCGCTCGATGGCCTCATACACGCCGACCAAATCAACAGCCTCCGTACCCAGATTGAGGGGAATACCGTCTCCATCACCCTGCCTAACCAGCTGCAGGGGCAGCTCAACCTCTATGCCGAGGCCGGCATTCGTTCTAAAACCGGGCGGGTCATGGCCGCCCAGTGCGCCTTCCAGCCCATCATGGTGGGCACCTTCCCCGAAGTGGCCTTCCTCCAGTCGGGCAATATCCTCCCGGCAGCTGGCAAAGTCCTGCTACCCTTTAGAGCACAGGGGCTCCGCGCAGTGGATGTCTTCATCTATCAGGTCTACAGTAGCAACATGCTCTACTCCTACCAGCTACAAACTGGCTATGCTTCCGAATCCCTCCGCCGCGTGGGCAAGCTCTGCTGCCGTAAAACCATCCCGCTCGACGACCATGCCCTCGCTGGGGGCGCAGGGGTCTACGCACTCGACCTGACCGATCTGGTGGCGGCCACGCCAGGTGTCACCCTCCAGGTAGGGCTGAGCATGCGCAGAGAACTCTCTACGCTCTCCACTGAGCCTCTCGAGCAGTTTATGCTCAACGAGAACAATGCACGTACTCTCGGCTATGGTGATCCCTTTGCAGATGACTACCGCTCCTACGATTGGGAACTGCGAAACGACCCCACCTCCGACTCCTACTACGCCTTTCGCGGCATAGAGTGGAAAAACCTGCTCGTCTCAAACATCGGCCTCATCGCCAAGCAGGGACTCGATAGCTCGCTACGCATCTACACCACCAACCTCATGCGGGGCAAGCCCGTGAGTGGGGTCGACCTCACACTCTACAGCTACCAACTACAGCCCATGGCCAGGGGCACTAGCGATGCCAACGGACTGGTCAATTTCGAACTCAAGCCCAACCAGCAGCCCTTCATCGTGGAGGCCGTCTCGGGCAGCGACCACTCATACCTTGTGGTGGACGAGAATGGCCAGGAACTCTCCTACTCCTCCTTTGAGGTGGGCGGCTCGCAAGGACAAAATGGGCTCCGCGGATTCTTCTACGGTGAGCGCGATGTCTGGCGACCCGGCGACTCCATCTTCCTCACGCTCATGCTCGATAGCCGGCACCTCCACCTCCCAGAAGGACATCCCATACAGCTCACGCTCTTTTCCCCTACCAACCAGGTGGTCGACCAAAAAGTGGTGCCGGCCAATAAAACCAACGTCTACACCTTCAGAACTGCCACCGCACCAGGGGATAGAACCGGCTACTACCAAGTAGAAGCTCAAGTCGGTACGGCGCGCATCGCCCACCCCGTGAGGGTCGAAACCATCAAGCCCAATAGGCTCAAGATCGCCCTCTCTTTCCAAGACTCTATCCTAACCACTCAGCGCAAAAACCAGGCCTTCCTGCGTGCAAGCTGGCTCCACGGCGGCGCAGCCCGGAACCTCCAGACGCGGATTGAGGTCGCGCTCGCGGCTATCGAAAAGCCCTTCCCAGCCTTTTCAGACTACTCCTTCTCCGAAGACCAGCACCAGGGATTTATGCCCATGGAGCAGGTTCATACTGGCGAGCTCAACGGACAGGGAGTAGAGAACCTCGCCATGCGCCTCCCCGATCCACCAAAAGGGGGCGCCATGTTCCACGCCAACTTCCTTGTCAGGGTCTTTGAGAGCGGCGGGAGCTACAGCATCGTCACCCAGCAGGCCAAAGTCTCCCCCTACGAGGGCTATGTCGGCATCAAGGCGCCCAAGAGCGATCAGTACTACCTAGAAACCGATAAGGATCAAGACTTCGAGTTCATCGCCCTCAACGAGGCGGGGCATCCTATGGATGACCAGCGCCTAGAGGTCACCGTCTACAAGCTCGAGTGGGGCTGGTGGTGGGAACACAATAGCCGCACCCTGGCTGATTACCTGGCTTCCCAGGCGGCCAAAGTGGCACTGGCTCCCCAGATCATCAAAACCAATGCCCAAGGACGCGCCAACCTCCCCATCTCCCTCCAGTACCCCGCCTGGGGGCGCT
Source organism: uncultured Bacteroidia bacterium (assembly GCA_947252645.1). GTDB lineage: Bacteria > Bacteroidota > Bacteroidia > Bacteroidales > CAJPTX01 > Bacteroides_D. Next base: position 160,233 of record CAMXWF010000002.1, read on the forward strand.
ACCTCGTGCGAGCTGTTGATATGCGCACGGGGCACGCCTGCTCCAGGGTAGTCTACTGGGATTGGCCTGCTTCCCTCCCACGCCCGGCCGACAGAATGGCCTCGCAATCCACCGTCCTACCCCTCACCGCCAACAAGGCAACCTATAGCGTTGGCGAAACCGTCCAGATCAACGTACCCACACCGCCAGGCGCTATGCTCTTGGTCTCCATTGAGGATGGCTACTCAGTCCTCGAAAGCTATTGGCAGCCCACCGAGGCCGACAACACCAAGGTCTCCTTCAAGGCCACTGCCAGCATGTCCCCAAACGCCTACGCCAACATATCCCTCATCCAGCCCTATGAGCAGTCAATCAACGACATGCCCTTGAGACTCTACGGCGTCATACCCGTCATGGTCGAAAACCCCAACTCCCGACTCCAACCCGTCATAGGACTCCCCGAGGAGGTCAGGCCGGGCAGCACTTTCGAAATCAAGCTCTCTGAGCAGAAAGGCCGTGCCATGACGGCCACCATCGCGTTGGTCGACCAAGGTCTGCTCGACGTCACAGCCTTTAAAACCCCAGACCCCTGGAAATACTTCTACAAAAAAATCGCCCTCGGCCCACGTACCTACGACCTCTACGACCAAATTATCGGGGCCTATGGAGGGCGACTCTCGGGGGTCCTGAGCGTGGGCGGAGATATGGCGTTTGCCGAGAGCGCCAAGCGCGAAACCGACCCGCTGGCCAACCGCTTTGTCCCGTTGGTGCGCTTCTTCGGCCCCTACGACCTGCTGCGAGGCGAGAAGAAAACCCTCAAAGTCACCATGCCCGACTATGTCGGTGCTGTACGCGTCATGGTCGTGGTGGCCGCCGAGGATGCCTATGGAAGTGCCGAGCGCACACTAGCTGTCCGCCAGCCGCTCATGGTCCAGCCCACCTTACCACGGCAGCTGGCCACCGAGGAGAACTTCCTCCTGCCCGTCACCGTATTCTCCATGAAAGACAACCTTGGCCCAGTGGAGCTGAAGGTAGAGGCTCAAGGGGCCATGCAGCCGCAGGGAATTACGCATTTCTCGCTCCACATGGCTAAAGCGGGCGACACCACCCTGCTGGTCCCCATGCGCACGGCCTCCAAGGCAGGTGTGGCCACGGTCTCGGTCTCGGCTAAGGCCAAGGGCGAGAAGGCGGAATCCGCAATGAAAATCAACGTAGTGAACACTGCGCCCTACACCACGACCATCGCCGACCAAGTCCTAGGCGACAGGGCCAGCACCACCTTCCGCTTACCACGCTACGCCCCTGGGAGCCAAGCCTCCGCGGAGCTACAGCTAAGCACCGCGCCCACACTCCCCTACAGGCGCCTACTCGACCAAATGCTCCACTACCCCCATCGTTGCGGCGAGCAGGTGGCTTCTATAGGAATGGTCACCCTGGCCTACCTCAAGCTCGTAAAGCCCCCAAAAGATCTCGCGGCGAGACTCCAGAACGTGGTCAAAGAGCAGATCGGGCGACTTGCGCAGTATCAAATGGCCAGCGGGGGCTTCACCACCTGGCCTGGCTCTCACAACACCGACGAGTGGGTCACCAACCACGTTGGGCACTTCCTCCTACTCGCCAAAGAGGCTGGCTTCTCCGTGCCTGCTGGCATGCTCTCCGACTGGCTCAGGTATCAGCGCGGCAGGGCTAATACCTGGAAGCCAAGAGCCGATGGCGCATCGAACCCAGCGGTCCAGGCCTATCGACTCTATACCATGGCTCTTGATGGCAAGGCCAATCTGAGCGCCATGAACCGACTACTCGAATACCCCAACCGCTCGCTAGGGGCTACCTTCCAGCTCGCGGCCGCCTACCTCCTCGCGGGGAACAAGCAGGCTGTAGCAAAGCTCATGGACAACCTGCAGCGCCCCACCGACTCAGCCGCTGCTCCCTGCTATTGGTATGAGTCCCAGCTGGTACTCCAGGCCCAGCGAGTCAACTTTGAGACCCTCAGGGGCGACAAGGAAAAGGCCTACCGGGCCATGAGCGACCTTGCTGCCCGCCTCTCCAAGGCCTCTTGGATTGGCACTCAGGAGGCCGGGCTAGCCATGGCTGCTGCCATGCGCTTTAATACGCAGATGCCCACCCAGAACGCACCACTCCAGGCAAAAATCCAATACGCCAACCATGAGCAAAAGGTCGATGTCTCGAGTAGCCTGACCACCCTGCCCATCGAGCTCGACAAGTTCGTCACTTCTACCAAGCCTTGCGAAGTCAAAGTCTCCAGCCTACAGGCCACCCCCATCTATGCCGCCCTCATCGCAAGAGGCCAGCAGCTGAACACGATCTCCACCTCCTTTGCCCAGAATCTGGCCATCAACGTGGAGTATCAAACCCTAGAAGGCAATAGTCTCTCTCCCTGGAGCCTGCCACAAGGCACCGACTTCCTAATCAAGGTCACCGTGCGCGACCCCAACTACTCCAACGCACTCTCTAACCTCGTCCTCCATCTGCAGGCCCCCTCGGGCTGGGAGCTGCGCAACCCCAACCTGGAGGGTGACCTGGGCCTACCCAACCCAGAATACACCTATCAGGAATACAGGGACCAGGAGGTGTTTACCTACTTCGACCTCGCGGGGCGCACTATGGCCACCTTCTCCTTCATGGTCAACGCAAGCTACCAGGGCCGGTTTACGCTGCAGCCCATCACCTGTGAGGCCATGTACGATGGCAGCATTAGCGCACGTACTGCAGGGGCTACCGTGGAAGTTACCCGATGAGGACAATTTCTTGCCACAAACGTCATATCATATACATTCCCAAAGTAACAGCAGTTATGCAAATCGAACAATTCACGAGCTGGCTGGCCAAGGCCATGCCCAATGAGGCTCCAAAAGCCCAGGAGCACGTCAATGGCCTCTCCAAAATTGAGAGCCTGCTGAGGATCGACCTCGACCAGGCCATTAAGGGCCAGGGGGTGCAAAGCATTATCGACAAGGTGACCCCCTTGCTGGGTGGGGCGGGCGCTGCAGCCAGTAAACTGGGCGGCGGCATGCTGGGCGGGCTCCTCTCCAAGGCCGCGAGTTCGCTGGTCGGCAAGATCGACATCAAGTTCTTGCTCGGCCTCTACCAAAAATTCATGGCCTCGCAGAAGTAGTCTCTCCCTTGCCATTGCTCTAGCACGTTGTAATTCCTAAGCCCTTGGGTCAAGCCTCTGCTTGGCCTAGGGCTTTTTGTGCGCAGTATGACTTCTCCATACCCCTGGCCACACCTCACTCCCCACTATCGGGAGACGCTCGCATTGGGCCTCCCGCTCATCGTCGCGCAGCTCGGGCAAATAGTCCTCGGCATGGTCGATAGCGCCATGATAGGCCAGTACGCCATGCTTGACCTCTCGGCGGCTTCCTTCTGTATCAACCTCTTCAACCTCCCCATCTTCTTTGCCCTAGGCTTTGGCTACGCCCTCACCCCCCGCATTGGCCAGCGTTACGCTCGGGGTGAACTCCTCGATGCCGCGGCCACGCTGCGCTATGGTCTCATCATCAATGTGTTGCTAGGGCTCCTGCTGACCCTCATCATGGGCGCCCTCTACTGGTGCATCCCCTACTTCGGGCAGCCCGTTGAACTCCTAGGCCGCATCCAGGCCTACTATCTCACCGTGGTGGTCGCCCTGACCTTTATTACCGCCTTCAATGCCCTCAAGCAGTTCACCGATGCCCTGGGCGACACCAAGGTCTCCATGTGGATCATGCTGGCAGGCAACGTGGGCAACATCTTCCTCAACTGGCTGCTCATCTTTGGCCATTGGGGCTTCCCCGCCCTAGGGCTACTAGGGGCAGGCATTGCCACGGCTGCCATGCGCCTCCTGATGCCGGTGGTGCTATTGGTCTACATAGTCTCTGCGCCGCGCTATCGGCGCTACCGAAAGGGCTTTCTGGCCCCACAATTGCCCCGAGGAGAAATGGGACGGCTGACCTCCATCGGCACCTTCATCGGCCTACAAATGGCCTTGGAAAACGGACTCTTTGCCCTCAGCATCATCATCGTTGGCTGGCTGGGCAGCGTCCCCCTAGCAGCACACCATATCGCCGTCACTGTCCAGTCCATCGGCTTCATGATTTTCTACGGCGCGGGAGCTGCCATCGCTATCCGTGTAAGCCACTTCTGGGGCCTCCACCAGTATGGCAATGCGCGCAGGGCTGCATTCGGCGGCCTGCATGTGGTCTTCCTCTTGGCAGCCATCGTCATGCTCCTACTCTTCCTGTGCCGAGACCACATCCCATGGATCTTCACCGACAACCCCCACGTGGCCGCCCTTGTGACCAGCCTGCTGTTGGTAGGCCTTCTGTATCAGCCAGCCGATGCGCTTCAAGTCACCATGGCCAATGCCGCCCGTGGCCTCGGCGAGTCGAAGAGCCTCATGATCATCTCTTTTATCGGCTATTTCCTCATTGCGCTCCCGCTCGCCTACTGCCTGGGCATACGCACCCCGCTGGCTACCGTGGGCGTTTGGCTCGCCTATCCCGTAGGCCTCGGGTTGGCCGGCTTGGGCTTCCTGTGCCGCTTTCACTACGTGCTACACCAAAAATATAAGCTCCACCCATATGCTATCCACACTGAATAGCTCTTCGCGCTATGGCACGACGGAATAAGCCCTTGCTTACCCAGGTAGCAATCACCCGCATGGCGGCTGAGGGTCGCTCGCTTGCCCAAACAGATAGGGGCACGCTCTTTGTCGAACACACCGTCCCAGGCGATCTGGTGGATGTCCAAGTGACCCGCCGCAAAGGCCATGCCCTAGAGGGCTACGTGGTGGCCTACCATGCCCGCTCGCCGCTGCGCATCGACCCCATTTGCGCCCATTTTGGCGTTTGCGGGGGCTGCCAGTGGCAGTCGGTCCCCTACGCCATGGAGCTGGAGATGAAGCAGCAGCAGGTCTACGATCAGCTCGCCCGCATCGGCCACCTGACGCTACCCCCCTGCAACCCCATCCTCGGCGCAGCTACCCAGACCTACTACCGCAATAAGCTCGAGTATACGTTTTCTCCCAGGGCCTGGCACGACACGCCCCTAGCCCCCGGGGAACAGCCCACGGGCCCCGAAAACGCCCTAGGGTTTCATGTGCCCCGACGGTTCGACCGCGTCCTCCACATCGACCATTGCTACCTCCAGCCCGAGCCCTCCAACGCCCTACGCAACTTCCTCTTTGACTATGCCCAGCAGCACCACTTGACCTTCTACGACCCCACCACCCAGCAGGGCTTCCTACGCAACCTCATCGTCCGCACGGCCTCCACAGGCCAAAACATGGCCATCATCGTCTTCCACGACCACCTCCCCCACCTCATCGAGCCACTGATGGCCGAGGCCGCGCACCACTTCCCCTCCCTCTCCTCGCTCCTCTACGCCGTCAACCCCAAAGTCAACGATACCCTCTACGACCTGCCCATCCATTGCTTTGCGGGCCAGCAGCACATCCTAGAGCAAATGGGCGGACTCCATTTCATCGTCGGGCCCAAGTCCTTCTATCAAACCAACTCTGCCCAGGCCTACGCCCTCTACAGCCAGGTCAAGCGCATGGCAACCCAGGAGGCCCAAGGCACCATCTACGACCTCTACACTGGCACAGGGCCTATCGCCCTCTTCTTGGCCGCTAGTGCACAGGCCGTCGTGGGCCTGGAGAGCGTCCCGGAGGCCATCGAGGACGCCAAACGCAACGCAACCCTGAACCACCTAGACAACGCCACCTTCTATGCCGGCGATGTCCTCGACCTCCTGCAAGATGAACTCTTCGCGCAGCACGGGTTCCCCAGCTGTATCGTCACCGACCCGCCGCGCGCGGGCATGCACCCCAAGGTGCTCCAGAAACTCCTGCAGGTAGCCCCACCGCGCATTGTCTATGTGAGCTGCAATCCCGCCACGCAGGCCCGTGACCTCGCGCTCCTTGCCTCGCGCTACGCGATCCGAGAAATACAGCCCGTGGACATGTTCCCCCGCACAAAGCATGTAGAAAACATCGCTTGCTTGGAGCGAAGAGACTAGATGAGGCATTTTTCGTATCCAAGATTTTTTCTACATTTACACATCTAACAGACATACATCAAGAAGCCGATTTACCCTCGTCATCGCTGTAGCTATGCTAGTCTCGCTACTGGGTACTGCAGCTGTTATTGAATCCCGTGCAGGGGAGCAGATGCCAGCCATCCGTGCGGAGTACGAGCTGGCCTGTGGTGGCGTTGTAACCACCACGACCGCCACCACGATTAGCAACGGCGGGAGTACCACCACGACCACTGCCACTGCTAGTGCTACACGATGTTAACCCTGGGCCAATCACGCGCGGTGGTTCGCGAGTGGTTGGCCTTTTATCAAACTGATGATATGAGTAGACGTTTCCAATTCGGCGTATTCCTTCTATCCCTAGCGTTGCTAGGCACCTCCGGGGCTATTTCTGCCCAGCAGAGCGGACGGGCGGTCTATAGGGCCTATACGTTCTACGCCGCCGACTCGGGAAAGCTGGCAACCTTAGACTTCTCGCCCCAGCGGGCGGTCTATGTGGGTGAGGAGTACACTGGGAAATTGCGTACAAAGCTCACCAAGCAGGTTTTCACTCAGGACAACGGTCACCAGTTCATCAATCAAACGGTGACCATCTACCCTGGCGACGTCTATGTCCAGAGCAATTACCTAGAGAACCAGATGGCCTCCTATGCCACGATGGTTCGGGGTAATTCCGTCTTTGAGTACGTGGTGGAGGAGTCTATTCCCCGTATCCGCTGGGAGCTGGTGGACTCCACGCGCACCATCGCAAACATGGAGGCGCACGCCGCCAAGGGCACTTTTAGGGGTCGTACATACTTGGCCTGGTACGTACCGGCCATTCCTGTAAGCAGTGGGCCCTGGAAGCTCTCGGGCCTCCCAGGCTTGATTGTGGAGGCTACGGAGCTCCACGGCGTGTTCGCCTTCATTTTACAATCCATCGAGATCCAGGCTGATCACCAGGTGCCAGAGGTCGCCTTCCCCAAAACGGCCACCCGTATTCCCCTGTCGCGCTACGCCTACTACCACGACAACAAGTCGGCCTCGGAAAACGAGCTCCTCCAGGCTCGTGCGCCTCGGGGCGCAGAGTTGACGACAAAGTCTGATGCCGACGGGGGCGATCCCTACGATGTCGAGCTTAATTTCCGCGACCTTGTAGACGCAGAGCAGTGAAACCGCTCGCTAAGGTCACTACGAGCTCCCTGTGGCTCTGCTGTTGCCTAGGAGGCCTCTTGGGGCTTCTGTCCGAGAGGAGCAGCGCGCAGGTTTACGTGCAGGGGCGGGTATTCGACTCTGCAGCTCGGCCGGTTGCGTTTGCCCAGGTTCAGCTCTTGCTTCCTGGCGCCAAGCTCCCCTACGAGTTTGGCCAATCCACCGCGAAGGGCACTTTCCGCCTAAAGGCTAAGCCTGGGGTTAGCTCCACCCTAGAGATCCGGGCCTTGGGGCTAGAGACCTTTTCCCTCACCGTGCAAGCCCCCAATGGGCCCGAGGGCACAGTAGATTTGGGAGGAATCCTGCTCCAGCCCCACTACCAGGAGATCCACGAGGTGCATGTCGAGGGCTTCAAGCCGTTGGAACGCCGTAAGGACACCATGGTCTATCGGGTGGCCGCCTTCGCCCAGGGTAATGAGAAGAGCATCGGGGAGGTAATCAGTAAAATGCCAGGCCTCAAGGTGACCCCCGAGGGAGCTATTACCTACTTGGGGCGCGAAGTGGAGAAGGTCATGGTGAGCGGGGCCGATATGTTTGGGCGCGGCTACCAGATGCTAACCCGCAACCTTAATCCCAATGCCGTGCAGGAGGTGCAGGTGCTGGAGCATTTTGAGGAGAACCGCTTTCTTCGCTCTATGCGCAAGAGTGAGCGGGTGGCCATTAACCTCGAGCTCGGCAGGGGGAAAGGGCAGGTTATGGGGACTATCCGGGGGGCCTATGGCTATCGCCACGCCCACGATGCCCAGCTCTCGTTGGTCGGCGTGTTTAGCCACCTGCAGTGGTCCCTCTTGGCCAATAGCAATCAGGTGGGTAGCTCCCCCATTGCGACCAATTCTGGCTGGATGACCCCAACAGGGCTCAGCGACATGGCCGGCGGAGAACTCGCACGCCTCTCCCAGAGTAACGCCAGCGCGCTCGCCTTTATCACCAAGGTGCAAGGGGCCTCAGCACCGATAAGGCAAGCCAGGAGCCGACGCAACATGTCGCACATGCTCTCCCTCGGCTCCGTCTATACCCCTAGCAGCAAGTTTAGGCTCAAAGCCAATGTGGCCGGCCAGTTTGAAAACGACCGCTTTAACAACCAGCTCCATAGCCAGGTCCGCGTGCGTGGGCTAGACTTCACGCGCGACCAGCTCAGCGCCCGCAAGGAACAGAACGCCCTAGCAGGGGCGCGGCTTACCCTCGATGGACAACTCTACGCTCTGGCCGATTGGCACTACGACGGCGGCTACGCCTTTACCAACACCCAGAGCCACGCCGTCACTACCACACACGCCGCCACGCTCGATGAGCAGCTCCGGGGCGTTTGGCAGCGCACGGACCACACCTTCCTCTACACCCAGAGCTTCGACTCGCTCGGCATCCTGCGTGGAGGCCTCTTCTGGCAGAGCCAGTGGATGCTGCCCACCTATACCGCTACGGCCACCGGGCGCGTACCCGTGGGCTTGATTGGGGCAGAGCCCGTCTCCACCGATTATCGGCAGGCCGACCACACGGGCCAAATGCGCTGGATCTATCTGGCCCCCACACGCCACGGCTTCTCCGGCAACATCCAGCTCGGCGGCACCTTTAGCCAGTTCAACCTGCACGCCCACGACTATTGGACCCACGCCACTTACCATGGCCTCCAAACCGCCGAGGTCTACCTAGGGGGTGCACTCAGCTATACCTACGGCCCCTTTAAGGCCCTGCTAAACCTGGTGGCCCAAACCAATCGCCAGAAGCTTCTTGGAGAGGCCACCTCGCCCTTGCCCCACTGGAAACTCTTCCCTGTACCCTCCTTGACCCTCCAGGTCTCTTCTGGCCCACAGCTCGGGGTGCTGAGCTACTCGTACAACACCACGGCTAGCGGACTCCTCGAAATGCTCCCCGATACCCTTCTTACCGGCTTCCGCTTCCAGCAACAGGGGCGTCCCGGCTTTCACTACCACTACGGTCACAACCTCATGGCCTTCTACTCCTACGGCCTCCCTACGGCTAGGATTGCCTTCCAGGCCTGGCTGCTCTACAACATCAACCTGAAGCCCATTACCACCGCCACGATGCTCTCGGCCAATCGCTCGCTCACCATCCTCGTTACGGGGCGCAAGCACGACATGCTCCTAGCCAAGGCCAATGTCGACTTCTACATCGCACCGCTTTTCACCAACTTACGCCTCTTTGTAGAGGCCCAGCGCAGCCACTATGGCCAATGGATCAACGAGAACTACTACCCACTGACCCACGACCATCTCTACGCCGATCTAAGCCTACGCACGGCCTTTCAACACGTGGTGGACATCATGCTCGGGGCCACCTGGGAAACCTCCTATTTGCGAGGTCACGACCGCACCCTCCTGCACTCCATGACCCAGTATGCCGATCTCATCTTCAATATCGGCCCCGTGCAGCTCCGCGTCACGGGCGACCGACAGGAGGTGGGGCTAACGAAAATGCACGACAACGCCATCTACTTCCTAGACGCCGAGCTGCAGTGGACGCTCCTCCGCAAGCGCCTCACCCTCTTTGTCAACGGACGAAACCTCCTCAACAGCACTACCTACGCCCACAACAGCACCAACCTCGACGAGCAGACCCACATGCGCTATGCTATCGCCCCGCTCCAGGTGATGCTCGGGGCCATGTGGCAGTTCTAGCTAGGTATCCAGCTTACGCCTCCCGGCTCTTCCCAGAATCGATGGGGCGCACCTCCCTCGCGGCTACGTGTAACCTATTGCCCAGAGCATCCGTAAAAACCATAGTCTTAGGGGCGTTGCATGGATTGCAGTACGAGCGGAAATGTGCAAATTGCCAGTTTGTTTTCGTCAGAATTGCTGCTCCCTAGGGTCTAGCTTCCCCGAGGAAACGTGGGCCCGCGCCATTTTACGCCCCGATAGGGTGGCTTTTGTGGCTCTCTCGCCCATTTTAAGGGCACTGAAAATTGTCCACTGCCTACTGACAACTGTATAGGTGGCAGCCCCGCCAATACTACTCACGACTGGTCATTGGGCACTGACAGCTTGAGGGTGTTGCTCGGCAACACCCTCAAGAACCCAAGGAGCGATATTTGGAGCTATGCGAGCAAACAGGATTCCCTTATTGTCTTCAATAAGTACACACTACGTGTTGAGTCTTAGCCACATAGGCACTCGTTTCTTTGTGCTCGACAGCGTTAATCGTTCGCATGTCGCAAGTGTTTTGCGGGGGGTTGCGCAGTCTCGCCGAATGGAACCCTATACGTAGCTTATTGACCCCCGTGCTATTAACACTACCCCAGCTCCGTACCAACTCCGCTCCCGAGCGGAGTTGGTACGGAGCTGGTACGGCGAGGGTGCTACGAATGAAAAGATATAGCTAAAAAAGGCTCCTGCACCCATGGTGCAGGAGCCTCCGTAGCCCCTAGGAGAATCGAACTCCTATTCCGAGAATGAGAATCTCGTGTCCTAACCGTTAGACGAAAGGGCCGTCAACAGCATTCCGAGAGGGTCACTGTGGCGGGTGAGCCACTCGGATGCGATGGCAAAGGTAGGTATTATTTTCCAATTGGACGTTACCCTGGGTGCGTGGTCCAAGGCTTTTCATGTCGAGTGGAGTGCTAGAGGTCTGCTATTCAGGCACATAGATTATCTCGCCGTTTTCTAGTTGGTAGGCGATACCCACCCGTTTGCCCCGTGAGGTGGAGGGGGCGGCGGAGTCCTGCTGCGCGGCCTGATACTTCTCTATTTTGTCACCACGCTTGATGAGGATCTCCATGTTCTCCTGGCCGGGATTTTTGACCATGGTGTAATCTTCTTGGCTGAAGACCTCGGTCATATTGAACTTAGTGACCAGGGCCACCATGAGGGCCACGGCAAACACCATGGCCACATCGAAGAGGTTGGAGAGTAGGGAGGTGGGGTCGGGGTCTTCGTTGAGGAAGTGTCGTCTAGCGCGCATCGGCTTGTCGATTGAGGGTGTCGGTGAGGTAGTCGAGCCAGATGAGTTCTTGCTGGTGGTAGGTGCGCTCTTTCTGGAGGTAGATGTAGCCTATGGCGGCGGCGAACATGCCGAGTACGGTGGTGGCAAAGGCCACCTGCATATTGTAGGCCATGCCGGCCACGGCCCCAGTGCTCAGATCCACGAGGGCGGGGCCCATGGGGATAAGCGTTCCCATGAGGCCTAGAATGGGCCCGAACTTGGTGAGGAGCATGGCTTTGGTGTTGCGCTTTTGCAATTGGAGTTCGTAGCTATTCACCAGGTAGGTGCGTTTCTCGGGCAGGGCGCTGAAAAGGCTGCGGGCTATCTGGGGAAAGCCTGGGGTGGTCTGGTCCTTCTCTAGGCCCTGCTGCAAGGTCTGGAGCTGCGCGTGGGCCTCGAGCGTGTGCATGAGGGGCGCATAGCGGCGCACGAGTTGCTGGTGGCGTCGTCGGGCGGCAAACAGATTGCCTAGCAGGAGGATGGAGAGGAAGAAGAGCAGGAGGAGCCCAACAATCACCGGGATGAGGAGACTGTTGGAGATCCAGAACATGATGCTAGTGATGTAGTGCATAGGATTGATGAGTTATTGGGGTCGTTACTGCCGTTTTCGGTGCGCCCGGTGGAGTTGCCACCAGTAGGTGAGGAAGACGAGTCCTGCCAGTATGGTCAGGAGGAGCGATGCTTGCCAGAGTGCCGTGTAGTCGGCTGTTGGCCCGTAGGGCGTGGCCAGGAAGGCGTTGTCTTCTGTAAGCTTGGCTATGAGCATGGTCGCAAAGGCCAATGCGGTGGGTAGCGGCGCGATGAGCGGGCGAGCTTTTACCCAGCGCAGCAGCTGGGGAGCAAAGATAGTCAGAAGTGCTACCAAGAGGGCCAAGCCCAGGGTGACCCCCTCAAACGACCACCCCGGGAGGGCGTAGAGCAGGTAGAGGCGCAGGTAGACTAGCGCGGCGAGCCCCCAGGGGGAGGGGGCGCGATACGCGAGCTGGGAGACCACTTGCCCTGCCAGTGCCACGTAGTCGCCATGCGGGCGGCGTAGTCGCCATTGAGGGTGGCGCGCAAGGGCCATCTCCAGGGCTGCCAGTAGGAGCAGGAAGTCGAGGGAGAGCAAGAGGAAGAGGTCGTCTTGTACGGGTTGGCTGGCCAGGTAGGCATCGCACGCTTTCATGCTCACCGTGAGCAGCCACGGGTGGGCTAGCACCACGATGCCGCCATAGAGCAGGGCCAAGACTACGCGGAGCTTTAGACTCCGCAGGAGCGAGCTCCTCAGCGTGGCCGAGGTCACGCCGAGGAGGCCGAGTGCTAGGAATAGGCCTTTCATCTACTTGCGCCTGCGCCGTACGAGGGCCACTACGGCTACTATAGCTGCCAGGGCCAGAGCCAGCCAGAGGTAGGTCAAGCCATGGGTATTACTTGTGCTCGCGCTTGGTGCTGGGGCCTTTTCCTGCTTGAGTACTTGGGCCTTATTTTGCTGCGTGGGCTGGTCGGGGGATGCCATCTTGAGGGCCTTGTTGAGCTGGGCTTCGTAGGTGGGCTGCTGGGCCTTTGGCAGTTGTTCCGCGATGTATTGGCGGAGCAGGTGGTTGTCGCAGACCATTTCACTGCACCCCGCGCCGTGTTTTTCCATGGTTTGGGCGTGGAGCTGGGCGAGGTTTTTGAGCTGTTCTGGGGAGGCTTTCCACAGCCCTTTGCGCGCGGTTTCCATCATGTAGGCGGTGTAGTCCTGCAGGGCGGCGGGGTTGACACGGTCGAAGAACTCCCGGACGCCGAGCTTTTTGCTGTCGAGCACGTAGGTGTCGTAGATGGCGTTCCAGAGCTGCTGGTCGATCAGGGAGGGTTTCATGACGTTCCAGGCGTAGGTGTTGCGGATAAGCTCGGCGAGGTCGTCGGCGGCGCTGGCGCCCTCCTTGAGGTATTCCTTGATGTAGGCGGGGTTGAGCAGGGTGGTTCTGGCTTCTATGCCTACGGCCTGCTTGATCTCTTGGTTGCGTACGCGGTGGCGGTTGCGTAGGTCGTTCATGTAGCCTTCCGGGTCTTTGCCGGTCACGTGCTGTACGGCGAGCGTGAGCCCGCCCATGAATTCGTAGACGTGGTCGAGGCTCAGGGCGCCCCAGGAGTTGCTCTGGCGCGGCTGTACCACGGCATCGGTGTTGAGCAGGGCGGCCGCGAAGGCGCCCTGGGTGAATTCTCCATAGGACTCCTCTTGCCCGTAGAAGGCGCCCACGTTGTGGAGGAAGACCTCGGCGATCTCGCTGCGGTCGCTCCACCGGTCGCCGCTTTCCACCATCTCTTGGATGCCCGTGCCGTAGCCGCCGTTGAGCGCGCCAAAGACTCTGGCCTGGCTAAGTTGTCGGGCTGCGGCTGCGGGTAGCCCTTTCTCGAGGAGGGCCTTTTCCGCGTCGGCCACCCCCTGGGCTACGTTGTTGTCCCATTGGTTTTTTGGCGCAGCGGCGGCGAGCTGGACGGCCTTTTGGATGAGGAAGAGCCGGCTGGTGGCAATGTCGCGAAGTTGGCCGGAGGTGAGCGCCACCACGTCGATGCGTGGGCGTCTGAGTTCCTCGTTGGGGATCAGGCGTACGTCGAGCACTCGGTTCATCCGGTCGCGCACTGGCTCTACGCCGAGCAGGTAGAGGATTTCGGCAATGGTGGTGCCTTGGCTTTCGATGAAGCTGCTGCTCCACAGGGAGAAGCTCACCTTGTGGGGGAATTGGCCGTTGTGTCGTTTTTGGTAGTCGGCGATGAGTTCGTTGGCCAGCTTTTTGCCGTCTTCCCAGGCTTTGGCCGAGGGGGTGTTTTCGGGATTGATGGAGTAGAGGTTGCGCCCGGTAGGTAGCACTTGAGGATCCGCAATATAGTCCCCGCCTGGCGATGGGGGCGTGTAGCCGCCTTGCAGCGCGTTGGCCACACTATTTAGCTCTATGGTGGGGCTCTGGGTCAGCAGGTCGGCGTAGCGGTGTACGTTGGTCACGGCTTGCTTGAGCGTGTGGAGTGCCTCCACGAGCTGCGGGGAGGGCTTGGTGGAGTCGTTTGCTATGCCCTTGGTATCGGGGCTGTGCAAGGTGTCTGGATGACTGTTTGCTGGATGTTTTGCGGTGGCTGCTCCCATTGCGCCTGCGCTCGGTTTGCTGGCTGGGTGTCCGTTGGCGGCCCGCTTGGTGGCCGCGGAGATCCCGTCGGGCTTGCCCTGCTGCCGCTGGGCCATTACGGTTTTGAGTGACTTCATGCGCATGGACTCCTCCAGGCTTCCGCGCTCCTTATGCTCGCTCTGGGCCAGTATGTGCAGCTCGCGGGCGGTGAGCCCTAGGCGCGATAGCTCTGCGGTCACGTCGACGTGCTGGAGGTGCTGCAAGCGCGCCACGGTGGCCGTGGCCTTGGGGATGTAGTGTCGGCGGTAGTAGGCCTCGTCGCGATACTGCGCCTGGGTTATTTTGTTGTTGGCTAGGTCGAGGTAGCAGAGTCCGTAGGCGATGGGGTCGATGCTGAGCAATTTGGCACTGTTGGCTATGCGCTCTTTGCTGAAGGGGATACCGGTGGTGTAGAGCCCGCCGGGGATCTTGGCGTAGGCCAGCTCGCCCACGAAGTCGTCGATGAGCTTAATGTCTTCTCGGGTGTAGGGGACGGAGAGGTTGGAGTCGAGCTTGAGGTCACGGTGGAACCCCTGCGCCACCGTGGCCTGCTTAATTTTGAGGCTCAGGGCTTGGTCGTCCTGTTCTTTGGCCAGGTATGTTTCTAGGAGCTTGCTGAACTGGGCCAGCTCTCCTTGTAGCTGAGTGCCCATGAAGGGGGGCACAAGGTAGGAGACCAGCTGCGCGTAGCTGCGCCGCTTGGCGATGGTGCCCTCGCCGATGTTGGCCGTGGTGTAGTAGTAGATGTGTGGGAGGTCGTTGACCAGACGGTCGGCAAAGTCGGTAGTGGCTAGGGCTATTTGCTTTCCGGGGATGAACTCTAGGCTGCCGTGCGTGCCGAAGTGTATGAGCGCATCGGCGTGAAAGGCGTTGCGCACCCACAGGTAGGAGGCCAGGTAGGGGTAGCTGGGTATGGCGATGGCGCCGTGGACCATTTTGAAGTCGTTGGCGCCTGCCCCAGTGCCGAGCTGAGGCAGGAGGGCCACGTTGCCATACTGTAGGCGGATGATCGCGAGGCCCTCTTGCCCTTCTTGCTGGTAGCGGTAGTATTCGCCGGGTACGGGGCCGTAGCGGTGGGCGATGCTATCTACTATGGCAGGGGGGAAGGTGGCGTTGATCCAGCGTTGTAAGCTATCGCTGGCGACAAAGGCAGGGGCGCCGCTTTGCAGGAAGCTTGCGATGTTGCCCTCCGAGTAGGAGTTGAAGATGGCCCCCTTGGTGGCCAGGTCGTGCGAGAAGGCTTCGAGGGTTGGTGGAAGCCCGGTGAGGTCGTACCCCTGCTGTGCAAGCGATTTGAGCAGGTTATACAGTGAGGGCACGACCTCTATGCCCTGCGCTATGAGGCTGTTCTGCCCTGGGCCCTTGTAGTAGAAGAGCGCGATTTTCTTCTGGTGGTTTGGTGTGGTTCGGAGTTTGACGTAGTGCTTGGCGAGGGCGCAGAATTGGTCGAGTCGGCGCGGGATAGTCTTGAAGATTTTCAGGCCCTCTACTTCCTCCATGGCGGTAAGGGCTATCGGCACGATGGCGCCGTCGAGTTCTGGGGTGACCACGCTCTGGCTCAGGAAGCCTCCGATCATGCCCTTGGGATCTTTCTCCCAGTTGGTGCGTAGGTCGTTGATGGTGAGCGGGGCCAGCATGGGGATGTTTTGCTTTTTCAGGTACTCGATAAGCTCCTTGGAGTGGCCGATGCTAAAGCGGCCGTGGGGGAAGACGACTATCAGGTCGGGGGCGATTTCCTGGAGGAGTTGGAGTTTTTTCTCGCTGGCGCTCACGCCGTAGACGTTGAAGCCTTCCGCTTCTAGCCCGGCCATGAGTTCGTTGAGGTAGCCCCTATCGCTGCTGAAGGGGCTGACTATGCTGGTAAACACGGCAACCCTCGGGGCGCCCGGCCGCATGCCGTGGGCCTTGTAGTAGGTCTCGTATTCTTGCAGCGAGGCAAAGGCCAGGTCGTCGGAATCCTTGGTGAAGAGGGCATCGTCGGGGTAGCTGATGGGTTTTTCTAAGGTTGCGTGGCCTCTGAGGGATTTATGGAGTACTTCGGAGCGCAGATAGTTGAAGGCGTTGCGGTAGTTGGCGTTGCCCCCATTGGCGAGGTATTCGACCAGGAGGGCTTGCTGGGTAGAGTCGAGGTTGGAGATGTCGTTATCGGGGTTGGTGGGCATCCAGCTGAAGTGCTTGGTGCCCTTTTTGCCGAGATTTCGGATGAGTGTTCTGTCCTCATCGCTCCATTTGATGCCCATGGCGAAGCTGATGACGACATCGAAGCGGCTATAGTCGGTAGCCTTCTCCACGCGGTTGAGCGCTACGTTCTTTTTATCCACCGACTGAGCCATGCGGCTGTAGATGAAGTCAGGCATGTTGGCCAGTCCGATCTTGATGGGCTTTGGTCGGAAGACGAGGTAGGCTGCGATTGCGGTAGCGACCAGGAGCGCAATGATGAGGAATAGGGTTCTGCGTTTCATGGAGTTAGGAATAAATGGTAGATGCTAATAGTGAAGGGAGAGCGCGACGAAGTAGTTTCTCCCGGGTGAGAGGTTCGTGGCCAGGGTGATTTTTTTGTTCGCTTGGTAGTCTAGGAGGTTGTCGATGCCGAGCGTGAGGCCCACGTGATTTTCCCACCACTGGGTTAGGGCCAGCTTGAGTAGCAGGGCGCCCTCGTACCGTATGCGTTCTAGGGTGAGGTTGACGAAGGTGGGGAAGTCCACTGGGCCCAGGTATCGGCCGGAGAGGTTGGCCACTAGATTGTAGCTCTTGTATTGGTGGGAGAAGCTGGTGGCCAGCGTGAGGGTGTGTGGGCGCATGGCCTCTGGGGCCACGAGGCTTCCCTCCTCCATGGTTTTTTGGGAGAGGTCTTTGACGTAGCAGTAGTTGATGCTTTCTGTGAAGCCGGCGCCGAGCTTGAGCCGCAGCATGGCGTTCAGGGCGAGGATCTGTGTCCATCCTGCGGTGTTGGTGTAGCGCATGGCCTGGCCAGCGCGGACGGTGTTGTCGAATACATTCTCAAAGACGATGCGCTGCTTGAGTAGGCAGTAGGAGGCCGAGAAGGTGAGAGCAACCTGTGGGTTGGAGTATTCTGGGGCGAGGATGAACATGTGGCTTTCTTCGGGTTTGAGCCGAGGGTTGCCCTGGATTTGGAACATTCCCATGTGGTCCCAGTCCATGTGGAGTTCTTTGAGGTTGGGCGAGCGGAATCCCTGGGCGTAGGAGGCCCTGAGGCTGAACCCTTGTATCCGCCATAGGATGGCGAGTTGCGGGGTGATGTGGGCTCCGTAGCTGGAGTGGAGATCGACTCTTACGCCGCCCGAGAGCGCGAGGGCAGGCCATGGCTTCCAGTAGAGCAGGAGGTAGAGGGTGTGGTTGAAGGCGTAGTAGACCCTGTTGGTGTCTTTTAGCCGCGTGGCGTTGAGACCCTCGGCCAGCAGCTCGTATCCGGCATTGAGTTGTGGCATTCGATGGGCCTTGGGTTCCCAGTCGTATTGCAGTCGTGCGTTGTGGGTGTAGTAGGTAAAGAGGTGCTGAATAGGATGTTGCTCTGGTCGGGCAGTGAAGAACCAGTCGTTGCGGTTGTAGTGTTCGCCCTGGTATGAGGCCTGGAGGCTGTGCCCCTTGGTGACGCTGTAGTGGAGGCTTCCTCCCGCCCTGATGCTCTGGTAGATGCGTTTACGGATCTGGTCGTGGTTTTGGATCTGACGGTAGAAGTTTCCGTGGGCTTTTGTGCGCCAGGTATAGTTTTTTGAGTGCCAATCTAGTCGTTCGCCAGCAGTCCATGTGAGGAATCCGGGTACGGTGGCGGTGAGTTGCTGTCCTTGGTCGTTTTGCCCAGCGGGGATGGAGTAGTCGTGGCAGAGCCCTAGCGAGCCTTCGGTAGAGGAGGTGAGCCCCCGCCAGTTGCCCCCCAGGGTGGCTGCGTGCAGTTGGTGCGAATAGGTGTAGTAGGCGCCTTGGTAGGAGGCCTCGATGGGTAGGGCGTTTTTTTTGGTGATGATGTTGATTACGCCCCCGATGGCTTTTGAGCCATAGAGTGAGGAGCCGGATCCTGGTACGTACTCAATGCGCTCGATATTGGCCACGCCGATGCGTTCGAGGTCGACTGCGTTGTTCCCCTCCATGGTGAGTGGGGCGCCGTCGATGAGGAAGAGGAAGTAGTTGGCGCCTAGACCCTGTATGGTCATGCGCTTGAGGCCCATGTGTGAGGTGATTTCGATGCCGGGGATGGCGTTGAGGAGTAGATCGTTGACTGAGCGTGGGTTGATGATGGCGATTTCCCTCTGGGAGATCACCCGGGTGAGAGTGGGGACGTTTTTGAGGGCCCGTTGCGTACGTGAGCCGGTTACCACCACCTGGTCGATGGGCATGTCGCGCAGGAGCGTGCTGTCGTTGGTTTGCGCGCTGTCGCACACCGTGCGGTGTAGGTGGGGGATGCTATGGGCATAGCTATCCTCGGGGTGTGCGTGGAGCAGGAGCAGGAGGGCTACGCAGAGCAGGGGGGTGTTGAGGGCCTGCCTGAGCGTACTCCGCCGGGAAATTTGTGGGCTACCCAAGGAAGGCGTAGTTGAAGGATACGATGCCCCTATTGCCCTTTTCGTCCATGATATGCGTTACCTTGAAGCGCACGACCCTGCCTTTGGCCGTGCGCACTAGGTATACATAAGGCGCGAGGTCGTATCCTGGAGGCATGCCGAACGTGTGGATCACGATGCCGTTTTCGTAGAAGCGGGCGAGCCTCCCCTTCAGCTTGCCCACGGTGAACTCCTCGACCTTCGAGCGTCCGCTCAGCGCGGGGTTTCGGGTTTGCGTGTTGTCGTATTGGGAGGAGCTTGAGGATGTGCCCATGCTGCTGAAATCGAAGTTCATAAGGCATGAGGCCTGCTCATCGACCACCCACTGCAGGGGGGCAGGTAGCTTGGTAAGCTGTTCGATCTGCGTGGCGGTGGTTTTGCAAGCGCCGCCCTGTCCTTTGCCTGAGAGGCCGCCATTGGTTTTGAAGTCGTAGCGGTGGAAGCCGATATCCCAGCTCAGGTCATTTTTTGGGTTGTCCACTGCGACCTCCTTCCCTTGTTCGAAGGAGAAGTAGGCCCACTTTCCCCAGTCTGCGCAATTGATGGTGTATTGTGAGGGTGCGCGCAGTTCTTGGTGCTTTTTGCATCCGAGCATGACGGCGCCCAGTAGCATGCAAGCTGTGCAGCAAAGGATTACTCGCTTTCCCATGGTGTAAGGAGAGTGTGAGGTGTCTGTCTTTTATTGTGTTCTAGCAGTGAGGGATTTCAGTAGCGGAGGGTGAGGGCCACGAAGTAGTTCCTTCCCGGAGAGAGGGAGTTGGCAATGGAGACGCGGTCGGCCCTGTAGTCGAATAGGTTATCGATGCCGAGGGAGAGCCCCACGAAGTTTTTCCACCAGTGCGAGAGGCCTAGCTTGAAGAGCGCGTAGCCATCGTAGTGTACCATGGTTAGCTCTTTGGTTGCATAGTTGATCACGCCCATGTCCACGGCGCTTAGGTATCGTCCGGAGAGTTCCATAGAGAGGCGGTAGTCGTTGAATTGGTGGGCAAAGGCGGTGGTGGCCGAGAAGTTGTGTGGTCGGGTATTGGTGAGTTTTACGGTTTGCCCTTTGTCGTTGTGTGTGAATTCTAGGTCGTTGAGGTAGGAGTAGTTGAGGCTTTCGGTAAAGCCCAGGCCCAGCTTAAGGCGTAGGGATGCGCTGAGGACGAGCATCCGGCTTTTCTTCTGGATGTTGGTATAGAGCATGAGCTGGCGTCCGGCGGCGTCCTCCGCCGGGGTGAGGAAGATGCGGTGGGCGATGATGGAGAAGCTTCCGCTCAGGCACACGTTGAGGTATTGATTGGAGAATTCAGGTGCAAAGATAAACATGTGGCTCACTTCTGGCTTTAGCTTCGTGTTGCCTACGATGAAGAACATGCCCTGGTGATTCCAGTCTTGGTAGAGTTCTTTGAGGTTGGGGGAGCGGAAGCCCTGCGTGTAGGCGGTGCGGAGTTGGAGGCCTTTGTACTTGAAGAGGAGCGCGAGTCTAGGCGAGGCGTGCGCGCCGTAGCGGGAGTGGATGTCGAGGCGGATGCCGGCGGAGAGGGCGAGCCAGTCGAGGGGCTGCCAGTCGCACTGGGCGTAGAGGGTGTTGCTTAGTGTGTGCTGTGCAGGTTGGTTTTGGGGGAGTCGGTCGCTGCTGAGTTGCTCGAGCAGGATTTCGTAGCCTGCGTTGACCTTTGGCCAGCGCGCGCGCAGGGGTTCCCAGTTGTATTGTATGCGGCCGGAGTGCATGCGGTGGTTGAAGATGGGGAAGAGCTGGGAGTTGCCGTCCTTGGAGTAGATTTCTTTGCGGGCGTAGGCGTCGAGGTGGTAGTTGGCTTCGAGGCTGTGGTCTTGGGCGATGCGGTAGTGCCCGTTGAGTCCAGCTTGGTAGCTGGTATAGCGGTCTTTGAGGTTAGAGTCTTGATTTTGAAGTCTGTCGTTGTATCCACCGGTTGCGGTAATTCGCCAGCGCTTGCTGGGCGATCGCCAGCTGAGGCGTTGGCTGATGTTCCAGGAGTGCATTCCGGGCACTATGGCCGTTAGGGGGTGTCCTTCGCTGTCGGTGCCATTTTGGATGCTGTAGTCGTTGAGCTGCGCGTAGGCCCCATCGGTAGAGGAGGTGAGCCCGTAGCCCTTTAGACCCACGTGGAGTGCGTGCTGCTGCTGGCTGTAGGTATAGTAGCTGCCGTGGTATAGGGCTTCTACGGGTTGGGAGTGCTTGCGGGTGATGATGTTGATGATTCCGCCGATGGAGTTGGAGCCATAGAGCGCAGAGCCCGACCCGGCAATGTATTCTATGCGTGCGATGTTGGCCATGTTGATGCGCATGAAGTCTACGGCATCGCTTCCTTCCATGCATAGCCTTTCGCCGTCGACGAGGAAGAGGAAGTAGTCGGCGCCGAGCCCTTGGATGGTCATTCGCTTTTGCCCGCCGTGCTCGTAGAACTCAATGCCGGGGATGGTGGTGAGCAGGAGTTCGTCGATTGCGCGGGGGTTGATGATATCTATTTCATGCTTGGTTATCACTCTGGTGAGTGCGGGCACTTCCTTGAGGGCCCTGGGGGTGCGCGAGCCGGTGATCACTACTTGGCCGATTTGCTGTTTGCTCATCAACGAGCTGTCGGTGGATGTGGGCCCGGTAGCTTGGGAGACCGTGTCGGGTACAGTGGCCGCTTGGGCTATGAGGGCAGTGCAGCCCAGGATGCTTGCCAGTAGCAAGCCCCGCGCAGTGGGGTGCTTGCCTCCGTGGCCTATTAAGATTTTGCTCATTGGTTTAGCGATGGCTGTGGCCCTTGCGTAACGCAAGTATGCCATCGCCCGCGAAGGCGACGGCATACCGCATAGCGAGGGCTTGGTTAGTGGGGTGAGGCCTATTGTTAGCTATTTACTTTCAGGTAGATAGGCGTATTCGAATTTCAAGGGAAGGGTTTTCTTTCCGCTGGGCCCCTCCCAATTGCAGCTCACGACTCTGAACTCGAGCACTTTACCCTCGGCGTCCTTGATGAGCCAGACATTCTTGCTAGCTTCAACGGGCGGGGGCATAGCACCAGTCATTTTGTACTTGAGGATCTGATCGGAGAGGCTTAGGTTCTTTGGCACGGACTTGTCCTCTGGCTGGAACATGTTTTTCTTGATGCCAACGCCCGTTTTATCTTGCTCCCATGCTAGCCCCTCGAGCTTGGGATTGGGCGTGAGCTTGGTGAGGTCGGATTTGACAGCGGCGCCCTGCCCGCTGCCGGACTCGCCCCCATTGAGCTTGAAGTCGGCGACGTGGAAGCCGATATCCCAGCCCTTATCGGTTTTGGGGTCGCTTATCTTCACCACTTTGTTCTCCTTGAAGCTGAAGTAGATCCAGTCAGTCCATATGAACACGTCCACCTTGTTGGTTTGCACGTTGAGCTCTGAGGGCGCAGGTGTCTCTTGCTGCTCCTGTTTACTAGGCTCTTTGGGTTCGGGCTTCTGGCACGCGGCGAGCATGAGCGCGGCTAGCAGCACCAATCCTAGAGTTTTGCAACACTTCATGATCCTTTTGCTTTAGCATGGGCTAAAATTGCCCATGACGTTGGCGCGAAAGTAGCTGTTCTTTCCAGGGGCCCCCATCCTTTTCTGTGGTGATAGGGCCGGTGTGTACCCATCAATATTGGTTACTGGGTGGTGGGAGGGGTAGGGGTTAGTAGGTGGTGTGTGGGTAGTAGAGGCCCACGAAATGAGCGGAGGGGGTACCGATGTGGATCGGTACCCCCTCCGGAGGATGTAGGCCCCGGCATGGTGCGCTAGGGCCTTATTTGGTGAGCTACTCCAGCTCGCCGTAGTTTTCTTTGGACTTTCTCAGGTAGGTATTGTAGCGCCACTGGGCATTTTGGAGCGCGGCCTGGAAGAGATCCTGCGCTTCGTTGGGGAAGCTTTTGACGAGAGAGGTGTAGCGAACCTCGCCGTTGAGGAAGTCTTGGAATTTACTCCAGTCTGGGGTTTTGGAATCCAGGGAGAAGGGGTTTTGCCCCTGGGCCTCCAGCGTGGGGTTGTAGCGGAAGAGGTGCCAGTATCCGCACTCGACGGCTCGTTTTTCTTCGAGCTGAGAGCAGCCCATGCCGCTGCGTAGTCCGTGGTTGATACACGGGGCGTAGGCGATGATGAGCGCAGGGCCGTCGTATTCTTCGGCTTCCTTGAGGACTTTGAGGTAGTGGGCTTGGTCGGCGCCCATGGCCACTTGCGCGACGTAGACGTAGCCATAGGTGGTAGCCATGAGGCCGAGGTCTTTTTTGCGAACGCGCTTGCCTGCTGCGGCGAACTGCGCGACGGCGGCCGTGGGCGTAGCCTTGGAGGCCTGTCCGCCGGTGTTGGAGTAGACCTCGGTGTCGAGGAC
The DNA here is from genome assembly GCA_947252645.1 of uncultured Bacteroidia bacterium. GTDB lineage: Bacteria > Bacteroidota > Bacteroidia > Bacteroidales > CAJPTX01 > Bacteroides_D. Next base: position 183,386 of record CAMXWF010000002.1, read on the forward strand.
TAGGACTTTGACATTGGCGCCCGAGGCCAGTACGTGGTCGAGGCCTCCGTAGCCGATGTCGTAGGCCCAGCCGTCGCCGCCAAAGATCCAGTGGCTTTTTTTGGAGAAGTAGCTGCTGTTGGCCAGTAGCTCTTGGGCCACGGGGGCGGGATCGTTCTTGAGGGCATCGGTTAGCTCGGCGGATACCCGGATGGTTTCTTTGTTCACCTCGCCGAGTTCGAGCCACTGGGCGATGGCCTTTTTGGTGTTTTCGGCCAGGGCATTCCCGCGCGCGGCGTTCTCCAGCGTGGTGCGTAGCGTGGTGCGGATATGCTGCGTGCCTGTGTAGATGCCGAGTCCGAATTCGGCGTTGTCTTCGAATAGGGAGTTGGCCCACGCTACGCCGCGGTCGCACTCGTTGGCCCGGTAGGGCGAGGAGGGCGAGGACGCGCCGTAGATGGAGGAGCAGCCCGTGGCATTGGCCACGATCATGCGGTCGCCAAAGAGCTGGGTGATGGCCTTGATGTAGGGCGTTTCCCCGCACCCCGCGCAGGCCCCCGAGAACTCAAAGAGCGGGCGTGCGAATTGGCTATTTTTGACGTTGGCGTATTTGTCGAGGAGGGTTTTGTAGCCCACCTTGGTGTCGCAGTAGTTGAATAGCTCTTGCTGCTGTTTTTGCGTTTCCAGGGGCTTCATCAGCAGTGCCTTGGCTTTGGGAGCCGGGCACACCTGGGCGCAGTTGCCGCAGCCTGTGCAGTCCATGACGCTCACTTGGATTCGGAAGCCGTGGTCTTTGACGGCTTTTCCGATGGCTGGGATAGCCGTCAGGCCTGCTGGGGCCTCTGCCTGTTCCTTCTGCGTGAGGAGGAAAGGCCTTATGGCTGCGTGGGGGCAGGAGTAGGCGCATTGATTGCATTGGATGCATTTGTCGGCCTGCCATTCAGGGACCATGGTGGCGATGCCGCGCTTTTCGAACTGGCTTGTGCCGGCGGGGATGGTGCCGTCGACGTAGTCCTTGAAGGTGCTCACGGGCAGGTCATCGCCCGCGAGGTTGTTCATGGGTATGGCCACCTTTTGCACGAAGGCCGGGATGAGGTCGTTGAAGGACTTGGGCTGGTCTTCGAGCTTAGCCCACGCCGCGGGCACTTCCACTTGGCGTACCTCGCTTCCACGGTCAACGGCAGCGTAGTTTTTCTTGACCACGTCTTCGCCCTTGAGGCCGAAGGTTTTATCGATGGCCTTTTTCATGTGGACTACGGCCACATCGTAGGGGATAACGCCTGCTATTTTGAAGAAGGCGCTCTGCATGATGGTGTTGGTGCGATTGCCCAGCCCGATTTCGCGGGCTATTTGTGTGGCGTCGATGATGTAGAAGGCGATATGCTTTTCAGCAAGGGTTCTCTTGACGCTGCTGGGCAAGTGGAGGTCGACCTCGTCGGGCTTCCAGGCGCAGTTGAGCAGGAAGGTGCCGTTTTCGCGGATGCCGCGGAGCATGTCGTACTTTTCGAGATAGGCGGCCACGTGGCAGGCCACGAAGTTGGGCGTAGTGACCAGGTAGGGCGAGAGGATGGGCTTGTCGCCAAAGCGGAGGTGTGAGGTGGTGACACCACCGGACTTTTTGGAGTCGTAGGCGAAGTATGCCTGGCAGTATTTGTCGGTGGTGTTGCCGATGATTTTGATGGAGTTTTTGTTGGCGCCCACGGTGCCATCGGAGCCTAGGCCGTAGAACTTGCCCTGGAAGGTGTTATCGTCGGCGAGGTTGATTTCAGGGCCCTTTGGTAGCGAGAGTCGGGTGAGGTCATCGCGGATGCCGATGGTGAAGTTGTCCTTGGGTTCTGAGGTCCAGAGGTTTTCGAATACGCTCAGGATTTGGGCTGGCGTGGTGTCCTTGGAGGAGAGGCCATAGCGTCCGCCGATGACCAGGGGCCGTTTGCCCTCTTGGCAGTAGAGCGCGTTGCGCACGTCCATGTAGAGGGGTTCTCCGTGTCCGCTGAGTTCTTTGGTCATGTCGAGTACGGCGATGCGAGTGGTGGTTTTTGGCAGCGCGGCCAGGAAGTGTTCGACGGAGAAGGGTCGATAGAGCCTGACGATGAGAACGCCGACCTTTTTGCCCTGCTTGCGGAGGTAGTCCACCACCTCTTGAGAGGTTTCGCAGACGCTGCCCATGGCCACGATGACCTCGGTGGCCTCTGGGTCGCCGTAGTAGTCGAAGAGGTGGTAGCTTCGCCCGGTGATGCTGGAGAGTTCATCGAGGTAGTGCTGCACGATGGCGGGTAGCGCGGTGAAATAGCTGTTGGCGGCCTCGCTACTTTGGAAGAAGATGTCGGGGTTTTGGGCGGTGCCGCGGGTGACGGGGTGTTCGTTACTTAGGGCTCTGCTTCGGAATTCAGCCAGGGCCTTTTGGTCGATGAGGGCGCGTAGGGCGTCTTCGTCGATGAGTTCGATTTTTTGGATTTCGTGTGATGTGCGGAAGCCGTCGAAGAAGTGGATGAAGGGGACCCTTCCGTGGAGCGCGGAGAGGTGCGCGCAGGCGGCCAAGTCCATGACCTCCTGGACGCTGCAGGAGGCCAGCATGGCGAATCCGGTGGCGCGAACGGCCATGACGTCGCTATGGTCGCCGAAGATGGAGAGCGCGTGGGTGGCCACGGTTCTGGCGGCCACGTGGAAGACGGCCGGGAGCAGCTCGCCGACCATTTTGAACATGTTGGGGATCATGAGCAGAAGCCCCTGGGATGCGGTGAAGGTGGAGGCCAGCGCGCCAGCTTGCAGGGCGCCGTGTACGGCACCCGAGGCGCCCGCTTCACTCTGCATTTCAAGGACTTTCACGCGGTCGCCCAGGAGGTTTTTGCGCCCGTTGGCGGCCCAGACATCGACCAGCTCGGCCATTGTGGATGAGGGGGTAATGGGGTATATAGCCGCTACCTCGCTTAGCATATAGGCCACATGCGCCGCGGCGTAATTGCCGTCGCAAGTGATGTACTTTTTCTCTTTTGCCATGTTGCTATTCTTTTTCCCTTGGGAGCCCTGTGCTGCACTCCCGCGTACGCAAAGATAAAAAACCTGCCTGGTCAGCGGTGTGGTCTGTTGCTATTTATATATTGTCTAATATTATCGTGCGGTTGAGGCTATTCGCAGTCGGCTCGGGGCCTGTAGGCTTGGTCGCGTAGGATGGGTGTGAAGCCGGCTTGTCGGATCGCGAGGCGCATGCCGTCTTTGTCCAAACGGTAGTGTGTGCCGGCGGCGGCGAGAACGTGTTCTTCGAGCATGATGGAGCCCATGTCGTCGGCGCCGTAGTGTAGGGCCATTAGCCCGATCTGGGGGCCGACGGTGAGCCAGGAGGACTGGATATGGGGAACGTTGGGGAGCATGATGCGCGCTAGAGCCACCATCCGCAGGTGTTCACGGGCTCCTACGGGCCTCCACGCATAGCGGGCTGCGAGCGCCGTCCCTTTGCCTTGGAATGGCCAGGGGATGAAGGCCATGAAGCCCCCCGGCCCGGAATGCTCAGCCTTCAGGTTGCGCAGCAGGACGAGGTGCTCCATGCGCTCGGAGATGGTTTCCTGGTGTCCGTACATCATGGTGGCCGAGGTGAGGAGGCCTAGCTGCTGGGCCGAGCGCATGACATCGAGCCATTGCGCCGTGGTGATTTTTCTTGGGGAGATGATTTGGCGAGTTCTATCGCTTAGGATCTCGGCCCCTGCGCCGGGTAGGCTATCTAGTCCGGCGGCGATGAGCGTTTTCAATGTTTCTACTACCGAGCGGCCATCCTGCTGTGCCAGGTATAGCACTTCGGCCGGGCCGAGGGCATGGAGTTTTACAGCGGGGAACTCCTGCTTAAGCCACTGGAATAGGTTGACGTAGAATTGTAGGCTTAGGGCTGGGTTTAGGCCGCCCTGTAGCAGGACCTGATCGCCGCCAGCCGCTAGGAGCCCGTTGATTTTTTCTCGGTATTCGGCCTTGGTTGTTACGTAGGGTTTTCCGCCAGGGCCAGCGTGGAAGTTGCAGAAGAGGCAGCGCACGCAGCAGACGTTGGTGATATTGATGTTGCGGTCGATCTGCCACGTGACCCCCTTGCCTGGCACATGGCGCTGCCGGAGCGTGTGGGCTATGAACATGAGTTCAGGGAGAGGGGCATCCCATAGGAAGGTGCCTTCCTCGGCCGAGAGTTCCCCGTTGTCTAGGGCCTTGCTATAGAGCTCTTTGTAGGTTGGCATGCGTTAGGTTTCCTGCGCGCCGAGTTGTTTGAGCGTTTTATTTTCACGCAGGAGGAATATGCCGCAGACGAAGAAGGAGAGCAGGTCGGAAATAGGCGAGCAGAGCCAGACGCCCTTCAGCTGCAAGAGGGGTGGGAGTACCATGAGCAGCGGTACGAGGAAGATTAGCCTTCGAGTGAGGGAGAGGAATGTTGAGAGGACAGGTTGCCCCACCGACTGGAAGTAGTTGCCCGAGACGATTTGTACGCCCACGAGTGGGAAGAGCATGAAGAAGGTGCGCATGGCAGGTGCGCCGATTTCGAGGAGTTCTGGGGTATTGGAGTCGAACATCCAGATCAGCCATTTTGGGGCCAGCTGGACGAGCAGTGCGCCCAGGCAGGCGAGGATGGTGGCGCAAGCGAGGCAGATGGCGAGGCATTTTCGTAGGCGTTGGTAGAGTTTTGCGCCCTTGCAGTAGCCGTAGATGGGTTGCGCCGCCATGTTGAGCGAGACGACCGTCATGACCAGTAGCCCGGAGACGGAGTTGATGATGCCCATGGCACCGACGGCGATGTCTTGTCCGTATTCTACGAGCTTGATGTTGTAGAGGCCCTGTGTGAGGCTTCCGGCCAGCTGCATGGCAAAGGGCGCCAAGCCGATAGAGACGGCTTGTCCTGTGAGGCGCCAGCTGAAGCGGATGTAGCGTTTTTGGATTGGGATGGTGCAGCGGGAGCTGGAGAAGAAGTGGCAGCAGTAGGCCAACTGAGAGGCCTGCGCGAGGACGGTGGCCAGGGCGGCACCGCGTACGCCCCAATCAAAGACAAGGACAAAGAGTGCGTCGAGGATGACGTTCACGAAGGCGCTGGCAAAGGTGGCGTACATGGAGTGCTGTGGGTGCCCTTCGGCGCGCATGGCGCTGGTCATGGTGAAGCCGACCAGGTGGAACACGGAGCCCAGGAGTACGATGTCGAGGTATTGCTCGGCGTAGGCGTAGGCTTCGGGCCCGATGCCGAAGAGGGTGAGCATGGTTTTGCGCCCGAGGAAGGCGAGGATGGTGAAGGCCAGGCCTAGTGTGGCGGCGAGCACCACGCCGTTTCCGAGCAGTAGCCGGGCGCGGTTTGTGCGTCCTTGTCCGAGGGCCAAAGAGGCCCGTACCCCCGTGCCGAGGCCGGCCAGCATGGCGAAGGCGTGTTGGATGAGCATCACGGGGAAGACGGCACTGAGGCCCGCCAGGGCCAGCACCCCTGTGGTTTGGCCGATGAATACCCTGTCAACGATGTTGTAGAGGGAATTGACGACGACCCCGGCGAAGGCGGGTAGGAAGTTGGACCATATTAGGCGGCCAAGTGGGGCCTTGGCCAGGGCCTGTATGGCGCTACTGGGCTGTGTCACGGTTGCGCAGCCCCCCCTGTGAATACGCTTTTCCTATGCATAATTGCGTAGCAAAGGTACGTAGCAAAACCAAAGAATGTGCCAAGCGGGGGCCGCGGCCTCCCTGGGAATGGCTACCTTTACGCCCGACAAAAGTGTAACATGTAACATAAATGTCGAGTGTGAAGATTGCCCGCCCCATCCATCTGCAACGGCTTATTGACAGCAGGCACAACGGCCTGATAAAGGTCATTACGGGCATCAGACGCTGCGGGAAGTCCTACTTGCTCAATAAGCTTTTCTGCGACTACCTGCACCGCACGGGCATCGATGAGGCGCACATTATCAAGGTGAACCTAGAAGATCGACGGCTGGCAGACCTCCGTCAGCCTGACAATCTGCTGGCCTACATCGATAGCCGTATGGCTGATGGCAAGATGTACTACATCTTGCTCGATGAGGTGCAGCGGGTCGCGGAGTTTGAGGACGTATTGAACAGCTTCCTCAGTGTGGAGAATGCCGATGTGTATGCCACAGGCAGTAACTCACAGTTTCTGTCGAAAGACCTCATCACTACTTTCCGTGGACGCAGCGATGCTATCCATTTGGCCCCCCTGAGCTTTGCGGAGTTTGCCACTTTCCGGGGCGGGGACGCGAGTGTCTTGCTTCAGGAATACTTGGCCTATGGCGGCATGCCGCAGGCAGTGCTAATGCGCGATGTGGTCAAGCGACAGCAGTACCTTAAGGAGCTGATGGACAGCGTCTATCTCCGCGACATAAAGGAACGCTATAACATCGACAAGGATGCCGAGCTCTTGGAGCTTATCAACGTGGTGGCATCTAATATAGGTGGTCTCATCAATGCCAAGAAGATTGAGCGCACGTTCCAATCGAAGAAGCATGTTACCCTATCCGATGACACTATCGGGCGCTATTTGCAGATGCTGGAGGATGCCTTCCTCATCAGCTCAGCTATGCGCTACGATATCAAGGGAAAGAACTACATCAGAACCCCCCTTAAGTACTACTTTGCCGACTTGGGCTTGCGCAACGCCCGTCTCAATTTCCGACAGGTAGAGCCCCCACATTTGATGGAGAATTGCATCTATAATGAGTTGCGCCTCCGTGGTTTCGCAGTAGATGTGGGCCAAATCCAGACGGTAGTGCGCACGCACGGCGCTGTGCAACGGCAGACATTTGAAGTTGACTTCGTGTGCAACCAAGGGTACAAGCGCTGCTACATCCAGTCGGCCTATGCCCTCCCCACGGAGGAAAAGACACGGCAAGAGAAGCAATCGCTGCGCATGATTGATGATAGCTTCCAGAAGGTGATCATTGTAGGTACGCCTACCCAGACCTACCAGACCGAGGAGGGCATCGTGGTGCTGGGCCTGCAAGATTTCCTTATGCACCCAGACAGCCTCACGCTATAGGAGTTGGTGGACACGAACAGCAATGGCCGCCCCCTCCCCGCTGCTCGACAAAACTGTAACATGTTACGCCTTTGTCGACTCTACATGCGCCCGGGAGGGCTAATCCTTTAGGCATCCCAACGGAATGACCTTCACCCCATCGGGGCGCGTGTAGGCCACCGTGCCACCCGTCAGTACGATGAGCAGGGTAGGCTCCGCTATCGGCATTTGCTGTTCCTTCGCATTGTGCTCCCGAATAAGTCGCCGAAGCTCCAGGAGGTACTTGGCCTCCATGTCGATACCAGTGCTACCGAGCTTGCATTTGATGAGGGCGTAACGGCCGTCCCCAATGTGGAGTACAATGTCGGTCTCGAGGTCGTAGCGGTCGTGGTAATACGAGACGTGGCTATTGATGTCAAGCGTGTAGGCCTTCAGGTCACGAATGCACATCTGCTCGAAGATAAATCCGAAGGTCTTCAGCTGCACGGAAAGTGCCTCTGGGGATAGCCCCAGGAGGTCTACAGCAATGGAGGGATCGCAGATTCGGTGTTCTTGCGCAAGTTATAGCGGTGTTTTTGTGGTGGGGGGCGCTACTCATTCCGCTTTTACTTGCTAGCGATCGGGAGCGTGAATATGCTGAGGCCAGCTCGGAGCCTAGCCACGATTTTGGGGGTGTGTCATAAGGCATCTTCTCCAGCTTACTGAGCTAGAACGCCCGAGTTCGTAAAAGCACAATGAATAGGTTTACAGACATATAGCATCTTCACTTTTGTACTCAAACATCACTGTTCCTCTACATTTTGACTTATGACACACCCCCATGTCTGCCCATCTGATTATCGTTTGCCCTCGCGCTGTTCTTCTCTGGTCAAATCAGTGTAAGGCCTCGGTTGGGCGTAGAGGTTCTCGGGGCAAAATTTGTGGGAAAAGGGAAAAGCATTACCTTTGCATTCGAAAGCTGTAGGGCAGTAGGGACGGGTCAGGTAGGCGGAAATAGCTCAGTTGGTAGAGCACGACCTTGCCAAGGTCGGGGTCGCGAGTTCGAGTCTCGTTTTCCGCTCAAAGCGAGCATCGACAGTTTGTCGTTGCTCGCTTTTCTGTTGAGGACTACATGCCCGGGTGGTGGAACAGGTAGACACGCAGGACTTAAAATCCTGTGGCTATTGCAGCCGTACCGGTTCGATCCCGGTTCCGGGCACGAGGCGGGGTGGTTGCGCCCCATGTGAGGTAGCGTGCGTGCGGGTTATGCAGCAGGGTCAGATGGAGACATCAACAGAGCGAGCTTCGGCCAACGATCAGGATATTCAGGAAGCGCCTCCTCGGGGACTCAAGGTATACAAGGCGATTTTTCCCGTTCTGATTGGGCTGGCGGTAGTGGTGTACCTGTTCCTCCGGGAGGTGAATCCGGAGGCGTTGCGGGGGGTTTCTTGGCGCGAGGGGGCAGTTTTTTGGCTTCTTTTGGCCTTGCTCCTTATGGCCTGCCGCGACTTGGGTTACATCTGGCGTTTGCGGATTCTTGCGGAGGGGCGGCTGGGCTTTTGGCCCGCCTTTCGGGCCATCATGCTCTGGGAGTTCACCTCTGCGGTGACGCCCTCGGCGGTGGGAGGCACGAGCGTGGCCATTCTTTTTGTGCATAAGGAGGGGCTGAGCGTAGGGCGGAGTTCGGCGGTGGTGATGGCTACCAGCTTTCTCGATGAGTTCTACTTTCTCATCATGTTTCCCCTGTTGGTTTTGCTGGTGGGTTCAGATGTGCTTTTTGGCTTTCATGGTGAGCCCGTGAGCTGGACCAATGGATTGTTGTGGTTGGCCATAGTGGGCTACGCCATTAAGTTTGCCTACGTGTGCGTGCTGTCGTATGGTTTTTTTGTGAACCCCCGTGGGCTCAAATGGCTGTTGATGAAGTTATTCCGTATTCGCTTTTTGCGACGCTGGAAATATGGGGCCAATCAGGCGGGTACCGAGATCATCACCGCCTCAAGGGAGTTTCGTGCGAAGCCGTTTCGTTTCTGGTTCAAGGCGTTTGTGGCCACGTTTGTGTCGTGGACGGCGCGCTACTGGGTGGCCAACGCCCTCATGTTGGCCTTTTTTCTGGTGCATGGTCACTTTGTCATATTTGCGCGGCAGCTGGTGATGTGGATCATGATGCTTGTGATGCCGACACCGGGTGGCAGCGGCTTTGCGGAGTACATATTCACGAGGTTTTTGTCGGACTACATCAATGTGCCGGTGGCGTCGGTGGGTACAGTGGCCATCGTTTTGGCTTTTCTTTGGCGTTTGGCCACATACTATCCTTACTTGCTCATAGGTGTGTTCATATTGCCTAAGTGGCTCAGGAAGCATTTCAACGTATCGAAGAAAAAGGATCAACCAGCGGCCCAAGCCTAGAGGGCGCGTAAGGTGGTAGAGTGATGGAGTTTGAAGAGTTTGGATTTGGTTCCTCCGTCATGGAGGGTTTGGGGATGATGGGGTATTCGCACCCCACGCCGATACAGGAGCAGGCAATTCCCCTGATAATGCAGGGGCGCGATGTGCTGGGTTGCGCGCAGACTGGCACGGGCAAGACGGCAGCCTATGTGCTGCCGTTGGTGGATCGTCTGGAGCGGGAGGGCGCGCATCATGGGGGCAATCGGTGCTTGATCATAGCACCTACGCGGGAGCTGGCTCTCCAAATAGATCAGCAGATCGAGGGTTTCGCCTACTACACGGGTGTTTCCTCCATAGCGGTTTACGGCGGGCGGGATAGGGTTCGCTGGAGTGAGCAGAGCGAGGCGGTGCGCGGCGGTGCGGATATTTTGGTGGCTACGCCGGGACGTTTGCTGCAGTTTGTGGAGCTTGGTATCACGAGCCTGGACCAGGTGGAGTACTTGGTTCTAGACGAGGCCGACCGGATGCTGGACATGGGGTTTATTCCCGACATTCGGCGCATCACGTCGATGCTGCAGAAGCGGAAGCAGACGCTTCTTTTCTCGGCGACGATGCCTTCGGAGGTGCGTGCGCTGGCCAACGACTTTCTGCACGAGCCCGCAGAGATCATTCTTTCGCTGAGCAAGCCGGCGGAGGGTATCGAGCAGCGTAAGCTGCCGATTGCGGAGCGGGCGAAGGTTGATTTTCTGGTGCGCTACTTTGCGCATGAGGCGGAGGTCAAGAGCTGTATTATTTTTGCGGAGCGGAAGATTTCGGTGGCGAATTTGGCGTCCCGTCTTGCGCAGGCAGGTCTATCAGTGGCGCCCATGCACTCGGATCTCACGCAGGAGGAGCGCCAGGCCACCCTGGATAGGTTCAAGGCGCGCCAGGTGCGGATTTTGGTGGCGACCGATGTGGTGGCACGTGGCATCGACATTGAGGACATAGACCTCATTATCAATTATAACGTTCCCCACGACGCGGAGTCGTACGTTCACCGCATAGGTCGTACGGCGCGTGCGGCTAGTAAGGGGAGTGCGTTGACCCTTGTGTCGACGAGGGAGAATGCAGATATGGCTGAGGTGGAGAAGTTTCTTGGCTATGGTCTTTCCGTCTACAGCTCGGAGATAGTGCGTGCGACCGATGCGCCCGAGTCGGAGGAAGCGGTAGCGCCCCGTGGCCGTGGGCGTAGGCCTTCTCAGGGCGGCCAGCGTCAAGGGGGGAATCGCGGGGGTACCCGAGGTGCAGGTAATCAGTCTGGCAGGAAGCCACGCGGAGCGCGGGGTCAGCAAGGAGGCCCTGAGCAGCAGGATTCTTCCTCGGGCAACCAACCAAGGCAGGGGGTGGATCGTCGGCGGAGTGCGACTCCAGGGCAACGTCCCCAGGGTGCGCGCGGAGTGAGGTCTTCGGGGCGTTCTCAGCCGCAGGGTCGTGCTGATGCTGGTCAGCAGCCCGAGGGAGAGGCTGTGCGTGGCCAAGGTGGGCATCGCCAGGCTCGGCAGGGGGCTCAGAGTTCAGCTAGCCCCCAGCGTGAGCAGAGCCCAGCGCGGCGTGGTGGCCAGCCTCGCGGGGGAACGCAACCCCAGAATAGGCCGCCGCGTCCCCGAGGCAAGGGGCAGCAGGGGGAGCGCATGTCGAGCGCTCGGCCACCCCGGCCCGCATCCCGCTCTGCCCAGCCTGTAGAGCATGGGTCGGTGCGTCCCCCGCAGACGCAGCCAACCCCGACAAAGGGGCTCAGGGGGTGGCTCTCTCGGATTTTTAGGAAGGGCGAGGGCAATGCTGCGCGCTGAGGCGCAGCCGAACGGACAGATAAGGAAAACAATAGTACCTTTGTCCCGTTGCCTAGGCACAAAGGATTAGGAGGAGCAGCGCGATGGTATTGGAAGGTGGAGAGCATATGGGCTACGAGGGCAGGGACGAGCGAACGGACATCCACTCGACGGCTGTACGGGCAGGGAAGCGTACGTATTTTTTTGATGTAAAGGCTACGCGCAACGATGATTACTACATTACGATCACGGAGAGCAAGCGCAAGCCAGGGGAAGAGTCGGTGTTTGAGAAGCACAAGATCTTCTTGTACCGGGAGGACTTCAAGAATTTTGGCCAGGGGCTCCAAGAGGCCATAGACTACATAGTGGAGCACAAGGGGGAGGTGGTTCCTCGTCCCGAGGACGAGGAGCTTCCCCAGGATTAGCTCTAGGAGGGGTGGTTTTTCTGGCCATGACGATGTGGTTGGCCAGTGGGCGTGTGGCATCTGGGGAGTAGGAGTGGCAGGAGGAGACTCCTGTGGCTTTGGGCGTGCTTTGGACGGATGCCCGGGGAGAGGGATAGCTTCTGCTAGTTTGGGGGATTTGCCCCTGCTAGTGCGTTTTCTCCCCGTGCCACAGCCATGGTGGAAGGGGGCTCAATGTTTCTCCCTGCTCGGTACGCTGGCGGGGCGATTTCGGGTCTTGGACTTTGCGTGTAGCCGGTGTGTGGATGCCTTGCATTGGCCCCACCCTAGGGCTTTTGGGCTTTGTTTCCTGGATGCGCTGAGGTTGAGAGTTTGGTACCCAAGATGCGTCTAGCCGGCTACACCCCTTGGGGGCAGGGAGTGGGGAAAGTTTTTCGTGGGCGTAGAGGGCTGTGCGAGGAAGAGGAATTGCCTAGATGCGTTCGTGCGTCAGGAGCCTTTCGGCAGAGTTTTGCCTAGGGGTTATGAAACAGAATTTGGAGCTTGTACGTATACCTTCGGAGTAAGCTGTGGAGCAGGTACAAGGGCGTAGCAGCTGGATGTAGAGAAGAGACAAACAGATAGGAGCGATGACGATGGTCGAGAATTTGTGGTTTAGGCGGGGTTGCAGGGAGGTGTGGTTGATGCTACTACTATGGGCAGTGGGAGCCCTTGGAGCAGCATGGGGCCAAAGTCAGTCGGACGCTAAGGGTGTCTATTGGCCCGGCAACACTGTAGACCTGTCATCGGGAGCATCATCGGGCGCAGAGGTTTACTACAGGGAGAATTTTGAGGGTTCTTCCAATATTAATTTTGCTGCACTTCCCAATGAGGTTTGGTCAACTGATTATATCCCAACGAAAGCTCTCTTTGATAAGCTGAAGGGCACGCCGTGGGGTTGGGGACGGCAAGAATCACAGACTGGTCTTGTGAGACCGCAACACTTGGGGAAAGGATATGTAGAGAGCTATATGAGTGCTCCGTCAGGCGTTTTGTGTATGCCCGTAGAAAAGTTGGGGACGGATAGGGGGAATGGGGCTTCGATCGTCGTGATGCCCAGTATGGATTTTTCGAAGGCGCCGTTGAGCATGCCCATATACTTCTCGATGGACGTGAACTATGCCTTTTTCTTGAAGGAGGATTATAAAAAGGACCACAGTGCCCCCTACTTCTATGGTGATGAAGCCCTAGAAGATGCGATTGTTAGGCCCGAGGTGCGAGAGCGTGTGGCGCTGGTGCTGTGGTATTTTCGCGAGGGCGTGGATAGTGAGTGGCAGCGTGTGTCGGCGCAGCCCTTCCCCCTCTATCCGAAGGGCTTGGTGGCTGGCGAAGCGCGCTTGACGTGGACACTGCTAGCGGTTCAGGGCCACAGCAAAGTGCGGTTTGCCATCCAGCTTCCAGCTTCGTTCCCGGAGGAGCATAAATTCAAGAACACTACATACGACCTTTACACGGTTCGTGAGGGTATGGTCTCCACATATAAGGTGATGAATCAAAAGTCTCGTCGCACGGTACTTCGCGATATCTACCTGGACAACATCATGATAGTGGGAGGCCAGGATATGGTTGCCGTGAGCTATACCACGGGGCTTACGAGCTATCAGCAAACGTTTTCTAGTGCGAAGCCCTACTACGGTAGACTGGAGTACCAGGGGCCCGATGGGAAGTGGTACTACTGCCAGAAGAATGCGAATGGCACCAGCGTGCCAGCAGATGATGGTTCGTACATGCGGATGCTGCTGCCGAAGGGTAGCTTGATCCCGGCGGTGCGTTGGTCAGCTTGGGATGGGAAGCAGTTTGTGGTGGGCAAGAGGAAGTGCTACGGCAATGGTTTAGGTGTGACCTCAAAGCAGATAAAGGAGTTCATAGGCTGGGCGCCCGATGGGCAGATGTCCACTACCCGAGCGCCCCAGGTGGCCGGGGGAGCAGTGAGTTACTACGCGTCGATGCACAAATCCGTAAGTGTGGGCCTTAAGTTCAAGGTGCAGGATGGCACGAAGGAAGGTTTAGCGGACGCGGTGGTGCGGCAGCAGGAGGTTGGAGCTTCAGCTGCTGGTTGGACGCTTCAGACAAGCAGTTCTGGCCTTACTGGGGAACAGAAACTTGGCCGTCCTGACCAATTCCCCATTACCTACGCCTACACGGTGAGCAAGGATGGCTACGCCACGGTGCAAGGGACGTTTGTGCTAGGTGCAGATGGTAGCATCAAGCGCGGGATGGGTAGAGGTCGGGTTGAGCCGGATGGTTCAGGGTACACAATTACGGAGGAGTTGGTCAAGGTGCAGCCTACGCAGGTCTATACCTCGGAGGCGGGTACGGGCAATCGTCGGGCTGTGCCCGGTGTGCGACTGACGGTGGTGGGGAAGCAGCCAGATGGGACGACCTTTATCACCCTTAGTCAGACGAGTAGTCAGCAGGGCTTCGCGTCGTTTGGGTTGGCTAGCAAGTCGGAAGGTTTTTGGTACGAGATAACAGCCGAGCACCCTGACTACGAGCGTCTAGTCCAGCGGATAGAGAAGGATGAGGTGGGTCGGGTTGACCGTCCGATTTACCTGCAGCTTAAGGCGTTATCGGATTACACCATTCGGGTGAGAGAGGCGGGCATAGGGAAGCAGCCAGTGCCCAACGCCAGCCTCACGGTGGATGATCCCGGGGAGGCGTTGAAAGTTACCAACGGCACGGTGTCGCTTAAGCTGCCGGAGGGTCAGCATAGCTATTGGCTCGTGGCGCCAGGCTACATCGCTACGAACGGGCAGCTCAGCATAGCGCGGGGTCAAAAAGAGTACACACTCTACATGAAGAAGGAGCCCGAAGCGGGGGAAGGGAGGCTTAAGGTTGAGTTGATGCTTAAGCAGCTACAGGGTAAAAATTTTGCCGAATTTAAAAAAGAAGGTGAGGAGAATTATCAAAGCCCTGTGCATGCAGTGTTGAGGAATCGGCATACCGGGGAAGAGTCGACGATCGATTGGGTTTTGCCGAATTTGCCCAAGTATTATTGGCGTAATAACTATTCGGAAGAAAAGGATCTTGGTGTCTTCCCCTATGGTGAGTATACGCTAGAGGTTTACCAGCAGCCAAATAACGCTGATGATCAGCAGGCGAATATGAATCGGGCCTTTTCAGGGAAGGCGTTTTCGTTTGGTCCTGGACCTGAGAGTGTAAAGGTTTATGTTCCCCATACCAATCAGGATCTCCGCGAAGATAATATTGAAGGGGTGCAGCGCCCCGTGGCGCGTGTGCGATTTACACCTGCGGCCCAGTGGAGTTCACTAGGAGATTGCCAGATTAGGCTTTTGAGTGATGCGGTTTGGGGCAGCGAGCTGTCGGGAGTTACTTGGCGCTTAGGTGACTACGATAAGAGAGTTTCCAACCGCCTTGACGGGGTAAAAGGCTATATGTTCCCGCAGGGGGAATACCAGCTGGTGCGCATGTCGAGCCGTGGGGGCTGCCGCGATACCATAAATTTTTCGAATAAAGGCGGGAGTGTAGAAGTTAAAGCCGACAATTCGAGTTGTGGTGACAAGCATCTTCGTGTGAAGGTGCAGTCTGGAAGCGCTCCTCTAGCTGGGGTCGTGGTGGTGGCTGACCGAGGAAAAGGGTATGGCAAGGTGATCTCTTCCCCGACCACGCAGGATGGGCTGACCACGTTGAAGCTTATTGCTGGGACGTATTCGCTAGTGGCGATGAAGGCGGGTTACCTTCCTGCTGTTTTGTCGGGAGTTGATTTGTCGAGCGCGCAAGCTGCGTCAAGGGAAATGAGTATGGAATTGCTTAGACTTTCGCTTAGTCCGGCACTCTTCCTGCAGAAGGAGTCTACTACAGTGCGCTTCACCACGAACTGGACAGCGTCTGTAGGGGAATTCTCGCCCAAGTATACTATAGGTCTTTACCGTGAGCCAGGTGCAACAAAGCCGGTGGATTCGGTAGAGGTTACCAGTATTCCGCCCAATGGGGAAGTACAATGTGAGTTCACGCCGCAGAACGCCCCAGAGGGTAAGTACTGGTTGCGGGTAAGCGTGCGGACAGCCCGTCCGAGTCAGAAGTTTGATCCTGCGGGCAACAAGGAGAAGTCGTCCTCGCAGGTATACGCCAGTGAGGAGTTGCCCGCCTACGTGTTTGCTGACGGTTCGGAGCCGAAGCTGAGTGTGGTTCCAGAGAAAAAGACCATCCCGTTGACTCCAGCGAATGCATCGGTGAATTGGGATGAGCCCTTTGTGGTCGAGGGGAGCGGGGCTTCGGGTAATTTGAGCGGTAAGGATTGGGTGAGTGCGCTGTGGGCGGATGGCGACTTGCAGAAGGTATACCGCTACACGTGGCAAGGGGATGGAGGGCTACAGCTAGCTAACAACGTGGCTCGTACCCCTAGGCAATTCGTGAAAGGCACGGTAGAAGGGGGGTCCTACACGCTCAAAGTTGAGCTGGAGGGGCGTACTGGAACGGAGGAATGCTCCTTGCCATCGAAGGGGACCTATTGGAGTGAGGCCTCGGTGACTGTGGTGAAGCAGAGTCTAAGTGTCAGTCCATTCTACCTGGTAGCAGGGGAGAAGAAGTCGATTAAGAATAACATAGAGTTTAAGAGTTCTGATGGAAGTTCCCTTGGGCATGAGCAGTTGAGCTGGCAGGTGCTGGGGACGGAGCAGAAGTTCGATGGTGCCGCGGCACCACAACCCAATGCAGCCGAGGAGATCGAGCTGAAAGAGGCGGGGGTCTATACGCTGCGGGTGCAAGCAGGCGGCTTGGAGGTGGAGCGGAAGTTTGTGGTGTTTCCTGCGGAAGGGTTGCAGGTGAAAATTTCCCCCAATCCGGCAGGAGTGTTGGTGTGCGATGACGAGCGGACTTTCCAGCAAGTAACGGTGCGTATAGCAGGCACGGATCCGAAGACCAATAGTCTGCTGGAACAGCTACTCCAAGACCACGAGGTACGGAAGGAATATAGTTGGGCGTGGGGCTTTGGTACAGGAGAGTCGTCAGTGACCTATATCGGGAAGCCGACTGAGGTAGAGGCGACAGTCAAGAGCACAAGTAAAACAAAGGTTGAAGTTGATCTTGTCGCCACGCTCATGCTCAGGGGGACCAGCGAACCTGTGAAGCTTGGAAATGGAGAGGTTGTTAAGGCGCAAGGAAAGCTAGAGATACTCGACAAGGTGCCGCAGTTGGGTTTTGAGCCGATGCTGATGCAGGAGGGAGGAAGCGCGTCCGTGGAGTTGCAGTATGGGGTAAACACGTGGCTTGGTGGCTCGATAGTGAGTATCGGGGAGGTGAAGGATGCCAAGGGGCTCGACGCTTCAGCTGTGTTCAGATGGGAGCGGGGTAAGTTGCGCCATGTGGGGGGCGTTAATGCAGTGGGGGGTTATAAGGTAACGTTCAACTATAGCCAGCCGCTCGCAAATCAGGAGTCTAAGACCACGGAAGGGATAGTTTATGTGCTCCCCAAGGATTTGTCACAGAGCGATGTGCAAGTGAAGATAGAGGGAGGTAAGGCTACTCCTGCCTCCTATAAGCTGGATGCCGAAGTTGTTAAGCACTATGAAGCACTAAAAAACCTGGGGCTAGAGAGCCTGGTGCACTATGTGGCTCCAAATGGTGCGTTGCGTGGGAAGATAGGCCCAGAAGAGACAGAGCCTACCGCTGAGTTTACTGTGCAATCGTCGGAATTCACGGAGAAAGGTATTTTCCGAGATGAGGCGCACGTGCAGTTTGGGAATGTCAAGAGTGTTAGGTGGACGATAACAGTGGAGGTGAGTGATCCGACCCTCACGAGCTTCACGGTGAGCGGGCCGACCGAGCTGGCGCAGGGCGCCACGGCGGACGTGACCTTTAAGGTGGAGCCAGCTGGCGCCTTGCTGGATGCGGAATTGGTCAGCCAGACTCCCGCCGCAGGCCTGAGCTATAACAAGGCCACTAAGGCACTGACCGCTGCCCCCGATGCTGCGCAGGGAGTCCACACGCTGACCTTCAGGGATAGCAAGACGGGCAAGACCGCGGAGTTGACGGTGACGGTGGTAGCGCCGGCCGTGACGAGCTTCACGGTGACAGGCCCCCGGCAGCTCGCCCCGAACAGCCAGGGGATGGTGACCTACACGGTGGAGCCCGCGGGTGCCGAGGTAGAGCTCGAGCTGGTGGGTACGAACCCAGGCCTGAGCTACGACAAGAGTACCCGGATGCTGGCCGCGGCCCCCGATGCCGCGCAGGGAGTCCACACGCTGACCTTCAGGGATAGCAAGACGGGCAAGACCGCGGAGTTGACGGTGACGGTGGTAGCGCCGGCCGTGACGAGCTTCACGGTGACAGGCCCCCGGCAGCTCGCCCCGAACAGCCAGGGGATGGTGACCTACACGGTGGAGCCCGCGGGTGCCGAGGTAGAGCTCGAGCTGGTGGGTACGAACCCAGGCCTGAGCTACGACAAGAGTACCCGGATGCTGGCCGCGGCCCCCGATGCCGCGCAGGGAGTCCACACGCTGACCTTCAGGGATAGCAAGACGGGCAAGACCGCGGATCTGACGGTGACGGTGGTAGCGCCGGTTGCGCCGACCCTCACGAGCTTCGAGGTGAGCGGGCCGACCGAGCTGGTGCAGGGCGCCACGGAGACGGTGACCTTTAAGGTGGAGCCGACCGGTGCCGAGCTGGATGCGGCATTGGACAGCCAGACTCCCGCCGCGGGCTTTAGCTACGACAAGGGCACCCAGACGCTGACCGCGGCCCCCGACGCCGCGCTTGGGGAGCACACGCTGACCTTCAAGGATAGCAAGACGGGTACGACCGCGGAGCTGACGGTGAAGGTGGTTGCGCCGGCCCTGACGAGCTTCACGGTGAGCGGGCCGACCGAGCTGGCGCAGGGCGCCACGGCGGCCGTGACCTTTAAGGTAGAGCCGGCAGGTGCGGTGGTAGAGCTCGAGCTGGTGGGCACGAACCCTGGCCTGAGCTACGACAAGGGCACCCAGACGCTGACCGCGGCCCCCGATGCCGCGCAGGGAGTCCACACGCTGACCTTCAGGGATAGCAAGACGGGCAAGACCGCGGAGTTGACGGTGACGGTGGTAGCGCCGACACTCACGGGCTTCACGGTGAGCGGGCCGACCGAGCTGGCGCAGGGCGCCACGGCGACCGTGACCTTTGAGGTGGAGCCGGCAGGCGCCGAGCTGGATGCGGTATTGGACAGCCAGACTCCCGCCGCGGGCTTTAGCTATGACAAGGACACCCAGAAGCTGACTGCAGCCCCCGATGCCGCGCTTGGGGCGCACACGCTGACCTTCAAGGATGGCAGGACGGGTGAGACCGCAGAGCTGACGGTGACGGTGGTAGCGCCGGCCGTGACGAGCTTCACGGTGAGCGGGCCGACCGAGCTGGCGCAGGGCGCCACGGCGACCGTGACCTTTAAGGTGGAGCCGGCCGGCGCTGTGCTGGATGCGGAATTGGTCAGCCCGGCCCCCGGCTTTAGCTACGACAAGGGCACCAAGGCACTGACCGCGGCCTCCGACGCCGCGCTTGGGGAGCACAAGCTGATCTTCAAGGATAGCAAGACGGGTGAGCAAGCGGAGCTGACGGTGACGGTGGTAGCGCCGGCCGTGACGAGCTTCACGGTGAGCGGGCCGACCGAGCTGGCGCAGGGCGCCACGGCGAC
>CAMXWF010000003.1 GCA_947252645.1 uncultured Bacteroidia bacterium
TCTACACCTCTCTATTCGTCGGCAGCGTCAGATGTGTATAAGAGACAGCAGTTGGCTAGAGCGCTTGCTTCGCATGCAAGAGGGCGCGGGTTCGAGTCCCGCTATCTCCACTCCCTATCGCGGCGCGGTGGGATCTAGCCCACGGGTTCCCGTATCCTCAGCGCAGAATGACTTGGTAAGGCTAGGCGCTACTAGCAGTCAGGTAGCGCAGCAGTGGCAAGCCTCCAGCAAACCCGACTGCAAAAGCTTTCCAGCACCGAAAGCTGCCTCAGTACGCAGGCGAAGGCAACCTCAATAGGCAACAACCCTTCTACGCCCAAGCCACAGGCTACGTAGGCAAACCCTGCGTATCTGTTGATTCCACAGGCTACTACGCTGGATACATGGCCCCCCCCTCCCACAGGCCACTCACGTCCAGCACCCACACAAGAAGGCAGCGCATCTCCGCGTAGCTAACCCTCAAAATACCAGCTAACAAGGCCATCCTTGCACATCGTGCGGAGCGCAGCGCTCGGAATAGGCGGAACGTCCACCTACAGCCAGTCTCCCTGGCCCTAGACGCTCGACACCGCATCCCGCTGCCAAAGCGCACATCCCAAAATCCCTGCATAGGTCACCACATGTGCTCTATCTGTTAGGCAATGCAAGGGCCATGCGTCCACACCGCATGGGGCTGAGCCCAGCGACACCAAATGCAACGCTACGGCTGCCCAGCAGCACCAAGCTTGCAGTCCCAAGTCACCCAAGAACAGTGAAGCCTGATAGCTACGCGTGCATGCAAGAGGGGGAAATATGAACCCAAGACCCCCCTACCGACAAGGACACGGCATCCTCCTCAAAAACAGCACCAGCTCGACGACCCTCCTAGAGACCTCCAGGCGTAGCAGTTTTCGTCCCCAGAACCAGCCGAGCAATTCTTCATGTCAGCCTATATCGGCAAGAGGCCGGCGCAGATACCGCAGCCCCTAGCGCCACTGCCCCAGATAATACGCAAAGAGTACCAACCAGCTAGCGTCCCACGGAGAGCCGCACCGTCACGATACGCCCAGAGTGCACGCGGAGCACCCGGAAACTAAAACGGTCTATCTGCACCACGTCGTTTTGTTCAGGGATGTCCGGGTGGTGCGCGAGAATAAAGCCTGCCACCGTGTCGTAGCTCTCCGACTCGGGCAGCTGCAGCCCAAACCGTTCATTGACCACCCCCACCTCCGCGCGCCCCGAAAGCAAATACTCCCCCTCGGCCGTCTGGCGCAAGATGATAGAGGAGGTATCGTGCTCATCATTGATCTCCCCGAAAATCTCCTCCAGCAGATCCTCTATGGTCACCAAGCCCGCCGTACCACCAAACTCATCTACCACTATCGCCATGCTCAGCGAGGTCTTAATGAATCGCGACAACAGCTTGCGCGCCTGCATGGTTTCAGGAACAAACTCTACTGCCCGCAGCACACTCTCTATCGAAGCCGGGTGCTTGAAAAGGTTCTTCGCATTCACATAGCCCACAATGTTGTCCACGCTACCACGATAGATAGGGATGCGGGAAAAATTCGTCTCCACGAACTTATCCAGCAGCTCCTCCAGGGGCGTGTCGATGCCCATGGCCACGATATCCGTGCGCGGCACTAGGCAATCACGCAGCTTGGTGTCACCAAACTCAAGGGCATTACGGAAAAACTTCAGCTCCTGCTCATCGGCTCCGCCCGCATCGGCCGAGGGGGCGCCCACCTCCCCCACGAGCTGATTGAGGTCGTTACGACCAAACACAGGCATCGCCCGGCTCTCCGCAATCGTCCGGCCCGTCAGCAAGTGGATCAAACGCACGGCCAGCCAAGTCGCCGCACGGCTCACCGGGTAGAAAAGAAAGTAGAACAGCACGTGCGGCAGCACCAGCAAACGCAAAAACGTATTCGGGTAGCGCTTGCAAATCACCTTGGGCAAAAACTCCGCCAGAATAAGCACTATGAATGTGCTAATGAGCGTCTGGCCCACCATGAGGGCAAATGGATCGTGGTGAACGGGCATAAGCACCGGCTCGAGCACCTTAGCCATCAAAATGCCATACACCACCAGCACCACGTTGTTGCCCACCAGCGTGGCCGCCAAAAAATCGTTCGGACGGTGGAGATAGTACTGGATAATCCTATCGACCAGCGAGGAAGAAGTGCGCACCAACTCCAGACGGAGCTTGTTCGACGACAGGAAGGCAATTTCTATCCCCGAGAACAGGGCCGAGAGCACCAAGCAGAGCGCAACTATCCCCCAGACTAGCATCGAGAAGAACCCCTCATTAGCGCAACCCACCCTGCTGCCTACGGCGCCGCTGCATATAGATGCGCAAAGCCAGCATGGCAAAGGCCACCGCCGCCAATATATAAAACATCACTTCCGGGAACCCCTTCACATGGTAGTAAATCCCCAGACCAAGGCACATAAGGCCCAGCACGCACCAGATGACGTTCAGAACCCGATTGAAAATGTTCAGCGTACGCGGCGTAAGCATGGTATCTAGTATTTAATCCTCAGTATGCGACAGGGTATCCCCAGTCGACTCCAGCAGAAAAGTTCCCGTGGGCTTCTTGATGACCCAATCCACAAAGCGGTCGTCGCTCTCAAACCCCTGGCCGTAGAGCGTACCCGCTCCTGTTTTAATCCGCACATTCTCCTCGGAATAGAAGCGCTTACGCTTCACATCCCAGAAAAGGCGCTCAGTCTGCAGAGTATCGCCCTTCTCATTGACGATCACCACATTGTGGCGAGCCTCCCAGGAATCCTTCATGCGCTCGTAGATGGCATACTTAGCCGTGATGTAGGCCGAGAGCGCACCAGAATCATTGTAGGTAGTAGCAGCAATCCCCTGCGGGAACTCATCGTAGGTCTTGTCGGGCTTGTTGTAGGCCACCAGCTGCGGGGTACTCAGCCGCATCACAAGCCGACCCTCCCGGGTATAGACCAGCTCCAGGGCATCGCCCAGCACGTCTGGATCGTCTGGCGAGAGCTGCCAGTCGCTACGCTGCACAGCCTCATCGCAGGACACCTGGCACGCCGCCAGCAACCCGAAGAGAAGAAAACAAAAAAGCCAGCGCAGCCGTACGACGCGCTGGCAATACGTGGTAAAGTACACTAGTCACTAGTCCTTATGGTGGTCTTCTCATTGATCCAGCAGGGCACCGTGAAGGAATCGCCTGGAGTCATATCAAGGAAGAAAACCTGCTCCTTGGTCGGGAAATATTGGCTCAGGTAGGCAATCTGCTTATTGCAGTCTGAAGCGAGCGAAGGATCCAGCGCTTTGGCCTGGTTGTACTTGTCCACGGCCGCCCAGAACACCGAGGCATTCTCTATCTGCGACGATCCACACCCCTTGGTCTGCGCATACAGCCCGGCGATGAACATGTAGACCTGCCCCAAACGGGGCTCTTTCTTCAAGGCCTCGTAGGCCAGCTGGCGCGCCCGAGCAAATTCCTTGAACTCGGAGGCCACAAAGGCCGCATACTCCAAGCAGATCTGCGCATTACGTCCGTTATCGAGTTCAAGCTCCAAAGCCTTGGCGTAGAAGCCATCGGCCTCTTTCCCCTGCTTCTTGCTGACGGCTACGCGCGCCAGCTCGAGGGCCAGGTTGGCCGTAGGCTCCGCATCAAACATCACCTTGAGAGCCTGCCCATAGAGGGGCTCATCGGTGCAACGCAAGGCACTCAGCTGCATGTGGATGGTCTTGGCCAAATCCAGGTCGTTGGGAGCCTTCTCTAGCTTCGGGCCAAAAATACGCACTATATCCGCACAGGAGGCCACCCCCACAGAGGTGAATTGGGCGTCCAAGGCCTCCGAGGCCCTCTGCAGCTCCGCATCCTCGGGGCTGGCCGCCAGCTGCTTCGCAACACTCGACGACAAATCCGAGTAGAGCGTTATCACCTCCTCGGCACTCCGCTTCTTCTCGCCGTAGAGGCGAATATTGCACTGCATGAGCAGCACCATGGCCTGTGGATCCATCCGCGCCAAGTCGAGCTCCTTGACTTTCTGCAAAATCTGCTCCACCTCCTCTACTCGATCCGAATTGTAGGAATAGAGATCGAGAGCCTTCTGCGTCAAGTTCTTCGCAGCCTTCCCATAGCACTCCACGCGCTTATCGTAAATGCGCATCAAGCTATCGAGCATCACCTGTTTGAGGCTATCCTGCTTGATGGTGTCGAGCTGCATCTTGATCATCCTGATGCCCCGTATGAAAATGTTCTCCGACGACATCGGGCAGATGTTATACACTATCGCCCAACCGCGCAGCGCATCCCGATAATTCTTCTGCTTGTAAAAGCCCTGATAGAACGAAGTCTGCTTAAGGCACTCCCTCCGCATCGCGGTGTCGGCACCATATTTTGGGTTCTCTAAATTGGGATTCTGCACCTGTGCCCCGAGCGGCACAGCCAAGAGCAGCGCCAGTAGGAAGGGAAATATTCGGGACAAATTCCTAATCTTCATATCAGTTGACTGTTTGAGACTTCCCCGGCTAATCGTATTTGCGCTTGAAAAACCAGAAATCGTTGAACGAAACGCCCACATGGAGGCTACAATACAGCTCACTTGCAAATATCTTGCCAACGCCGCGGCGAGTCCCCACCACAAAGGCCGCATGGAACACCGACTGCCTATAGCCAAACGGCAGGCCCACCCCCACCGTGGCCCCCAGATTGTACACCGAGTGCCCGCCCAGCAGCATGGACAACCGCTCATAGTAGCCCCCAAGGCGATACTGCACCCGCTCCGCGTAGCTCCGCAAGCTCACGGGGTTCGGCGTGTACTGCACCCCGGCCCGCACCTCGAAGCCCGCCTGGCGAGGCTGCGGCATCGCCAGCATCTCAAAGCTACTCCAGGGCTCATAGGCCACATCGAAACCCGCCTGCAGTATAGGCGATTCGTACATGGCCCCCACCACGTAGCGCAAGGGGCGCCGGAGCTTGACCGTAGCGCGTAGCGCATTGTGCATGAGCTGCTGCGATGTGCCCACATACTCCAGGGTAGCCTCGGTGCGCCGCTGGGCCTGAAGCCACGGCACATAGTCCACCGAAGCCCCCACTACCACCCGATGCCGCTGCAACGTATCGCACGGAATCACCGCCTGCACTGCGCCACGGAGCATCACCCCACGCAGCACATAGCGATCCTCGTAGCTATACTGCGCGTAGAGCTGATTGGAGGGCACATAGAAATCCTGCCCATGGTCTAGCGAGCCAAACACATAGTGCGCATTCAGCCCCAGGCTGAAATACTTCGAGGGCGCCCCCCCAATGCCCACGAAGGCCTGATTCGTCCCCCCGTGCCCACGGTGGTGGTAGCGCAAGCGCCCAATAGCACTCACCAGCTTCACATCCTGCTCGTAGCGCGTGATGTCGTAGCCCACCTGCGTAAGCGGACTAAAGCCCACCGCCACCCCCAACCAGCGCGTAACGGGAAACTTGATGGCCACATGCCCCATGCCGCCCGTAGGCTTCCGGCGCACGGCCCCATCGGGATAATCGTACTGGGCATAGCCCACGCTGCCCGAAAACTCAAACAGCAGCTGGAGCGAATCCTGATAGGGGTAGGAGGCCGGGTTGTAGAAATTGATGGTCTTCCGGCTGCGGTAGCCCATGTTCACACCACCGAACCCGAGCGTCTGCACCGAGGCCGGGAACTCCCGTACGCCCAAACCATAGAGCGAAAAAGGCGACTCCGTAGAGACCACCTGCCCCTGCGCCTCCACCACCAGCCAGAGCAGTAGCATCGTGGCCATCAGATATCGTCCTCTAGCGCGCATTGTACCGTAGTAAGTAGTTATAGCCTTCCAACACCAGATGGGGCCTCTCCTCGCACGCACACCGCACCAGCCGCCGCAGCAACTGGGCATCCCCGCCCGTGAGAACCACCCGATCGAGCGGGGCAAAATTACTAAAATTCCCCGCAAACCCCTCCAGCTCGTAGCGCACCCCATCGAGCACGCCATGCCGGATGCTCCCCGAAGTATCGAGCCCGATGGCCTCCTGCAGGGGGGCCGCTACCAATTGCGGCAAATGGCCTGTACCCGCATGCAGGGCCGCAAAGCGCATACGCACCCCCGGCGATATGGCACCCCCAGCATGCAGCCCCTCACCCAGAAGCAAATCGTAAGTGATTGCCGTGCCCAAATCTACCACCATGCAGGTCTGCCCCGGGTAGAGCTGCTGCACCCCGGCCAGCGCCCCCACCCGATCCGCCCCCAGGGTAGTAAGCGTGCGGTATTGCGTCCTAAAAGGCCAGCGGAGCTCGCACGACACCGGCACCACCTGAACCCCCATGCGCACCAAGGCCTGCACCTCCTGCTGCCCGCTACCGCGCACATCGCCCACCACTGCCACCGTGGGCCCATACTGCTCCACCACCTCCGCCAGCCCAGCCCCCCCGTGGGGCAAAGTAATCGCGTACGAGAGCTGCGCACCAGAAAAAACACCAACCTTTACCGAGCTGTTCCCTATGTCGAGGGCAATGCTTACCATAGCTTCGCCTCCTATTGGGCTGGCGCAGCCAGCAGCTCCAGCAGCTGCTGCGCCTCGCCGATAGAGCGCACGCGCACCACCTCCAGCCGCAGATGGTCGGGCAGGGGCACGACCTTGCAGCGGTTGCCCAGCTCGGCCACCTGGCGCATCATGCCCTCAAAGAGAGCCGACGTGTAGAAGGGCGCCTCCGATGGCGCCATGAAGTCCAAGGTGAGGTGCTGATTCTTCAATTGCAGCCGCTCTACGGCCATGCGAGCCGCTTGCCAGCGCAGCGGGGGAATACGTAGCAGGGCCTTCACGGGCTCGGGGAGGCCTCCAAACCTATCTTCCAACGCGGCCTCAAAGCGCGCCAGCTGCTCGGCATCGCGGAGCAAGTCGAGCTGACGGTAGATCTGCACGCGATCCGTAGCATTGTTGACAAAGTCCATCGGGAGCAAGACATCCTGATCCGTCTCCACTTGGCACGCATCGGGGGGCAAAAACTCCTCGTGGGCCAACTCCTCGTGGAAGATATCGGCGAACTCCTCCTGCTTGAGTTCACGCACCGCATCGTCGAGCACCCGATGGTAGGTGTCGAGCCCTAAGTCGAGGATAAAGCCGCTCTGCTCGGCGCCCAGCAGGTTGCCGGCGCCCCGAATGTCTAGATCTTGCATGGAGATCTGGAACCCGCTGCCCAAATCGGCGAACTCCTCAATGGCCTCAATGCGCCGCTTGGCCTCCTCGGTCAACGACTCCAAGGGCGGGGCGAGCAGGTAGCAAAAGGCCTTCCGATTGGTGCGCCCCACCCGTCCGCGGAGCTGGTGGAGGTCGCTCAGGCCAAAGTGCTGCGCGTCGTTGATGATGATCGTATTGGCATTGGGGATGTCGAGCCCCGACTCGATGATGGCCGTGGAGAGCAAGACATCGTAGTCGCCCGCGATGAAATCGAGCATCACGCGTTCAATCTCCGAGGGCTTCATCTGTCCATGGGCCACCGCGCACCGGAGCAGCGGCAGCTGCCGGTGCAGCATGGCCAATAGGCGCGGCAACGGCGCAATGGTGCTATTGACAAAAAACACCTGGCCCTTGCGCGCCACCTCGTACTGCACCGCCCGCGCGATCAGCTCCTCATCGTAGGGCGCCACCTGCGTGAAGATGGGGTAGCGATTGGGGGGTGGGGTGTTGATGATAGACATGTCGCGGGCCCCCATGAGCGAAAATTGCAGCGTGCGCGGGATAGGCGTGGCCGTCAGGGTCAGCGTGTCCACATTCGCCTTGAGCGTGCGCAGCCGCTCCTTGGCCGCCACGCCGAACTTCTGCTCCTCGTCCACGATGAGCAGGCCCAGATCCTTGAACTCAATGCTCTCCTTGAGCAGGGCGTGCGTGCCTATGACGATATCGAGGTCCCCCGACTTCAGGCGGGCCTCCAGCGCCCTGCGCTCCGCCATGGTCTTAAGGCGCGAGAGAAAATCCACCGTGCAGGGCATCTCCTTGAGACGCTCGCTAAACGTCTTGTAGTGCTGCAGCGCCAGCACCGTGGTAGGCACCAGAACGGCCACCTGCTTGCCATCGCACACGGCCTTGAACGCTGCCCGGATGGCAATCTCGGTCTTGCCAAACCCCACGTCGGCGCATATGAGCCGATCCATGGGGATGGGGCGCTCCATATCGCGCTTGACGGCCTGCGTGGCCAAGAGCTGGTCGGGCGTATCCTCGTAGATGAACGATGACTCCAAGGCCTCCTGCAGGTAGCCATCGGGCGAGAAGGCAAAGCCCTTAGCCTCGAGCCGCGTGGCATAGAGCTTGATGAGCTCACGGGCTATGTCTTTGACCTTGCTCTTCGCCCGCTGCTTGAGCCTACCCCAAGCTCCCGAGCCAAGCCGGTGAATCGTGGGCTGCACCCCCTGCGCCCCGCGGTATTTGGACAGGCGGTTCAGATTGTGCACGCTCACCAAGAGCGTGTCATGCTCCCCGTATCGCAGCCGCACATACTCACAGGGCACCCCATGGCGCTCCTCGCGCACCAGCCCCTCGTAGATGCCCACCCCGTGATCGGCGTGCACCACGTAGTCCCCTGGCTGCAAAAGCTGCAGATCCTGCACGCGAAACGCCTCCTGCGCCGGCTGCAGACCCAGCACCCGCGCGGCGTGGTAGCGGTCGAATATCTGGTGGTCAGTATAGACGTTGACCCGCAGCGCTGGCCACTGGAAGCCCGCAGTGAGCGGCAGAGTCAGCACCGTATAGCTGGCGACATCCAGCTTGAGATCGCGCAGGATGGCCTGCATACGGGCGCACTGCGAGGGCTGCTCGGTGAGGATGTAGGTATGCGTGCCGCCGGCGGCCTCCTGCTGGATATGCGCGGCCAAACGCTCAAAATTCTTCTTGAAGGGGGGCTGGGGGGCAGAGGAAAAAGCCACCTCGACCCCGTGCTGGCCTAGCGGCTCGAGCCCCTGCTCAAGCAGCGGATGAGCACTTAGCCCTATGGCGAGCTGCTCCAGGGAGAGCATCGGCTCGGGCACCTCGTCCGCATGGCGCAGCAAGGCCTCCGAATAGTCACGCAGGCCGGCCTTAAGCTCCCGCGCCCACACGGGCACCCGCCCGGGCAACACATCGAGCAGGTACTCCCCGCTACCTGCACTCGCCTCCGCGGCTGAGGCCTGGAGATCGGGGATGAGCATGGCCTGCTGCACCTTCTCAATCGAGAGCTGCGTGTCAACCGCAAAAAGACGTATGGAATCGATCTGATCCCCCAGGAAGTCCACCCGGTAGGGCTGATTGCTCGCGTAGGAGAAAACATCCACTATGGCCCCCCGGTGGGCAAACTGGCCAGGTGCCTGCACCAAGCCCACCAGCGTAAAGCCCACGTCGTGGAGCAGCTCGATGAGGAACTCCTGGGTGCACTCCTGCCCCACGGCAATAGTAACAACCCGCTTCGCCAAGGCACTCGCCGAGGGCACCGGCTCGGCCAGGGCCTGCGGATAGCTCACCACCACCCGCAACGCCCCCCAGGCCACCGAGGCCCGACGATACGCCTCCAGCCCGCAGCGGGCTATAATATTCCCGCTGACGCGCTTAGCCTTGACGAACCCCTGCCGATAGCTCGAGGGGAAGAATAGCACCGCGGAGGGCGGCAGCAACGCCTGAAGATCGCTGTAAAGGTAGGTAGCCTGCTCATGGTCGCTGGCCACCACCATCTGCACCTGCTCCGTGTGGACAGCGAGACTGGCAACCAGCAGGGGATAGGCCGACCCGTAGAGGCCCGAAAGTTGCAGCGAATCGCCCTGGGCCAAATGCGCCACCAGCGACTGCCCCGGCGCAGAGCCCAGCACGTCCCGCGAGACCTCGGAGAAAAAGGCAGCAACGCCCCCCGTCGCCCCAGGCAAGACACTCGTCCCCGGTGCCTGCTCCCCCGCGTTTTCTAGCGACGTACCCTCACGCCCATCGGCCATACACCCCGACAATCCTCAGGCCCACCACGTCCCTCGCCAGCAAGCAACCCCTCGCACCACCTGACTCCACGGGGTCTAACGAATCGATTGGCGCGCCACAACCAGTAGCTCCACCGCTACTTGTAGGCCTCGATGGTAAAGGGCACCTTGGTGACGTCGCGGTAGTCCTCCCCGGCCTCACGGTTATCGTCATCTCCCTCCTCGTAGAGCCACAGCACCTGCACCCTATGGTCGGCCGTCTGGATCTCGGAAAGCTGCTCTATAAGCTGTAAAAGTGCCTTGGAGGAGCTGGAGTTGAAGTAGCTCAACTGCACCGTCATCTCCGTGACCGGCCTGGCCACTCGGCCATAGTCTTCCAACCAAGAAAGCAAGGGGCTATAGAACTCCGGCGCATTCTCGGGGATAGAGCATCCCTTGAGCAGTAAACGACCATCGGCGCGGAACTCCACCTCCGGCGTCTTGGCTGTACCTGTCATCAGCAAATCTTCCATAGCTCGTCAACCTCCATAATTTCCTAGCAACCTCACGCCCAACGCGCCGTCTGCTCCCTGCACACCGCAACGCCACGGGCTGCACCAGAACGCAGGCTACCGCTATCCTGCGCCACAAAGGTAGCACTTCTTCCTGTAACCAGCACTGCCCGCGCCGCGACCAGACTAGGTCGCCATAGCCCGCAGGAAAACCGCACCAACACGGCCACTGCCAACCCGGGAGACCACCGCGGCAACGCTGACACCACGGCGCACGTAAAACCGTCGAGGGCACTGGGCGCAGCCAGGAAACAGCGGGGCGCTGGTTGAGGATTCAAATCCATCACGCGCAGGCGCCCTAGCCACCCCCACCGACACGCCGCACCCCGCCCAATTTGCCCCTGCCTCGCGACTAGGCGCGGCAGTCTACACGTAGACTATGTTAAATTCTGAAATTACACACGACATAAATGTGTTTTTGCTATGTTTTGGCATAAGAAAATTGAGATTTTTCGTGCGGCGTGAGGCTAATTCGATCCCCACCCTCGCCGCACCATCGCCGTACCATCGCCGCATATTTACGCTTTTTTAGCGGAGGTGGTGCGGAGTTGAGCCGTGGATGGCCCTAAGATGGCGTTTTTACAGATTTATTGATGCCCAACGATGCCGTTTTCTGTGCGGGGAAAGTCGGTATTTTACGGCAAAATTCCCATTCCTCCCCTTTCTGGGGTCTTTTAGCATAAAAAGGCTGCCGCCTTGGAAGAATCCAGGGCGGCAGCCACGCAGGAAAATGGGTGAGACCGACTAGAGCTTTGGGCCCGCGGCCACGAGCTTCCGGCCAGCCTCGTTGTCGGTGAAGTTCTTGAAGTTCTCGATGAACTTAGCAGCCAACGCGCGTGCAGCGGCCTCCCAGGCCTTGGGATCGGCCCAAGCATTCTGCGGGTTGAGCATCTTGGAATCGACCCCGGGCACGGTGCGGGGCACCTGCAAGTTGAAGATCGGCAGCGTGTCGTACTCCACGTGGAGTAGGTCGCCGTTGAGGATGGCGTTGATGATAGCGCGCGTGGCTGGCAGGTCGATCCGCTTGCCCACGCCGTAGGCGCCGCCGATCCACCCCGTGTTGACCAGGTAGGCGGCGGAGTTGTGCTGCTTCATCTTCTTGACCAGCTCGCGGGCATACTCCGTGGGGTGGAGGAGCAAGAAGGCCTGGCCGAAGCAACTGCTGAAGGTGGGCTGGGGCTCGGTGATACCGCGCTCCGTGCCGGCCAATTTGGCGGTGAAGCCGCTCAGGAAGTGATACTGCATCTGGTCAGGCGTGAGCTTTGCGACAGGGGGCAGGACGCCGAAGGCATCGGCCGTGAGGAAGATCACGTTCTGGGCATGCCCGCCGCGGGAGATGGGCTTGACGATGTTGTCGATATGGTAGATGGGGTAGGAGACCCGGGTGTTCTCGGTCTTCTTCTTGGAGTGGAAGTCGATGTTGCCCTCGGCGTCCACATCGAGGTTTTCGAGCAGGGCATCGCGGCGAATGGCGTGGTAGATGTCGGGCTCTTTCTTGGGGTCCAGGTCGATGCACTTGGCGTAGCAGCCGCCCTCGAAGTTGAAGACGCCGTTGTCGTCCCAGCCGTGTTCGTCATCGCCGATGAGGGCGCGGTTCGGATCGGCCGAGAGGGTTGTTTTCCCAGTACCCGAGAGGCCAAAGAAGATGGCCACATCGCCCTTCTTGCCGACGTTGGCGCTGCAGTGCATGGCCGCAATGCCGCGCAGGGGCAGGAAGTAGTTCATCATGGAGAAGATGCCCTTCTTCATCTCTCCGCCGTACCAGGTGCCCCCGATGACGGCCATGCGCTTGGTGGGGTTGAAGGCGGCGTAGACCTCGCTGTGCAGGCCCATCTCCTTCCATTTGTCGTTTTGGGTCTTGGAGGCCACCAGCACCACGAAGTCGGGCTCGAAAGTCTCCAGCTCCTGCTCCGTGGGGCGGATGAACATGTTCTTGACGAAGTGGGCCTGCCAGGCCACCTCAGCCACGAACCGAACCTTGATGCGGGTGTCCTCATTCGCCCCGCAATAGGCATCGGTGACAAAGAGCTTCTTGCCCGAGAGCTGCTTGACGCTGATCTCCTTGAGGTAGTCCCACTGCTCGGGGGTGAGGGCGTGGTTGTCGGAGCTCTTCTTCTTGGTAGGGTCGGCCCACCAGACGTGCTTGCTGGTCTCTTGGTCCTTTACAACGTACTTGTCCTTGGGTGAGCGCCCCGTGAAGATGCCAGTGTCAACGCTCACGGCGCCCAGCTTGGTCAACACGCCACGCTCGTAGCCCTGGAGGTTCTTGTCGAGCTCTAGCTGGTAGAGTAGGTCGTAGGACGGATTGTGAATGATTTCCTTGGGATGCTCTATCCCGTAGACTGAAAGATCTATGCTCCTCATTCTATAGTTGTTTTTTCCGGTGAGGTAGACCTTCTACCCCACGGCAAAGGTAGGATTTTTAGATTGATTACATCAACGGCGCCAGGGGGCTTTTCGGGTCGCCGGTGCCGCGAGGGCAGTCGTGGACGGTAGGGCCTGGCGATCACCATGGGCCGCCCAGCGCGTTCTGAGGTACTAAGGGCAGGGGTGGGTTGAATCTGTACTTCGTTGCGCGCCATAGCGTGACACACTGTGGAGGCGCACGATTCGGTGCGAAAAGGTCCTACAGGGAGCGCATGGTCAGAAAATAATTCCTACCTTCACTTAGGGAATTGACCTCGCGGCGCAAGGGTTTCTGCGCCGGGCTAGGTTTAAAAAATACTAAGTTGTATGGATAGCATTTTTCTCAACCCGGTCATCGTATCGGTGGTGGTCATGTGCGCGCTCTGCTTGCTGCGGTTCAACGTGCTGTTGGCCATCATTGTGGCGGCCATCACCGCCGGCTTGCTGGCGGGTATCCCCTTCTACGCAGAGGAGGGGGATAGCATCATGGGGCTCCTCATAGATGGCATGGGGGGCAACTCGGCCACGGCGCTGAGCTACATACTTCTGGGGGCATTTGCCTTCGCGCTGGCCCGCAGCGGGCTGGGCACGATTTTGGCACGCGGCATTGCGCGCAAGATGTCGGGCAAGAAGTACTTTCTCATCTTCGCCATCGCCTTCTTTGCGTGCTTTTCCCAGAACTTGGTGCCAGTGCACATTGCCTTCATTCCGATCTTGATACCCCCGCTCCTGGTGCTGTTCAACCGGCTCAAGATCGACCGCAGGGCCATGGCCTGCGCCCTCACCTTTGGCCTAAAGGCGCCCTACCTATCCATTCCCCTAGGATTCGGCCTGCTGTTCCACCAAATTCTGGTGGACAATATCTCGCAATACGGTATGCCGGTCACCGTGAGCGACACGTCGCGGGTGATGTGGATTGGGGGGCTGATCATGTTGATAGGCCTGGTGCTCACGGTGCTGCTGCTCTACAGTCGGCCGAGGGTCTACAAGGAGCTCCCCGTTCCAGGGCAAGAGGAGTCCACGGGTGGGGAGGTGCGCATGACGCGCCAGGCATGGGGCGCAGTGGCGGGCTGCGTGGTTACGGCCGTGGTGTCGATCATCACCAAGTCGCTGCCCCTTTCGGCCTTGGCGGGCCTTTTCACCATGCTGCTCACCGGGTGCATTCGCTACAAGCAGATGGACGAGGTGCTCAATGGGGGGATCGAAATGATGGGCTTCATCGCCTTCGTGATGCTGGTGGCCTCGGGCTACGGCCACGTGCTCACCAGCAGCGGGGCGGTGGAAGAGCTGGTGGCGATGGCCAGCGGCTACATGGCGCACTCCAAGCTCATGGGCGCCAGCATCATGCTCTTGGTGGGTCTGCTCATCACCATGGGCATCGGCACCTCGTTTGGCACCATCCCCATCATTGCAGCCATCTATGTGCCGCTCTGCGCAAACCTGGGCTTCTCGACCCCATCGACCATACTGCTCATAGGCATTGCGGCGGCCCTGGGCGATGCGGGTTCCCCAGCCTCCGACTCCACCCTAGGGCCTACCTCGGGGCTCAACGCCGATGGGCAGCACAACCATATCTGGGACACGTGTGTGCCCACTTTCATAGCCTACGACATCCCGCTTATAGTGGGCGGTGTCATCGCTGCCCTCGTGCTGGGCTAGTGGCCCTGCGCCTCAATGCGGAGGGGCCCCGCGTAGAGTACGCGGGGCCCCTCTCAGTGTCTGCTGGGCATGGCCCACTAGTCACCTGCTGGGCAGCACCCGAAGAGGGGCAAGGCCTCACCCACGGTAAAGGTGCTTCCGCCGATGTAGATGGCATCCTCGGGCTCGGCCTCGGCTCTGGCTGCTTCTACGGCCTGGCTCACGGAGCTGAAGGTGTTGCCCTTAAGTCCGTAGTCTAGGGCTTTATCGCGTAGCGTGGTGGCGGGCAGCGCGCGTGGCACGGCGGCCTGCGTGAAGTAGTAGATGGCCTCCTTGGGGAAGAGGGGCAAGATGCGGGTGAGATCCTTATCCTTGACGAGGCCGATGACGCAGCGGAGTTTTTTTGCGGGCAGGGCCAGCAGGGAGGGCATGACCTCCTTGATGCCCTCGGCGTTGTGGGCGGTGTCGCACATGACTAGGGGGCTATCGGCCAGCTTCTGCCACCGGCCGAAGAGCCTGGTAAGCTGCTGGGTATGGGCAATGCCCTCCAGGACGTTCTTTTGGGTGATATGGTAGCCTGCCTTCATGAGGACATCGACGGTGGCCAGCACTGTGACCACATTGTAGCGCTGGTAGTAGCCCAAGAGGTCGCAATCGATGCCTATCGTTTCTTCCTGCTGGTGGCGGGTGAGCAGGAAATGTTGGGTTCCGTTGTCATTCTGGTGCTGCGAGACGCAATTCCAGGCCTCCTCGGCGAAGGTGAAGGGGGCGTGATTTCTGCGGGCAGCATCGAGGAATACGCCCTTGGTGGCATAGACCACTTGGCCAAAGACCACCGGGGTGGAGGGCTTGACGATGCCGGCTTTCTCGGTGGCGATTTTTTCGAGGGTGTCGCCGAGGAACTGGGTGTGCTCTAGGCCGATGTTCGTGATGACCGAGACCTCGGGGCGGATGATGTTGGTGGAGTCGAGCCGCCCGCCCATGCCGACCTCAATGACGGCCACGTCCACCTGCTGCTGCTGGAAATACCAGAAGGCCATGGCGGTGCTCATTTCGAAGAAGGAGGGCTGGATCTCCTCAAAGTAGTCCTGATGTGAGGCCACGTATTCCTGCACCGCTTCCTTAGCAATAGGATGGCCATTGACCCTTATGCGCTCACGGAAGTCGCACAGGTGGGGGGAGGTATAGAGGCCCACCTTGTAGCCGGCACACTGCAAGATGGCGGCCAGCATATGCGCCACGCTACCCTTGCCGTTCGTACCGCCCACATGGATCGTGGGGTAGCTGGTGTGGGGGGAGCCATCGTATAGGTCGAGGGCGTGTGAATTGTCCAAATTGTCCTTGTAGGCAGCTGCGCCCTCGCGCTGAAACATCGGCAGCGCCTGGAATATGTACTCTACTGTCTCCTGGTAGTCCATCGTCTGCTCCACTAGATTGTCACGTTACGGTCCTTATGCTGTTTAATGTATGGATTGCGATCTATGCTTGATCTAGCTGCCCCCCGCGCCGCGGCCAAGGCGTTAGCGCGTAGTGAAGAGGAAATGCGTCTAGGGGCGCGGGAAGAGGGTAATTCGCTTGATAGCGCATCCGTCAGGTCAAAGGCCTGTGGGTACAGCTATGCTTAGTGCTGGGCGTGTAAAGAGGTTTAGAATAGGAGATGGCGCGCTAGCGCTACATGACTTGCGGGGCCTCGATGCCCAGGAGCTGAAGGCCGGCGGCGAGCTGGGCACGCACCAAATCGGTCAGGCGTACGCGCAGGGCGCGCAGGGCAGGGTTGGCCTCTCGGAGAATGGGCGTGTCTTGGTAGAACTGGTTGTAGCTTTTGGCCAGGTCATAGACCCAATTGGCCACTAGGGCTGGGCTTTCAGTACGTGCAGCCTCATCGAGCACGCTGGGGAACAAGAGCACCTGCCGCAGCAAGATGCGCTCCACGGGGCTATAGGCGGTAGCCTCCGCATCCAGGGTGTGGGGGGCAGAACTGGCCACTTGGGCCCGACGTAGGATGGAGCATGCCCTTGCGTGGGTATACTGGATGAAGGGGCCCGTGTTGCCATTGAAATCTATGGAATCCTGTGGATTAAAGGTGATGCTCTTCTTGGGGTCGACCTTGAGGATAAAGTACTTCAAGGCCCCTAGGCCGACGGCCCAATAGGTGTGGTCTTGTTCTTCGGTGGAGAGGTTAGAGAGCTTTCCGAGGCTATCGGAGGTTTCCTTGGCCATGTCGTGTAGCTGTGCCATAAGGTCATCGGCATCGACCACGGTGCCCTCGCGCGATTTCATCTTCCCCTCGGGTAAGAAGACCATCCCGTAGCTGAGGTGGTAGATGGCGTTCCACCAGGGCCTGCCGAGCTTCTGGAGGGCCAGTCGGAGGACTTGGAAGTGGTATTCCTGCTCGCTGCCTACCACGTAGACCATGCGGTCGGGGCGATACTCTTGGTAGCGCGCGGTGGCCGTGCCCAAATCCTGGGTGATATAGACGGAGGTGCCATCGGCGCGCTGGAGCAACTTTTCATCGAGGCCGTCAGGGCGCAAGTCTACCCAAATGGAGCCATCGGGGCGCTGGTAGAAGACACCTTGCTGTAGGCCTTCCTGGACGATCTGCTTGCCTAGCAGGTAGGTCTGCGACTCGTAGTAGACCCTATCGAAGGAGATGCCCATGCGCTGGTATGTGTCGCGAAAGCCCTCGTAGACCCATTCATTCATCTGCTTCCAGAGGGCAATGGTATGTGGATCGCCAGCTTCCCATTGGCGTAGCATGGCCTGGGCCTCCTTGAGGATGGAGGCATCATTCTTGGCCTGTTCCTCGAGCATCCCTTGGGCCACGAGGGCGGCCACCTCCTGCTTGTAGTGCTTATCGAAGGCCACGTAGTAGTCGCCCACCAAGTGGTCGCCCTTGAGTCCGGAGGATTGGGGCGTTTGCCCGTTGGCGTAGCGCTGCCAAGCCACCATGGATTTGCAGATGTGGATGCCCCTGTCGTTCACTAGGTTGAGCTTGACGACCTGGTCGCCCACGGCCTTATGGAGTTCAGCCACGGCATGGCCGAGCAGATTATTACGGATGTGGCCTAAGTGGAGGGGCTTGTTGGTGTTTGGGGAGGAGTACTCAATGAGGATCTTCCGCCCGCTACTATTTGGGTCTAGTCGGCCATATTGGCCGGTACAAGGTAGGTCGTCTAGGGCCTGCGCCCAGAAGCCATCGGTCAGGGTAAGGTTGAGGAATCCTTTTTCTACGTTGTAGTCTTCTATCCAGCTGGTGGTGGCTTTGAGCTGCTCCCCCACCCTCTGGCCTAGGGCCTCGGGCTTGCAGCGCGCGGCCTTAAGCCAAGGGAAAAGTATCAGCGTCCATTCGCCCTGAAACTCGGCTCTAGTTGGCTGCAAGATCACCCCCTGGGCATCGGCGGCCTCGCCGATGAGGGCCCGCAAGGTTTCAGCTATTTTTTGCTCTAGGGCCCCAAGCACCCCCAAATGACGTTTTGCTCCCTCGGCCATTGTATCCCTCGTTCGACTTACCGTGGCGCGCTGCATGGGCAGTAAGCTGAGAAAAGCCTATGGCTCAGCGTAGCGCAACCAGACTGTTAGCGTATCAATTACCAGCGCGAAGATAGCAAAGGCTATCAAGCGGGCAGGTGGGCGCCGTGGCAATTTTTATACTTTTTACCGCTTCCGCAGGGGCAGGGGTCGTTGCGGCCAATTTTAGCGCCCTCGCGCTTGACGGGCTGGGTGGAGCCTTCCTCGGTCTGGTTGGTGCTGTACTGGGGGGCTTGTGCGGCCTGCGCTTCGCCCCGACCGGTCTTGTAGCTACGGCGCCTGCGGGCCACGGCCATGTCGTTGGAGGCGTTCTCCTTCACCTCGCTCCGCTGGTCGTCCAGAGGCAGGTGGGCCTTGAGCAGGACCTGGAGGATGTTGCGATTGAGCTCGGAGATCATTTTCTCGAAGAGCTCATAGCCCTCGAACTTGTAGATGAGCAGGGGATCTTTCTGCTCGTAGGAGGCATTCTGGACGCTTTGCTTGAGCTCGTCCATGGCCAGTAGGTGCTGCTGCCAATAATCGTCGATGGCGAGTAAGACGACGGAGCGCGCGATTCCTTTGGCAAGCTCTCGGCCATCGGTCTCGACGGCCTTTTGGAGATTGATGGGGATGTTGAGGGTGCGCTTACCGTCGGAGATGGGGACCAAGACGTTTTTAATCTGCGCCCCATGCTCATCGAGAATGCGGCGAAAAATGGGCATGGCCCGCTCGGCAATGGTGTTCATGCGCAATTGGTAGCGGGCCCAGACCATCTGCTCAAGGAGATCGTAGCGTCCATTGCCATCGGCCTTGAGGTAGTCTTGCTCGGCGATGGTAGGCTCCATGGCGAATTCGGAGAGGATGCGCTCGCGGAAGGCCTGGAAGTCATCGAGGTGTTCGAACTCATTGGCCAGCTCGTAGCACACGCCCTCGAGGAGGTCGCGGATGTCCTCATCGAGGCGCTCGCCCGAGAGGGCGTGGCGACGCCGGGTGTAGATGCGCTCGCGCTGGAGGTTCATCACGTCATCATACTCCAGCAGGCGCTTACGGATGCCGAAGTTGTTCTGCTCCACTTTGCGCTGCGCACGCTCGATGGACTTGGAGATCCAGGGATGCTGTATGACTTCGCCCTCCTTGAGCCCCAGCCGGTCCATGATGTGCACCATGCGCTCGGAGCCAAAGAGGCGCATGAGGTTGTCTTCGAGGGAGACGAAGAACTGGGAAGAGCCGGGATCGCCCTGTCGGCCGGCGCGTCCTCGGAGCTGCCTATCAACGCGACGAGACTCGTGGCGCTCGGTGCCCACAATGGCCAAACCGCCAGCCTGGCGCACCTCCTCGGTGAGCTTGATGTCGGTGCCTCGCCCTGCCATGTTGGTGGCGATGGTGACTTGTCCCTTGCGGCCGGCCTCGGCCACTACCAAGGCCTCACGCTGGAACTGCTTTGCGTTGAGCACATTGTGTGGTATTTTGCGCATGCGGAGCATGCGGCTCAACTGCTCGGAGATCTCCACGGAGGTGGTGCCCACCAGCACGGGGCGGCCGGCCGCCACAAGTGCCTCGATTTCCTGGATGACGGCATTGTACTTTTCGCGGACCGTTTTGTAGACTTTGTCCTCGTGATCCACGCGGGCGATGGGGCGGTTGGTAGGGATGACAACCACATCGAGCTTGTAGATGGACCAGAACTCGCCGGCCTCGGTTTCTGCGGTACCGGTCATGCCGGCCAGCTTATGGTACATGCGGAAGTAGTTCTGGAGGGTGACGGTGGCGTAGGTCTGGGTGGCAGCCTCTACCTTGACGCCCTCCTTGGCCTCGATGGCCTGATGCAGCCCCTCCGAGTAGCGTCGGCCTTCTAGGACGCGGCCTGTCTGCTCATCGACGATTTTGACAGCATTATCGGAGACTACATACTCCACGTCACGCTCGAACATGGTAAAGGCGCGCAGGAGCTGCTGGACGGTGTGCAGGCGCTCGGCCTTGTCGCTGTACTGGCGGAGCAGCTCCTCCTTCTGGCGGTCCTTGGTGTCATTGGGGGCATCGGCATGCTCGATGTCGGCCATGCGCTCGGCCACATTGGGCAGGATGAAGAAGTCCTTATCGTTGACCTGCTGGGAGATGAGGTCGATGCCCTTATCCGTGAGTTCCACCGAGTTGCGCTTCTCGTCAATGACGAAGTAGAGCTCATCGGTGACTATATGCATGTCTTTGCTGTTGTTCTGCATATAGAAGTTCTCGGTCTTCAGGCGGACATTCTTGATGCCGGGCTCGCTCTCAAACTTGATGAGCGGTTTGTATTTGGGCAAACCCTTGAAGACTCTGAGGAGCTGCATGCCGCCCTTTTCCTTCTCCTTGGCATCGTCGCTAGCGAGCAGTTTTTTAGCCTCGGTGAGGAAGCCGGTGACGAGCTTCTGCTGGGCATCCACGAGGGTGCGGACGTTGGGCAGAAAGTCCTGAAACATCTTCTGGTCGTCCTGGGAGGCGGTGGGGCCGGAGATAATGAGGGGTGTGCGGGCGTCGTCGATGAGGACGGAGTCCACCTCGTCAACGATGGCGTAGTTGTGTTCTCGCTGGACGAGGCCGTCCATGGAGAAGGCCATGTTGTCGCGCAGGTAGTCGAAGCCAAACTCATTGTTGGTGCCAAAGGTGATGTCGGCTTGGTAGGCCTTTCGACGTTCGGGGCTGTTGGGCTCGTAGCGATCGATGCAGTCGACGCTCAGGCCGTGGAACATGTAGATGGGGCCCATCCATTCCGAGTCGCGCTTGGAGAGGTAGTCGTTGACGGTGACGATATGGACGCCGAGGCCTGGCAGGGCGTTGAGGAAGACTGGGAGGGTAGCCACTAGGGTTTTGCCCTCACCGGTAGCCATTTCAGCGATTTTGCCCTGATGGAGTACGGCCCCGCCCATGATTTGCACATCGTAGTGCACCATGTCCCAGGTAATGGGTGCGCCGCCGGCCATCCAGTGGTTGAAGTAGACGGCCTTGTCGCCGCGGATTTCCAGGAAGTCTCTGCCTTGGCCTGCGAGCAAGCGATCAAAGTCTGTGGGGGTAACCTCTAGCTCTGGCTGCTCCTTGAAGCGGCGTGCGGTTTCGCGGATAATGGCAAAGGCCTCGGGCAAGGCCTCATTGAGGGCGGCCTCAACGTTGGTGTTGATGGCCTCTTGGTGCTCATCGATTTGCTGGAAGAGTCCTTCACGCTCGTCCATGGAGAGAGCCTCCATGTCGAGGCGCTGCTTGAGTGCAGCCACTGCCTCCTGATCGGTAGCAATAGTGCCTTTAACCTTGGCCCTCAGTGCTTGGGCGCGCGCACGGAGAGCATCGTTGCTCAGGGCTTTCAGCTCAGGCCAGAGCGCATTGACTTGGGCTACGATGGGCTGTAGCTGCTTCCTATCCTTATCTGCTTTGCTCCCAAAGAGAGCCTTCAATATACCATTCAGACTTGCCATCTATCTTTTCTACAAAAAGGCCATAGGCCATAATGAATCATGATACGGAGTCAGTGCTCCCCTTGCGATTCGCCGACGGCACGCAACAAGACGGGATTTCACGCCTAGTAGAGAAGCACTGAGGAAACCTGTCCCGAGCTGGCAACAAGCGTAAGGGGCAAAAGGGCAACTGGGAGCCAGGCACAGCCAAGCATGGCTGGCTACTTCTTGAGCCAGCGATCGAGCCAGTTGAAGAATTCATGCTGCCACACCAGAGAGTTCTGGGGTTTGGAGACAAAGTGGGTCTCATCGGGGAAGACCAGCAGACGCGAGGGCACGCCGCGCAGCTGCGCAGCATTGAAGGCCTGAAGCCCCTCGGTATAGGGGATGCGGAAATCATGCTCGCCTACGATGATAAGGATGGGAGTATCCCACTTATCCACATTCTTATGGGGGCTATTGGCGTAGGAACGCATGGCCACGGGGTTGCTCTTGTCCCAGTAGGGGCCCCCGAAGTCAAAGTTAGGGAACCAGGTTTCCTCGGTAGCCGCGTAGAAGCTCTCGAAGTTGAACATGCCATTATGGGCGATAAAGGCCTTGAATCGGTGGTTATGGACACCAGCTAGGTAGTAGACGGAATACCCTCCATAGCTGGCGCCAACGCATCCGAGACGGCTGGCATCGACCCAAGGTTCCTTGGCCAGAGTGTCAATAGCCACCAAGTAATCTTGGATGTTCTGACCGCTGTAGTCGCCCGAGATCTGCCTATTCCAGGCCTGGCCAAAGGAGGGTAGACCGTGGCGATTGGGGCAAACAACCACGTAGCCCTGCGAGGCCATGAGCTGCATGTTCCAGCGATAGCTAAAGAACTGGCTGACGGTGCTCTGCGGCCCTCCCTCGCAATAGAGGATGGCGGGATACTGCTTGGTGCTATCGAAATTGGGGGGAAGAACCACCCAGGTGAGCATTTGGCTGCCATCGGTGGTCTGAATGTAGCGCGGGCGCACCTGGCTCCAGTCAATGGCCTTGTAGATGTCATCGTTGATGGTGGTGAGCTGCTTCCAGTCGTTCTTATCGACGCAATAGAGTTCGGCTGGCCTATTCATCTGGGTGCGGTTGATGAGCCACCCCTGGGGCAAGGGCGCCACCCAATTGACGTTGAACTGGCCCTCGGTCTGCTGGGTTAGAGCTCCTGTGACGGCATCCACGGTAAAGAGCTGCACAGTGCCCTTGACCCCACTAATCATCCAGAGCGACTTGCCATCGGGCATCCAGCCGAAGGACTCAGCATTACCGTCGTAGGCTTCTGTGAGGGCCAACACCTCGCCTGTTTCCAGATCACGGCGCATCAGCAGTGCCCGGTCAGACTCGTAGCCGGCGGTGCGCATGCGTTGCCACGCCAAGTACTTACCATCGGGCGATAGCCTAGGGTAGCGATCGTAGCCGGGATTGTCATCAGTGAGGGACTCGGTCTGGCCGCGCTGGAGGTCGTAACGATAGATGTTGGCGTTGGTTGTCACGGCATACTGACGGCCCTGGAGCTTCTTGCAGGTGTAGTAGATGGCAGAGCCATCGGGCGCCCAGGAGACCTCCGAAGGGTCGAAATAGGGGGCCAGGGGCGCATCCCAGGGCTCACCAGGCATGAGATCCTTGCCCTCCTTGAGTACGCCCTGGGAAACATCGGTGAGGAACAGGTGGAGGTAGCACCCATCGTCCCAGTAATTCCAATGACGGTACATCAGGCTATCGATGACCCGCACATTGGCGGATTTCAGGGCTGGGTATGGCTTGCTTACAACGGTGTCGCGGCGCGCATAGAGCAGCTTATCGCCTTGGGGTGAGAACCAGTAGCACTCCACAGGAGTCTGAAAGCTTCCCACCTCCTGCTGACTAGACCCATCGGGCAAAGCATAAAACAACTTGCCATTGTGCAAGTACGCAATTTTCTTGGTGCCTGGCACCCAGGCGGGCGAGGTGGCATCGCGAACCAACTGCTTGGCGGGGCCACCAGCAATGGACTGGAGATAGATATCTGTCTGGCCCTTATTGAGCTGCATACTGAAGTAGGTGACCTCATAGAGCACTTCCGTAGCATCGGGCGAGAGGGCAACCTGCCCCAGTCGGCCTAGCTTCCAGAGTACCTCAGGGGTCAACTGGCGAGCTACACGCTCCTCAGCAGTGAGCGTATCTCGCTGGAAAACTGCGCCGTTTGCCGTTTTCTCCGAGGAACTATCGCTGCACCCAGGCAGCACTCCTAACACCAACATACTCAGCAGCCCAACCAGAAAAGTGATATTCCTGCACATAGCAAATCCCCTTCTACTACCCCACGCCCCACCCCACAGATACAAAGGTAGCAATAATGGCTCTATCTGACGAGGGAGGGACGAGGCGCAAGATCCTCTTTGACTCTCCGGGCGTGCGGAACACGAAGATTAACTAGTACCGCCGCCAGCCCCCCCGCGAACGGTGCGGGGTGAGTATAATGGCCGCAATCATGGCGCTACGGGCATCTACAGCTGCATGGCGGCTATGGAGGCTTTGTACAGCAGGGCTCAGCGTCACGTCCTCGGACGTACGTCCAAGGGTGCCGCATAGCTGCTGATCGTCTAGCACATCGGGGAGCGAGCTGGTGGCTGTAGCATGCTGTGGCATGGGCGCCACGAAGGAGGGAACAGCTGTGGGCTGGGGGTCAGAGGGCAACGTGGATGATGACAGCGGGGC
The DNA here is from genome assembly GCA_947252645.1 of uncultured Bacteroidia bacterium. Lineage (GTDB taxonomy): Bacteria > Bacteroidota > Bacteroidia > Bacteroidales > CAJPTX01 > Bacteroides_D. Next base: position 24,156 of record CAMXWF010000003.1, read on the forward strand.
TCTGTTAATCGAATGGAAATCTGTCAGCCCCTCATCGACGGGAAGCTCCATGGGGGCATCCACCTCCTGCGCTACCGGCTGTAACAAGTCTGACTCGGGCTGGCTATCGGGCACGTCGACGACATCCTCCCTGGGCTGACGGGCATCATGACGCGGAGCCACCCCCTCCTGGAGCTGTCTAATTTTTGCCAAGACCTCCTGCATACTAGCCAAGGGATCAGCAGGACTGGACTCATGCCCAGTGGTTGTAGCGTCAGGGGTTGCTGGATTATTAGTCTTGGCAGCACGCTTAGCTTTTTTCTTATTCTTCTCAAGTACCGACCCGACCAGCCAAGTAACCACCAGAATAGCTAAGTAGCCCCAATCCGAAAAGTCCATCAGGTTATTCACTTGTTGCTCCTTATCAGTGGTCAAAGACATCAGTCGGCCGCAGGGGAACTAGCCGCACTGCCGGACTTAGCCTTGAGCTCGTCAATCTTTCTTTTCTGGTAGTCGGCCTTCAGCCGCAAGAGCTTGGCAAAATCGGCCTCTGTCTCCTCACGCAACTTATCGGTTTCTTTGACCAGGGCCTTGAAGCGATCTTGCTCCTTCTGCTGGGGCGTACGCGGATCCCTGTGGGTCCTTTTATACCAAATAATGCCCACCACGACCCAGAGACCGAAAGCAACCAATACGGGCAACCACCAAGAGTAGCCTGCAAGTTGAACTGTGTTGACCATAACCACCGTGCGTCATGAGGCCGTAGATCGCCCCCATCGCGTAGCAACAAAGGTAAGAAGATCAGATGGAAATAAAAAGAGGGCGCTGGCTAGCCAGCGCCCTCAAGGTATATGGGCTATCTATAGACCTACCTTGCCACCACGAAGGGCAACAAACGCTTAGTGCCTTTGCTCTCCGCCTGGAGTACGTAGGTGCCCTCAGGGAACGTCTCTACAGGTATAAGGATCTCATCCTGTCCACTCGGCTGCAAACGTAGCAGCTCCTCACCGAGAACCGTATACACCACAAGCTGCTCGACCTCATTGACGTGGCGCACGGTAAGCTTATTGGCCACTGGGTTAGGATAGAGAGAAACCTCCGCAAGCACAGCCGGCTCTACTGGATTCCCAGTATTATTCCCCGTTGGAGCGAGTTTAACAGATATAACATGTTTGTTTTCATCCATGGATACCAGTTCGTGGTAGTCGACGTAGCCTGGGGCAGAAACTATCAGAGTATACTTGCCCTCCGTAACCTCGATGTCGACCCCTTTGGTGGGATTATAGTCCTTCCACTCCTTCTTGAGGTTGCACTTTCTGTTTGCAAGGGTCACTGTGGCCCCATTTACCACCTTGCCAGTCCCACTTTCTCTGATATCGAATCGCGGCTTGAATCGTGGGGCAGATCCAAAAGTAACATCCACTACCACATCGTTATTCAGAACCGACTCCGTCAGCTCTACGGAAGCACCATAGATTGACTGTTGTTCGCCGTTGACGAGCAACTCCGAGCAGACATCGTTACAGTTATCAATGGGTGCTGGCTTCAACTCCAGTTTCATTCCACGCATGCCCGAAAGTTCTTGGTAAGCTTCGATCGGTATGCCACTGCCTGCGCCACTCGTAAGGTTGACCGCAATCGTGCCAGGCTTCCCACGCATCCGCAGTACCAACAGCGATCTCGAGGTGGACGAGACGAAGTAGCCTTTCAGCAACACATCGCCCTCTCCTTCCTTAACATCGTAAAGCGGCTCAACGGGATCAACCACACTATCGTTGACACTCAAGGTGACCAAACGTATCTGATCGTTCGCTGGCTTAGAGAATGTAAGCTTATCTTTGGCTTTTACCACGTGAGGCAACAAGGCCATGGTGCCATTGACCGCAACCAAGATTTCACCAGGCACTGGACCAATGTTCCTATAGACAACGTAGCGCGTATCATCACCAGTGAAGGTGGCTTGAATAGTCACATTCTCCTTACCAACAGTAACTTCGTTGGCATTGTAAGCTGCCCCAAGCACCTGGAGCAAAGCGCGGGTATTCGGTGTCTCAGGAGTTGCTGTTACAGACAAGACCTGGTCAGGCTTAATCAAATCCCCAGACTTGAGGGCCTTCCCTTCACGTGTAACCGACAGCTTACCCTTGCCCGACGTGGAGTAGGAAAGCACGTAGTCACCTTTGCTTATTGTAGGATCATCGAAGATGGCCTCGATACGTACATCCTCTCCCTCGAGCACGGTGTGCTCATAGCCTTGCACGTAGGGCTTACCATTGATGAACAACTGGACTAGCTTCGAGGATTGATCCGCTACAGGCTCAAAGGTCAGGAGATCACCAGGCTGCACCACCCCTGGAACTTGGACTGGGGTGTGCTGGATGAGGCCAGTGGGATCCTTCGTCTCCCTTGACACGTTGACCACCCCATGGCCTGTTCCCGCATAGGTAACGTAGATATTGCTCTCGTTCTCTAGCCCGAACACCGCGCTCAAGCGGATCACTTGGGTATTAGTAGGAACCTTAAACGAGCTACTATCCGTATAGTCCCGACCATCTACGGTCACCAGCTTCTTCAGGTAGGTAGACGCTGGCGTGGCTGTAAAGTCATAGGTAGCGCCGTGGTTCAGATCGCCATGATTGGCAACCACGCTACCGGCCTTGTCCTTGACCTCCACATCGCCCTTGCCAACCTTGCTAACCCAGAGGATAGCCTTGTCTGTATGCGTGCGTTCGAGGGCAAAGAAGCCAGTTACTAGGACATCGCCGCCACTCGCTGGCACCTGGTAGGTCACCTTATCCGGATAGTCCGTCCCATCTATCTGCATCCCCACGGTGAAGCTGCCAAAGGCTGGACGTGCCTCGAAGCTGTATACTTCAGCTCCCTGGATAAGACGCGGGGTCTGCACGCACTTGCCATCGGCATTTCTAGTGACCACCTCGCCATCGCCATCCGTCTCGGATGACTTGGAGACCAGCAACCAACGCGAAGCAGGAGAATCAAACACCACCACCACCTGCACATCGCCCATGCCCTGGGTATACTCAAAGGTGTACGTGTTGTTGCTCGCAGGAGTGATTTTATCTTTATACTCCACACCGTTGATGACGAAAGACTTAAGCGCTGTGGGAGTCGTCCAGCGGAGCGTGAATACGTAGTTACCTTCTTCCTTCAGCTCTATAGGCCTATCTGTAAGATTATTACCGTCCTTTGTAACGTCAAGTGTACCCTCGCCAACCTGGCTAATGGTCATGTAGGCCTTGTCATTTGGCGCAAAAATGGCATCCACTGACACACTCTCCTTGCCCACATGCCACTCATTGTCCACGCGGAATGGCAAGTCATTCACATTCATCTGCAGAAGCCTACGGCCATCGGCTGGTCTCGCCTGGAAGGTAAGCGCATCACCCTCCTGGAGTCGGCTCGGCACAGGCAACGCCACCGCGGACCCATTACGGTAAACAGAGAGCAGATCTCTAAACTTGCCGCTATTCGGATAGTTCACCGTCAACCAGTATTGCTTCTCATTGCTGAAGGAGGCAAACACTGTCACCACCTCGTCCTGCTCCCTGACGGTGTAGCTCTTACCCGGCTTGAAACGAGCCCCGTTGACAGTCAGGACCCGCAAGTCAGCTGGATCCACATTGACCGTCAACTCTTGCCCCACCTCTAGCTTAGAACCGCTCTTTAGCGTTGTACCTGCTAGCTGCACGGTGATCCTATCAACCTGGTCAGTCGGTTGAGAAGAGATAATCAATGTGTGCTGTTGGCCTGCGGGCACGAAAACAGGCTTCACCACCACGTTCTCACGCTCCACCTGGTATCCCAGCTTGTAGTCGACCAAGGGCAAATCATTGACGAGAAGGGCTGCTAGCTTGTAGCCGGCGTTAGGCTTAACCCTAAATTCCAGCTTATCGCCCTCGACCAGCACGTCATTGCCCTCCGGCATGAGGTTGCCCTCTACGAAGACACTAACTGTCCCATGCTCGCTTGATTCTATCGAGAGGGCATACATCTTCAGCTCTGTCTCCTTCCCAAACTTGAAGAGCAGATCCTCGTTCTTTGTCAGCTTCTCGATAACCGCAGAGCGACTGTAGCCATAGCCGATAGGCGTCACGGTTACCTTGTAGCGCTGATTCTTGTCGAGCAGCATACGCTCCTGGCCCGTACCCGATATGGTATCAGGATCCATCTGGCAGTCGATCCAAGCACCGCTCTCAAACCGCGCAATCTGCCATTTAGAACGCAGCGTTGCCTTCGTCTCCTCACTCCTCACAGTAGCCGCAACGCTGTACTTGTCAATCTGCTCAAAGTACGCATAGATCACCAGCGGCGCATCCTCCGCAACGGTGTAATGGTACTCTGGAGTCACGTCAGACACAGGGTTCTGGTTGATTACAAGCTTCGTGAGCTTGTAGCCAAAGTCCGGATTGGTATATACCAAGAGCTGCTGACCCTTTGTTATAACCGAACCGTTGAACAAACGCTTATTCCCACCGTCGTATACCTCTAGGATACCTGCTCCCACGGCCTCAGCGTAGAGAACATTAGTCGAAGAGCCTTTGGCGTTGAAAATGGCCACCGCATCCACGCTCTCCGTACCATTCACCACGTAGCTCGCCTTGTCGTTCACCACTGATTGCACCTTTCCGTTCAGTAGCAGCTGGGCCAACTGTTTATCAGTAGCTGGCTTGGACGAGAATTCCAGCTTATCCCCACCTTTTATCCTTGAGACAGCGGTCGGTACGGAGGCTCCATTGTTGGAGACCTCTACCTTGGAACCCGCATAATCGCCCGCGTAGGTCAAGGTGAGCAGCTGCTGTGGATCGTTCTCCTGCTCAAAGAGCGCGTAGACTGTGTAGGTAGCCTCTAGACCCTGCACGCGCGCCAGACCACCGTTACGAACCTTCTCACCCCCAGCGGTGAGCAAGCGTAGCCTATAGCCCGAGGCAGGGGTGGCATCTAGAGTCAGCATGTTCCCGTTGCTCACATGGTCACCGTGCTTGAGCACATTCTGGCCATTCTTGACGAGCAGCGTCCCCTCGCCATCTTGCAATATCAGCAAGGTCTTCTGGTCATTCTGGCCAGCTTTCCGGAAGTGACCTTCATAGTGCACCGCTCCAGCCGAGGGCAACGTGTACTCCTCTGTCGGGTCGTGCAAAACCTTATTGACCAGCAGAGCCGTAAGCTCCATCCCGTCATTGGGCAGCGGCTCAAAGCGCAGCTTCTCCACGTCAGCTCCGAGCAGCGTATTAGGATACACCCTAGCAAGGGGGGTCTTGCTCACGTCATACACCTTCACTTGGCCACCCTGCTTCGTGTCATCGATGAGCCAACGCTCATCTGCTTTAGCAAACACTGCTTTGAGCAGGATATTGCGATCACCTACCGCCATGGTCGTATCCTGACCACTATAGACAAGGTCGGCTCCCTCCGCGTCGAGGAAGATGAGCTTGTACCCTGCTTCCGGTTTAGCCTTCACGATCAGCAAGTCGCTCTTCTTCACACGGTCGCCACTCTGGAGCGTCAATGAACCGTTCGTCACCGTAAGCGTACCATGACCCTTCACCTGCTGACGATAGAGGAAATCGGTAGCACTGAATGGCTCAAAGTAGGCCACCACCTCGATGTCGGTGCGTGGCATCTCATAGAGCGCATTGATATCATGGTCTACACCGTTGATCTCCAGCGCAGCAAACCGCGTCTTCGCACCGGGCACAGCCTTAAACCGCACATGGTCTCCCGCCTGCAGCGGATCCTGTGGGTAGAGACGATACTCGGTGCTGCCCTCCACCTTGTAGGCATGGATCTCTCCTTCGCCCACCGTTCGGATACTCAGAAGCCAAGCATCGTTCGACTTCCTGAAAATACCCACCACGTTGATACTCGAATCCTTCACCGTGTAGGTGAACTTATTGGCACTATTGCCTTCCGTGTCAAAGCTAATCCGACAGTTAACGAAGATCTTGCCGGGCTTATACTCCGTCGCCGCCGACTCAAGGGCTACGGTCAAGACATCGCCCTGGGATAGACCTGCACCGTTCTCAAGCTCTTGGCCACCACGGGTCACCTGCACCTTACCGCCCTCCGTTGGAATGGCCGCATAGGTAAGCGTAAGTTGCTGACTCTTCTTGATGAAGATAGCAGTCACACGCACATCAGACTTGCCCACCTCGTATGTGCCATTGACATCAAAGGTGCGACCATTGATCTGCATGGAGAAGAACTTATACTCAGAATCCGTCTCGGTTGCCTTGAACGTAAGCAACTCACCATGCTGAAGCTCCGTACCTGATGATAGGACTTGACCCTGGGCATTGAGCACCTCTATGAGCCCGCGGCCTTCGTAGCCAACACTCAGCACGGGAGTTCCCGTAGGCCCAAAAAGCGCATAGATACGAACATCCGCATCCTTCACCTCCACCTCGCTACCCGAAGCAAAGTCTCGGCCATTCACCAGCAGTCGCTTCAACTCTTGGCTCGCACCAGGTTTTGCTTTAACCTTGTATTTAGTTCCAGCAGTCTGTGATGTCAGCACCAGCGGCGTACTCCCAACCTCTTGGTTGCCAACCTCCAAAGTGCCTACGCCTTGCTTGGAAGCCACAAGCGTATACTTGCCTGCAACATCCTTCTTGTATACGCCCACTACCTTCACATCGCCCTCGGCGGGCACTGTGTAACGCTGCGCCACGTTGTGCTCAGCACCGTCAACCAACAGCTCCACGAATTGATTACCTGCTGCGGGCTGCTGCTCAAAGCGCAGCTCCTGGCCGGCTGCAATCAACGCATTGTTGCCTACTGCTTTCCCATCGCAAGTCACTGACACCGTCCCCATGCCTTGCTCTGGCAGATAGCTGATGAACAAATGCTGCTCTGTCTTAGGCGCAAAGTACGCAGACACCTCCACCACCTTCGGGGAGTTAGCGGTCACCGTGTAGCTCTCGCACTCCACACCGGCAATCTCCAGCTGTTTCAGGACAAGGCCAGCCTCTGGTTTGGCTTCAACCTTAATGATATCTCCCTCATGGAGTTCATCTCCGCTCGCAACTGGAGTACCAGCTGACTTAACTGTAACCGTCCCCGCGCCGTGCGTGGTCACGTTGAGAATGTGCTTCGTCCCAGCACTAACAAACTTCGCGCGTACCTCTACCTGCTGGGCACCCACAACGTACTCATCCGACAAATTCCACGGCTCATTATTGATGTAGAGCTGGAAGAGTTCCCACCCAGTAGCAGGTGTCGCCGTAAACTTGATCTTGTCTCCCGTCTTGACCTGCGCTGGCAGTGGCTCCGTGCGGCCGTTCACGGTAGCACCCAACGTCCCCTGGCCATCAATCACCACGCTCAACAGGTACAGATCCCCAGGCCTACCGAAGATGCCCACTATGTGCACGTTCTCGGCACCCTGCACCGTATACTTACGCGAAGAGAGAATGTCGCGGCCATTGACCTGCAGCGCAAGCAGGGACTCTCCACCCTGCGCGTGGGAGGTCACGGTCAGCTCTTCACCATCAGCCACGGCAGAACCACTGGCAAGGGGCTGTGTCCTATTGGCCACCGAGATTGTTGACCCTGCATGCGACACTGCGCTGTAGGTCAACGTTTGCCGCTGGCTACCGGCTATAAACACCGCCGTCAAGTTCACAGCCTCACCCGCAACAGTAAACCCAGCGCTAGGATCCAACTCCCGACCATTGACCAGCAACTTAAGGAATTCACTGCCACTATTAGGTTTAGCCACAAACGTGAGGTGGCTCCCATCCTTCACCCTGAAGTCGCGGGTGTACTCCTGGCCATCCACTGTCACGTGCAGAAGCCCCTTACCGGTGCCTTGGTAGGCAATGGTAACATCGTAGATATGATCCGCAGGTGTTCTCTGACCGAAAATAGCCGCTATATGCTCACTACCTGCTACTTTCACCTCTGCACCATTCGACAGATCCTCGCGGCCGTTACGCAGCAAGCGCACTAGCTCCCAATCGCTGCTAGCCGGGGTGGCCTGCACAAGAAGCGTTTCTCCTACAGAGATTACCTGCTTATTCTCAAGCGGTTGACCATCTTTGGTCACTACGAGTGTACCGTTCCCCCGCACCTCCTGGGTGAAGCGGAATACCGGCGTATTGCCCTTATCGAAGAAAACCTCGATGGCCACATCCTCGCCGCGCTTGACTACCCACGGCAGGTCAACATCCCACGGCACACCATTGATGTACATCTGGGAGAGCACGTTGTCCGGATCTGGAGCTGATTTAAACGTCAATGAATGGCCAGCCTCCACGTACACACCAGAGCTCAAGGCGTCTGGCCCATCGTGCACGGTAAGGGTACCTGTACCCGTACCACTATACGTAATCGTCAGGTACGACTGCGTTGCTGATCCAAACACCGCAGTGACCACCACGTCTTCCTTCGCAACTATAACGCTATGGTTATCTACCATGCGCCCGTTGACCTTAAGCTCCTTGAGCGCGTAGCCATGGGCCTGGTCGGGTATCGCCTCCAGCATGAGCTTGTGGTACTTCTTCACCTGATCGGCCTGCTTCAGAGCGCGATTCCCATCATCCTGATCCGTCACGGTCAACGTACCCCCAGACGTGCACGACATCGAGAATCGTACCTTGTCTGAACCAACCAACTTATCACCGAATATACCCTCGGCCACCGTATTCTGCTCCACGGCGTAGCCCGATCGCTGCTCCTTTGGTAGGCTCTGGCCATTCACTATCACGGCGTAGAGTTCCTTGTCTGCATCAGGTACATCCGCAATCTCTATCTTCGTCGCCTTGGCTACCTTCGCACCGCTCGGCACACGGTAACCACTCGCTCGACTCGACACCCAGAACTGCAACTTCCCTCCCTGCTTGGTGGCATCTGTCAGCATGAAGTAGTCAGTCGCAGGAAGCGCATTCTCCGGGAATTCAACGGTTATCGTTTGCGCTTCTTCCTTCATCTCCACCATGCGGGTCTGCTCGTCACTACCTGCCTGCACGAACAGCTTGTAGACTCCAGGCAAAAGGTCTTTGGTATACTCGCCCACAGGAGTACCAGCTGAAAGGTCTTGATCATTAACCGTTACCTTATCGGCACTTATCGCTTGGCCTTTACGCACGACCTTCACGGTAAGTTTGAAGACATCCTTGGCCAGCTTCACTTTTACAGTACACGCACCACCGCGCACAACGAAGAGCGTCTGGGCCTCTCTATAGCTAGGATCCCCAGGCTTAGTGACGAGCGTGTACTGGCCTTCGGGCAGCTTATCTCCGCTAGCAAAACTGGATATGGAGGAATAGAGCGTGCCATCAGGCAGTTTGCCACCCGCAAGCGCATGCGTAGATGTAAAGCCAGTGATCGGATTGCCTTGCACATCCACCACCTCTATAGTCACAGGATAGGTGGGACGCGCAGCAAACTTCGCCGACACATACACATCCTCTACCACCTTATACTCATCGCCACTCGTGGCTTCGGCCCCCTTCACCGAGAACTCCGAACGCATATTCGTCTGCGGTTCCTTCACCGCAGTGGTCACCGTCAGAACCTCACCACGCTTGAGCGTTGCACCTGTCTGAATGGTGCTGCCTGCTTTCTCAACCTTTACCGACCCCAGCTCATCCCCCTCCAGCGTCACGAACAGCAAGTAGTCCCCGTCTTTGGCGAAGTAGGCCTTCACGTGCACATCGCCGTCCACCGTCCATGGCTGATCGGGCTCATGCGCAGCTCCGTTCACCGCCATCTTCACGAAGCGATTACTGCCCTGAGGCTTCACTTCAAACGTGAGCTTATCGCCCTCATACAGCGTACCTCGATCGGCCACTACCCCATTGCCGGTCCTGACAACCACCTGCCCATCTGCAGGATCCAAAGACAAGGTATACTTCTTCGCTCCCGCAACGCCAAGGCGTAGCGTCACCTCCAGATCCGCATCCTTTACCTCCACCTGCAGTGTACGGGATTGACCATCTTTAGCTGCCTTCACCTCATAGGTATCGGGCGGCAACACCACGCTGTACTTCCCATTGGCCCCGCGGAGCGTATACTGCCTACCAGTACCTGTTGTACTCGTTGCCGTCACGACTGCCCCTGTAATGTCCTGCCCATCGGTGTCCACCACGTGGGCCACCAAATGGTACTGCTTCGGCACCTCATACTTGGCCTGCACCAGCACATCCGACTCTACCTTGTGGGTCGTCTTACCACTCTTGAATTCTTTGCCATTAACCGTAAAGCTCACAGTCTTGTATCCCGGCGCCGGCTGGGCTTCGATTGTCAGCTCCGTATCAGGCTCCAAAACCGCACCATCCAGGTATTTATTCCCATTTTTATCAGCCACCGCTATCGTACCCTTACCCGTGACGTTGGTCGTCAAACGATACTTGCCCGCGGGTAGTGGCGTGCGGAACTTGATGTCCACATAGACATCCGTACCATGCGCCTGGAAGGTCTCGCCATTGGCTATCTTAGCCCCATCCACAAAAATACTCTCAAGCTCGTAGCCGGCATCTGGCTTGGCATTCACGATAATGGCATTGCCCGTCTCCACCAAAGAACCATCGTGCACCTCGGTGCCCACACCGTACACACTCAGCAAGGCCGTGCCGCCTTGGCTGATCTTCACGTGGACCACCGTCTTGCCTTCTTCTATGAACCGGGCCACAAAGTGCGTCATCTTCTCCGTCACCTCGTGCACACCGCCATTGACCATCGGCTTCCCATTCTGCTCCAGCGAATAGAATTGGTAGCCTGAGGCTGCGCCAGCTGTGGCCGTCAGTTTGTCTCCTTGATGCACTGTCGAACTCTGCGCATTCGGTAGCGGACTACCATCTGCAGCCAACAGCACCAGCGTGCCACCTTGCGTCGGTTGCGTCTCCCAGCTCACTACGTATGAGTCCGCCGGCACAAACACAATGCGAAGTTTGACCGTTTTACGCTCGCCCATGCGGTAGCTCAAGCCCGTAAGCTTATGGCCCTCATCATCGAATACTCCGTAGAACGCATAGCCACTACGGGCCTCTGGCTTTATCGTAACCTCATCGCCATACGAAAGGGTCGCAGGCTGACTTAGAGTAGCTCCACGGAGCGAAACGGTGGCGCTTCCTCCCCCAACAATCTCCCACCTCAGCTCATACGCATCACCAACAAACTCCGCCTCCAAAACCACATGCTCGCCCTTCTTCACCGTGTACGCGCCTGCCATCTGTAACCCCTGACGGCTGAACGGACTCGCATCCCCATTCACCGTCAAAGATTTGCAGCTGATCCCGCTCGGCGCCTGCGTGACTATGGAAAGCGGCGTACCCTCCGAAAGGAACGAACCGTCCGCGTAGTACGCATCGCTCCCCTGGGCTTTCACCTCTACTGTTCCCGCAGGACCCTTCACCAAAATAACCAGCTCCTGCGTCCCCACGGGGGCAAAATAGGCCTTCACCAGCAAATCCTTCCCATCATCGGGAATGGTATACTCCTCTCCGCTCTCAAATCGCGAGCCTGCCACCTGCAGCAATACCAGCTCATAGCCACTCTGGGCCAGGCCGCTGATCCGCAGCTTATCGCCCTTCGCTATCGGCGCGCCGCTATTGAGTCGCGCATTATCTCGCTCCCGCATCACCACTATGCGGCCTCCTGCATTCGAAAGCAACGATAGCACCGTCTGATCCACACCTGCAAACACACCTACTATCGTCACATCCCCTCGACCTACAGTGTACTCGTAGCCATCGGGCACCTCCATACCATTCACCTGCAGGCTCACCAAGCGGAATCCTGGCACTGGCTTCACGCGCAAACGGAGCAGATCACCTGGATAGAGCTTCGCTCCTCCAAAAATCCGACCAGCGTTCCGGTAAACCTGCACCTCGCCCATACCAGTCTCCGTCAGCATGAGCACCTGATCAACGCGCTTGGCCACCGTAGCCACTACTTCTACATCTCCATTCGCAAAATAGCTCTTGCCATTCTGCAATGGCTGGCCATTCACGCGCAGACTCACCAAACGATACTTGTTGTGATCCTTCAAATCCACCTCGACTGTCAGCTCATCATGACGTCGCACGCGCACGCCGTCAAGGCAAACCCGTCGACCATTCCGCACCAAAAGGCTCGCGGCATCCGGCTCTCCTTCTATACGGTAGGTCAAAAGACCAAATTCCTCGCCCTCGTCCTTCGCAAACACCGCCTCTATCTGTACGCGCGCCTCATCACGCACCTCGTAGTCGGCAGGCAGCGACTTCAGCGCATGCCCATTGACCGTCAACGACAGAAAACGGCTACCTTCTTCAGCCTTGCAATCCACCCTGATCCTATCACCACGCTGCAGGATCTTGCCATTTTTAAGGCTATCCCCACTTGCATCCGTCACTGTGACCTCACCTTTTCCCGTACCACGATAGCCAAACAGCAGCGGCACCGAATGCTGACCCGACACTATACAGGCCACCTCCACATCATCAGACGGCATGGTGAACACCTCGCCTGGACGTATAAATAGCCCAGACTTGGTCGTCGGTGAATTCACCCGAATCATCGCGTGGGCCACCACGCCGTGCCCTTCCACTCCGTAGCTACAACTCAGGCGGGTCCCATAGGGAATATTCAAGGTATCGGTATTGTTCCCCGCCATGAGTGTCCTTGGTATTTCATTGCTCAGGCCCGCATTCACCTTCACGTAAAGCCGACCGCTACTAATCTGCTCGCCCACGAAGACGGCCTTAAACTTCTTCTTCAATGGCTTAAACACCGCGGCTATATCATGCTGGTCTGCATAGATATTAATCCCTGGAGCACTAGCCACCGCTTGCCCACTATTAAATTTCTGCCCGTCAAGCTTCAAGCTCTCCAGCGCATAGCCTTCTTTAGGCTTCGCTGTGATTTTGTAACCTGTGAAATTTCTCGGAATTTGGTACCCGATCGCATCCCCGCTGTGATACTTTCGCCCATCAGGACCTTCTACCTCTACCTCCCCGCCCGGCGTGCTGTAAACCGCCAGCTGAATCCAACCAGATTTACCTTTCGGCACAAAGGCCGCATTGATAACAATATCCCCTTGCAGATCCTTTATGGAGGACTCTTTATTCACATTGGTCGGCATTTGACGCAACTTTCCGTTGATGGTCAAATACTTCACCTGGCTAGCTTTATCAGGCTGGAGACGTACAACAATCCAATCTTTGTCTACTAGCTGTGAGCGCGGTATCCCGTTGGCATAGCTATCTCGATCGGTTGCGCCTGGCCAAGCCACCACAATGCCTCCTCGACCGCTTATCTGATAGACGAGGACAGGCTCCTTCAGCTCAGCAAACGTCACATCCACCTTCACCTCCTGGTCCTGATCCCGCACAACGTACGCCTCACCGTCAAGCTGCGGCAAACCGTTCACCGTGAAGGACACCAACCGATTGCCTACGTCGGGCTGCACCCGGAACGTAAGTTTTTCCCCTACATTGAGCGCATCCCCGCGTCGAAGCTTCTCGCCGTCCTCGTTGTAAACCTCCAGCAATCCATGGCCCGCTGTGTAGATGGTCAACAATTTCTTGTTGTTAGGTACAAAATTGGCCTCCACCACCAGCTCCTTCGGCGTGGCATCCACCTTCCACCTATCCCAACCCATATCGTTCGAAAGCCGATCCCCAAAGGACACCCGGGATAGAGTATAGCCTGTTGCCGGCTCCGCCTTATACCATAACAGCTCCCCTAGCTTCAGCTCCTCACCGCTCTCGAGAGTATCTTTTTTCTGGGGGAACTTGTACACACTCAGCGTACCGCGCCCCGTGATGGACTTGTAGAGCACCACCTTATTCCGATTCTGCACCGCATCTATGTGCGCTGTCACTCTCACGTCCTCTCCTCCACCACGCACCACGTAGGTATCGCCCGATGTGAAAAATAGACCATTCACCGTGATGGCGCGCGCGTAGTAATTCGTATTCGTACTCTCCGCCGTGATCCGAAGCAGATGGCCGACCGTCAGCTCATCGCCCTCACTTAAGCTCTTCCCGCTCGTCAGATCGTCCACCCGGATGTAGCCTGGACCCTCCACCTCCGTGAACAACGAAATAGCCGTCTGCTTCACAAACACCGCCTCGATCGCGTAGCGAACTCGCCCAGCTGTGACCGCAGGGACAACATTCCACCCCTTGGCGTCATCATCATAGCTATCGATGATATCCACCCCGTTGCAGCTCAACTTCTTGAGCACATAGCCATGCGCAGCTATGGGGTTCACTCTTACCCAATCGCCCGGGTTGACACTCCACGAGCTGTAAGTCGGATAGTAATTATAGGTATAGCGCTTCTTGTCCTTTGTCGGCTGCCCATTTTGGTCTAGCGGATTCCCGTTGGTATCGCGGCGGATCACCTTCTGCACTAGATCCACCGTTCCCTCGCCGGTAACCTTCACATCCAATATCGGCACCACATCATCTTGTGCCTGGAAGTTCGCCACTCCGGCCACTACATGCACATCCTCGCTACCCACCGTGTAGACATCGTTGTCTTGAAACTCCGTCCCATTCACACGGAGTGACACAAGCTCATAGCTCTGATTCTGGAACGCATTGTTACCGTAGCGGTAGGCGGATATCTTCAACTGGTCTCCACGGTAGAGCAAATCACCCGTCCGGAGCTGCTTACCATCCCGACTCACCTTCAGTGCCACCCCGCCCTGGTTGGTCAACATGAGCACCTGGCTCCCCTTCGGCGCAAACACCGCCTCGTATTTCTTCGTGCCGCGAGCCCCTTGCTCCTCATAACCACTCGCCGGCAAATCCATATCCCAGAGCGAAAAAGTCACCAGGCGCACTTGCTTCTTGTCATACTCCACACTCGCCCGCAACGTCGCACCTTCCGTATACGGATCGCCATTTTGGAGCTCCTGCTCGCTACCATCGGGGTTGATCGCCCGCACTAGCAGCTTCCCTGGGCCAGATACCAGCTTGACCACCGACGAAACACCTTCCATCTCTGGACCATTCGGCCCCTCCTGCCACCACATCCGCCATAGCTCAAAATACATGTCCTCTTCTACATACATTCGCTGCGAAGGCATGTACCAATATCCATTGAGCGTACTCGCCATGGCGTACCCATACACATCAACGTAGGTCTCCAATCCAGCCTTGCGCCAAATTGGAGCCCCCTCCTCGAGCTCCGTCCAACCAGCTCCGGCCGTCACCGTGTCACTCGCCCAAAGGTACGTAGGAGACTCCCCCGGCTGCGCCTCATATCCATGGTACTTGGCTACAAGCTTGTAGTACGTACGCTTGAACTTCACCGCCACCTGCGCTGGGCCATCCACTATGTGACGATACACCGCACTCGTCAACACGGCCCCATTCGCATCGCGCACCACGCGACCATTCACCCGCCACTCGGCTACTGCCCATATTGGCTTCCGCGTACCATCGGCCAGCTCAGCCTCTACTGTCCTATCCACATGGGCCTTGAACTCCAACACCTTGCCATTGGGCACCTCCCCCCCATTATTCGACAGCTCCGCCGGCGCCTCTATCGTGCCGCCGGCCTCGTGGATCAGCGCATTCTCCGCATTCAGCGTCCAGCTATCGCTCGGCAGCACCGCGCAGCTCACCAACGCTCGACGTGGCGCAAAACTGATCTCCAACACACTCAGCCCCGATAGCCCCGTACTGTCGTAGTACTCCACGGGGGCCGACTGCTCCTTGGATATCCGCTTACCCTCTACCTCTTTCCCGTTGAGCTTCCAGGCACCATGCGTATAGCGCGAATCCGCACGCGCTACCAATCGCAACGCTCCAAGCTTACCGCTATACTCATAGATGTTCGGAATCGGCCTACCATCAAGCAACGCCACCACCTGCCCATGGCCCGTCGGCGTGCTAACCAACAGGAGTCCTGCACTAAACGGAAAAACCGTATGGCCCGATAAAGCCTGACGATACGCGTCCTCGCTTCCAGGCGCCACCAGCACCGACACTCCCGATGGCAATATCGATCCCTTAAGCCCCTCCGGTGGACGATGGCCTAGAAAATAAACCTTCTTGAGCTCCACCGCACCACGAAACGCCTCCGAATCCAACGTCTCCACGCCCTCGCCAAAGGCTAACGTGGTCACCTTCGCACCCGCAAAAGCTCCATTCGCTATCTTCGTAACCGGAAAATCCCCGGTCGTGTACGCCTGACCGGCCGCCCCGTACGCTACGTGGATCGTCCCTGGCAACACCAACGTCTCCGGCACATCGGCCTCCACCGATTGCACCGTCGCCTTGTCTCCATCGAGCGTGTAGCGCACTCCGCCTAGCATCAAGTTCTTCTGGTCCACCCAGCCGTCAGGCGTGATGCCCATCACCACCTGGCTGACTAAAAGACTAAGGAATAAAAACAATAGCTTAAACCTTTTCATCGCGCGTTTCCCTCCCGTAGAAATATTGTATGCTTCTTTGCTCTCCATAATGTAGGCTCCATGTCCAAAGCCCTTACTACCTAGTACGAACATACCATAAATATGTTACAGCCGCAGCCCAAATTAGCCCGTCTACTCCCCCCCAAACAGTGCTCACACCATACGAACCTATAAGCTGCAAACTCTACACCACGCGCAAAGATAAAAACTCTCCTCATACCAGATAACAAAACAAAGCAACTTTTTGACGAATGGCGCCAGAACGGTGACGAACAACCACTATCTCGCATTATTTGTCCCTAAAAACCTCCCTCTACTCTCACCAAAACGCCTACGGATCCAACGCCTTCAAAGGCCTATCGCCTCCGCGCAAAAAAAAATCCATGCCCTAGGCTGGGTTCGCAGCCTCACGGCCCATACGGGCGCAATCGCTAAATTGCCAGCAAAGACACCTAATACAATATTTAGACATGGAAGAGCAACTAGCCATCCAAGACTTCTACCAAGTCCCTTACCGCTGCTGCTTCGGCTGCGGCCCCGACAACGCGCAGGGGTGGCATATAAAAAGCTTCGTGTACGGAAACCTGGTGGTGGCCTCCTTTCGGCCCAACGAAAAACTCACCGGCGGACTACCTGCCTTCGCCTACGGGGGCATGTTGGCCGCCATTGCCGATTGCCACGGAAATGCCGCGGCCGCCTGGTTCTACCACCAAAGACAAGGGCTCCAGCTCGGCCAAGCCCCTCTAGCCAGAACGGTCTCCGCAAACCTCGCTGTCAACTACAAAAAACCCACGCCCATGGGCATTGACCTGCACCTCGAGGCTAAGCTCCTCTCCATCGAAGGCCGAAAGGTAAAAGTCGCTATCACCATCTCCGCCAACAACGACTGCTGCTGCGTTGCCGAACTCCTAGCGGTCGCAGTAAAGGCCTGAAAACTGCCAAACTACCAAACCGCACCTAACGCCCAACGCAAAACCTCGCGCGCGCAACCTTGTCTCCTGCCACGCGCCGCAGCTGAAAAACCTCCTCCCTACAGGCCTAAGGAAATCGGCCAAACTTCGCGCTGCTACAAACTCCAAACAGAGAAAACGCTACCTTCGCACTCGTGTGCTCACGCACCAAATCTAACGCCATAGCCTATGGCCTACAAGGACACGCCGGGGCAAAAAACTACCCTTCTACAGCGTCTACGAAGCAAGTATCGACTCGCTATCTCAAACGCCTCCACTTTCCAAGAAGTCTGGGGCATGCAGCTCTCCAGACTCAATATCCTCGTGGCGCTCGGCTTGCTGTTTATCGTCCTAACCTCGCTGGCCGTACTCGTGGTCTTCTTCACTCCTATCCGTGAGTTCGTCCCGGGATACACCAACACCGACCTCACGCAGCAAGTGGTAACCAACGCTCTACGAGCCGATTCCATTCACCGCGAATTCAACCTCTGGGACCGTTACCTAGCCAACCTACGGACCATCCTCGACGGCGGGGTGCCCGAACCCTACATGGAAACCGCCGACTCCAGCTCTCCGCAGCAAACCGCGCCACAAATACCCTCCGAGGGCACCTCCGACTCCGCCCTACAGGCCTACCTCAACATCGGCGCGCAAGCCCTCAACCCTTTCCCTGAACTCAACCAGCAAGCTAAAACCTCCGACCTCAACCTCATCGCGCCCGTCCACGGCGAGGTGGCTGCTCCGTTCGCCAAAGCAACTCAACATTTCGGAATCGACATCGTCACCGATCCGCAGGCTCCCGTCATGGCCATCGCCGACGCCGCCGTCATCCTCGCTACCTGGGACGTCAACACCGGTTACACCATCGCGCTACAGCACTCCTCCGGGCTCGTCTCTATCTATAAGCACAACCAGCGACTCCTCAAACAAACCGGCGACAACGTCAAGGCCGGCGACGCCATCGCCATCGTGGGAAACTCCGGAAAATTCTCCACCGGACCACACCTCCACTTCGAACTATGGCTCCACGGGCACCCACTCGACCCTAAAGCCTATCTGCACTAATTATACCTCCTATGCCGCCTAAGAAAAAAATCGCCCTACTCGGCTCCACGGGCTCCATCGGGCACCAAACCCTCGAGGTCGTTCGAGATCACCCCGACTTCTTCAGCATCTACCTCCTCTCCGCGCAAAACCAATGGAAGCTGCTCGTCGAACAAGCCCGCGAGTTCCACCCAAAAAAAGTCGTCATCGGAGACCCTGAATGCTACAATCTCGTCCTAAAAAACCTCGCGGGCTCTGGCATTGATGTCTTCGCGGGCCCTGACGCCCTCTGCGAACTGATGGCCGATGACGACATTGACATCGTCGTCGGCGCTATCGTGGGCTTCGCCGGGCTAATGCCCGTGCTGCGGGCCATACAAAACGGTAAAACCGTCGCGCTCGCCAACAAAGAAGCTCTCGTCGTGGCTGGCGATCTCCTCATGGCCGAAGCGCAACGATACAACGCGCCTATCATACCCATGGACTCCGAGCACTCGGCCATCTTCCAGTGCCTAACGGGAGAACTCTCCCTGCCCGAAAAACTCTACATCACGGCCTCTGGGGGACCCTTCCGCAACGCCTCGCTCGAACAACTCAAAAACGTCACACCGCTACAAGCGCTCGCGCACCCAACATGGAGCATGGGCGCAAAAATCTCCGTCGACTCCGCCACGCTGATGAATAAAGGGCTCGAGGTCATCGAAGCGCACTGGCTCTTCAACATGCCCTACGAAAAAATCGAAATCCTCGTTCACCCCCAAAGCATCATTCACTCCATGGTCCAGTTCGCCGACGGAAGCGTCAAAGCACTGCTCGCCCCGCCGGACATGCGACTACCTATACAGTTCGCGCTCTCTTACCCCTATCGGCTGCCTTCACAAGGACGTCGATACCTGTTCGGCCCCGCCGAGGCCTTCACCTTCGAACAACCCGACTACGATAGATTCCCATGCCTACCTCTCGCCCTACAGGCCGCCCATAACGGCGGAAATGCTCCCTGCGTCCTCAACGCCGCCAACGAGGTGGCCGTACAAGCTTTCCTCAACGGACAGCTACCTTTCTCCTCCATACACACCGTCGTGGCCAGAGCTCTCGAAACCATCCCCTTCCAAGAAAATCCTACCCTCGACGGATACATCCTCACCGACAAAGAAACCCGACTACGCGCCCAGTGGATCATCGGAAAACTCAATTAACCCATAGCTCGTGACTATCCTCATCCGCGCTGCTCAGCTCTTCCTGAGCCTCCTCATCCTCATCATCGTACACGAATTCGGACACTTCATCTCCGCCAAGATCTTCCACGTACGCGTAGAAAAATTCTACATCTTCTTTAACCCCTGGTTCTCCATCTGGAAACGGAAAGTCGGCAACACTGAGTACGGCATCGGCTGGCTTCCGCTCGGAGGGTACACCAAAATCGGCGGAATGGTCGACGAATCCCTCGACACCGACCAATTGGCCGCACCACCAAGGCCCGACGACTTCCGAAGTAAGCCCGCATGGCAGCGCCTCATCATCATGTGCGCCGGCGTTCTCATGAACCTCATCCTCGCCTGGACCATCTACTCCTGTCTCCTCTTCTCCAACGGGCACTCCTACCTCGCGCTCAACAACGCCACCTACGGCATCGCGCCCACTGAACTCGGAAAAAGCATCGGCTTCCAACCCGGCGACAAAATCCTGGCCGTCAACGGGCAGGCACCTGAGGAGTTCGCCGAGGTCTATAGCCTGATGGCCCTGCACACCAACGCCATCGTCACCATCAAACGGCACGACTCCACGCTGTTCATCCGAATTCCAAAAAACCACCTCGACAAAATGCTCGCGGGGGATATGCTCTTCTCCCTCAGAACCCCCATGTGTGTCTACGATGTGGCCGAGGGGTCCCCAGCACAGCGCGCCGGGCTACAAAAGGGCGACAGCCTGGTGGCCATCGAGGGGCAGCCTGCCGCTTTCTTCGACGAATTCAAAAATGCCATCGCTAACGATACCACCGGCTCCATCGAACTCACCGTCGCCAGGGGCAACCAAAACCTCGTACTCCACTGCCAGGTCCCAGAATCCGGCATCGTCGGCATCTATGCGGACAGCAACCCCTCTCGCTTCTTCAAAATAAGCAAAAAAAACTATAGCCTCCTGGCCGCCATTCCCGCAGGACTCATCTACGGAAAAAACCGACTCTGCGACTATTGGCAGTCGCTCAAAATGCTCTTCGTCCCTGAGGCCAAAGCGCACAAATCCCTCGGCGGTTTCATCGCCATGGCCAAAATGTTCCCCGCACACTGGGACTGGACCACCTTCTGGAGCTTCACCGCCTTTATCTCCATCATCCTCGCCGTCATGAATATCCTACCTATACCTGGCCTCGACGGCGGGCACGTGCTCTTCCTTCTCTACGAGGTCATCACGCGCAAAAAACCTAGCACCCGCTTCCTCTCAAACGCCATCTCGTGGGGCCTACTCTTCCTCCTGCTACTCGTCCTCTACGCCAATATCAACGACATCATCCGCCTATTCCAATAGCCTTGCCATGGTCCCCATATCCATACCCCACATACGCCTCCACGCGCACCGATCACTACTCATTCTCCTCTCGGAGCTCGCCGTGGGATGCGCAGCCCTAATGGGCCCTCAGGCCATGGCCCACCAAAAACAAACACCACCACAGCCCTCCGAATACCAAAACTATAGCGTAATTGAGGAACCCCTCAACGGTCTCGAACTACTAGAATTCTTCTTCCACAACAACCTGCAAAAAAACAACGAAAACCTCCTGCTCCCTCCTGACCTCATCCTCGAATACAGACTGGCTGAACTCAACCGAAAGTCCGTCATCCCCATCGCCTACCACCCGCTCGTCCGCAAATACATCCACACCTACGCCATCGCACGAAAAGAGCAGGTGGCGCAACTCCTCGGACTCGCGGAACTATACTTCCCTCTATTCGAGGCCGCACTCGATAGGTACCACCTGCCTCTAGAACTAGTCTACTTGGCCGTCGTGGAGTCCGCTCTCAACCCTCTGGCCGTCTCCAAAAGCGGTGCCGTGGGGCTCTGGCAATTCAAAATCAACACCGGCAAAATGTTCGGGCTCCGCGTCGACAACTACATCGACGACAGAATGGACCCCGTCCGCGCCACCGAGGCCGCCTGCGTTTACCTCCAGTACCTCTACAGACTCTTTGACGACTGGCCTCTCGCCCTCACGGCCTACAACGCAGGCCCAGGAACGCTCCAGCGGGCCATCCTACGCGCAGGGGGCGAAAAAAACTTCTGGAAACTCCTCAACTACCTCCCGGAAAACGCACAAAACTACTTCCCGGCCTTCATCGCCGCTTATTACATCTTCACCTACCACGAACCTCACGGCATCCCCTCACTACCTCCAAGCATCAGCTTCAGCCAAGTCGACACCATCGCCATACACAAACCGCTAGCCTTCGACGCCATCGCGCGATGGACCAACCTACCCATCCAAACGCTACACTTCCTTAACCCACGATACCGACACGGATATATCCCGCAGCCCACGGACGAAAACGAGTGGATCGTCTTACCAAAACAAGCCCAAAATGCCTTCATCGAAAACCAACCGCGCATCGAGGCTCAAAGCTATAAACCCGTCGATGTCCCTTACCCAGACAATAACGGCGACAAGCAAATCAGAATCGAACACCGCGTCAAAAAAGGCGAATACCTACACAAAATCGCCATCATGTACGGTTGTACTGTCAACGACCTACAACGCTGGAACGGTCAATGCAACGACATCTACCCTGGACAGCGCCTCGAAATCTGGGTCCCTACTAACAACTACAAACAGCTCAAAAACCTCATCGAACCCTCGGCCGGCCCTGAAAACAACCAAACTCCTTAAACATGGGTTTTGGCTACCTTTGCATTGCAATAAAAAGTAAGGTATACTATGTCCGTCACATCGCAACTCGGGGCTATCCGCAATTCGCTTCCACCACAAGTGACCCTGGTTGCTGTCTCAAAAATGCATCCCGCCGCCTTGGCCCTCGAGGCCTACCAAGCTGGACAACGGGACTTCGGGGAAAATAAAGTCCAAGAACTCCTCCCTAAATACCACGAACTCCCAAAAGACATCCGATGGCATCTCATCGGACATCTCCAAACCAACAAGGTCAAGCTCATCGCGCCTTTCATCCACATGATCCAGTCGGTCGACAGCATAAAACTCCTCGAGGTCATCAACCGAGAAGCAAAAAAAAATAACCGCTCTATCCCCTGTCTCATCCAAGTACACATAGCGCAGGAAGAATCCAAATTCGGCTTCCCCATCGACCAAGCCAAAGATCTCCTGCTCTCCGCAGACCTCAGCCCCTACCCCAACGTGAAGCTCTCAGGGCTCATGGGTATGGCCTCGCTCACCAGCAACATGGATCAAGTATATCGCGAATTCTCCTCACTACAGCAGCTCTTTACACAAATACAACAATCCAACCGATTCCCTAAAGAACAATTCAACACCCTCTCCATGGGCATGACCAGCGACTTCCAGCTAGCCGTCAAGGCCGGAAGCAACATGGTCAGAATCGGCAGCGCCATCTTCGGGCAACGTAACTACAACCAAGCCAACTGAACCCACTCTCCAGCGCGCGAAACCCAAAATCCACCAACTCCAGGATATAATACCCCACGCAAAGCTTCAACTCTATAACCAGACCAAAGCACCATGGCAAACCTAACCACGCACTATCTAGGCCTCAAACTCGACAATCCCCTCATCGCCAGCTCTTCCAACCTCACCGACTCCTACGAACACCTCGAGCAGCTGGCTCAAGCCGGCATCGGCGCCATCGTCCTAAAGTCCATCTTCGAGGAACAGATCCAGGCCGAAACGCACCACCTCAGCGAAACCAGCGACTTCCCCGAAGCCAACGACTACATCCGCACCTATGTCCACGAACACACCCTGAGCAGCTACGTGGACCTCATCGAAAAAGCCAAGAAAAACCTCCACATTCCCATCATCGCCAGCATCAACTGCACTGACACTAAAGCCTGGCTCGACTTCGCGGCTCGCCTCGAACAGGCCGGCGCCGACGCCCTTGAAATCAACATCTTCATACTTCCCACCAACGCCAACGTCTCCGGCGCCGCTTACGAAACCCACTACTTCAAAATCGTCGAGGAGGTCGTCAACCGCGTGAAAATCCCGGTAAGCATCAAGCTCTCTCGATACTTCACCAACCCTCTCTACATCCTCAACCAACTCCTACAGCGGGGATGCAAAGGCGCCGTGCTATTCAACCGTTTCTACCAATCTGAGGTGTCGCTCAAAAAAATGGCCCTCATCCCTTCGCCGCTCTTCTCGGGTGAAAACGACTACATCCCCACCCTTCGATGGATCAACCTCGCCGCAACTCAAATGCCTCAACTCGACCTTGCCATCTCCACCGGCATCCACTCTGGCACCTCCGCCGCTAAAGCTATCGCCGTCGGCGCTAAGGCCGTACAGGTCTGCTCCATCCTCTACGAAAAGGGCCCCGACTACGTCGCAACGCTCCGAACTCAGCTACTCGAAGCCCTACAAACAGCCCATATGGACTCCGTAGAGCAACTACAGGGGCACTTCGTAAGCCTCGACCCCGAAAAAACCGACCTCTTCCAGCGAAGCCAGTTCATGAAGTACTTCAACGACTTCAAATCCCGCAAATAGAAAAGGCCAAACTCCGCAGAAAAACTCCACGCTACCTCCACCCCACACATTGGAACCCAACAATACAGCACAAAATCGTCTACCTTCCAGGTAGTCTAACCAACTAACGCTTTGACAGGTACAACCATCATCGCAGCCATCGCGCTGCTTGCCCTAGGCGTGCTGGGAATGGCCATTAAAGTCATCTTCCACAAAAGCCACTCCTTCCCAGAAACCTCCCCAGGCGAAAACCAACGCATACAGCAGCTCGGCATCCGATGCCCGAGGCAAGAAGACGAATCGCAACGCAACGATGCCTGCGCCAACTGCCTTGCGGACAGCGTGTCCAACCACGATTAAACTCACATGGATAGCAAAAAAAACGTGGAATACTGCCACGACCTCTGCCTGTGTGCCGATTCCAACGCTCAGCAAATCCCTCCGCTCACCTTCCTGCGACCATGGTACAACCTCACCCTAGGCTACCTCAGCCTAGCCAAATTATGGGAAAAGGCTACCAAGGCCAACGCCATGCACTTTTCCCTCTACCCACACCTAGCTCCTTGCTTCCCCGACTACAGTAAGGACCAAGGCAACGCCAGCCTATACATCGAAGCTCCGCTCCTGCCTACCCCTGCGCTCCTGGCTCAGCTAAACGCACTGGTCCCAGGCGAAGCTCTTTACGCCAAAAACCAGCTGCTCGCTGTACGCAACCATACCAACGGGCTATGGGGTATGCATCGCGGAGAAAGGGGATGCGCTGACACCCTCACCGCACGCCGCGAATGGGATGGCTCTCTGACCCCTGCACCGCTCCTCTCGCACCCCTACGACCTGTTCCTCCTGGCCAAGGAGGGCATCGACCTCGCCGTCACTCTCTACGGCAATACTTTCGCTCACCAGACCTCCGGCGAAAAAGTCCAAGTGATCGGCCCGCTCGATCAGCTCTACATCGCGCCCTCTGCCTCACTCACCGCCTGCACACTCAACACCCGAAAAGGCCCCATCTTGATCGGAGAACACGCCGAAATCCAAGAAGGCGCTCACCTACAAGGTCCACTCGTACTCGGCGACGGCGTGCTCGTCCATATGGGCTCCAAGCTCTACGGCAACTCCATCATCGGGGCGCGCTGCAAAGTGGGCGGCGAACTCGACAACGTGGTCTTCCAAAACTTCTCCAATAAAGCCCACGACGGTTACCTCGGCAACGCATGCCTCGGCTCGTGGTGCAACATCGGCGCCGGGAGCAATTGCTCTAACCTAAAAAACAACTACGACTCCATTCGAGTATACGACTACAACTCCCAACGCTTCGAGCAAACCGGACTACAATTCTGCGGACTCACCATGGGCGACCACTCCAAGTGCGGCATCAACTCCATGTTCAACACCGGCACCCTCGTCGGCGCCTTCTGCAACATCTTCGGCGCAGGGTTCCCTCGACAATTCATCCCTTCCTTCTCCTGGGGCGGCGCCGCGGGCTTCTCCTCTCACAGGCTCGCTGACGCCCTAGCCACGGCAAAGGTCGTCATGGCCAGGCGACAACAACCCCTCACCCCGGAGTACCAAGCCGCCATCGAACACCTCTGGCAAAACACACAAGCCGAAAAATAGTCTACCTACAAAAGCGGCACAGACCACCGTTCGCTCCTAAATCATCCATTCCTTCGGCCTACGCCCCATACAACTGCGTACCCGCAACCTGGGGCGAACGCAATGCCTGGGAGTTCTTCGTCGGAGGAGGACTCGGCTTGGCCAACTACTTCTGGTCCCCAACGGCTTCGTCAGTGACTCCTCGCCCTGTGAAGGCATCCAGTACTCCTTCCGCTTCCACCTGATGCTCACTATCAACTGGAAAACCCTCTTCAGGGTCGGGATCTGCAGCTACCCTAACACTCCGCTTACGGCATAGTCGTGCAGAAAGCGCACGCTAAAACCCACTTCTTCCTCCCAGGCCTCTACAACTTTGCGCTCACCGTGAGCTACAAATTCTAAAAAGTCCTACCTTTGCGCTGCCCCAGAGCCTGGGGCAATAGGCTTGGCTTCACCAGGCCTGTTTTTGATAAATAGAGTCAAAAGGAAAGTCCATTAGTCCGCCGATTTCCTTGCGCTGTGAGATTGGCAACGGGTGAGTCCATCAGGAATCTAGCTGCAAGAGCTACGTGGTTCAACAGGAGCGCGTGGCTCTATGCTTTTTATACGAGGAAACATTTGGAGTAAAAACAGTAAAATCGTACGATATGATGCGTAGAATTTTGTATTCTCTCGTCCTGGTGGGCCTCCTAGGCCTGCTGCTCGGTAGCCAACAGGCAAAGGCGCAGCCAAAGGCCATCGGCCTACGCTGGGGGTGGAATCTCGAAGCTGCCTACGAGCACACGCTCGGCCCAGGCTTCATTCTGGCTACCGCGGGCGTGGCTGGCTACTCGGCGGCCATCACGGCCTCTGCCTCCTACAACTGGGTGCCCGCAACCTGGGGCGACCGCAATGCCTGGGAGTTCTTCGTCGGCGGAGGACTCGGCTTGGCCAACTACTTCTGGACCCCAAACGTCTTCGTCATCGGCCCCATGCCATGTATTGGCATCCAGTACTCCTTCTGGTTCCCCCTGATGCTCACTATCAACTGGAAACCTCTCTTCGGGGTCGGCATCTACAGCTACCCCGAAAGCTCCGTCTACGGCGTGGTCGTGGATGAAGCACATACTGAAACCCACTTCTTCCTCCCAGGACTCTACGACTTCGCGCTCACCGTGAGCTACAAATTCTAGCGCACTATAGGCAAACGCCCCAGTAGACGGCGGACGCAGTAAGTAACAGACTCAAGGCCGTGGTGCTCAGGGCATCACGGCCTATTTTATGCCCCACATAGCCATCAGTAACCTGTCGTCTGGAGTCAGTAGCAAGTCCTTAGTAGGTGGTATCTAGAATACTGATAACTGCCTACTGGGCCCTGTTGGTTTCCTCGGCCAGCACCAGCCAGAGGTCCTTCTCCACTAGGTGGGTTCGCTGCGCCCCCTAGACGATGCGGCACTCGGCGATGTTGCGGGAGGCCGTGAAGAAGCTCGGGCCGGCTTGACCAGCGCGCAGGGGGGGCTGAGGCGTATGCCCTCGAGGTGGTTGAGGGCGCTGAAGATGCTCACACGGGTGACGCCGATGAGCAGGGCGAAGCGCAGGTGGGCATCCTGCGATCAGTGCCAGTGGCCACTGACCACTGGCAACTGGTTTTCTTTTGCTAGCTTTGCCATACGTGTAACCACGGGAGAGTAAAACATGGGAAGTGCTAGGAAAAAACGGCTGGTGGTGCTAACAGGCGCAGGGATCAGCGCCGAGAGCGGCATCAAAACCTTCCGCGACGCAGGGGGACTCTGGGAAAATTACAGGGTCGAAGACGTAGCCACCCCAGAAGCCTGGGAACGCAACCCAGCCATGGTGCAGGAGTTCTACAATGCGCGGCGCCGCGAACTCTACAAGGCCCAGCCCAACGCTGCGCACTTCGCCCTCGCGGAGGCAGAAAAAATGTTCGAAATCCAAATCATCACTCAGAACATCGACGACCTCCACGAAAGAGCCGGGAGCTCCCACGTACTACACCTACACGGCGAACTCAAAAAAAGCCGCTCGAGCAAAGACCCTAACGCCATTTTCAACATCGATGGCCCAGACCTGCATATCGGCGACCTTGCACCTGACGGAAGCCAGCTACGACCTCACGTCGTCTGGTTCGGCGAAGCCGTCCCAAACATCACCCAGGCCAGCAACATGGCCAAAAGTGCCGACCTATTTGCTGTCGTGGGAAGCTCCCTCAACGTCTACCCAGCTGCCGGTCTACTCTTCTACGTTCCTAAAAATATCCCCACTTTCCTCGTCGACCCCAAAAACGTCACCACACCTGGAAATAGGCACGTGGAGGTCATCCAGGAAGTGGCCTCCGTGGGCGTACCCATCATGCTCAAGCGCCTTGAAGCTCTCTAGACTCCTGACCACTGTCCTCCACATACTTCTCCTAGCGCTGTTCTCCACGCACAGCCTAGCACACCCACGCTATGACACGCTACGATGGGTGGTTGGCCCCTCTAGCGCGGGAAAAACAACTGTCCCCACTAGGGCCGAGAAAACGCACTCTACCCCACCAGAAATAGCCCGCAAGGGCTTCTACGGCGGCCTCGCCCTGGGCGCCACCGTGAGCCAAGTCGACGGCGACGGCCATAGCGGCTTCCGACGCATAAACGCACTGGCCAGCGCATGGGTCGCCTACGATTGGAACACACACTGGGGACTCCGCCTCGACTTCCGCTACCTCGGCAAAGGAAGCCACGCCGTAAGCAAACAAAACGGCACCACTCAGCTAGACTACGACCTACAGCTCCACTATTTCGAGCTGCCGCTCCAGCTCCAGTTCCACCCACTAGGCCAACTCACCCTGGGGGCCGGCCCGGCCATAGCCTACCTAATCGCCTACCAAGAGCACAACACCTACGGTAACCTCGCCAACTCCAGGGGCACCCCAAAACAGTTTGAACTCTCCGCCCTAGCAAGCCTAATCTGGCGCTTCTACCGCGGGCTAGGCCTCACCGGCGGATGGCAATACTCCCTGCTCCCTATTCGGGGACTGATGGCCAAAAGCTCCATGGCCCCTCAGCAAGGACAATTCAACCACCTGCTCTTCCTAGCCTTAGACTACAGGTTCTAGCCGCTCACCACCGCACTGCAATGGGCTTTACGCAAGAACTGCTCCAATGGTTTAGCACGCACGGACGAATACTCCCCTGGCGCGACGACCCCAACCCCTACCACGTCTGGGTCTCGGAAGTCATCCTCCAGCAAACCCGCGTCGACCAAGGCACAGAGTACTACCACCGCTTTCTCGCCAACTTCCCCACCATCAGCGCCCTGGCCAACGCGCCACTCGATGCCGTCATGAAGCTCTGGGAAGGGCTCGGCTACTACACCAGAGCCCGAAACCTCCACAAGGCCGCACAAATCGTCATGGAAAAATACCACGGCCAGCTCCCCAATAGCTACAGCGCGCTCCGAACTCTACCAGGTCTCGGCGACTACGCCGCCGGCGCCGTCGCTAGCTTCGCCTTCAAAGAACCCGTACCGGCCATCGACGGTAACGTATACCGCGTCCTTGCGCGCGTCTACGGCATCTTCGAATCACCCGGTAAAGCGCAAGGCAAAAAAATATTCCGCGAACTCTGCCTCGAACTAATCGACAAAGCCAGCCCTCACCGATTCAACCAAGCACTCATCGACTTCGGCGCCCTACAGTGCACGCCCGGGAAGCCCGATTGCCAAGTGTGCCCCTTCCTCGGCGAATGCTACGCCCAGCAAAATGCCCTACAGCTCAAGCTCCCAACAAAAGAAAGAACCCTCAAAATACGGCCTCGACACCTCAACTTCCTCATGCTACGTCACGGAAACTCCACCTTCATCGAACGACGAGAAAAAAAAGACATCTGGCACTCCCTTTACCAGTTCCCCCTCATTGAAACCACCAACGACCTCACCTTCGCCGAACTCGCCAAGCTCCACGACGTGCAGGAACTCCTAGGCCAAAACTACACCCTGCTCTGCACCTCCCCCGTCAAACACCAGCTCCTCAGCCACCAGGAGTTGTTCATCCACTTCTACATCATCGCCCTCCACGAACCCACCTACGCCCTACGCTACCGCTACCGCCGCGTCCCCATCCAGGATATGCACAGCTACCAAGTCCCCATCTCCATCCGAAATTACCTCGTGGCCGACGAGGCCGCACGCTACTTCCTACACCCAGACGATGAACAGTAAGCCCGCGCTACTGTTGTTAACTACTAGAAAAACAGAGTTAATCCCTACCTTTGTCAAGACGGCGGCAAGCTCTCACTGACCGCCACTATAGTTACGAACCATATAATCCGTTGCACAATGAGTCAAGACAGATTTGTCGATCGCCACATCGGGCCACGCAACTCCGAACTGGACTACATGCTCAAAACCGTCGGCGCTAGCAGCCTGGAGGATCTACTCGAGCAAACCATACCGCAAGACATCCGCCTAAAACACGAACTCGAGCTACCGCCAGCCTTGTCTGAGCAGGAGTACCTAGCGCACATCCATGCGCTCGGCCAGAAAAACAAACTCTTCCGCTCACTCATCGGCCGAGGATACTACGGCACCTGCACCCCGCCCGTCATCCAGCGCAACATCTTTGAAAACGCCACCTGGTACACCTCCTACACCCCCTACCAAGCCGAAATCAGCCAAGGGCGACTCGAAGCCCTGCTCAACTTCCAAACCATGGTGGCCAGCCTCACAGGGCTGCCCATGGCCAACGCCTCCATGCTCGATGAAGCCCAAGCCGCCGCAGAAGCCATGCTCATGGCCCACAGGGTGCGCGCTAAGGCCGACATAAAAGCCGGGAAAAACATCATCTTCATCGACCACGATGTCTTCCCGCAAACCCGCGATGTCATGCACTCCAGGGCCATCCCGCAGGGCATTGAGATCGTCGAGGGCAGCTACAGCCAATACAACTTCACCGGCAAGGAGTTCGCCGTCTGCGTCCAATTCCCCGATGCCAAAGGCAACGTCAACGACTACCGGGCGTTCGCGCAAAAAGCCCACGAGAACAAAACCCTCGTCATAGCCATTGCCGACCTCCTGGCCCTCGCGCTCTACGAAGCCCCAGGCGCCTGGGGCGCCGATGTGGCCGTAGGAAGCACACAGCGCTTCGGCGTGCAAATAGGCCTGGGCGGCCCTAGTGCCGGATACATGGCCACCACCGAAAACTACAAACGCGACATCCCAGGGCGCATCGTGGGTGTCTCGGTCGACCGCCTGGGCCAACAAGCCCTCCGACTCGCCCTGCAAACCCGCGAACAGCATATCAAGCGCGAACGCGCCACTTCCAACATCTGCACCGCCCAAGCGCTACTTGCCACCATGGCCGGCATGTACGCCGTCTACCACGGACCAGAGGGCATCAAGCGCATCGCGCTCAACGCCTACCACGCCGCGCACACCACCGCTAAGGCCCTTAAGGAAATGGGGCTCAACGTCACCAACTCCAACTTCTTCGACACCATTCGCATCATACCTGCCTCGCAGGCCGACCTCGAGCAGGTGCGCAAGGTGGCCCTAGAGCACAAAATCAACTTCTACTACACGCACAAAGGGGCCATCTCCATCGCCTTCGACGAGCTCTCCACGACCCAAGAGGTGCAAACCGTGGTCGACATCTTCGCGCAGGCACTCGGCAAAAAAAACATCTCCATCGAGTGCATCGACACCTGCAGCGAACCCATCGATAAAAACCTTGCCCGCTCTACCCAATACCTGCAGGAAAAGGTATTTAACCTCTACCGCTCCGAAACGGAGATGATGCGCTACATCAAGCGCCTAGAAAACAAAGACATCGCCCTCAACCACAGCATGATCTCCCTGGGCAGCTGCACCATGAAGCTCAACCCAGCAGCCGCCATGCTCCCCATGAGCTGGCCGGAGTTCGGCGCCATCCACCCCTTCGCGCCGGCCGACCAAATGGAGGGCTACATGGAAATGCTACACAACCTGGAGCACTACCTGGCCACCATCACCCACTTCGAGGCCGTCTCGCTCCAGCCCAACTCCGGCGCCGCTGGGGAATACGCCGCGCAGCTCGTCATCAGGCAATACCACATCGACCACGGGCAGCCGCAGCGCAACATCGTACTCATCCCAGCCTCCGCCCACGGCACAAACCCCGCCAGCGCCGCCATGGCCGGGCACAAGGTCGTCGTTGTACAATGCGATGAAAAGGGCTACGTCGACGTCGATGACCTGAAGGCCAAGGCCGAGCAGTACAAAGACGTCCTCAGCTCCTTCATGGTCACCTATCCCTCCACCTACGGCATCTTCGAGGCCCGCATCCGCGAAATGGTCGACATCATCCACCGCAACGGCGGGCTCGTATACTACGATGGAGCCAACCTCAACGCCCTCGTGGGCCTCTCCGCGCCAGGCTACATCGGTGCCGACATCTGCCACCTCAACCTCCACAAAACCTTCGCTGGCCCCCACGGCGGCGGCGGACCCGGCATTGGCCCCATCTGCGCCTCAAAGGATCTCGCGCCCTACCTCCCGGGGCACTCCATGGTCAAAACGGGCGGCGATAAGGCCATCGGTGCCGTCTCGGCTGCCCCATGGGGCAGTGCCAGCCTAGCCCTGGTCAACTACGCCTACATACGCATGATGGGCACCCAAGGCCTCAAAAAAGCCTCCGAGGTCGCCATCCTCAGCGCCAACTACATCGTTGCCAAGCTCAAAGGACACTACGGCATCGTCTATACCAATGAGAAAGGACGAGTAGGCCATGAAACCATCGTCGACTGCCGAAAATTCCGCGAAAAATATGGCATCGAAACCGCCGACATCGCGCACCGGCTCATGGACTATGGCTTCCACGCACCCACACTCTCCTTCCCTGTACACGAAACCCTCCTCGTGGAACCCACCGAGAGCGAATCCCTCCAGGAAATCGACCGCTTCTGCGATGCCCTGATCCAAATCTGGCAGGAGTGCGAAGACATCCTACACGGCAAGGCCGATAAGCAGGACAACCTCCTGCTCAACGCCCCACACACCATGTTCGAAACGGCCGCCAACGATTGGAAGCACCCCTACTCCCGCGAAGAGGCCGCCTTCCCCCTCCAGTGGGTACGCCTCAACAAGGTCTGGCCCAGCGTCTCTAAAATCGACAACGGCTACGGCGACCGGAATCTGATCTGCACCTGCGCTCCCATCGAAAGCTACATGGAGTAGCGCACACGGCGCAACGACCTCGGCGTGGGCCCCTCGTATAGGGGGAGCCCACGCCGCTTGCTTTTGCCCTTCCGCTATGCTCAAACACCTCTGGCAAGCTCTCCCCTCTGGACAAATTGTCAAAATGTTGGCCCCCTCCGTCATCTCCGCCAGCAGGGCCACCGACATACCTGCCTTCTACCTCGACTGGCTCCTAGAGCGCCTCAACGTGGGATACCTGACCTGGCAAAACCGCTTCAACAAAAAATTCTACTACGTCTCGCTACGAAATTGCCGCTTCATCGTCTTCTGGAGTAAAACCCCCGCCCCGCTACTCCAAAAGCTCCAAACGCTACAGCAAAAAGGCATCAGCTGCTACCTCCAATACACCCTCAACGACTACCACGACCAAGGCCTCGAACCCAACCTACCGCCTCTAGACGCACGCATCCAGACCTTCAAACAGCTCGCCGACCAGCTAGGGCCAAATGCCCTCGTTTGGCGATTTGACCCCCTCCTACTCTCCAACACCCTAAGCGTTGACCAACTGCTCGACAAAGTAACCCGGATAGGCAACCAGCTACAAGGCTACACCCACAAGCTCGTCTTTAGCTTCGCCGACATCAAAAACTACCCCAACGTCAAAAAAAACCTCACCAACGCCCACATCGCCTACCTGGAATGGCAAGACGAAAGCATGCGGGAATTCGCCCGCAAGCTCAACAACTACCGAAAAAACCACCACTGGAACTTCCAGATAGCCACCTGCGCCGAAGCCATCGACCTGGCCGAGTACGGCATAGCGCACAACCGCTGCGTCGACGGGGAACTCATGGCCCAACTGGTGAACTACCAGCCCGAAACGCTACTCTCCCCAGGCCTCATCG
The DNA here is from genome assembly GCA_947252645.1 of uncultured Bacteroidia bacterium. Classification (GTDB taxonomy): domain Bacteria; phylum Bacteroidota; class Bacteroidia; order Bacteroidales; family CAJPTX01; genus Bacteroides_D. The sequence continues at coordinate 57,813 of CAMXWF010000003.1, forward strand.
ACCCCAACCACCAAGCGAAAAGCCCACACGACCTACTCCTCAGCAGGAAGGACAAAGGACAACGCCAACTCTGCGGCTGCACCCCATCAAAAGACATTGGACAATACGACACCTGCCCCCACGGCTGCCTCTACTGCTACGCCAACAGCTCCCCCAAGGTCGCCCAGGAAAACTACACCCGACACCTCGCCGCGCCACATGGCGAAAGCATCGTACCTGGGCCATAGCAACCCCACTCACGCCTGCAGCAGCTCATCGTAAATCCGGCTATAGGCCTGCGCCATATGCCCCTGCGAAAACTCCTCAGCCCTAGACCTTAGCGCCGCGTCCCGCGCCGCCCGGTGAGCAATGTAGTCGGCCATACCACGCCTATACTCCTCCGCCATCTGCTCAGGCTGCTGCGGGTCGGCAAAATAGTAGGCCGCACCGCCACCTATCTCGGGCAACGACCCACAACGGGATAGAAAAACCGGATGCCGGTGGTACATCTGCTCCACCGGGGTATAGCCGAAGCCCTCCGCCAGCGATGGGTGCACCATAGCCCGCGCAAACTGTAGCAAGGCCTGCTTCGCCCCCTCACCAACGTACGAATAGACATGCAACCGCGACCCCACACCCAGCCGACTAGCCTCCTCCTGCACGCGCACCGCGTAGGCATTGTCCTGCGGATTGAGCACCAGCACCACGTCCTCCTCTATGTAGGGCAACATGCGCACCAGCGTAAGCTGATTCTTCTTCGGCTTGGACTCCCCGATGTTCAGAATATAGGGCCGCTGCAGCGCCAAAGGCTCGGGCAAGGCCTCCCGCGGCAAAGACCCCGTGGGGAAGGCCAGCCCATTGTATATCACGTCGACCGGCTTATCGGCAAGGGCCCTACGGAAAAGGGGCACCTCCAGCAAGTCACGCCGGGTCGTTTGGCTAATGCACACCACCCGATCGGCCAGCCGCAGATTGCGCGCCACCTTTCCCATCCAGCGATGCTTGGTGAACGCGCTCACCTCATCCACCTTCAGGTAGTTCACATCGTGCACCGTGAGCAGCACCTTGCGCGCAAAGGCCCCGTAGGCCAACTTGCTACCCTGGTGCGTCAAATGCGTCAACGCAAACCGACGCGGGTAGGGATTCAAACCATGCTTCCAGAGTGCCCGGTAGGCAATCTGCGGCACCCCTGGCACCGCGCAGGGCCCATAGGCCACTATGTCGTCACGGAGCTCCCTGAGCCCCCCCACAAGCAGATCGCAATAGTACTGCAGCCCACAGGGGCGCTTCCTGCAACGCTCGCAATCTATGAGTACCTTTGCCAACCCGTCAACCGCTCAACGCCTACGCACAAAGGTAGCATTTTACCCTCTTTCCCATGGCCATCCAACCGCTCACTGTAGCCTTCGACGCCAAACGCCTCGTGAAAAACCGCACCGGGCTCGGCAACTATAGCCGCTACGTCATCGAAGCCCTCAAGCTATTCGCCCCAAACATCGCCTGCCTACTCTCCTCCGCCTCCGCGGGCGACCCAACCCTCTACCAGCAGCTGATCGGCCAAAACGTCCAGCTCATCACGGGGGAAAAAGACCACCTACCCCTCTACGAGGCTCGCTGGCGCAATAGTCTCGCACGAAAGCCCCTACTCGCCCGGGGAGCCCAGCTCTTCCACGGACTCTCCAACGAGCTACCCGCCAACATCGCCGCCTGGGGCATCCCCAGCGTACTCACCATGCACGACCTCATCTACGAGCTATACCCCCAATTTTACCCACGTCTCGACGCCCTGCTCTACCACGTCAAGTACAAACGCAGCTGCCGGCTGGCCTCGCGCATCGTGGCCGTTAGCCAATGCACTAAGCGCGACATCATCGCCCGATATGGCATAGCCGAAGAAAAAATCACCGTCATCTACCAAGGGTGCGCCGAGCTATTCAAACAGACCGTCACACCAGAACAACTCGCCCAGGCCCAACACGCGCTCCACCTCCCCCCACGCTACCTGCTCAGCGTAGGCTCCATCGAGGAACGCAAAAACGCCGGCCTCATCGTAGAAGCCCTGCCCAAGCTCGACAATCAGGAAATCCCCCTGCTGCTCGCGGGGCGAACCACCGCCTACACCCATAGAATCCTACAGCGCGCCAAAGCACTCCGCGTGGCCCACCGCGTACGCGTGTTGGGCAGCGTGCCCACGCCACTCCTCCCCGCGCTCTACCAAGCCGCCGACCTCTTCATCTACCCCTCCCTCTACGAGGGCTTTGGCATCCCCATCCTCGAAGCACTACACTGCGGCGTACCCGTCATCGGGGCCACGGGCAGCTGCCTAGAAGAAGCCGGAGGCCCCCACTCGCGCTACTGCAACCCACACGACGCCCATTCCCTGGCCACGCACATAAATCAGGTACTGGCCCACGAAGAGTTGCGCCGCACCATGGTGGCCGAAGGCAAGCGATGGGCCCAGCACTTCTCCCAAAGCACCATGGCGCAGCAACTGGCTACCCTCTATTCCCAGCTAGTAGACCACCACTAACCCCAACCCGCACACCACGCACCAAAATATTGCCGTCCACAGCAGAAATCCAGCAACGGAAGAAACAAAAGTTGTAGATTTGCACACAAATCACTGTGCGCAATGACGGCTATACATAAATCACAGCGTGCTGCGGACCTGCTACTAGACCACCCCGAAGCCATCATGGTGCTGGAGCGCCTGCAAATCGCGCTAGGCGTCCAAGAGCAGACCCTAGAGGAGCTAGCCGAGCAACGGGGCGTACGCGCCCAAGTGCTCATAGCCCTGCTCCATATCACCATGTATCACCAACTGCCACCAAACCTCAACCTGCTCCGAAGCGACATACCCGTCCTGGTAGACTACCTGCTCTACTCCCACGAGTACTTCCGCACGGAAGCCTATCCGGAAATCATGAACCTGATCACCAAGATCTGGGGCTACCAGCAGGAAGGCAGCGGCGCGCTCATGCGGCAGTTCTTCGAGGGCTACGTGCAGGAAGTGCAGCACCACTTCGACTACGAGCAGCAAGTGGCCTTCCCCTACATGGCGCAGCTAGCCTCACCACAAGGCCCCCAAAAGCCAGCCAGGGCCCACGAGGGCTACAGCGTGAAAGACTACCACCACCAGCACGGTAGCATCGAAGACAAGCTCAACGATCTCAAAAGCCTCCTAGTGCGCTTCCTGCCCCCCAGCGAGCCCTACGCCCTGGTGCGCCAGCTCTACCTGGCCATAGCCGCGCTAGGCAACGACATCAACACCCACACCATGATTGAGGACCTGATCCTCACCCCGCTCGTAGCCAAAGAGGAGGCCAAATGGAAAGAATAGCCAGCGACACCAAAATCCTCATCTGCGCTCCACAATTCCTCCTAGGCTACGGGCTCAAGGCCATCCTGGATTTCCAGTACCCCGATGTGCGCACCGAGCTCGAAACCTCGTTCGAGCGCAAGATGTTTCGCCAGCTCCCAGAGGGACTCAGGGTGCTGGTACTCGACCCATTCTTCACCTATAGCGATGCCAACCTCCTCACGCAGCTGCGACGTCAACTCCCCGAAATGGGCATCCTCGCGCTCTGCAGCGCACCCCTCGACAAGCTCGCTGAGCAGTATTTCGACGAGTGCATCTACCCCACGCAACAACGGGAAACCATAGTCAAAACGGTGGCCCAATACCTACTCGAACCCCGGGAAGCCCGCAGCAGCACACCTCAACTCACCGACCGGGAAACCGAGGTGCTGCGCCAGCTAGTGCTGGGCAAAACGGCCAAGGAGATCGGCAAAGCCCTCTACATCAGCGAGCACACCGTCACCACTCACCGCAAAAAAATCAGCGCCAAGCTCGGCATTAAATCCGTAGCCGGCCTGACTATCTACGCCATCTCCAGCAAACTCATCCTCCCCACCGACCTGGTGGCCCTGCGCCACAAAGACCAAGAGTAGCCAAGAAACTTTGGCCACTTACGCGTACCTTTGCCCAACGATGGCCTAGGGCTTTGGCGCCGCACGCCGGGCACCCTGGGCCGCAGGCGAATCACCGTTAACTCAGCAACTCTTATGGCGCAGGCATGGGACGGCAATAGCATCCGGAAGGCGTTTCTCGACTTCTTCCAGCAGCACGACCACCAGATAGTGCCCTCGGCTCCCATGGTGATCAAGGACGACCCAACCCTCATGTTTACCAACGCGGGGATGAACCAGTTCAAGGAATACATCCTCGGGGTGCGGCCCGCCCCCTGGCCCCGCGCATGCGACGCACAGAAATGCCTACGCGTCTCCGGCAAGCAAAACGACCTCGAGGAGGTAGGCCACGACACCTACCACCACACCATGTTCGAGATGCTGGGCAACTGGTCGTTCGGCAACTACTTCAAGCAAGAAGTCATAGGCTGGGCCTGGGAGCTGCTCACCAAGGTCTATGGCATAGACCCCAGCAAGCTCTACGCCACCGTGTTTGAAGGCAGCACGCAGGACGGCATCCCGCGCGACCAAGAAGCCCTCGAATACTGGAAGCAATACCTCCCGGAAGACCACATCCTGCTCGGCTCGCTCAAAGACAACTTCTGGGAAATGGGCGACACGGGCCCCTGCGGCCCCTGCTCGGAAATCCACATCGACCTCCGTGACCCCCAAGCGCAAAAAAACATCCCCGGTGCCAGCCTGGTGAACAAAGACCACCCACGCGTCATCGAGATTTGGAACTTGGTGTTCATGCAATACAACCGTAAGGCCGATGGACACCTCGAACCGCTCCCCCTGCGCTGCGTGGACACCGGCATGGGCCTCGAACGGCTCTGCATGGTGCTACAGGGCAAGGAGAGCAACTACGACACCGACATATTCCAAACGCTGATAGCCGACTTCGCCCGCCGCGCCGGGGTGCGCTACCATGAGCAGGAGAGCACCGACGTGGCCCTACGCGTGGTGGCCGACCACCTGCGCGCCGTGGCCTTCGCCATTGCCGACGGACAGCTCCCCTCCAACAATAAAGCCGGCTACGTCATCCGCCGCATCCTACGACGCGCCGTGCGCTATGGCTACTCCTTCCTGGGCTTTAGGGCGCCCTTCCTGTGCGACGGCGTGGGCCCCCTGATCGCCACCATGGGCAGCAACTACCCCGAGCTCCAAGCGCAGCAACGCCTCATAGAGAGCGTCATCCGCGAAGAGGAGGCCGCCTTCCTGCGCACTCTACAAGCTGGCCTCCAGCTACTCCAGGCCGAGCTGGCCCGCTGCCAACGCGAAGGACGTACACAACTCGAGGGCTCCGTGGCCTTCACCCTCTACGACACCTTTGGCTTCCCCCGCGACCTCACAGAGCTCATGCTGCGCGAAAAGGGCTTTACGCTCGATGCCGCCGGCTTTGAGCAGGGCATGGCCGAGCAAAAAGCCCGCTCGCGCCAAGCCGCCACCGTGGTCAGCGGCGACTGGGTGGAACTCCGCCCACAGAAGGACGGCACCGAGTTCGTGGGCTACGACCAGCTCGAAACCCCAGCGCACATCGTCCGCATGCGCACCGTCGAGCAGCACGGCACCAAGCAATATCAACTCGTACTCGACCGCTCCCCCTTCTACGCCGAGTCGGGCGGACAAGTGGGCGACAAGGGCTCCCTCACCTCGCCCAACGAGAAGCTCACCGTACTCGATACCCTCAAGGAAAATAACCAAGGCGTGCTGGTAGTCGACCACCTGCCCGAAAGCCCCACGCAGGAATTCCAAGCCCAGGTGGACAGCGACCTTAGGGCGCGCACCGCCTGTCACCACACGGCCACCCACCTCCTCCACTACGCCCTACGCCAAGTGCTCGGGAGCCACGTAGAGCAAAAAGGATCCCTGGTGGAGCCCACGCACCTCCGCTTCGACTTCTCGCATTTCCAGAAAATGCAGCCCGAAGAGCTCCAGTGCGTAGAGCACATGGTCAATGCGCTGGTGCGCGCCGCGTACCCGCGGGAGGAGTTTCGCGATGTACCCATAGCCCAGGCCCGTCAGATGGGCGCCATGGCCCTGTTCGGAGAGAAATACGGCGACCATGTGCGCGTGCTGCGCTACGGGCCCTCCACCGAGTTCTGCGGGGGCACGCACGTGGCCAACACGGGCAACATCGGCTTCTTCAAAATTCTGAGCGAGGGCGCCATATCGGCCGGGGTGCGCCGCATTGAGGCCATTGCAGGCCGTGCGGCCGAGGAATGGATCAATCACACCGTGAGCAGCCTCGAGGCCATCGACACCCTCCTGCATGCCCAGGGCAAACCCCAGGCCGCCGTGGTGCGGCTCGCCGAGGAAAACCAAGCCCTACGTCGGGAGGCGGAGCAGCTGCGCGCTGCCCAACTGGCCCACCAGGCCGCTGCCCTCTACGCCGAGGGCCAGCAACTTCCCGAAGGCATCCTGGTGGTCAAGCGGCTCCAGCAGATGAACCCCGAGCAGGTGAAGGCCCTTGCCATGGCCATACGCAGCCAGGGCGAACGCGTGGCCACAGTGCTATGTAGCGACCACGATGGAAAGCCCACCATCGCCGTGGCCCTGAGCGACTCCCTCGTACAAGCACTCAAGCTCCACGCCGGGCAACTGGTGCGCGAGCTGGCCAAGCTCGTCCAGGGCGGCGGCGGCGGCCAACCAGGCTTTGCCCAGGCCGGAGGCAAAAACGCAGAGGGGCTGGAGGCTGTGGTGTCGCTAGCAGAAAAGACCCTCACAAGCAAGCTTTCAGGGAACTAATGGCATGGTGAACTATAGCGTACAAGAGCTCGAGTGGGCGCTTGGGGCGGAGCACGTAGGGGCCGGGGAGGGCGTAGTGCGCCGGGTCTCCATCGATAGTCGCGGTATCCAGCGGGGCGACGATGTGCTCTTCTTCGCCCTCAAGGGTCCCCACCACGACGGGCACGACTTCGTGAAAGAGGCCTACCTACAGGGCGGCATGCGCCACTTCGTGGTGTCGGAAAACCGCCCAGAATACAATAAGCTGCCCCTAGCCTGCTTCTTCATAGTCGACGATACGCTCAAGGCCCTGCAGCACCTAGCCCGCTACCACCGCCAGCGCTTCGAGCTACCCGTGGTGGGCATTACGGGCAGCAACGGGAAAACGGTCGTCAAGGAATGGCTCTACGAGGTCCTACAGCCCTACCTACGCGTACACCACAGCCCCAAGAGCTACAATTCGCAGGTGGGGGTCGCCCTCAGCCTCCTCGGCCTGACCCCCAACTACACGCTGGGGCTCTATGAGGCCGGCATCTCCAAGCACGGGGAGATGGCCGCCCTCGCGCAGATGATCCAGCCCACCGTGGGGATATTCACCCACCTGGGCTCCGCGCACCAAGAGGGCTTTGCCGACATGCAGAGCAAATGCCTAGAGAAGCTGGAGCTCTTCCGCACCGCGCAAAAGGTGGTGCTCAGTCGCGATGAGGAACAGGCCTACGATTTGGCGCAGCAGGCCTTGGTGGCCAAGGGGGTAGAGCTCATCACGTGGTCCATAAAGGGCCTGCCGGCCACCATGCCCGTCTCCCTCGGGGCCAGCACCCCAGAGGGCGTACCCTTCCACGCAGAATACCACGGCAAGAGTCTAGAGGGCTTCCTACCCTTTGGCGACCAGGCCTCCATCTCCAACGCGCTGCACGTGCTACTCAGTAGCCTGGTACTGGGGCTGACGGCCGAGCAAGCCGTGAAAGGGCTACGGGGACTACGAGCCATGCCCATGCGCCTGGCACGCCGCGAGGGCAGCAATGGCTTTCCCCTGATCAACGACAGCTATAGCTGCGACCTCGATTCCCTCCGGGTGGCGCTGCAATTCCTCCACCAGCAGGCCGGGGAGGCCCCCGGGGCCGTGATATTGTCCGACATCCGCCAGAGCGGCCTACCCGCCGAGGTGCTCTACGCCCAAGTGGCGCAGCTGGTGGCGCAAAGCGGGGCCGATCGCTTCGTAGGCGTGGGTAGCGACATGATGGCCCACCAACACCTCTTCCCAGGAGGGTACTTTTTTGCTACCACCGAGCAACTGCTGGCCCACTGGGATCCCCAAATCGTGGCCGGCCACGCCACGCTGGTCAAAGGCAGCCGGGAGTTCGGCTTCGAGCGCGTGTGCGCCATGCTCGAGCAGCAGCGCCACCGCACGCAGATGGAAATTAGCCTCAGTGCCCTCGGCAACAACCTGCACTACTTTGAGGGGCTCCTACGCCCAGGGGTCAAGCTCCTAGTGCTGGTGAAAGCCTTTGCCTACGGCAACGGATGCGAGGAGCTGGGGCAGTTCCTACAATACCACCATGTAGACTATCTCGGCGTAGCCTTTGCCGACGAGGGGGTGCGCCTAAGGCACGCAGGCGTACACCTGCCCATCTTGGTGCTCGACCCCGCCCCCGATGCCTTCCCCACCCTCCTACAGCACCAGCTCGAGCCCGAAATAGCCACCCTATCCATGCTACGCGGCTACGCAGCAGCAGCTCAAGCCCAGGCCACTGGACGCGTGCCTATCCACATCAAGCTCGACACGGGCATGCACCGGGTGGGCTTCCAGAGGGACGAGCTCAACGACCTACTCACTGCGCTTAAGCAGCTGCCCCAGATAGAGGTGCGCGGCATTATGACGCACCTGGCGGCCGCCGACGAGCGCACCGAAGATGCCTTCACCCACCAGCAGCTGGTCCTATTTGCCCAGATGGCCCAGCGGATCGACGAGGCCCTGGGCTACCATCCCCTCTGGCACGCGCTCAACTCGGCCGGGATTGAGCGCTTCCCCGAGGCCATGTACGACATGGTGCGCCTGGGAATCGGCCTACACGGACTATCCGCAGTGGGTGCCCCAACTTTGCAGCCAGTGGCCTCCCTGGTGACCTACGTGATGCAGGTCAAGCACCTCCACCCCGGCGACACGGTGGGCTACGGAAGAAAGGGTAAGGTCCTCCACGATATGACCATCGCCACCATACCCATAGGCTACGCCGACGGCTTCTTGCGCCGACTGGGCAATGGCGTAGGCAAGGTGGGGATTCGGGGCCATCTGGCGCCCGTGTTCGGCAATGTCTGCATGGACACCTGCATGGTCAACGTAACGGGCCTCGGCGTCCAAGAGGGCGATGCCGTAACCATCTTCGGCACCAGCCCCACGCTCGAGGAGGTCGCCAGATACCATGGCACCATCCCCTACGAAGTCCTCAGCACCATCTCCCCCCGCGTGGCGAGGATCTACTACGAGGACTAACGTCCACCACGGTGCCCCCACAACACGAGGCGCAAGACCCCCTGGTGGCATCCTATCGCCCGCAACAGGATGCCACCACAGGTGCCCTCGCCTGGGCCAGCAGGTGGAGCGTGGTCTCAACGCAGCTCCCCACAGGCATCGCCGCCAGCTGTGGGCGAAATCATGGAATCAACTCCGCACCATGTTCGCTACGGCTCCGCTAAAATATCGAAAAAGAGCGGCGTTGGTACGGCCATGGTACGGCGTTGATGTGGTGCAAGATTCCAGAAAATGGGGGGCATTGAGGGGCTTGGGCCACTGCGCAACAGCAGGGGAAGACATCTCCAGCTAGAGGTAGCGCAGGCGGCTGGGGACGCACAACGGGAGGGCCACTCAAGCCACGGGGCTACTGGGGGTACTGCATGCGGTCGGGGGCGATGTGATCAAGCACCTCGTTGAGGAACTTGGTGGCCTCGGCCCGCGCGCCGTTGAGGTCGTGCAGGTGGGCGTTACCGCAGTCGCGCGTGGTGGCCCCTGGCACGGGGCCCTGGAAGGTGGCGATGAATCTGAAGGTGGCTCGCAGGAGGTCAAGTATGTCGCTAGGCTCTAGGTCGCCCTCCAGCAAGAGATAGCAGCCCGTCAAACACCCCATGGGCCCCCAGTAGATGATGCGGTTTTTCCACTGCGGGTCGTTGCGTAGATAGGTGGCGGCCAGATGCTCTATGGAGTGCATGGCAGCCTGATCCATGACGGGCTCGCGGTTGGGCGCCTTCATGCGGATGTCGAAAGTGGTAATGGTGGCGCTGCCTACCTGGTCCTTGCGGGAAACGTAGACTCCACGCTTGAGGAGCAGATGGTTGATTTGGAAGCTGGGTATTTTCTCCATGGCCAAAAGCTTGGGGGTACTATTGAGGCTGCGAAAGATCGAGCTGGTCAGGCAATGCTTTGACGGCAGCCATGAGGGCATCAAAGCTTGAGGCGGCCTGCTCTTTCCAGAAGAGGTCGTATTGCCCCTGGTGGTTGTCGGGCGTAATGGGCGTATCGCTAATAGCGCGCAGGGCCGCAAAGGGCGTGGCAGTAATCCAAGCCGCTTGGGCTACGGCAGCACTCTCCATATCCACGGCGAGGGCCTCGGGGAAATGGGCTATGATGGCCTTCAGATGGTCTTCTTGGGGCACGAAGTACTCCCCGCAGGCTATCAGGCCTGGCTGGACACACAGACTGTCCGCTAGGGCCTGCGAGAGCTTGACGTGGCACGCAAAGATAGGCGGGCAGCCCTGTATTTGCCCATACTGGTTTGGTTCACCGCACCACACGTCATGGTAGGCACAGGCCGAGGCCACGACGGGATCCGTGGGCTTCAGCTGGCGAGATAGGGCCCCAGAACAGCCAATGCTCAGCAAGCAGTCCACTGCGGCATGCTGCAAAAGGGCCGCCGCGCCGAGCGCCGCGTGCACCTTCCCTATGCCCGCCAGCACCATGGCCACCTGATGGATGCCCAAGGTGCCCCAGGCGTAGTAGAAGGGCCCGTACTCCCGCTGCTGGGGCCCTGCGAGCGATGCCAGCAGCAAGTCGAATTCCCTGGGCATGGCGGTGACGATACCGATCTTCATGGTGCTGTCCTCTCTTGGCGATGGGGCCACGTTCAGAATAGGCAAAGGTACTCTTTTCGGCGTAGTCCTGCGGCCGCCTGGGGCGTGCGTTTCTGCGTACGCAGGGAGGCGTAGCCCCAGAGCTTTTCCCCAGGGGGGTAGTCGCATTCAAGGGCTATGGGAACAGAAAGCCCCTTGGAGGCAACCAATGGGGCCTCCAAGGGGCGTGTGGGGTAGTAGGTAGGCTATTCCTCCTTCTCGGGGTACATGGGGTCGGCCGCTAGAGCCTTCTCCATGTGGCTAATCCAGACGTTGACGATGGGCGGGTAGTCGGCCAAGCCCATGATGGTGCAGTCGTTGAGAGTGCAGGTAAAGCCTGAGGCACCCAAGACTTGGCGCCAGCTGCCCTCCTCGGGTTCTGTGGGGTTGGTCCCGCCCTTCATGTCGTTGTTGGCGTGGTCGCCCGCGATGGACATGAGCGGGTGGAGCATGACGTTGCCCGAGGTCTTGCCGGCCGCCTTGATGCGCTTAACCACGTCGTTCACGAGGTTGCCCTTCATGTCGACGGTGCCCACGAAGTAGTTCGGGTTGAGGGCCTGGAGCTTCTTTTCCATCATGGTGTAGCGGGAGTTGCCGTTTTGGTAGTCGTAGCCGTCGGGGTTGCCGTGGCCCATGAAGCAGACGACATTAGAGGTCACTTTGTCGCCATAGACCTTGTGGAGGGCGTCGGCTACGGTTTGGCAGTCGGACTCCTCCTCCAGTAGGGGCCCAGCAAGGTAGACGGTGACCTCGCCGAATTTCGGATGGTCGCCGCTATTGTGGAAATCTTTCACCTTGCCCTTGAGGCGCAGGTACTCCTCGCCGGGGATCACGTGGAGGGACTGGACGGCGATGTCTTTATAGCCAGCCAGCCCGAGAGCCTCTAGGTAGAATTCCGGGGCGTAGTAGTACTTATTGACCTTCTTGATGCAGCGGGTCATGCAGATCTCGGAGGTGAAGGAAAAATAGACATCGCGGTCTTTGAACTTATCCGCGAAGGCCTTCTTGATGTTGGCGAAGGTTTTCTGTGGGGCCTCCCAGGTGCTGCCGAAGGAGACGAGGAGGAGGGCCTTGTCGTGCTTTTTGACGTTTTTGACCTCGTCGGTAACGGCCTTCATTTTCTGGTCGTGGTTCGACAGGGCGATCTGCGCTGGATCGTTTTGATTCTTCTTACAAGCGGTGAGGTTGAAGGCTAGCAGCGCCACCAGAAGGAGTGGCAGAAGACACATCAAACGTTTCATAGCAATATGGATTAAATGGTTACACTATTGTTCGCCGCCGGGGTTCTCGGCGGGGGCCGAGGAGGCGTGGCGGGTCATGGTGGCTGGTGCGGGGAGCTTTGCATCTTTGCCGAAGCGGATGGTGAGAGCGCCGTAGAAGGTGCGTCCTGGGGTGTAGGTGCCGTAGTGGAGGTGGTGGTAGGTGGTTTCGTAGTAGTTGAGTATGTTGTCAACGCCTAGGTCCAGGGAGAGGCCCCAGTGGTGTGGGAGGTTGAAGTCGTGCTGGGTATTGATGCGCCAGAGGTGGTAGGGTTTTCCGTTGCCGTCGTCTTGGTAGTAGCGGGTGCTCTGCGCGCGGCCGAAGAGGGCTAGGCTCAGGCGGTAGCGCTGGTGGAAGAAGCTGCGGAACCATTCGAGCCCCCAGGTGGCGCGGTGGTTGGCGGTGCCGTCGATGATGACCCTGCGCATGACTTGGTTGTCGTCGTCGAAGAGATGGGCTGTCGTTTGCAGGAAGCTGTAGCTTGCCCTCAGGGTGAGCTTATCGACGATGCGCAGGCGGAGGTTGCAGTCGAGGCCGTAGGTGCGGGCATCGTCCATATTCCTGTACTGCCTGACCTTGGTGGGGGCGTAGGTGACCACGAGGTCACCTGGGGCCTCGGCGATGGGGATGGTGACCATGGTGATCATCTGGTCAAGGAAGTTGGCGTAGCCCGTGAGGTTGACCTCAAAGCGTGGGATGGCGTACTCGAGGCTCGCCGAGACGTATCGGCTGGTTTGGGGGTTGAGGTCAGGCTTGCCCATGTTGAGGATGACGCTGGCCATCTGGCGGATGTAGCGGTAATGGAGTTCTTTGATCGTGGGCAGCTTGAAGCCCTCGGCGTAAGCTGCCCGGAGGGTAAAGTGCGCGATCTTCCAGCGGAGCGAGACTTTAGGCGTGAGCCGGGCCTTGAAGGCCTTGTTGGCCGTGACCCTGAGGCCGGCCGTGAGGTTGAAGTTTTTGGTGGGCGACCATTCGTCCTGGGCAAAGGCAGCCCCCACCACGTCGCCCTGCGGATTGGCATCGAGGCGCTGCGGGGCGATGAGCCAATCGTACTCGGCTTGTAGGCCCACGCTGAGCCGGTTGGCGTAGGGGAGCTCAACGATGCCCTTGACGATGCCCTCGGCCCGTTGGGCGTTACTTTCGAGGGAGACGTTGCCGGGCTGGTAGGGGAAGGAGATCTCTTTGCCTTTACCATCGCGATAGGTGGACCAGGTTTCGCCGGTGTAGACGTAATAGTAGGCGTGCATGCTGTAGCTGAAGTCGGCCAGCAGCTGATGTCCGCCGGGAAAGAGAACCTTTCCGCCCAGGGCCGCGGAGGCGTTTTGGTAGCGGAAGTCGTAGGTTTTGTAGTCGGGGACTCCGGTGGGCCTATGGATGTCCTTGCGGTAGTAGTCGCCTTGGGCGTAGAGGGCGTAGCTGGGCCTATTCCAGTAGAGGTGCTGGGCTATCTTCCAGTCGGTATACTCGTTGGAGGTCTTGTTGACGGAGTTGGTGATGGGGTGCTCGTAGCGGTTGGGATCTTCGCAGGTGGTGTTTTGCCAGCCATCGGAGTGTTTGAGCATGAAGGAGGTGAGGCTTCTGAAGGGACCTAGAGTCCATTGGAGCGAGTTGGACTGTAGGGCGGTCATATAGGAGCCGAGGCGGGTGGTATTGGTGATGGAGAAATCGTGGGGGTAGTTTTTGGTGATGATGTTGATGACGCCCGCGATGGCATCGCTGCCGTAGAGGGCCGAGGCGGCGCCCTTGACCACCTCGATATGGTCGATAGAGGCAGGGTCGATGAGGTCGAGGTCGGGCTGTCCGCTCACGTTGGCCGTGAGGCGCTTGCCGTTGACTAGGATGAGGATATAGCTACCGCCGAGGCCGCCCATCTGGAGAGCGGTGCCCATGTCGCTACGACTGAAGTCGAAGGAGGGGATAAGCCCAGAGAGGATGCTGGTGAGTGGGGCACTGCCGTAGCGCTCGATGACCTCGCGGTGGATGACCTCCGTTTGCACGGGGGCATTCTTGAGCTGATGGGCCGTGCCGGTGCCCGTGATGACTACTGGGTCGATGTTGAGCTGCGCATCCACCGAATCGGCCGGCGTAGCTTGCCCCAGCACTACCCGCGGCACTGCCCAAAGCAAGGCCGCAATTAGGGGCGCAAGCCCCTGGCGCCATACGTGCGCCGCACAAATTTTCTCCATCACGACTACAATCTTGACCTGAGATTGGCCACGACTCCTCTGCTGGATGGGGCAGGTCTTCTGGCTCTCTCCGTCCCTAGGCTGGCCTTCCCACCCCTATGGCCCAAAGGCCGTAGCGCGGGGCAGTGGCATCGGTTAGCCCAGGGGGTACTAGTGTAGCTCGGAGATTACAGCTGCAGGCACAGCGCTGGCATCGCACCAGCTTCCCTTGCTCTCGGCACGCCTCCCGGCGCACGTCGATACCCTCATCCGGGCGCAAAGGTAGAAAGAATATTCCACTACGGGCCAAGGCCTAGCGCAACGAGCAGGCCAAGAGGGTTGCCTCGGGCTCTAGGAGAACGTAGGGGGGCTGGGGAGTTGTTGGTGGCACGAAGAGGGCCCAACCGGGGGAGAGGTGCCAAGGGGCCTTTCCAGGGAAGCGCAACTGGGTCCGTCCTTGCGCTGCGTAGAGTACCCAGGGCATATCGGCCGAGGGCAGTGGGCAGCTCGTGGGGCTTGCGGGCGCCTGTAGCCGATAGGTGACGAAGTGGGGATTATGGCTCAGGAGCGTCCAGTTTCCTGGGACTTGGGCTGCAGGCAGCGGATGGGCATAGGGCTTGAGGTCGACGCACTGGAGGCCATCGTGGAGGTGGAGCTGGCGGGGTTTTCCCTGCGCGTCGACACGCCCCCAGTCGTAGAGGCGGAAGGTGGTGTCGCTCTGCTGCTGCACTTCGAGGACCACGAGGCCGGGGCCTAGGGAGTGGATGGTGCCTGGGGGTAGCTCGAAGTAGTCGTGGGGGGCTGGCTCGTAGTGGTTGAGCAGGGTTTGGAGGGTGTGGTCGTGGATGGCCTGCTCTATTTGGCTACGGGTAGCCTCATGGGTCAGGCCGACCAGCATGCGTCCGCCAGGGTTTGCGCATAGCACGTACCACATCTCGTGCTTTGGCTGCCCGTGGCCCAGGGCGGCACATTGGGCTGCGGAGGGGTGTACTTGGACTGATAGGGGAGCTGCGGCATCGAGGAGCTTGACTAGGAGTGGGTAACCGCCCGCGAAGGTGTGGGCGGCCTTTTCCCCAAGCCAATCTTGGGGGGCCTTGGCGAAGAGCGCGGTGAGCGGCTGCCCGGCATAGGGGCCTTCGGCCACGGTGGACACGTAGCCGGGGTAGAGGCTAAAGAGCCACACCTCGCCAATGGGACCATTGGGGCCTGGTTTGGCCAGATAAGTGCCGCCCCACGGGCGTGACACGGGGATGGGGGCCACGATGAGCGGCTCAGGGCGTATCATGCGTGCTGGAAGTGAGGAGTGAGGTATACAACGTGCTCACTTTTCGTGCGACGTTTTCCATGAGCCACCGTGGCGTGGAAGTGGCACCACAAATGCCCACGGAGTGTACGTGTTGCAGCCACTCGGGCTTCACATCGTTGTCATGGGAGACGAGGTATGCTCTTGGGTTTGCTCGCTGGCAGGTAGCGAAGAGCATGTGGCCATTGGAGCTTTTCTGTCCGCTCACGAAGAGGATGAGGTCGTGGGCTTCGGCAAATTGGGCGATCTGCCGGCGACGGTGGCTCACCTGGCCGCAGCAGGTGTTGTGGACTTGCAGGGGTATGTCGGGGCCTTGGTAGGCCTCTTGCATTTTGGAGCGGATGGCCTCGGCGATGTGCTGGTACTGGGTGGGATCCATGGTGGTTTGGGAGAAGCAATCGGTTGGTCGGTTGAATTGGAGGGGTAGGAGGTCCTGTGTGGTTAGGACAACGTGGCGCTCACAGTCAGTTTGCCCCAAGAGCCCATTGACCTCTGCGTGGTCGGGTTTGCCGTAGATGATGATTTGCCCCCCGTTGGCCTTGAGTGCCTGCCCCCTGCTGGCCACCAAGCGCTGGAGTCGCACGACCACGGGACAGGTGGCATCGACGATGGTGAGTGCTTGTTTTTTTGCTTGTTGGTAGATGGTTGGCGGTTCCCCATGGGCCCTAAAGAGGACGCGTTGGTGCGGGGCGCAGGTCTGGAGATCGGGGTAATGGATGGTTTTCAGGCCGAGGTTGGTAAGTCGGCGCACCTCTTCCTCGTTGTGGACGATGTCGCCTAGGCAGAGCAGGGGGGCCTGTAGCTCGAGTTCTTGCTCAGCCATCTCGATGGCCCGCACCACGCCGAAGCAGAAGCCGGAGTGCTGGTCGATGGTAATGCGGAGGTCGGTAGCCTGTGGGGCGGCCATGGCTATGCTTTTTTGAGCTTGGCGTATTTGAGCAGGAGCGTGCGCTCGCCCTCATGGTCGAAGAGGACCTTGACGCGCATGTTGACCCCATCGCCCATGATTTGCTTGACCTCTCCGTGGCCGAACTTGTCGTGGAGTACGCGTTCTCCGGCTTGGAAGGGGAGGTTGTCCTCGCCGGTGCGATCCACGAGCTCCGGGGTGGGCTGCTGGGTAACCTTTCCTTGCCCGAAGGGCGTGCGCAGTCTTGGTGCGCTGATAGCGTCGTCGCGGGTAGGTTGGCTCCGCAGGTTTGCCCCCCTGAAGCCACGCTGCCGGTAGCCTTCAAACTGCGTGCTGGCATTCTCCGCGCCGTTGACGTAGGGGTCGTAGAGGGGTTCAAAGCCCTCAATGGCCTCTCGGAGGAATTGGCTTGGTAGGCAGTTCATCTGCCTACCTTGGAGGAATCGGACGGTGGCCCTGGTGAGTACGAGTCGCTTGGCGGCTCGGGTGAGGGCCACGTAGCATAGTCGTCGCTCCTCCTCAATCTGCTGTTCCTCGATGGCGCGCTGGAGGGGGAAGAGCTGCTGGTCGAGGCCTACAACGTAGACGTAGTCGAACTCGAGGCCCTTGGAGGAGTGGACCGTGCTCAGGATGACCCTGGCCTCTGGGGCCTCCTTATCGCTGGTATCGGCATCGGTCATCAGGCTCACCTGGTCGAGGAACATGGGCAGGGTGAACAGCTCGGTATTGCCCTCGTTGGCGAACTCTGCGGCGGACTTTTCCATTTCCTGGAGGAGCTCGCGGATATTGTCGTCGCGCACTAGGTCGGGGTCGTCGGGGTGGTTGATGTCCTCGGCGGCGTAGAGAGCCTGTAGCCCACTCTCGATGTAGATTGCTTGGGCGAGCTGGGCGGCCTCCGTCTGGTGGAGCTGGTGAAGCCAGCCATCAATCTGCATGCAGAGTGCGCAAATGGCATCCCAGCCCTTTCGGCTTAGGCCTTTTGGGGGGCTGACCATGGCGTGGAGGTAGCTCCACAGGGATTGGTTCTGGGCCGTGGCCGCCTCGAGCAGGCTCTGGATGGATTTTTCTCCTATTCCGCGCCGGGGCCTATTGATGATGCGTAGCAGGGCCTCCTGGTCGTTGGGGTTACATACGATGCGGATGTAGGCTAACAGATCCTGCACCTCCAGGCGGCTGAAGAAGGAGATGCCCCCGTAGACCACCGTGGGGACGCCGATTTTACGGCAGGCCGACTCCACGGCATTCGACATGGCATTGGTGCGATAGAGGACGGCGAAGCGTGAGTAGGGGATCTGTCGTGAGAGGGCGATGCGCTGGATGTCGCGGGCCACGAAGGCCATTTCCTCGTCCATGGTGTAGAATTGCTCCACTACTACCGGCTCGCCCGTGGTGGCTGCGGCGCTGCGGCACTGTTTTTTCAGCCGGTCGGCATTATGGCTTATGAGCCTATTGGCGGCCTCCACGATGGCGGCCGTGGAGCGGTAGTTGAGCTCCAGCTTGACCTCTTGGGCGCCGCGGTAGGCGGTCTGGAAGTTGAGGATATTGCGTACCTCAGCGCCGCGGAAGCCGTAGATACTCTGGGAGTCATCGCCCACTACGCAGATGTTCTGCTGGGCATTGGTGAGTAGCTGGAGGATTTTGCTTTGGGCGATGTTGGTGTCTTGGAACTCGTCGACAAGGATGTGGGAGAATCGGGCTTGGAGGGTATTTCGGATGTCGGGGAAGTGCTTGAGGAGGAGGAACATGTTGAGCAGCAGGTCGTCGAAGTCCATGGCGTTGCTCTGCATGAGTTCCTGCTGGTAGCGGGCGTAGACCTCGGCCACGCGAGGCACGCGGCGCGCCTGGAGCATAGCCTGGATGTCGGGGTGGGAACAATAGACCTGGGCGGTGACGAGCTGATTTTTGGCGCTGGAGATGTAGCTCTGGACCATTTTGGGTCGGTAGCTCTCCTTGTCGAGGCCGAGGGCTTTGAGGATGAGCTTTTGGGTTTTCTCGGTGGCGCCAACGTCGTAGATGGAGAAGCCTGGGCGATAGCCCAGCTGCACAGCATAGTTGCGCAGGATGCGTAGGAAGATGGAATGGAAAGTGCCGGCCTGCACCTGCCGAGCCAGTCGTACACCCACGACGTCGGCTATGCGCGTGCGCATCTCGCTGGCGGCCTTATTGGTGAAGGTCAAGGCGAGGATGCTGTCGGCGGGTACACCGTGGGCAATCAGGTAAGCTATTCTCAGGGTAAGCACCCTTGTTTTACCACTGCCGGCGCCCGCAAGCACGAGCAGGGGGCCCTCGGTGGTTTCCACTGCACGGCGCTGGGCCGGATTCAAGGTCGATATGAGGTCCTCCAGCTGCTTCACTGCCATCAAATACGCCTAAAGGGAATAGTTATTTGCCCCGTGCGCCCAGCGTTGTTGGCCTGGCGCTGTGTGAGATTTTACTTCGCGATCATGACGGCGCGGGTCTCTCGGATGACGGTGACCTTCACCTGCCCCGGGTAGGTCATTTCATCCTGGATTCGTTTGGCTATCTCTGCGGCCAGGCTGCTGGCATCGTTATCGGTCACCTTGTCACTCCCAACGATGACGCGCAGCTCCCGCCCCGCCTGGATGGCGTAGGACTTTTCTACCCCAGGGTAGGATTTAGCCAGCGACTCCATGTCCTGAAGACGCTTGATATACGATTCCACGACCTCACGCCGTGCGCCGGGTCGTGCGCCCGAGATGCTGTCGCACACCTGGACGATGGGGGAAATCAGGGAGGACATTTCCACCTCGTCGTGGTGCGCGCCGATGGCGTTGCAGACCTCAGGTTTTTCCTTGTATTTTTGGGCCATTTCCATGCCCACGATGGCATGGGGCTTATCGGGGGTGTCCTCGGCCACTTTGCCGATGTCGTGTAGCAGGCCAGCGCGCTTGGCCAGCTTGACGTTGAGGCCCAACTCGCTGGCCATGATGGCGCACAGGTTGGCCACCTCACGGGAGTGCTGGAGGAGATTCTGACCGTAGGAGGATCGGTATTTCATGCGGCCGACCATGCGGACCAGCTCGGCGTGCATGGGGTGGACGCCGAGGTCGATGACGGTGCGCTTGCCGGTTTCCATGATTTCTTCCTCGAGCTGCTTTCGCACGCGGTTGACGACCTCCTCGATGCGCGCTGGGTGGATGCGTCCGTCCTGTACGAGCTGATGGAGGGCAAGGCGGGCCAACTCGCGGCGCACGGGGTCGAACGCGGAGAGGACCACGGTGTCGGGGGTGTCGTCGACAATGACCTCGACCCCCGTGAGGGCTTCGAGGGTACGGATGTTGCGGCCCTCGCGGCCGATGATTTTGCCTTTGACGTCATCGGAGTCGATATGGAAGGTGGAGACGGAGTTCTCCACGGCCGTTTCGGTGGCTAGGCGCTGCAGGGACTGTATGACGATCTTTTTTGCTTCCTTGTCGGCGGTGAGGCGGGCCTCATCGATGATCTCACTGCTGAGGCTGACGGCCTCTCGGTGGGCATCTTCTTCGACGCGCTGCATAAGCTGCTGTCGTGCTTGATCCACCGTGAGGCCGGCGACGCTTTCCAGCAAGCGGTCGGCCTCCTTGGTTTTGGTGTCCAGCTCTGAGAGCTTATTCTGGTACTCAGCTTTGGAGGCCTCGACACGCTGGGCCTCGTTGTCGAGGCGCATGCGATCGCCGTCGAGGGATTTGCGGAGACCCTCGACCTCGCGGCGGGTGCGCTGCAGTTCATTTTGCTGGTCGCGGACTTGCCCCTCGCGGCGCCGGAGGTCGGATTCCTGGCGCACCAAGGCCTCCTCTCGCTGCTGACAAGAGTTGCGAAACTCATTGCGCAGTTGGTTGAACTGCTCTGTGGCCTCCTGACGTTTTTGCTGCTCTAGGCGCTCGGCCTGCTGCTGCGCGTTGTGGAGAAAAGCGGTTTTCCAACGCGCGAAGACCCTACTCAAGAGCCAATAGGATAGCCCCACCCCCACTGCGAAGGCGACCAACGATATGACAATAAGCACGATTTTATCCATAACACAGACGCACAAAAAGAGGGAGACGAGCCCTGACGCTGGCCGGGGAATTTTGGAAGCTCCAAAATTCACATGTATAGGCTTGCTGCAACGTGCGGGCTTCCAACGTTGGTGTGGCGGCCAAGACCGCCCCGCCAATCCCCGCCCGAAGGCCGGTCACCTAGGCCTGCCCTAGCGTCACTAAGCTTGTGCCTAATGATAAAACGCTGAGCTCCGCAATTCACACGCGTAGCCGGCGTCCCGTGGCTCGTCTCCCAGAGGTTACAAAGATCTATTTGTCGTGCTGTGTAAGGAAATTGTCGACCTGAATGCGCAGTGCTCGGCAGACTTCGAGGAGCTGGTCGTGGTGCAGGTTGCGCTCTTGGAGCTTCATGGCGCGCAGCTCGCTGAACAGTGCGGCCTTGACCAGCGAGGCCTCCCGTCGTGCGGCCATGTCGCTGCCGCTGCTGCGCATGCTTTCGAAGCTCTGCTGGAACGATGCATCCACCCTCCTTGCGGCCTGCAGCATGTATGGTGCTGCGCCCTCGGGGGCATTGAGACTATATGTCTTCCCGGCTATCACTACCTGGACATCCGCTGTGGGCTGCTCCATGGTTTTTCCTTTCACAACAACGTGGGTTCACCGCTAGCTTCGCAAGAGGCCGATGCACACATCGATTTCGTGCAGGGCATCGCGTAGTAGGTATTTGGCGGCCTTGGCGTCGCTGGAGCCTGGGCCAAAGGCCACGGCGGCCTTCGCTACCTGCAGACCCTGCTCCGCCTCGGCCAGCTTGGCCTCTGCCTGCTTACGCAAGGACTCCGACTGCTTGAGCTGCTCTTGGGTATGCGCCAACTTCTCCAACACGCTCTGGTAGGCCGCCAGCAGTTTTCCCACCGACTCCCCCAGGCTCTTGACCTCTATGTCGAGCGCATCCTCCATGGCACCAAGCCTCTCCTATCCCTAGCGTTGTTCCCAAGACAAAGGTAGCAAATTGCCCTTTGTCAGCAAAATTCCCGTTTTTGGCCGCTTGGTTCGGCTGTTGGTTGGGCGTGCTAGGCCGCCCCTACTCCACCATCCCTGGGCTACTTACGCCCATAGTCTGCCGGGATCTCTCCCCAGTCCTTGGTGCGCCACTTGTAGAGGGGGTTGTCCCAATGGTGTTGCTGGAGCCATTTCTCGGCTCGCTGCACGAGGGCGCGCAGGGGAGCGTTGTTGGGCGTTGGGGGCATTGCGGTGTTGGCCTTCTTATGGCGTACCCAGGAGAGGGCCGTGATGCTATCGGAATAGATGGGGTAGGTGTGTAGGGCTGGATTCTCAGCCTGGGAGAGCAGGGCAATGGCGTGAACAAGGGCTAGGAACTCCCCCACGTTGTTGGTAGTGTCGGGGAAGGGGCCCATGGCAAAGATGACTTGCCGGGTATCGGTCACCACGCCCCGATACTCCATGGTGCCTGTTTTCATGTTGCAGGCGGCATCGACGGCCACGGAGGGTAGCACGGGCTTCACGCCTGCTGTGAGCCAGCGCGGCGCAGTGGGGGCGTGTGGGGGGACAAAGGGCTTTGCATAGGCCTGCTTGGCCTCCTCGAGGGTGGCATAGCCTCGGTACTGGGCCCCGGGGAAGCCATCCACTTGGGCCTTACAATCCGCCCAGCTGGCATAGACACCTGGTGTGAGCCCTTTCCAGACCACATAGTACTTTTTCGCCCGCTGCACCATGGCCCTACTGCTTGAGCTGGAAGATGTAGGTAATGCTCCCCACCTGCTGTTCTGGGGCATTGCTGTCGGTGTCGAAGGAAGCTTGCAGCGCGGCCTGTCGGGCCACCTGCAGGAGGGCATTGTCGAAGGTAGTGCTACCGGGCTGCCCGGCCTCCGCCCGCACCACTCGGCCCTGACGATTGACCCATACCTTCACCACCACCTTTCCGCCCTTCTGCTTGGGGTAACTTGGCAGGGGCAAACTCAATGCGCCCCTAGCCCCCAGGCTATAGCTAATGCCGTGGGCATCCTGCCCTGCGCCCTTGGAGCCCTGACCCTGCCCAAGCCCCGCTGCCCCTGTATAGCTAGATGAGGGGTCGCCCTGCTGGCCAGGGGTGTTTCCTAGTCCACTGCCCTGCTGCTGCGAGCTATTGCCCTGCGCGTGTCCCGGGAAGAGTGCGTCCTTGTCTACCTGGGGTACTGGAGGTTTTGTTGGCTCTGGGGGTGGTGTCTCCTGTTTTTCCTGTGGCTTAGGTCGGTGCGTTGGCTTGGGGACAGGGATGGAGGGAGCCTCTTCAAAATCTTGAGTCAAGGGTTCTACCTGCTGGCGTGTCTGGGTCCTGCGGGGTGCTGGAGCAGCCGTGGGGCCTCCTTGTCCGCCCGCGGTGGGCTCTCCAAACGATACGGCTATCCCCTCCTCCCCCGGTAGGGGCAGGGGGGTAGAGAAGCCAAAATAGAACAGGATGAACAGCAGCAAGAGCTGCAGGAGCAGGGTAGCCAACAAGGCCCAGCGTTGCGCCGATTTGTCGCTGTCGCCCCAAGTGTATTTGACCGACTCGTAGCCCAAAGCCCTGTTGGTTGTAACCCGTCTACCTATCGAGGGGAGCAGTGGCCAAGATGAGCTTGTAGCGGTTGTCCTTGGCGATGTTCATGACCTTGACGACGGCCTCCATGGGCACACTTCTATCCACGTGGAGGGAGATGGTAGGCTCTGCTTCGTGGGCCAGCTTGCGCTGGAGGTAGCCCTCCATCTGCCCTATCGGCACGGGGGTTTGCTCCACATAATAGGCTAGGTCGCGGGTGATGCTCACGGTGGTAATAGCTTGGGCCGAGGTCTGGCTGTTGCTCTGGGGTAGCAGGAGCTTGAGGGCATTGGGGGCTACCAGGGTGGAGGTGACCATGAAAAAGATGAGGAGCAGGAAGACGATGTCGGTCATCGATGACATCTGGAAGGTGGCCTCTGCCCCCGTATGGCGCTTGAGTTTCATGGGGTGGGCAGCTATTTCATTGGCTCGTTGAGCAGATCCATGAACTCCAGGGAGTTGGCCTCCATCTGGAAGACCACCCTGTCGATTCTGGCCACGAGGAAGTTGTAGCCAAAGTAGGCCAGGATACCGACGATGAGACCCGCGACTGTGGTGACCATGGCCGTATAAATGCCGCTGGAGAGCAGCCCCACATCGATGTTGTTGCCCGCCATGGACATGTCGTAGAAGGCCTGAATCATCCCGGTCACGGTGCCGAGGAAGCCTATCATGGGTCCTCCGCCCGAGACCGTGGCCAACATGGGCAAGCCTCGTTCGAGCTTGGCCACCTCTAGGTTGCCCACATTCTCAATCGCCGTGTTCAGATCGGCCATCGGGCGGCCGATGCGCTCGATCCCCTTGGCGATCATATTTGAGACGGGGCTTTTCTGGGTGTGGCAGAGCTCCAAGGCCGCCTCGATCTTATCGTCGATGATGTACTCCCGGATGCGGTTCATGAAGTTCTGGTCGATCCGCGAGGCTCTTCGGATAGCTATGTAGCGCTCGAAGAAAATGTACATCGACAGCAACCACAGCAGCACCAAGGGTATCATCAACCAGCCACCCTTGACGGCCATGTCCCACAGGCTCATATCGATGCTACCAGCTGCTGCAGTCACCGCCGAGCTGTCTATCGTGATTTGTAGTAGCTCCATCCTATCCTAGTGTGCTTGTGTCTCCGCAAAGGTAGCCAAATCCAATAAATCTCCAGGGGTCTATGCGCAAGAGCCATTAGCGTTTACCTAGTCGCAGGGCAATAGCGCAAAGCCGACATGGGACAGTATGCCCCATGCGCCACCTTGGCTCGCGCGTAGAGCAGCGCGATTTCGCCCCCACAGACCACGCTTGGGAATGCCCTCGTGTGTAGGCGCCTATTGCCTGCCAGAGCGTAGCAGGAGTCATGACACCAACGCCCCTCCGCCCATCCCATCAAGCGCTCTCCACAAGGCTTGCGACCTACCTACACAAAATGTGGCCCTGGCAGTAGGCACCCCAGGCAGTTCCCGCCCGCGGCCTACCTCCGCATTCCATTCCGCACTCCTACCCCGACCCCAGTTTTACTGCGGGGTATGGTACTTGGGATGTATTACCAATGGGTATATCACGCCAAGCAGCCACCTGACTGCCATTGACTGCGATATACGCCATGCCTGCCTGCTGGCCGGACTCAGGGTAAGGGCTAAAGAGCCCCTGGTAGTTTCCGAGCCTCGTTACAGTCCGCAGGCAGCCATACAGGCATTGAGGGGGAGGCCCAACGTCTCCTATTCCATTTCCACGATGGCCCCATCGGCCATGTGGACCACCACGTCGGCCAGGGCGGCTAGGTCCTCATCGTGGGTGACCACGACGAAGGTTTTGCCCAAGGTGTCGCGCAGGTGGAGGAACATGGCGTAGAGATCGGCCCTATTGGCTGAGTCCAGATTGCCCGTGGGCTCGTCGGCTAGGATGAGGGGCGGGTCATTGGCTAGTGCCCTACAGACAGCCACGCGCTGCTGCTCGCCACCCGAAAGCGTACTGGGCTTGTGGTGCGCGCGGGGCGTGAGGCCAAAAGTATCCAGGAGGTCCCCTGCCCGCTGCTTGGCCCTGGCCATGGATTCACCCCTTATGAGCAAAGGCATGCACACATTCTCCAGCGCGGTGAACTCTGGCAGCAGGTAGTGGAACTGAAAGACAAAGCCTATGCGCTCATTACGGAAGCGGGCCTTGGCGCGAGCCGAGAGCTTTGTCACGTCCTGTCCCTGCACCAGCACCTGTCCCTGGTCGGGGGCCAGCAGGGTGCCGATGATTTGTAGCAGCGTGGTTTTGCCTGCGCCGCTGGGGCCCACGATGGCCACCAAGGCCTGCGTAGGCACCTGAAGGCCTATTCCCTTGAGTACCTCCAGCTGGCCATAGTGCTTCGTGATGGCATGCGCCTCCAATATCACGTTGGCCATAGCCCCTACTCTCCGAAGTTACCATGTGGGTTGGGCACAGCGAGGATATTGCGTACCTCGCCTATTTCCATGAACGAGGCGCCATTGCTTGGCCCAAAACTGCCGCCCACCACCAGGATCAGGTCCATGGGTTTTACCTTTTCCTGGGTGAGTAGCATGTGGATAGACTCCACCAGGAACATGTCGCGCGTGGAGTTGCGCTTGACGTAGTAGGCCTCCACCCCGTAGGTGAGCGCGAGCTGCGGCATCACCTCCTCCCGGTAGCACATGGCGTAGATAGGCACACGTCCCCGGTATGCCGCGATGTAGCGTGCGGTACGTCCGCTAAGGGTGTCGAGTACTATCGCCTTGATGGGCATGGCCCTACAGGCATCCACGGCGGCATGCGAAAGCGTCTCTGTGATCACATTTTTGACTCGGTGCATCTTGAGGGTGTGGAGCGGCTGCAGATGGCTCTCAATCTCGGTAGCGATCCGCTCCATGGTGCGTACGGCCTGCACGGGGTACTGTCCGTAGGCCGTCTCGCCGCTCAACATGATGGCATCGGCCCGCTGGTAGATGGCACTAGCCACATCGCTGATCTCCGCCCGCGTAGGCCGTGGGTTCTCGATCATCGAGTGGAGCATCTGCGTGGCGATGATCACTGGCTTCTTGCTCTCTATGCACTTGCGCACGATCATCCGCTGCACCTCTGGAACCTGCTCCTCGGGTATCTCTATCCCCAAGTCGCCGCGCGCCACCATGACCCCGTAGGTGACATCAAGGATCTGGTCGATATTATCCACACCCTGCTGATTCTCTATCTTGGCTATGATTTTCGCCTTGCTCCCCGCGGCCGACAGCAACGC
Source organism: uncultured Bacteroidia bacterium (assembly GCA_947252645.1). Classification (GTDB taxonomy): domain Bacteria; phylum Bacteroidota; class Bacteroidia; order Bacteroidales; family CAJPTX01; genus Bacteroides_D. The sequence goes on from CAMXWF010000003.1 coordinate 84,002, forward strand.
CTGTACCTCCTGTACATCCTGCGCGGTGCGCACGAAGGAATGCGCCACGAAGTCCACGTGTTTCTGGGCCGCCATTTCGAGGAAAAGCTTATCCTTCTGGCTCACCGCGGGCAAGTCCAGCACCACATTGGGCACATTGACGCTTTTACGATTCTTGATTTCCCCGGCACTCTGCGGGAAGCATACCAACGCCTCTCCCTCCTTGGCCGTGACCACGAGCTCTAAGTCTCCATCGTCTATCAGCAGAGAGCTGCCCAGAGGCACCTGCTCGGCAAAATGGACCATGCTGACATAGAGCGTGTTGCCCTCGGAGGCGCCTTCGGGGTCGCCCACCACGCGTAGCGGCTTACCCACCTCCGCCTGGAGTGCCGTTCCCCGGGAGGAGGTTCGGACCTCAGGGCCCTTGGTGTCCACGAGGATTCCTATGTCGGGCGCCACGCTGCGCACCACGTCGATCAGCCGTGCGGCCTGCTCTGGATTCTGGTGGGCCGAGTTGAGCCGCACCACGTTCATCCCGCTGCGATAGAGCTCTCGGAGAAAGTCTGCATTCCCCCGCAGATCTGATATCGTTGCTACTATCTTTGTTTTCTTGGTCATCTACTTCACGCTCTCGCCCCATCCCGTATACCAGATGGAGACCCACAAAGGTAGAGATAGGGCGTGAATATACGGCTACACCGACGTGAACCCGTGACCCCAACGGCTCCGCCGGCAACGAATCGAGTCGCCATCACAGCCGCCCCCCTCGGCATGGCAACAACCTCGCTTGCAAGGCCGCTGCCGCCCGTCAGGCGACACGCGCTCTAATCCGCCTGGTGTAGGCAGCCTAGGAAGTCCTTCACCATGCTGGCTGCGCCCACCACGAAGGGCGTTCGCTGGTGGATGGTGGTGGGCTTCAGATCTAGTATGCGGTTCGTACCGTCGGTGGCGACTCCCCCGGCCTGCTCGGCCACCATGGCGATGGGGTTACACTCGTAGAGAAGCCGCAGCTTCCCCTTTGGAGATGATGCCGTGGGCGGGTAGAGGTAGATGCCCCCCTTGAGCAGATTGCGGTGGAAATCGGCTACCAGCGAGCCTATATAGCGTCCCTTGTAGGGCCTGCCCGACGCCTTGTCCTCTACCTGGCAGTAGCGCACGTAGTCCTGATAGCCCTTCGGGATGTGGACGTAATAGCCCTCGTTGATGCTGTAGATCTGGCCGTTGCTCGGCGTGTGGATGTCTGGATGCGAGAGGCAGAACTCGCCGATCCCGGGGTCGAGCGTAAAGCCGTTGACCCCGTGGCCGGTGGTATAGACCAACATCGTGGAGCTGCCGTAGATCACGTAGCCGGCGGCCACTTGGTCGCGCCCAGGCTGCAAAAAGTCCTCCTGCGAAGGCCGCTCCCCGCGGGGGGTGAGACGGCGATAGACGCTGAAAATCGTCCCGATGGAAACGTTCACATCGATGTTCGACGATCCGTCCAGGGGATCCATGCAGATCAGGTAATTGCCGTTTTCCGCCAAGTCGGAATTGAACTGCACCACCTCCTGGTTTTCCTCTGAGCATATCCCGCAGCACTCCCCGCTATTGCGCAAGGCCTGGGTAAATTGCTCGTTGGCCAGCACATCGAGCTTTTTCTGGTCTTCCCCCTGCACGTTAACCGTACCCGCTTCCCCCAAAATGTCCACCAGGCCTGCCTTGTTGACCTTCTGGTTCACCACCTTAGCCGCCACAGCCAGGTGGTAGAGCAAGCGTGAGAACTCCCCCGTAGCAAACGGAAAATCCGCCTGCTTATCCATGATGAACTGATTCAAGGTTACGATGCCAGGTGCCGCCATTCTTGACCTCCCCAAAAATTTTAAGCCTATTCCAAAGGTAGGTATTATTTCTCGTTTGGGCAATCCCCCGCGACTAAATCGTCTGGTAGCGATGCCCCCACCCCTCCGTCACGACGCTACTTGGTCACCGCAAAAGAGCCTACGCCGCATGTCGAAATAGCAGTGTGGCCAGCGCAACCAGCACTTATCTAGCATCGGGGCGCCCCATACATGGCAGCTAGTGCCTAATCCTAATTTCCCTACCTTTGCCGCTGACGCAAGCCGTGCCAGTCGCCGCTTAACCGTTCACCATGAATCATCGCCGCATATACCTGATCCTCCCTCTGCTGCTCATGGGGCCTATAGCCTCAAGCCTCTTCGGGTGCGCAAGTAACAGCAACTACAAGGCAACCACCCCAAGCGGAGAGCCTGGGCAGGTGCTGGTGGTGGCGGGAGCCGACCTCTCGCGCACGCCCTTGGCCCGGGCACTCGACTCCACGCTGGGCGGCGAGTACCCTTTTATTCCCCAAGTAGAGCCGACCTTCGACCTCATCTACGCCCCCAACAACAAGTTTACTGGCGTACTCCAAGCGTTCCGCAACATCCTCCTGATAAGGCCAGACAGCGCCACCTCGGAGTGCAAATTTTCCACTGCGCGCGACCTGTGGGCTAGCTCCCAGCTGGTCGTTGTGTGCTCAGGCCCGAGCCTGCAAGCCATGGCGGACTTCGTGGGCGCCAACGGCCAGCAGCTCTGCGGCATGTTCACCCAGATGGAGATGGATCGCTTGAAGGATAATCTCCGGGCCACCAATAGCAAGGAACTGACAGACTACCTCCACCGCAAGTATGGCCTACGCATGCTCGTGCCAGGCAACATGTCGCGCAGGGTCAACGCCGAGCATTTCTCTTGGATCTCATTGGAGACGAAGGAGATTAGCCAATCCCTGCTGGTTTACACCACCCCCTACCGTGGCCATTGGCCCACGCGGGACGAGTACGTTGCGCAGCGCGACAGCGTGACCAAAAAGTGGCTTCCTGGCCCTGTTGAGGGCAGCTACATGATCGTTTCCCCCGTGCTGCCCCCAGAGCTCACCCTCATGCAGGCGGGGAGAGACACGGTGCTGCGTGTGCGGGGCTTTTGGGACATGCACGGCTACACCATGGGCGGCAGCTTTATCGGGCTTACCGCCCGGAGCCCCCAAGGCGACTCCCTCATTACCACCGAGGCCTTCCTCTACGCCCCCAGCAAGCATAAGCGCAACTACATGCGCGAGTTGGAGGCCATCGTGCGCACACGGCTCAACTAGACACCATGGCTGACAATAGCAAGACATCCTACACCGAAGACAACATCCAGACGCTCGAGTGGCGCGAGCACATCCGTCGCCGCCCCGGCATGTACATCGGCAAGCTGGGCGATGGCTCCCAGCCCGATGATGGCATCTACGTGCTCCTCAAGGAGGTGCTCGACAACTCCCTCGACGAACACATGATGGGCGCGGGTAACCAGATCCTCGTAGATCTCGACCCCGACCTCCTCACCGTACGCATACGCGACTTTGGCCGCGGGATTCCCCTCGGCAGCGTTATCGACGTGGCCTCCAAGATGAACACCGGGGCCAAGTACGACAGTGCCGCCTTCAGCAAATCCGTGGGCCTCAACGGCGTGGGCATCAAGGCCGTCAACGCCCTCTCCACCAGCTACGAGATCACCAGCTTCCGCGACCATAGGGCCTTCTACGCCCGCTTCGCAGAGGGCAAGCTCCAGGAAAGCCAAGAGCGCAATGCCCCCGAAGAAAAAAATGGGGTGCTCACCGTCTTCACGCCGGATGCCACCCTCTTCAAAAACTACCACTACCAGCTCCCACTCGTGGAGAGCATGATCAAGGGCTACACCTACCTCAACACCACGCTCACCCTAGTGCTCAACGGCACGCCCTACCACAGTGAGCACGGCCTCATCGACCTCCTCGATGACAACATGCCCCGACCAGGCCTCTACCCCCCCATCCACTTGGTTGGCAAGGACATCGAGGTGGCCTTCACCCACGGCACCGCCTACGGCGAAGACCACTACACATTCGTCAACGGACAGCACACCACCCAAGGCGGCACCCACCTGGCCGCCTTTCGCGAGGCCACCGTCAGGACCATCAAGGAATTCTTCAAAAAGGACTTCGACCCCTCTGACATCCGCGCCTCCATGGTCGGGGCCCTGAGCATCCGCGTGCAAGAACCGGTGTTCGAGTCGCAAACCAAAACCAAACTCGGCAGCAAAGACATGGCCCCCGGAGGGCCCACCGTCAGGCAGTACGTGGGCGACTTCATCCGGCAGGAACTCGACAACTACCTCCACATGCACCCCGAGGTGGCCGAGGTGATGCTCCAGAAGATCCAAGAGAGCGAACGCGACCGCAAGTCCATGGCCTCCATTCGCAAAATCGCCAAGGAAAGAGCCAAAAAGGTCAGCCTCAACAATCCCAAACTACGCGACTGCCGCATCCACTACAACACCAACCACCACCAGGCCGACCAGACCATGATCTTCATCACCGAGGGCGACTCGGCCAGCGGCTCCATCACTAAATCCAGAGACCCCAACACCCAGGCCGTCTTCTCCCTGCGGGGTAAGCCCAAAAACACCTACGGGCTCTCAAAAAAAGTGGTCTACGAAAACGAGGAGTTCAACCTCCTACAGTCTGCCCTCAACATCGAAGAGGGCGTGGACAACCTGCGCTACAACAAGGTCATCATCGCCTCCGATGCCGATGTTGACGGCATGCACATCCGACTTCTGCTCACCTCCTTTTTCCTACAGTTCTTCCCCGACGTCATCCGTCAAGGGCATCTGTTCATCTTCCAGACCCCCCTGTTCCGCGTGCGCGATAAGAAGCGCACCCTCTACTGCTACAGCGAGCAGGAACGCCTCGACGCCATCAGCACCATCGGCCCAAAGGCTGAAATCACCCGTTTCAAAGGCCTCGGGGAAATCTCGCCCGAAGAGTTCCGCGGCTTTATCGGGGAGGATATCCGCCTCGACCGCGTCCGCATCTCCAAGGAAGACGAGGTGGATCAGCTCCTAGCCTTCTTCATGGGCAGCAACACCCCGCCACGGCAAGATTTCATCATCGACAACCTCCGCGTAGAGGAGGACATCGTGGCCAACATCGAGAACGCCGCCAGCCCAACCAAGACGCCCCAAGAAGGCACTGCCTCCTAAGCCCAAGCCCGTGACCCACATCGGCATAGTCAGCGACACCCATGGCCACTGGGACGAGCGCGGCGACGCCTTCTTCGAGGGATGCCAGCAAATTTGGCACGCAGGCGATATCGGTGCCCTCACCGTGACCGAGGCCCTAAAGTGCCTATGCCCCATTAGGGCCGTCTACGGCAACATCGATGACCACGCCACGCGCCTCGAATTCCCCAAGAACCAGCTGTTTACCCTCGAGGGGCTACGCATCCTCATCACCCACATCGGCGGCCACCCTGCCCACTGGGCCCCAGGCATAAAGGACCTCATCCAGCGGGAGAAGCCCAATATCCTAGTCTGCGGCCACAGCCACCTGCTCAAGGTGGAGTTCGTCAAATCGCTCAACCTGCTCTACATCAACCCTGGGGCCTACGGACTCACGGGCTTCCACAAAGTACGCACCCTCATCTCCCTCGACCTCGACAACGGCCAACCCAAAAACCTCCAAGTATTCGAAGTCAAGCGCTGGCCTGCCGCGCCTTGCCCACCCAAAAGCTAGCGCCGCGCAAACCCTAGAACTGCAAGAAGATCCCCCCACGCACGCCAAGGCTCTTCTTCCAATCGGGCTCGTGCGTGGCGCGCCACACCAAGTCCACGCGCAGTAGCTGGAATATGTTCTCCACCCCCACCGAGGCCTCTACGTAGGGCACGCCCGCAAACTCCTTTACCTCCAGCTGTGCAGGCACGAGCCGCCTATTCGCAGAAGTCGCCCACCCATAGAGTACCTTGGTCCCTATGACCCCACGGGGCGAAAGACGCCGAATGCCAGGAATACGATTGAACAGCACCCCCATGAAGTGGTGGTAAACATGAAGCTCCACCCAGCGATCCGATACAAACTCCAAATACGACATCATGTTGAACGCCTGGGGCGAGAGGATGTACGACCCCGACCCCGCGTGGAGTTCCTGTAGCGGCAAAGGCAGCTGACCGAAGTAGGCCCCGCCCGCAAGGCGCATCTTGGCGTAGCCCAGCTGACTCAACGAGAGCTTATAGTCCACGCTCGCATGGAGCTTCAAGTAGCTCTGGCTAGCTCCGGCAACCCCCCTGCAGGCCCCCGCTACGGAAAACGCTATAGCCGGGTAAGGCGTAAGCGTGGGCACCCGCTGTCGGTTGAGAATAATATACTGCACGTTCTTTTGCCACTTCACCCCCAAGGCCAGCCAGGCATCCGTAATATGGCGCACCGTGTCGCCCCCAGGCACCAGCAGCGGGAGCCGCGGCGAAGCGGCAATCCTGCACCAGGCCGTCTCCGTCCACACATCCAGACCCTGAATGCACTCTACGTAGGCCGATAGGTGAAACATATCACGCATGGCCAGGTAGGCCGCACGGCCCCGTCTAGTCAAGAGCTGGAAGATGTCATCGTAGGCCAAATACTCCTGCGCGCTCCCCAGCGGACGGTAGTCGTGGTAGTACGCAAAGTCGAGCGCACGCCACGGCGACTTGCTGAAGAGTACGCCCGTCATCCCGCCCCACTTCAACGCCCGGTCTCCAAGCCCATAGGCCGCGTAGCCGCCCACGTAGAAGTGCCCGCTGAGCTTATCGGAGGTCCTGAGCCCCAGGCGAAAGCGGTGTCCCTCGATGGCGTTGTAGCTGTAGAGCTGCGTCACCGGGCCTATGTCCACGTACCCCGCGGGGATGTAAAACGAAGTGCAGAACTGGTAGAGCCAGTGGATGATCCTACTTCCAGGGGCCCGCATGACCGAGTCGGTGAGGCGGTAGGCCAGCTGCTCACGACGACGCAAGGGCCTGGGACGCAGGCGCGCCCAGAGGGAATCGGGCAAGGCATCCACGGTGTCGGAGAGCAGTACGGGGGTCGTGGCCCGCGCAATGGCCTTGGGCGTGGGCGAGCTGAGGTCAAAAAGTGAGTAGACCACATACTTTCGCAGCAGGAGGGGCGCAAGGCCCAGCGTGGTTTGCATGCTATCGGGCAACCACACCGAGTCGTAATGGCAACTGTAGCTCCCTTGCAAGGCCAAGGAGGTGATGTAGTTGACGTTGGCCCGCACAGGCATCTGGGCGGCGAAGCTCTGGACTGCGTAGGTGGCACTGTCGATGGATAGCTGGCCATAGAGCGAGGGGGTCGAGGACTCCCGCGGCCGAAAGCTCAGCTGGTAGGTCGCGCGACCGTGCTGTGGCACACTGTCCACCAAGTAGTAGTGGTAAAACAGGCGCGCGCGATCGTGGAGCGGCGTGGGGATGGCCACATTGACCAGCTTGAGGGTGTTGTCGTAGATATCAAAGTCAAAATAGTACTTCCCCAAAAACTGGCTCCACGTGGGCTGGTCTATCCCTGAAATCCGCGACGAGTGCACCACCTCCCGCTCCAGCCTAGGGCTATGGCGGTAATAATAGCCCGAGAGCGTCTCGGATATCAACACGGGCATGTAGGCTGCGCCCGCAGCGTACGTGGAGTCGAGCATACTCGCCAGCTTAGGGCTGCCTTGTACCTCCTTCTTGTCCAACAGCCCCGCGGTTTTGAACTCTACCTGTTGCCGCGTGTAGACCTCACACTGGTAGCGCGACAGGTGCTCTAGGCGATTGCGCGCCTTATGCGCCAGCACCGAGTCAAGCAAGCGGTAGGCAGGGCCCTCGTCCCGATGGACCACCACGGCCTCTATCTCCCGGGGCTCGGGCTGCAAACGCAGCTCCACCTCGTTGACCTGCCCCAGCTTGACCGACACCTGCACGGGCCTATAGCCCGTATACCGACACACAAGCACCGTATCCCCCCTATTCGAGGTGAAGCTGAACCGCCCCGCGTCGTCGGTCACCGTGCCCACATAGGAGCCCTGAAACGCCACGGGAACAAAGGGCAACGGCTCGCCCGTAACGGCATCGAGCACTAAACCACGTATCGTAGTGACCTGCGCCTCGGCCCCAAGGGCCAAAAGCAAAAGAAGCCCACAGCAAGTAGCCCGGCGCAACCACCAGACTGGAAAAGGAATGTGAGAAAAGACCATAGGCGCATCGTCTAAATGGTTATGCACCCCCCTCCTGGCGCAAGATAGCCTCCACAAGGGCCTCTGGTGCCAGCTGGCCATCGAGCCACGTAAGCTCCACCCCGCGCCGCTCCAGCCCACGCCAATAGGTCATCTGCCGCTTGGCAAACTGCCAAATAGCCTGCAGGAGTTGACCCCGCATCTCCTCATAGGTATAGGCCCCCATGAGATAGCGCGTTACCATGCGATACTCCAAACCGTAGTAGAGCAGCGTTTCCATCGGCACCCCGCGCTCCAGCAGCCCCTGCACCTCCTCCACTAGCCCATGCGCCAAACGGTAATCCAAGCGCTGTTCTATCCGCTGTCGCCGTGTGTCTCTATCTGGAGCTATCACATATACTCCTCCCAGCGACACCAGGGGTGTGCCGAGCATGGGCTGAGTAGCTTCGTCTGGGGCTTCCGCCAACTCGATAGCTCTAATAAGCCGACGGCGATTATGTACATCCAGCCCCTCAGCTAGTGGACCATAACTGGCCAACCTCGACACTAGCTCCTCCGTACTCTGCTGCTCCAGTGCTGCTCGGAAATCAGCGTCCTTGCCCACGGTGGAGAGACGGTAGCCCCGCAGTATGGCCTCTGCGTAAAGCCCTGTGCCCCCGCAAAGTATCGGCACCAAGCCCCGCTGCACCACTTCGCCATATGCCCCCTCGAAGGCTAGCACGTAGTCATAGAGCGTGAGCTGCGCACCCGCCTCCGCGATGTCGATCAAGTAGTAAGGCACCCGCCCAGCCCCCTGGCCATACTCCGCGAGGTCCTTGCCCGTGCCAATATCCATGCCACGATAGAGCTGGCGGGAATCGCAACTCAGGATGGCCCCTCCAACATGCCGAGCCAGCTCCACGGCCACAGCGGTCTTGCCACAAGCCGTGGGGCCAAGAATGGTAACCAACCTACGCCCCAGTGGCACCACGGATGATGATGGTCAGGTTGTCTATCATCAGCTTGACACTTATGGCCAACAGCAGAATCCCAAAGAACTTCCGCATTACATATACGCCACCCTTCCCCAGGAGCTTCTGCACTATCCGCACGTAGCGCAGCACGATGAACACCACCAGCACGTTGAGCACTATGGCCGCAATGATTGGCCCATCTTCATACATACTCTTGAGAGAAAGCATGGTGGTGATAGAGCCTGGGCCTGCAATGAGCGGGAAGACTAGCGGGACAATGGTGACCGACCCCGTGGGCGCATCGCCCTTGAACACCGTAATGTCGAAGATCATCTCGATAGCCAAGGCCGCCATGACGATAGCCCCAGCCACGGCAAAGGAAGAGAAATCCACGTTGAAAAAGGCCAAAATCCCCTTCCCCAGGAAGAAAAACACCAGGAAGAAAATCAGCGAAACCAGCGCAGCTACGCCCGACTCGTAATGCTGTCCCCTATCGAGCATACCCACAATCAGCGGAATAGACCCCGAGATATCTATCACCGCAAACAGTATCACAAACGCACTCAAGGCCTCATAGAGCCACGTCACCAATTCTTCCATCATCTACCTCCTGCGTAAATTAACGCTCCTGGAAACCCTCGCGCTCCAATGCAAAATGCCCCAGGAGCAAATAGAGCAACTGCAGCGCTACCCGGATGGACTCCACCCGCGGGGAAAAACCACTCGTATGGAGTGCCCCCGTAGGCCCCACCCCCAGCCGGACAAAGAGCGAGGGCATGGCCTGGGCAAAATAGGCAAAATCATCGGTGGTCATGCGAAAATCCAACTCCCGGCACTCCTCCACCCGCGAGGCCCGGGCGCATAGCAGCCTGAAGACATCGGCCAAGGCCGCATCGTTGAACAGCGCCGGGTAGCCATCCTGTATGCGAACCCCTATGGAGACTCCGTGCACCTTAGCCACGCCCTCCGCAATGGTGTGGATAAGGCCCTTGGCCTGGGCGCGCCAAGGCTCATCGTGCGTACGAAAAGTACCCTGCAGCAGCACCTCGTCGGGCACCACGTTGGTAGCCCCCGCAGCTATCAGACGGCCGATGGTGAGCACCGTGGGGATTTGCGCCGGGGCCAACCTCCCCGACACCGCCTGCAGCTGGACCACCAAGTCGCAGGCTGCCTGCACCGGATCGGCCAGCCGCTCGGGCATGGCTGCGTGACCACCTCGACCCTTCACCGCTATATGCAACTCATCCCCACTGGCCATGTAGCGCCCCACACGCACGCCCACCGACCCCACGGGCAACATCGGCTCGCTATGGAAGCAAAGCATGCGGGCCGGCCTATGCTGTGCAAACAGCGTGCTCCCCAAGATGGCCTGCGCTCCCCCGGGCAAGACCTCCTCACTCGACTCAAAGACAAATAGCGGCACAAGCTCTGCCGGGCACGCCAGCAGGGCTAGCGCCTTGGCAAACCCCAAGGCGATCCCCACGTGGAGGTCATGGCCGCAGGCGTGCATGACGGCATCCACCGCGCTGCGCGGGGAAGCCCCCAAATCCTCCTGTATTGGCAGGGCATCGAGCTCGGCCCGCAAACCAAAAAGCGGATGCGCCCCTCCCTGGCGATAGGCCAAAAAACTCGTGCACTGCGGGATGGACTCCACCGTATAGCCCATACCGCGCAGCTCCCGCTGCAGACGCACGCTGGTGTCATATTCGCAGCCCGAGAGCTCTGGATGGCAATGGATGGCCCGGCGGACGGCGCAGCCATACTGGTAAGCCTCATCAAACAGGGGCTCCACCTCCTGCCAACCTGGCAAACTCACCGCGCACTCCATGGCACTCCACTACACCTAGATATCCCCTACTGCGCCCCAAGGCCAAGGGGGAAAATAGCCAGCGAGCCCAGCTGCGCCACTGGCGTAACGAACTCCGCCAAGAGCGTATGCTGCACCCTGAGAGAAACCTTCACCAAGCGCGGCACCCTATAGTAGTAGGCACCGCGGAGGTTGCGCAACCGCACGGTATCGGGCACGGGCATGGACTCCAGCGGCTCGAGGGTGATAAGCACCGGCAAGGCCGCGGCATCATGCGTCATACGCAGCCCCTCCGTGGGGGAAAAGCGACAAAGCATATCGTAGCTACTCTCAACCGTAGGCGTATAGCGCACCTGCTGGCAGAGCGTATCCGTCTGGTAGAGGCCCAGGAAGAGAGAAAGATACTGTTGCTCCATGCGGTCGATGCCCCGCAGCATCGACTCCAGCTGCTGGTGCCCGCCCGTCACCTCCACATCGCCCCGCAGCAGATCCAGCCGCCGGGCGCGAAGGTCAAATATCGTGGCGGCCACAGCCTGCGCCTGCTGCTGCAGGCCCTCCTGCACCATCACCGTGCGCTGCACGGGCACGGTGACAAAACTGCTATCCTTAGCTACGGTCTGGTAGTAGGTGCTCTTCTTGGTCTGCACAAACGGGGAAACTGCCCTATCGAGAAAGCGAGGTGCTGGTTCGCTGGGCAGGTGACCATTGGGGGTCGGCCTCGCCATCTGCTCCCACGTTGCGGGCATGAGCGACCCCTCAGGCAGCGCCAAGAACTCGGCCGGCAAGGTGGCGCTAAGCCCCTTGGCCAAGAACGGCTGCTGGCGATCGGGCTCACGCTGACGGCTAATTGTGGCCGAGACGATGGCCCAGATGGTCTGCCCCTGCATGGTCGGCGGCTCCACCCCCAAGAACTGGCTGGCATACTCAGCATAGGGCCCCGGCGTATAGACGCTACGCCGCAGCGTGAAATCCACCACCAGCACATCCTGCGGCAGGTAGTAGAGGCGGTAAGCCCCCCGCTGAAAGCGTGAGGCCGTGTAGGGATAAAGCCGTACGCCCCGCGGCGCGCACCCTATCAGCGCAAGCCCGACCACGGCCACCAGCCACGCTACCCCCAACGACCTACCCACGCCCAAGATGCTATTGATGCGCAGATCCCCCGAGAGAATGCCCCCGAAGAGCCCGCAAAGTCCACACAAACGCTATAGGAAAAGCAGCGCAATGACTATGAATATCGGCAGCAGCACGATGAGGGAAAAATGCGTCATGTAGCGGAAGAAGGAGGGCATCTTGATGCCATTCTCCTCGGCAATGGACTTGACCATGAAGTTGGGGCCATTGCCTATGTAGGTAAGCGATCCAAACATCACGGCGCCCAAGCTGATAGCCGCCAAGAGATCCTGCGGAATACCCGCCACCAGCGTGGCCCCCTCTGGCACGGGCAACCCCTTGGCCACTGCATGGAAAGCCAAGGCCGTAGGCGTGTTGTCCAAAAAGCCCGAAAGCGCCCCCGTGGCAAAGTAGAAATGCTTAGCACTCGTCAGCCCCAGCGAGGGCGCATGCTGCTGCAAATACTGCAGTGCCGGCACCATGGTGATGAAAATCCCAATAAACAGGCAGGCCACCTCGAGAATCGGCGCCCAGGAGAACTTATTGTCTATTCTCACCTGACGCCTGGTGGTCAAGAGCGACGCGATGATCATCAGCGCGATGAAGCCATCACGAAGGAACTTCCAGTAGTTGTGCGCGCCCGCCATGAAGGGGAAGTAGTGCTCGTTGAGGAAAGCCACCGCCAGCACAATGCCCACCAGCCAGATGAAGTTGACCTTCCCCGTAATGCGCAGGGGCGTGCGCTCGGCCGCATCGCGCGCTAAGGCCTCCTTGGGCTCGCGACGATAGAGCCAGCTATCCCAAAGGAAGTAGACGACCAGCAACGTCACATTGAATAGCAACCACTCGGGCAGCAGGTGGAAAAACCAGCCGAACGGCGCACCGTAGAGGTAGAGCATGAACAGGGGCGGATCGCCCAGCGGCGTGAGCAATCCCCCGCAGTTGGCCACTACGGCAATGAAGAACAGCACGGTGTGCACCTTCTTCGTGCGCTCGCGGTTGGTCTCCAAGAGCGGCCGAATAAGCAGCATGGCAGCCCCCGTAGTGCCTATAAGCGAGGCCAGAACAGCCCCTATGCCCAAGATGGCCGTGTTGGTGGTGGGCTTGGCCAGCAAGTCACCACTCAGATGGATGCCCCCTGTCACTGCAAACAGCCCCAACAGCAGCACGATGAAGGGGATATAGTCGAAAACCACCTGGTGCGCCACCGCCTCGCGAATATCAAAATAGCACGCAATGAGGCATGTGGGCACGGCCAGCAGCAGCGAAACCAGCAGCTTGTTGAGATTCGATTCCCACCACTTGCCCACCAAGGCCGGCAGCAACGCAATGGCCAGCAGCATGAGGATGAAGGGAATTAATGTCCACGCTTGCAGCTCCATATCCTGTTCAAGATTTATCTTTGTTCAACCATTCTTCCACACCACTTGCCGATGCGTACGCACCTCGCATGGCTGGGGCTACAGCCCACGCCCCCAGGGACGACCCGCAAGGCCGCCTCCCTACTTCTGCGGCTCGTCGTAGTCAGAAAAATCCATCATCCCCTGGGCATTGAGCAGCGAAAACCACTTGATGGCCTTGCGCATATTGCTCAGGTAGACCCGCTGCGGATCGTAGTTGGGCAGGGCCTCCTGGAAGGCAGCCCGCACCTCGTCATCGGAGGACTTCGACGTGATGGCCAAATAGCGCTCCGCGTGCTCAGCCATCTTGGCATACACCTTGCGCAGGGGCACATCGGCCTCCTCTGTATATATGGAAATGTCGTAGAGCGAACTCACATCCTGCAAGCCCGACACCTCAAACCGCGCCCCGCCCGCCAGCGGCTCCACGATGATCCCAAACCGACTGTTGGCCACATAGCGATAGAGCCCCGGCCGACCCGACAGACTCAATATGGCCTTTAGCCCCTCCCGCTCCACTTTGCGCATAGCTCGCCCCCTCGTTTCTAGTACCCGCGAAGGTACGATATTATTCGTATTCGGGAAGCTGCCCCTACGCCCCCACCCCACAAGCTACAAGCTGGCCCACGATGCTCTCGCCCACGGCAACGCAGCGAAATGTTAATGCAGCAGAAACCATTCAACACGTCGCCTGGTGGCCCCACGCCCCCTGCTCCGTACCAACTCCGCTAAAAAGCCTAAAATATGCGGCGTTGGTACGGCGAAGGTGCGGCGAAGGTATGGAGTGAAATTGGCGGGAGGTTGAAACAGACCACCGATTTTTTCTCTGCGCAAATTGCCCTAATCGCGCATTCGCCCGTAGTGTCAACCAAGGTTAAAATGGGGGTCGTTTGCTCCCCATGGCAGGGCGTTAAGCGTTTCCCCTCGGCCCTGGCGCGCTGCTTCAGGGCGCACGGGCCGCCTAGGCCAAGGAACATGCGCGCACAGCCTTGCGTTCACAGCTCACCGCCCGGGGTGGGGCTTTGGAGTTCCAGGGGGTCGTCAACAGGCTCAAGCTCCAGGACCTGCCGGCTAGCTTCGGGGGTGAGCTCGCCCACGCCGCGGAGCTTTCGATTGATGACGCGGGTCCGCTGGCTTGCACCATCGATGACGTTGCTGGCCTCGGCGAGCTTCTTCTTGGTTTTCTCCAGGACTGCGCCGAACTTGCTGAACTCAGTCTTCACGGCCCCCAGCAGCGTCCAGACCTCGCTGGTATGCTTCTCGATGGTCAGGGTGCGGAAGCCCATGCTCAGGCAGTTCAGCAGGGCAGCCAGGTTCGTGGGCCCCACGGCGAGAACATGGTAGTTTTGCCGCAAGGACTCAAAGAGATCCGTACGCTTGACAATCTCGGCGTAGAGGCCCTCGGTGGGCACAAACAGGATGGCAAAATCGGTGGTCACGGGCGGCAAGATGTACTTGCGCTGGATGTCGTCGGCCGCCTTCCTGATGGCCTGCTCAAACAGCCGCCCCGTGCGCTCCACCTCGCCCCGGCGCGTATCGTCGGTTAGCTCATAGGCCTCGAGCAGGCGCCGGTAATCTTCTAGGGGAAACTTCGAGTCGATGGGAAGCAATAGGGGCTTGCTGTCGGGGCTGCGCCCGGGGAACTTCACGGCGTACTCCACCACCTCCTGGGTTTGGGAGTTGATGTGCGCATTTTGCACGTACTGCTCGGGCGCCATGATGTCGGCAAGAATGCTACCGAGCTGCACCTCGCCCAGATTGCCCCGCATCTTCACGTTGGTTAGCACCCGCTTCAAGTCGCCCACGCCCACGGCGAGCGACTGCATCTCGCCTAGGCCCTTCTGGACGGCCTCAAGCCGCTGGCTGATGAGCTTAAACGATTGGTCGAAGCGCTGCTCCACCGTGGCCTGGAGTTTTTCATCCACAGTCTGGCGCATCTCCTCGAGCTTCTTGGCATTATCGGTCTGCAGCGCCGTAAGCCGCGTCTCCACCATGGTGCGCATCTCCTTGAGCTTATTGTCGGTGCCCTCGCGTAGCTCCGTAAGGCGGGCAATCTGCTCCTGGAAGCGCTCGATCTGCATGGTGCCCAGGCGCTCCACGGCCTCCTTGAAAGAGGTGAGATACTTGCGCTGCTCTGCCCCAAGGTCCATCATGGTCTGCTGCTGAGTGGCCCCCATGCGCACGTAGGTCTGCTGCTGGCTCTCACCCAACGTCCGAAAACTCTGCTGCAGCTCGCCCCGCTGGCTACTCAGGAGCATTTGCGTCTGCTCGGCATACTGCCTATAGGTTTTCTGGAGGCTTTCCTCCAAATCCTTGAGCTGCGCAAACGCCCGCTCCAGACCCCTGCCCCCGCCAGCCCATTGCCCCCCACTCCTGAGCAACAAAATCACCAGCAGCACCACCGCCAGTGCCACCAAAATAAGTGTAACAATCAGAATAATCCACACAGTCGTTGTGACCCCACAATTTCAATTCCCGCAGCGAAGGTAGAGAAAAACACCGGAGGAGGGCGCAGGACAAAGGACAGACCCCTGCGCACCAGGGCATCCGATGCAGGCGCCGACACCGTCAAGGGAGACATCGGGCCTGGCGCCATCTACACCACCCCATCGCGGCACGCATGAGGCCTTGGGAAGGTCATCCTCAAGCCCAAGGAAATGGGGCCAGAAGGCCAAAGAGGCTCTGGGTATTCTGCGTGGGTCCCTCGAGTGGTACGACCAATGGATTAACTCTAGCCCCGATTAGGGTCCACTGGCTCACCTGGTTGACCTCGAGGGCATCCTGCAGGAGGGGGCGCAAGCTGCTGGTCTGCCAGCTGCCGGGGCTCGGCGTTCGCCACCAGGCGGGAGCGCCGCTGGTTGAAGCTTTGTGGGTAAAGCGCAGGCCGCGTGTCGCCAGAATGCTGGTGTGGTTGATCATGGTGAGGGAGGTGGGCTGGAGTCATACCAAATATACGTAGTAAGTATAGAGAATGGTTACTCGAGCGGTTGGGAAAGCGCATCGTTGGGGGAGGCAAGGCAGTTTTCCCCGTTGTCGGAGGGGGCGCAGGGCTTCGGGCAATAAATATGGCTAACTTTGCCACGTGGTGAGACGGTTTGGCGGCGAATACTGGTATCGACAATAATACGGCATAAGTATGAATAGGCAGCAGATCACGGATTTTTTGCGGAGTATCAAGCTGTTTGAATCCCTGAGCGAGCAGCAGCTGGAGGGCATAGCGGCCCATACGCAGGAGATGTCATTCCGGCAGGGCGACCTGCTCTTTGAGGAGAACAGCCCGCGCGAGGCCTTTTTTGTCATCGTGGAGGGGAGCGTGGAGCTCTACAAGAGCACGCCGCAGGGGGCCGAGACCAAATTCACCATATTCCACCGTGGAGACTTCCTGGGGGAGGGGTCGTGGGTGCCCAATTCCACGCACTCGACCAACGCCAAGGCACTAGAGCCCACCAAGGTGATAGTGGTTGGGAAGGAGGCCCTGAACCGCGATGCGGACGCCACGCTGAAGGTGTTCTCCAACATCATCCAGGTGGTCTCGCAGCGCATGGGCTACTCGAACTCGATGCGCATACGCATGGGTCAGCAATACTTCTCTGGCAACACGCGCACCGAGCACGACCTGCTGGGGGAGCGTGAGGTGCCCGCCGAGAGCTACTACGGCGTGCAGACCCTACGGGCCACCGAGAACTTCATGATCTCGGGGGTGACGCTGAACTTCTACCCGCACATCATCCGCGGGCTAGCCCTGGTGAAAGCGGCGGCGGCGGAGGCCAACCACGCCCTGGGGCTGCTGCCCGATGCCGTCTACGAGGCCATTGAGGCGGCCTGCCAAGAGCTACTCGACGGCAAGCACTACTACAACTTCGTGGTCGACATGATCCAGGGCGGCGCAGGCACCTCCACCAACATGAATGCCAACGAGGTGATAGCCAACCGGGCCCTAGAGATCATGGGGCACAAGAAGGGCGAATACCAGTACTGCCACCCCAACAACCACGTCAACTGCTCGCAGTCGACCAATGACTCCTACCCCACGGCCATGAAGCTCGGGGTCTACATGGCCAACAGGACGCTGGTCGATGTGCTCAAGCGCCTCTCGGATGCCTTCTCGTGCAAGGCCAAAGAGGTGGGCGATGTCATCAAGATGGGGCGCACACAGCTACAGGATGCCGTGCCCATGACCCTGGGGCAGGAGTTCCAGGGCTACGCCGACCTGCTGGGCGGCGAGGTGCAGTCGCTAGAGCAGGCCGCCGACAAGCTCCTGGAGATCAACATGGGGGCCACGGCCATCGGGACGGGCATCAACTCCACCCCGGGCTACGCCGAGAAGTGCGTGGCCGCCCTGGCCAAGCGCTCTGGCTTCAAGGTACACAACGCCAAAAACCTCATTCCCGCCACGTACGACCTAGGGGCCTTCCAGGCCTACTCCGCCGCCCTCAAGCAGCTGGCCGTGA
This sequence comes from uncultured Bacteroidia bacterium, assembly GCA_947252645.1. Classification (GTDB taxonomy): domain Bacteria; phylum Bacteroidota; class Bacteroidia; order Bacteroidales; family CAJPTX01; genus Bacteroides_D. The sequence goes on from CAMXWF010000003.1 coordinate 101,717, forward strand.
AGCTCTCGAAGGTCTGCAACGACCTCCGCCTGCTCTCCTCAGGCCCGCGCTGCGGGCTCAACGAGATCAACCTGCCCCCACGCCAACCCGGCTCGACGATCATGCCCGGAAAGGTCAACCCGGTCATCCCCGAGGTGGTCACCATGACCTGCTTCAAGGCCATTGGCAACGACGTGACCGTCACCCTGGCGGCCGAGGCAGGACAGCTCGAGCTCAACGTGTTCGAACCCGTGGCCGTGCAAAGCATCTTCGAGACCGTAGAAATGCTCAAAAATGGCATGAAGACTCTCCAGTACCGCTGCGTGGAGGGGATCACCGTGAACCGCGAACGCTGCAAGCAGATGGTCTACAATAGCATCGGCATCGTCACGGCCCTCAACCCCTACATCGGCTACGAGCGCTCCACCCAGGTGGCCAAGGAGGCCTTGGACACGCACGCCAGCGTGTACGACCTAGTGCTACAGAAAGGCTGGCTCTCGAAAGAAAAGCTCGACGACATCCTCTCCCCAGAGCACATGCTGCGCCCACGGGAGGTGAAGTAGCCCCGCGTAGTAGAACACCAAAGTAGCTTGGGCCCCCTGCCCAGTCGGCTGGTCTGACGGGCAGGGGGCTTCTAGCCAAGTCTTAAGGCAAAACCAGAATGCATAAGTCGGGGTTTGTGAGCATCATCGGGAATCCAAACGTGGGCAAGTCGACGCTCATGAATCGGCTGGTGGGCGAGCGGCTGTCAATAGTGACTAGCAAGGCCCAGACCACCCGCCACCGCATCCTGGGCATCGTGGACACCCCTGCGCACCAGATCGTGTACTCCGACACGCCCGGCTACCTCACGCCCGCCTACGCCCTGCAGGAGGCCATGCAGGCCAAGGTGGAGGAGACCTTCGAGGATACCGATGTGTTCCTCTACCTCACCGATGTGGTGGAGAAGGCCAACAAGCACCAGGATCTGATCGACAAGGTAGCGCAGCAGCCCATGCCAGTACTCCTGCTAATCAACAAAATCGACCTCATAGACCAACCCGCGCTGGAGGCCCTGGTGGCCCAGTGGCAGGCCCTGCTCCCCAAGGCGCAAATCATGCCCATCTCCGCCCTGCACAACTTCGGCGTAGACCTCATAGAGCCCACCATACTCACGCTACTGCCCGAGGGCCCCAAGTTCTTCCCCCCCGACACCCTCACGAACCGACCAGTACGCTTCTTCATCGCGGAGATCATCCGGGAAAAAATCCTCCTACACTGCAAGCAGGAGGTGCCCTACAGCGTGGAGGTGCGCGTGCGCAGCTACCAGGAGGAGGCAGGCCTAGACCGCATCGAGACGGTCATCTTCGTGGCGCGCGACTCGCAGAAGGGCATCCTGATAGGCCGCGGCGGCCGCATGCTCAAGCGGATCGGCACGGAGGCTCGGCACGACATCGAGCTGTTCCTGCAAAAGCGCGTCTTCCTCAGGCTAGTAGTCCAAGTGGCCGAGAACTGGCGCGATGACGAGGACGACCTGCGGGAATTCGGGTACATAGAGTAGCGCCGCCCCCCAGGGGATCCGGCGCTGCGGCATCCCAGCGCGCTTTGCGCAAACGGGACGAAATATGTACCTTTGCGCAACAATTTCTGAGTCAGGATGGTTAGAATCACACTGCCGGGCGGGGATCTGCGCGAGTATAGCAGCCCCGTGACAGGGCTGCAGTTGGCCAAGGACATATCGCCGCGTTTGGGCCGCGAGGCCCTCTCGGTAACGGTCAACGGGGAGATCCACGACCTCGCGCGGCCGATAGCCGAAGACGCAGCCGTACACGTGAACACGTTTGCCGACCCCGAGGGGAAGCTGACCTATTGGCACTCCTCGGCGCACCTGCTGGCGCAGGCCCTCGAGGAGCTCTACCCTGGGGTCAGGTTTGGCATAGGGCCCGCCATCGACAACGGCTTTTACTACGATGTCGACCTTGGCGAGCGGACGCTCTCCGAGGAGGATCTCAAGGCGGTGGAGGCCCGCATGCGCGAGATTACCAAGCGCGCCGAGCCCATCACCCGGGAGGAGGTATCGAAGGCCGAGGCCTTGGCCGATTTCCAGCAGAAGGGCGATCCCTACAAGGTGGAGCTGATAGAGGGGCTGGCCGATGGCACCATCACGTTCTACCGACAAGGCGGGTTTACGGACTTGTGCCGCGGCCCCCACTTGCCCAACACGGGCTACATCAAGGCCATCAAGCTACTGAGCGTGGCCGGAGCCTACTGGCGCGGCGATGAGCACAACAAGCAGCTCACGCGCATCTATGGGATCACCTTCCCAAAGCAGGCCATGCTCGAGGAGTACCTCCAGATGCTCGAGGAGGCCAAGAAGCGCGACCACCGGAAAATCGGCCGGGAGATGGGGCTTTTTGCCTTCTCCTCGCGTGTGGGGCAGGGCCTGCCGCTCTGGCTCCCCAAGGGCACCATACTCCGAGACAACCTCGAGCGCTTCCTGCGCAAGGTGCAGCTGGACTACGGGTACAAGCAGGTGATCACCCCCCACATTGGGCAGAAGGAGCTCTACGTGACCTCGGGGCACTGGGCCAAGTATGGGCAGGATAGCTTCCGCCCCATCACCACGCCGCAGGAGGGCGAGGAGTTCCTTCTCAAGCCCATGAACTGCCCGCACCACTGCGAGATCTACCGGGCCGAGCCCAGAAGCTACCGCGACCTTCCCCTACGCCTAGCCGAATTCGGCACGGTGTACCGCTATGAGCAGTCGGGCGAGCTGCACGGGCTCACGCGCGTGCGCGGGTTTACGCAGGACGACGCGCACATCTTCTGCACCGAGGATCAGCTCAAGGGCGAGTTCCTCAAGGTGATCGACATCATCTTCTACATCTTCAACACGCTCAACTTCACGCAGTACGAGGCGCAGGTATCGCTGCGAGACCCCGAGAACAGGGACAAGTACATCGGCACCGATGAGAACTGGGCCCGGGCCGAGGGGGCAATCATCGAGGCGGCCGCAGAGCGAGGCCTCAAGACCACAGAAGTCAAGGGGGAGGCAGCCTTCTACGGCCCCAAGCTGGACTTCATGGTGCGCGATGCCATAGGGCGCAAGTGGCAGCTGGGCACAATCCAGGTGGACTACAACCTGCCCGAGCGCTTCGAGCTTGAGTACACCGGGGCCGACAACAAGCCGCACCGTCCCGTGATGATCCACCGGGCGCCGTTTGGCTCCATGGAGCGCTTTGTGGCCGTGCTCATAGAGCATACGGCGGGGCACTTCCCGCTGTGGCTCTCGCCCGATCAAGTCATCATTCTGCCCATCAGCGACCGCATGAACGACTACGCCAACCAGGTGCGCCAGCAGCTAACCAAGCGCAACTTCCGCGTGGAGCTGGACGAGCGCAGCGAGAAGATCGGCAAGAAGATCCGGGAGGCCGAGCTCCAGCACGTGCCCTACATCCTCGTGGTGGGCGAGCGGGAGATGCAGGAGGGGCAGGTGGCCGTGCGCGCGCGCGGCGGTGTTGACCTAGGCACCATGCGCGTGGAGCAATTCATCGAACGGCTCGAAACCGAGCTAGCCAACACGTTCAGCAAGCACGGGGAAGCCTAAAAGCGCCCCGGGGAGGTCAACAGTATGCAGAACTTTTAATAGAGCGAGGGAGGGACAACTATCGCAGACCAAAGGAATTATAGGCCGGGAGGGCGTCGCCCGTACGTACCGCACGCACAGCAGCCCGAGCACCAGATCAACGAAGCTATCCGGGCGCGCACCGTGCGCATAGTGGGCGACAACATCGGGGAGTCGCGCATAGTATCGCGCGAGGAGGCTCTCCGGGTGGCTCGGGATATGGAGCTGGACTTGGTGCTGATCGTGGAGCAGGCCGATCCTCCCGTGTGCCGCGTGGTGGACTATCAGAAATTCCTCTACCAGCAGCGACGGCGCGAAAAGGAACAAAAGTCGAAAGCCCAGAAGATCGTCATCAAGGAAATCCGCTTTGGCCCCTATACGGGAGAAAACGACTACCAGTTCAAGCTCCGCCATGCCCAGCAATTCTTGGCCGAGGGCGCCAAGGTGAAAGCCCAGGTGTTCTTCAAGGGGCGGGCCATCGTGTTTAAGGATCAAGGCGAGATGCTGCTGCTGCGGTTCGCGAAAGATCTGGGCGAGGTGGCAAAAGTGGAATCGCTCCCCACGCTCGAGGGCAAGCGCATGAATATGTTCTTGGTGCCCCTCAAGGAGCAGAAGAAAGCCAAGAAGAAAGAAGAGAAGACAGACCAGGAGCCTGGTAAGAATACAGGAGAGCAGGGAAATGCCAAAGATGAAGTCGAATAGGGCGGCTATGAAGCGCTTCATAGTGTGCGGTTCGGGGCGGATCAAGCGTAAGCACGCCTACAAGAGCCATATCCTGACGAAAAAGTCAACCAAGCGCAAGCGCAACCTCACCAAGGTAGCCGGCTTACACCGCCACAATATGGCCGTAGTGCGGGAGCTGATCTTGCGCTAGGCTCGTAAACGAGAGCAATAGTAACCAAGGGCAGCTGGGCCTACTCAAGCGCACGAGATGGCGTGACGCCTAATGCCCGAAAACCAAAGATATGCCACGTTCAGTGAATGCCGTCGCCTCGCGGCGGCGCAGGAAGAAGATCCTCAAGCAGACGAAGGGCAATTTCCTAGCCCGGCGCAACGTCTACACCGTAGCTAAAAACACCCTAGAGAAGGGGTGGACCCACGCCTACGTGGGCCGCAAACTCAAAAAAGGCCAATTCCGGCAGCTCTGGATACAGCGCATCAACGCCGCCGTCAGGGCCGAGGGCATGAACTATTCGCAGTTCATGGGTCTGCTGGCAGCGCAGAATATCTGCCTGAGCCGTAAGGTTCTGGCCGACCTGGCCATGAACGACCCCGCGGCCTTTGAGCAAATAGTGAAAGCGGCCAAACAAGAGTAGATAATCGGCAGTGGTCTGTCGAAGGGCGCAGCCTGTTGGCTGCGCCCTTTTCTATTGTCCCAAGTCCCCCTCTGGCGGGCTAGGCCGCAGCCTTGCCTCCACGGCGCGGGAAAGGCACGCCGCGCCGCGGCCTGGGGGCAAAGCGCAAGGGAAAGGGCGGGGAATAGCGCCCCTACTGGGCAAGTACGGGGCTAGTCGTGCGACCCTAGCATTGCGCGGTAGCCGCGCGCAAGGGCCTGGTCCAGCCAGGCATTGAAGGCGTGCAGGTGCTTTCTGTCGGGCGAGGCCGCGCCCCATTGGGCCATCATCTCGAGGGCCTTGGTGCGTATCTGCCCATCGAGGGCCTTGCGCTGGGGTTCAAGCCCCCCGTTGAGGCTGTTGCGGTAAACGGCCAGGTCCATGTAGCGTAGGCCGCTGCCCCGCGTAATGGGATACACACGGCGCATGAGCTGCAAGGCCGCATGCCCCAGCGGGGCCTCCAGGCCATCGGACGGAGAGGTGATTTGCTGCGGCAGGGTAGCAGCGTCAAGCGGCCAAGCGGGCACATGCACGCAGGTCAGCGGGAAGGCAATGGCGCACCAGAGGGTCGTACGGCTAGGGGCCTCGCCCGGGCCTACGGACTCTATGACTGCGTTGGAAGCAGAGCCGTAGCGGCAGATGAAGTCAGAAGCGTTAACCATGTAGCCCGCAGCCTTGGTAGGGAGGGTCTGGTTGTAGCTATCGCCCGTGAGGGCGTTGGAGAGGTCGTGGGGTAGGCGGTCGGTAAAGAGCTCCAGGGAGAGCTTCCCTTGGCTGGCGGCTTGGGCCAGGATGCCCTCAGCGGTTTGTCGACGGATAAATCCGTAGCCCACGTTGGGCGTTCCCATCTCGGAGAAGTTGGTCCTGACGAGGTAGCCCTTTGGGGCCACGGCGGGGTCGTTGACGTCGTACTTGACGAAGTGGTAGTTGTCGGTTTCGTAGTACGCGGCGCCGCCTTCCGCATCCACGACACCAAAATTGGCATTCAGGCCCCAGGGCCGCGGGCGCGCGAGGAGCAAGGCCTCAAAGTCGGCCAGGGTGCGGCACTGCATGAGGGCCTGCTTCATGACGATGCCCTCCTGGTCGGCAAACTTGGTGGTGTCGCCCGGATTGGTGTTGAAGGAGGCCGAGTTCATGATGGCAAAGCCAGCCGCATTGCAGCCGGCCCACACCATGCGCTGGGCCGAGGAGTCGCAATTGACTAGGCCGATGTAGGCGTAGCGGCCGTCGGCAAAGAACTTGACCCTATTGCGGAGCGAGTCGGTGTCGCGCAGCTTCCAGAGCATCGCCCTACCCGACTTTGAGGCCTTGGCCGACACCACGGCCGTAGTGCAGGCCCACGTGGAACCCACGGCCAGCGCGAAGAAAAGGCAAAGGGAAAAGGCGCACCGCGCGCACAATGTATAGTGTCTCATGGAATTGCTAGATTTAGCTGGCACCCAAAGCCCCATGGGCGCCTAGGTAAAGGTAAGCGTTTCGTGGCTAACCGCAGCCCGGGGCGGGGGGCTGAGGGTGGGAGGCTCGCTTCAGTTCGTCAAGCTCCCAAGGGGCACAACCAGCACGCCATCCTCTCGCCGGTAGCTGTAGGCCCCTGTGCCCGTTACGACCATCAAGAAGGAGGGTGCGGGCATCTTGTCGGTATCTAGCTTGCTGGCGAGCTTTTTTAGGGTCTTTGCGCCCTGCTCTATCAGGGTGTCACCGCCGAGCTTTACCTCTATAAGCCCGTAACGCCCATCTCTACGATGGAGCACGGCATCGCATTCAAGGCCATTTTTGTCGCGATAGTGGTACACCTGGGCATCAAGCGCATCGGCATACACCCGCAAGTCTCTTACAGCCAAAGTTTCAAAGAGCAAGCCAAAGGTTGAGAGGTCATTAAGCAACTCGTCGGGGCCTGCCCCCAACGCAGCCGTAGCAATGGAGGTCTTGCGATTCCCATAGACTCATAGGGCGCATGGTGAGCCAGGCAAAACGGCCTGTGCCGGAGTGGGTGATCTCCGCGGTATTGGGTGGAACAGCCGACCCAGTAAAGATGAGCTGCCCCGGCAAACCCCGCTGGCTCACCTCAAAGCGTGCGGCATCCCAAAGCTTGGGCGCCAATTGCCACTCATCGATTAGACGGGGCGTGGCCCCCTGAAATAGCAACCAGGGCGCCGACTCGGAGAGGATAATGCTATCTTTCCGCATTCGAGGGTCATCCATATAGAGGACGCTCTTCGCGTGCTTCTTGGCGGTTGTCGTCTTGCCGCACCACTTGGGCCCTTGTATAAGCACCACGCCGGCTGCTTCCAATTGATTGCGCAGAAGCGCATCGGCAATCCTGTTCCAATGGATAAATTCCACTGATATGTCCCTGTTAATTCTGCCCAGAGACCTACAAAGTAATCTACTGACAAGCAAATAGTTGCCTATTCAATTCCGGTAAACGGCTTGTTTTCATTCTGGCAAATGGCGCGTTTTCATTCAGGCAAATGGCGGGTTTCCCTTGTGTAGCACTGCGCACTAGCCGCTGTCCACAAGCCACTTGCTTTTTTGCTATATTTGCGTAGCTACCAGTAGGCAGAGGCCAGTAGCAAGGCTAACCACTGGTGGTTGGGGACTAACTACGGCCGACCTGGCATGTGGCCTGAGGGTGCGGCTATGACGCCATCGGTAGGAGAGCAAAATATCTAGAAGCGGGCATTCACGAAAGATAGATTTACTTGAAAATGCACACGGAGCTACATACGGAGTGGACGGTAGGGGATGTATGCAAGGGCTTCACATACAACGAGCTGGAGGAGAAAGGGCTTTTTGGGCTCAATGGGCAGCTGACAATACAGCCGGAGTACCAGCGGCACTACATATACAACGATGGTATGCGCGATGTGGCCGTGGTTGATTCCATCCTCCGGGGCTATCCGATAGGGCTACTCTACTTCAACTGCACGGCCGATGGGCGCTACGAGGTGCTCGATGGGCAGCAGCGGATCACCTCGATAGGCCGCTACGTGACAGGCAAATTCGCCATACAGGACGACCGTGGCAACGCACAGTACTTTCTAGGGCTTCCCGAGGCCCAGCAGCAGCTAATCCTCAGCACGCCGCTGCTCGTCTACGCGTGCAAGGGGGAGGAGAAGGAGATCAAGGAATGGTTTAAAACGATAAACATCGTGGGAGTGCCGCTCAATGAGCAGGAGCTGCTCAATGCGATATATTCAGGGCCATTCGTGACGGCGGCAAAGCGCGTATTCAGCAACTCTGGGCGCGCCGAGATGCAAAAATGGCGGTACTACGTGCGGGGCGACGTGAAGCGGCAGGATTACCTTGCGCAGGCACTCGAGTGGGTGTGCGCCCGCAACGGGGTAGACGTTGACCAATACATGAGCCTACATCGACGCGAGGAGAGCATTGAGGAGCTGGAGAACTATTTCACCACTGTAATTGATTGGGTGGCGGCCATATTTAGCATGCTGGAGAACGATATGCGAGGCCTGGAGTGGGGGCGGCTCTACGAGCTGTATCACAACACCTCCTACAACGTAACGCGAGTGGCCGAACGGGTAGAGGCACTGCGAAGCGACGAATGCGTGCGATGCCCTCGCAACGTCTATGAGTATGTGTTAGGCGGCGAGACGAATACGCAGCTGCTCGATATACGGGTGTTTGAAGAGTCGACAAAGAAAAAGGCGTACAAGCGGCAAACAGCCCAGGCCGAGGCGCAAGGGATCTCCAACTGCCCGCTCTGCGCAGCGGGCAACAATGCCAACCGAACACGGATCTACAAGCTGTCGGAAATGGAAGCCGACCACGTGACGGCCTGGAGCAAGGGGGGCAACACGGAGCCAGAGAACTGCGAAATGCTCTGCAAGACGCATAACCGGGCGAAGGGGAATAGATAGAAGATGCGCGCACGCGCAGCCGCAGCGAGCGGGGCAAGTGGATTCCCCAGGATGCGCAGCGGCTGGTAACTGGCAACTGGCTCCTGTTCACTAACAACTAACTACGCATGGCAAATCGTAACCTCAACGCCGCCAAGGCGGCCAAGAACGATGAGTTCTACACGCAGTACCACGACATCGAGGAGGAGATGAACGCCTACCATGAGTACGACCGCAACGTGTTTCGCGACAAAACGGTGCTGCTCCCCTGCGACGACCCGGAGTGGAGCAACTTCACGCGGCATTTCGCCGCACGCTTTAGCGACCTGGGGCTGCGCCGGCTCATCAGCACGAGCTTTGCGCCGGAGAGCAAGACGTACCGCGGGCCCTGGCAGCCCACGCTCTTCGAGACGCGCAGCCCGCGCTACGAGCCCACGAAGAGCCAGGTGCGCGGGAAGATCTTCATGCTAGACCGCGAGGCGCACGGCGCCGCGCGGGTGAACGTCGACGACCTCCAGTGGGACTACCTACAGGGCGATGGCGACTTCCGCAGCCCCGAGGTGACGCGACTGCGCGACGAGGCCGACATCATCATTACCAATCCCCCCTTCTCCCTCTTCCGGGAGTTCCTCGCGTGGATCGTGGAGGCGGGCAAGCGCTTTGCCATCATAGGCAACATGAACGCCATCACCTACAAAGAGGTCTTCCCGCTAATCAAGGAGAATAGAATATGGTTGGGGGCTACAGGAACGGGAAGCGACATGGTGTTTAGAGTACCAGAAGGAGTCACGGTTGACGAGAGGGATAAGGAGAAAGCCGCACGGATGGGATACGTTGGCAACTACACAAGGCTAGGCAACTCTTGCTGGTTTACCAACCTGGAGCATGGGCGGCGGCACGAGCCGCTGAAGCTAAACACCATGGCGGAGAACCTGCGGTACGTGCGGGCGCTGCAGGGCCGCAAGGCCTACGCGCGCTACGACAACTACGATGCCATCGAGGTGCCAGCGACGGTGGCGATCCCGAGCGACTACGAGGGGGTGATGGGCGTGCCCATCTCGTTCCTGGATAAGTACTGCCCCGAGCAGTTCGAAATCCTGGGGGCATCAGAAAGCGAGGGGAAGGGATTCTCGAATGGTCTGTGGGTCTCTACAAGCGGCGTAGCCCAGCCGCTAGTGGCTGGGGAAAGGGTATACAAGCGGATATTCATAAAAAAGCGGGAAGATTAACTGGAGCGCGCAGCGCATGGCAAATAGCAACCTCACCCGGCAAGCTATCGGGGCGGAAGCTACATTTGCGGGGGCAATCTGCCGTGCAACTTGCCCATGGAGTAGCCTTGCTGCCAATGGGTAAAATTGCGTATCTTTGCCTTGCTCTTAGGGGTGTCACGTGTGCGCGTGGCTGAGAAAAGACCCTCTGACCTGATCCAGTTCATACTGGCGTAGGCAAAGAGAGGCCGCCGAATGAAGGTGGCGATGTAGTCTAACTCCCAGGCCTCGTGCAGTGGTCCCCAGGGCGCTGGAAAGGGAGGGAGTGCGGCTATGGAGATTACCGTCAACAGAGAGCAGGTGGAGTGCGCCGCGGGCACGACGCTCCAGATGCTGGTGGAGCAAGGTGGCTACGCCCAGGGGCCCGTGGCCGTGGCGATTAACCACGAGGTGGTGCCGCGGGCGGCGTGGGCAAGCACCGCGCTGAAAGCGAGCGATGCGGTGAGCATAATCTCAGCCGCCATGGGGGGCTGAGGGCAGGAGAACGCAGAACATACTATTGAAGGAAGGATAGCGCCATGCGTCAACACGACCAAACGGAGCATTTGAACATTTCGCAGGGCCCCATAGCAGGCTCAGAGAAGATCTACGTGACGGGTAGCCGCCCCGACATCCGGGTGGCGATGCGCAAAATCACCCTGAGCGAAACGCTCGACGAGGCTGGGCAAAGCTTCGAGAATCCGCCGGTGGTGGTGTACGACACGTCGGGACCCTACACGGATCCCGATTACCATGTAGATCCGCACCAGGGTCTGCCCAAGATCCGGGAGCAGTGGATAGAGGAACGTGGAGACACGGACGTGCTCCCTGCGCAGACCTCGGAGTATGGCCGTCAACGTAGGGCCGATAGGGGCCTAGACCACCTACGCTTTGCGCACCTCAACGAGCATCCCCGCCGGGCCAAAGCGGGCCACGGGGTCAGCCAGCTCTACTACGCCCGTCAGGGGATCATTACCCCCGAGATGGAGTACGTGGCTATCCGGGAGAATCAGCTGCTCGACCAAGTGCGCGAGGAGTACCCCCAGCACCGGGGCGAGAGCTTTGGGGCCAATCTGCCCGAGAAGATAACGCCCGAGTTCGTGCGGAGCGAGATAGCGCGTGGGCGCGCGATCCTCCCCTGCAACATCAACCACCCGGAGAGCGAACCGATGATCATCGGGCGCAACTTCCTGGTGAAAATCAACGCGAATATCGGGAACTCGCCCGTGACCTCGTCCATCCAGGAGGAGGTGGAGAAGGCCGTGTGGGCCATCCGCTGGGGCGCCGACACGATCATGGACCTCTCCACGGGGCGTAATATCCACGAGACGCGGGAGTGGATCATCCGGAATTCGCCCGTGCCCGTGGGTACGGTGCCCCTCTACCAGGCCCTGGAGAAGGTGGACGGGAATGCCGACGAGCTCAGCTGGGCGATCTACCGCGACACGCTCATCGAGCAGGCCGAGCAGGGTGTGGACTACTTCACGATCCACGCGGGGCTGCGCTGGCAGTTCATCCCGCTGACGCTCCACCGGCTCACGGGGATCGTGTCGCGCGGCGGGGCCATCATGGCCAACTGGTGCACCACGCACCAGCAGGAGAGCTTTCTCTACGAGCACTTCGATGACATCTGCGCCATCTGCGCCCAATACGACGTGGGCATCAGCATAGGCGATGGTCTACGCCCGGGCTGCCTGGCCGATGCCAACGATGAGGCCCAATTCGCGGAGTTGGATACCCTGGGCGAGCTGGCGCAGATAGCCGACCGGCACAACGTGCAGGTGCTCATAGAGGGTCCAGGGCATGTGCCCATGCAGCGCATCAAGGAGAACATGGATCGCCAGCTGACCGCGTGCCACGAGGCACCGTTCTACACGCTGGGGCCCCTGGTGACAGACATCGCCCCTGGCTACGACCACATCACCAGCGCCATCGGGGGTGCCATGATCGCCTGGCTGGGCACGGCCATGCTCTGCTACGTGACCCGCAAGGAGCATCTGGGGCTCCCCAACAAAGACGACGTGAAGGAGGGGGTCATCACCTTCAAGCTGGCAGCCCACGCGGCCGACCTGGCCAAAGGCCACCCCGGCGCCTACTACCGCGACTACGCCATGAGCAAAGCTCGCTACGAGTTCCGCTGGATGGACCAGTTCCACCTGGCCCTCGACAGCGAAACCGCCCTCCAGTTCCACGATGCCACCCTCCCCTCCAAGGGGCACAAGAAGGCCCACTTCTGCTCCATGTGCGGCGAGCACTTCTGCAGCATGCGCGCCAGCCGACAGCTGCAACAGCGCGTAAAGGAAGACAAGCACTGCCGATAGCCCTGCAGCATGATAGTGGCCATATCCCCAAGTAGTTCGGCGGGGCGGTGGGTTGATAGTCTCAACGACCTTTTCCGTGCGGGACTCTCGCGCTTGCACCTTCGCTTCCCCCACGCCGAGGACATGCAGGAGTATGCCCGGGTGATCCATCGGGTGGATGCGAATTTCCACAACCGCATCATGGTGTGTGCCTTCCCCGCGCTGCTGGACCACTTCGACCTTGCGGGCCTGTACTACCGCGCCGCGGAGGCCCAGAAGCTCAGGCCCACAGACGTGGCGCACCTGCGCGCCTTCGCCGTGGGGGCCCACAGTCTCCAGGAGCTCCAGGCCCTACAGGTCTGCCCAAGCTATGCCCTGCTGAGCCCCGTGTTCGACAGCATCTCGAAGGAGGGCTACAAGGGCAACCCTGCCCTAGGCCACATCCGGCAGGGGCTACAGGCGCTCCCCTTCCCCGTTGTGGCGCTGGGCGGCATCAAGGCCAGTAACCAGGCTGCGGCCCTGGCCTTGGGCTACGACGGGGTCGCCCTCATGGGGGGGCTCTGGCAGGGGGGGCTATCCCCCCTGGAGGCCTTTTCCCACTTTACGCGGCCCCGCGTGGTGTCGGTGGCAGGCCTCGACCCGTGCGCAGGCGCTGGGCTCCTGGCCGATGCCCGCACTGCGCAGGCACTGGATGCCGACTGCTACGCCATACCCTCGTGCCTGACCGTGCAAAACCCAAAAGAGTTCGTAAGCGCAACGGCCACCTCTGGCGACTACCAAGCGCAAGCCCTACAGACGCTCCTGGAGACCCACCCAGCCAGCGTGGCCAAAATCGGCATGATGCCCAGCCTGGAGTCGGTGCGCCAGACAGCCCAAAGGCTTAAGCACCACGGCATCAAGACTATCGTCTGGGATCCTGTTCTCCACGCCACGCACGCGCGCGGAGGGGAATCCCTACTGCAGAAAGGCCCCGCCCTAGAGGAGATACTCCATCTGGTTTCGTTGGTTACGCCGAATCGGGAGGAGTATGCGGCCCTATTTGGTGCGCTCGACGACGAGCACGGCGCGAAGACCCTCTCGCAGCAGCACCACTGCGCTATCTTGCTCAAGGGTGGGCACGACACCCGCGAGGCCAACCTAGTGACAAACATTCTCTTTCGCGAGGGCGAGGCACTGCGCTTCACGAGCCACCGATACGCCCACGAGGTCCACGGCTCTGGCTGCATGCTCAGCTCGGCCATTGCAGCCCTGGTAGCCCACGGGAATCCCCTGCCCGTAGCGGTGGAGAAAGCCCTGCACTACATGGAGGGAGTATTCCGACACCAGGGTGGCGCGAGCGCGTCGGCTCTGAGTGCCGTACGCATGCGCAGGAGCGTTGTGGCGCAGTGCGGGAGGCTGCAGTACATCACCAATAGTGCCGACGAGGCGACCATTTTGGCCCACGCGCAGGCCTTCCTGGAGGGAGGCGGGCGCTGGGTGCAGCTTCGCATGAAGGAGGCCACTACGGCGCGCCGCATTGCGGTGGGGCTTAAGCTCCATGCGCTCTGCCAACACCACAACGCTGTGCTGGTGGTGGATGACGACCTGGAGGCCACCAAGGCCATCGGGGCAGAGGGCGTGCATATAGGCCCCACCGATTGCTCCCCCCAGGCAGCCCGGCGGCTGCTGGGGCCTCACTACCTCATTGGCTACACGGTGAACGACTTGCCCAATTTGCAGGTGGCGGGCAGTTCATCGGCCGACTACGTGGGCATAGGCCCCTACCGGTATACCACGACCAAGGCCAACCCGGCGGCCCCCCTAGGCCTCAAGAAGACGGCGCTGCTGGCAGATACCCTGGACGACCTTAGGGCTTCTGCCTGCGGCCACGCATCGTGCTACAAGGTGGCCATAGGGGGCATAGAGGTCAAAGACGTTGAGGCCCTGCTGGAGAGGGGCCATGTTGACGGGGTAGCCGTGAGCGGGGCCATTGCGCGAAGCCGGGACATACGGGCCACGACCCGCCAGCTGGTCGAGGCCCTCGCGGGCATCCCCCAGGAGGAAGAAAAGGAGGGCGTAGCGCCCCAAGTGGACGCGTAGGCCGCGGTGCGACAAGGATTGTGATAGAATATTCAATAGCAAAAGGAATGACGAATAAGCCGTTGGTGATAGGAGGGCATACCTTCAAATCACGTTTGTTTTTGGGAACAGGGAAGTTTGCATCCAACGAGGTGATGGCGTCGGCCATCCGGGAGTCGGAGAGCGAGCTGGTGACCATGGCCTTACGACGTGTCGACACCAAGGAGGGCGTCAACGATCAATTCATCAAGAGCATTGCGCAGCCAGGTGTGCAGCTCCTGCCCAACACCTCCGGTGCGCGGACGGCGGAGGAGGCCGTGTACGCGGCCAAGCTGGCCCGGGAGGCCCTGCAGACCAACTGGATCAAGCTGGAGATCCACCCTGATGCCAAGTACCTCATGCCCGATCCGCTGGAGACGCTCAAGGCGACGGAGACGCTGGTGAAGGAGGGTTTTGTTGTGATGCCCTACATTCAGGCCGACCCGGTGCTTTGCAAGCGGCTGGAGGGTGTCGGGGCGCCGTGCGTGATGCCGCTGGGCTCGCCCATAGGCACCCGGCGTGGGCTAAGCACCGAGGCCATGCTAAGCATCATCATAGCCGAGAGCTTGGTGCCGGTGGTGGTGGATGCTGGGCTGGGTACGCCCTCCCAGGCTGCCCGCGCCATGGAGATGGGGGCCGACGCCGTGTTGGTCAACACGGCCATTTCAACGGCCAAGGACCCTGAGAGGATGGCCCGGGCATTCCGGCTCGCCACGCAGGCTGGCCGCCTGGCCTTCGAGATCGGGCTCCTGCAACCATCGAATGACTGGAGCGCCGTCGCCACCTCGCCGCTAGAAGGCTTCTTCGATTAAAAATCATCACCATGACGTTCTACGACTACAAGCAGCAATTCGACTGGGCGAAAGAGCTAGCCGAGTTCGACACATTCACAGCCGCCGATGTGGAGCAGGCTCTGGCGGCCGAGCGCCCCACGCTCCGCGATTTCAAGGCGCTCATTTCCAAGGCGGGCGATGCCTACCTCGATGCCATGGCCATCAAGGCCAACAAGATCAGCGTGGCCCGCTTTGGGCGCACGGTCAGGATGTTTGAGCCGCTCTACCTCTCGAACTACTGCACCAACCACTGCGTCTACTGCGGCTTTAACCACTCCAACGCCATTCCCCGGAAAATTCTCACAGAGCAAGAGATTTTCGAGGAGGCGCAGGCCATAGCCAAGATGGGCTTCACGCAAATCCTACTGGTGGCCGGCGAGGCCCCCCGACGGGCGGGCGTAGCCTACTACAAGCGGGCCATAGAGATCGTGCGCCCCATGTTTGACCAAATATCGCTCGAGGTGCAGCCCATGTCGGTGGAGGATTACCGTCCCTTGGTGGAGGCTGGGGCCGACTACCTGTGCGTATACCAGGAGACCTACAACGAGGCCTCGTATCCCCGTTTTCACCCTAGCGGGCTTAAGGCCAACTACCGTTTCCGGTTGGAGACCCCCGACCGTGCGGCGGCCGCTGGCTTCCGGAAGATCGGCATTGGGGCGTTGCTGGGCCTCGACAACTGGCGCTGCGACTCCTTCTACTCGGCCCTCCACCTGGACTACCTGGAGAAGACCTACTGGCGCGTCAAGGGGGCCATCTCACTTCCCCGCCTGCGCCCCCACGTGGGGTCATTCATGCCCGCCGACCCCATCAACGATCGGGAGATGGTGCAGCTCATCTGCGCCTTCCGCATCTTCAACCCAGAGGTGGAAATCTCCGTGTCGACCCGCGAGAGTGCTAAGTTCCGCGACATGGCCATCCGCATAGGGGCCAACTCGCTGAGCGCGCAGAGCAGCACGCAGCCCGGGGGCTATGTCCACCCAGACCACGCCTTGGAGCAGTTTGCCATCAACGACACGCGCTCGCCCGAGGAGGTAGTGGCCTCGGTGAAAAGCCAAGGCTACGAGGTAGTGTGGAAGGACTGGGCCCCGTGGATGTAAATCGCGGGGCTATGTCGCTCGACGAGCCGCGCTATGCCCGACAGCTCCTGATGCCCGAAATAGGCCCTGAGGGGCAGGCGCGGCTGGCAAAGGCAAAGTTACTCGTGGTGGGGGCTGGGGGCTTAGGCTCTCCAGTCCTCTACTACCTGACGGCTGCGGGCGTGGGAACGATTGGCGTGGTGGACTGCGATGTGGTCTCCCTTTCCAACCTCCAGCGCCAGATTCTCTACGCGGAGGAGGACATCGGGCTCGCCAAGCCCCAAGCGGCCAAAGCACGCCTCGAGGCGCTCAACCGCCATACGGCTATCACGCCCTATGCCCAACGGCTAGACGGAGCCAACGTGCGGGCGATTGTCGGCCAGTACGACGTGGTGGTAGATGCCACCGACAATTACGTCACCCGCTGCCTACTCGATGAGGCCACCAGTGCCCTAGGCATACCGCTCATCTATGGCGCCATAGAGGGCTTTAGGGGTCAATGTGCCGTGCTGAATATGCCGCCTGCGGGCGCTAGCTACCGCGCCCTCTTCCCTACGCCCCCAACGGGCACGGCGCCAAGCCCCATCGGCGTGGTGGGCGCCACGGCAGGCACTATAGGCAGCGTGCAAGCAAGTCAAGCCCTCCAGCTAGCCCTTGGGCATCGCCCAAGCCTGGCCAACCAGCTCCTGGTGGTAGATCTGTGGCATGGCAGCTGGGAAACGTATAGCATCCCCCAGTAGGCTCTAGGGGGGCAGGCTGCGCAGCGCGTGGTGCCTTGGTACCCATGGATCGTGGCCCACGGTGCGGCAGGGAGAGCACCACACGCTGGTCATCGGTTGACCCGGCGTAATGGCGCATTTCCCGCGCTGCACGCGGCTAGTTGGCGTACTCCGAAGTGAACTGGATACGCACCATCCGCATCTCCTGCTCTGTGATGTCGTCCTCCTTGAAGGCCTCCATGCATGCGTCTAGGCTTGGGGAGGTCTCCTGGGTACGCAGGAAGTCGTAGATGTCGGCCTGGAGGTCTTGGTCCACTAGCTGGTCCACGAAGTACTTGATACTGAGGCGCACGCCGGAGTTGACCACCGATTCCACGTCGGAGAGCAGGTCGTCGAGGGATATTCCGAGCGTATCGGCCAAGTCCTCGAGGTCCATTTTGCGGTCGATGCACTGGATGAGTTCCACTTTGTGCTGTGAGCGTAGGGGCACCGTGCGCACCACCACGGCACTCGGGGGGTCAATCTCCTGCTCCTCAACATAGCGTGCAATCAGCTCCACGAAGGGCTGCCCGTAGCGCTTGGCTTTTCCTAGGCTCACCCCCGAGATGCTGGTCAACTGCTCGAGGTCCACGGGGTACTGCAGGGTCATCTCCTCGAGCGCGGGGTCTTGGAAGATCACGTAGGGCGGTAGGTTGAGCTTGTGGGCCAAGTCGCGCCGGAGGCCCTTGAGCATTTTGAAGAGCGTATCATCCATCACCTGGGGCGCATTCTCCACGCCGGCCTCCTGGGGGGGCTGGGTATCGTATTGATGGTCCTCCACGAGCTCTAGGCCATGGGGATGGAGCAGGAAGGCTTTGCCGGTCTCGGTGAGGCGCAGGAGTCCGTAGTGCTGGATCTCCTTGCTGAGGTAGTTGTGCAGACAGGCCTGACGCACCACGCCGGTCCAGTAGGCCTCGCCCTGGTCGCGGCCTAGCGCCCACTGCGCGAGTTTAAAATGCTCGTACATCTTGGTGTCGGTGGTCTCCTGCCCCATGATGATGTTGACCACGTGCTTGGCCCTGAAGCCTGGGCCGATGGCCTGCACGACCTGTAGCACGGTGAGCATGGGCTGCATGCCCTCAAAGTGGCGCATGGGGGCCACGCAGTTGTCACAGTGGCCGCAATTGGGCTGGTCGTATTCCTCACCAAAGTAGTGGAGCAGCATTTTCCGTCGGCAATCGCCGCCCTGGGCGTAGTCGATGGTATCCAGCAAGAGCTGGCGCCCCACCTCCTGCTCCGAGACGCTCTTACCCTGGATAAAGCGCTCCATGCGCAGGACATCCTTGTAGGTGTAGAAGGCGATGCAGCGCCCCTCTCCGCCATCGCGCCCCGCACGGCCGGTCTCCTGGTAGTATCCCTCTAGGCTCTTGGGCATGTCGTAGTGGATTACGTAGCGCACGTCGGGCTTGTCGATCCCCATACCAAAGGCAATCGTGGCCACGATCACGTCGGCCTGCTCTTGGAGAAAGGCATCCTGGTTGTGCGAGCGGAGGGCTGTTTCCATGCCGGCGTGGTAGGGCAAGGCCTTGATGCCATTGACCTGCAGCACCTCGGCCATCTGCTCTACTTTCTTGCGGCTGAGACAATAGATAATGCCCGACTTGCCGGGATTCTCCTTGATGTAGCGGATGATCTCCCGAGTGGCGTTGAGCTTGGAGCGCACCTCGTAGAAGAGGTTGGGGCGATTGAAGGAGGCGGCAAACACGCTGGCCGTTTTGTCAATCTCGAGGTTTTTGAGGATGTCGTCCTGCACTTTTGGGGTGGCCGTGGCCGTCAGGGCCATGATGGGCGCCCGCCCTATTTCATCGATCAGGGGGCGTATGCGACGATATTCTGGTCGGAAATCGTGGCCCCATTCCGATATGCAATGCGCCTCGTCGACTGCATAGAAGGAGGGTCGGATGTCTTGCAGAAACGACACGTTTTCAGCCTTCGTGAGCGATTCGGGGGCCACGTAGAGCAGCTTGGTCTTCTCCGCCCGCACATCCGCCTTGACCAGCTGGATCTGCTTGTGCGTCAGGCTAGAATTGAGGAAATGGGCCACGCCGTCGTCTTCGCTGTAGCCCCGCAGGGCATCCACCTGATTCTTCATCAGGGCTATGAGCGGGGAGATAATCACGGCCGTCCCGCGCAGCATGAGCGCTGGCAACTGGTAGCAAAGCGACTTGCCGCCCCCAGTAGGCATGAGTACGAAGGTGTCGTGCCCCTGCAGCAGGTTCCTTATCACCGCCTCTTGCTGCCCCTTAAACTGCTGGAAGCCAAAATAGCGCTGCAACTGCGCGCGAAGGGGTATATCCTCACGGTATTCCATCTATACCCTTTTCCCCCTGTGTATCTGGCTTCTGATACGTGTTTTCAAGCACAGCTCTAGACCCACAGCAACAAGCACCATCGCCCACGCCGAGCCTGAAAGAAAATGACTCCCTCTCTCCTCTTGCATACCTCTCCTGCCCACCAGGGTAGACTTAATAACCCTTATTCAAAGGTACAAATATTCCCGCGAACGCCATAGAGTCCATGGCTGCGAGGCTGCCCCAAGGGCATTTCGGGCTACACGTAACATCACGTTACCCACCACCCGTACACCCATAATGACAATGGACGCAAAGCCCCTACCCCACGGCCACTGAAACCTACACGCCTTCCCAGATAGGCCTAATGGCTGCGCCGAGGTGAGCAGGACTCCCGATGGTAGGGGACCCAATCCTCCCTCCGCAATGCCCTCCTCGTAGCAAGTCTTCTTCCTCCTCGCCGCCCTCTTGAGACCGACCACCCAGACGCAGGGCTTGCCAAGGCCTGTGGGACAATATGGGCATTCCCCGTATGCCTGCGGGGCTGTGGTAGGCTGCTGGTATTTTAGGCCTGGAGAGAAAACTATTGCAGGCAAAGTGTGCAGTAGAGTGATGGGGGGCTTGCTGCGCAAAGGTCCATGGGGCGCATATCGGCCTCGTGGGGCCCCCGACGCCAAGGTCAACGGGCCAACCGGATGAGGGGCTCTCAAGGGCTATAGCACAGGGCAAGGAAGGCAGCAAAAGGCCCTCCCCGCGCCAGGCGGAGAGGGCTCAATCAGACAAACGACGGGGGCCTAATTCAGGGCAAACACCACCATCACGTTAGACGCCACACGCACTGGCTTACCATTGCGGGTGCCTGGCTTCCAGCGCGGGCTCTCGCGCACCACCCTGAGAGCCTCGCGGTCGAGCAGGGGATCGACTCCCTTTGTCACCTTGACGTTACTCACCTTGCCATCACGCTCAACCACAAACGACACCCGCACTGTACCATAAACACCCATCTCGGCGGCCACCTGCGGGTAGACGATATTCTGGTTGATGTACTCCTGGAACTTCTTCATGCCGCCCCCCCGGAACTTGGGCATAACATCGGCCTTGGTGATGATCTGGTTGTAGTCGAAATTGTCCACAGGCTCGGGCTCCGGTTCGGGCGCGGCGGGTTTCTCCACCACTGGTGCAGGCTCCTCTTTCTGGACAGGGGCGGGTGTTGGTTTTGGTGTGACCTCTGGCGCCGCGGGCTCTGCTTTCGGCTCGGGCTTGGCTTGCACAGGGGCCTCCACCACGGGGGCTGGGCTAGGCTTGGGCTTGGGCTCAACCTTTGGGGCTGGCTTGCGGGCAGGGGCAGGCCTTGGGGTCTCCACGGGCGCCGGCTGTACCACTGGCTCTGGCTGCGCAGGCTCTGGCGTAACCTCGGGAACCTTCGCCTCCTCCACGGGGGCTGGCGGCGTATCGACTGGCGTCTCTACCTGCTTACCCCGGTAATAGTCCACTGCAAAGTAAACCCCCAATGCCAATAGGACTATCACTATTCCCAGTGCGACTAGTGTCTTTCTACGCATAATTGCTATCTGCTTATATCCTCACGACCTCCCCGGCTCAAGATCTGCGCAGCGACAGGCTAGAGGCTGCCCTGCCCCCGGGGGTTGTGCGCAAAGGTACAAAAAACGTTGGAGCCGAGCGCAAGCTGATCTGGTGGGTGCAGCACCCACACCGCTAGCCCGCGAACCGCACAGCCCTGCGTGCGTGTGCCTGGATAAACAGGCATATGGCTGCTTGCGCCATTAGAACACACCTCGTCGTTTCAATTTGCGCCGGGCAGGCTGGGGTCAAAAAGTCCCACTGTACGCAACACAAAACAACGGCTGCCAATGGCTACAAAAGCCTCTGCAAAACATACAGAACGCCGATTTAGAGTAATTTACCTTCAACGATATATGTAACCTCTCAAGGACATTGCCGTGCAGCACCTTCATGATACAAAGCAACCGCTGGACATCGTGGGAAGCCCCCAACATCGCGCAAAGAGGTAGCAAGGGGAAAAGTCCGTACGGGCTAAGCCCTGCCTGGGAGCGCAACCCAAGCCATGAGAGCCCTCAGCTGCCTGTGGTCCGCAAGCCCGCCCTGGGCTATACCCACGCTCACGGCAAGCACAATGGCCCTACACCCTAGCGACTCCCCTGCCGGGCTGCAAATCATGGTGCTGACGCACCTAGTACCAGTCCCTAGCTGTCCTGCTGCAGTGGGCAGGCGACACCTAGCCCAAGAAGGCATCACCGCGCCGAACCACGCCTAAGGAGTGGGGCGTCTGGGGGTAAGCGAGCTAGGCCCTACGGGCGTAGGACTGGCTAAAAGTAGGTCCACAAAACCTCCCTTGTGCGCACCATGGCATGGAGAAAAGAAAAAGGGCTTCAGCCCCTGCTGAAGCCCTGCATGCTGCGCTAAAACTGGGCTAATTGAGTACGAAGACCACCGGCACGTTGTAGCCGACGCGGGCGGGCTTGCCTCGCTGGCGCCCGGGGGACCACTTGGGGCTGCTCTTGACCACGCGGATGGCCTCACGGTCGAGCAGTGGGTCAACCCCCGATATGACCTTGACATTGCTCACCGACCCATCGCGCTCCACAACGAACGAAACGCGCACGCGCCCTTGAATTCCGGCTTCCGCGGCTACCTCAGGGTACTTGGTGTTGTTCTTGATGTACTCGCGGAACTTGTCCAGTCCACCGCCCTGGAAGGTGGGCATCTCCTCGGCGAAGTAGATGATCTGTTCCTCTTCCACCTCCTCCTCTTCGCCAGCTCCGCTCTCCATGTACTCCGTCAGATCCACTGTGGCAGCCTCATCGAACTCCATGTCGAAGGGGTTCTCCTCGCTGAACTCCACATCGCGATCCACGATCTGGATTTTGGAAACAATCTTCGGGGCTTCGGGCGGAGCCGCTAGGGGCTTCTGCTCTTGCCGTTGCTCGGTGATCGGGATGATCTCCTCCTCCACTGCAGGCCCCTGGTCGCGCACCACCCCTGTATCTATCTCACCGCGCGACTTAACATTGAAGATCACGATGCAGATACCCAACGAGAGGCACAGGCCAATGAGGAAGAACACCAATTTGTAGCGTTCTAGATTTGCTTCCGGCGACTTCTTGATTTCCATACGCTTCTCCTATATTACTCGGCTCGGACACCCCGCAGCCGCAGTTTCCGACTCCAAAGGTAACATTTTTCCACTCTATAGTTCCCTGCCTCGTCCAAAGTGAGCTAGGACAACCAGTCCAATTTGTTGCTTCCCGCCGATGCTGCGTGGGCAGAGAACCGTGCGGTGCGCTTGAGGATTCGCTCCCTCGGCGCGCCTAGCAGCCGTGGCCCTTTGCTTGGTAAAGCCTGGCTGCCGTGCACAGCTGGGCGTAGAACGCAGCCCCGAAAGCCCGCAGCAGCGGCTCCTTGAGGAACTCATGGAGTAGGAGGCCCTCCCGCGCACCCTTGTCCAGAGCCGCCCGGCAAATATGCCACTGGTCGTAGCGCAGCATGGTCATCATGCCCCGATGCTCTACCCTTATGGGATAAAGCGCGCACGAGATGGGCTTATCTACGGGTACCTTTCCCTGCTCTCGTAGGCGGGTCAATGTGCAGTAGAAGCAGCCCGCTTGTTGGCCCGCAAAGGCGCAGCGTCCGCCCCGCACCAGCTGGGTGACCCACTCGCCCGACGCGTCGCGATAGCTTACGCCCTGCGCCAGGGCCTGCTGGGCATCGGGGGGCAGGTGCGGCGCAATGGCGTGGCAGTGGGCTTCCAGCTGCTCCACCTCGCGGGGCACCAGGGGTGCACCACTCTCCCCCTCGAAGCAGCAGATTCCGTGGCAGGCCGCAAGGTCGCACGCAAAATGCGTGGCGAGGATGCGGGCATCAACAATCTTATCGCCCAGCTGAACCAGTGCATGGCAAGAGGTCATGGCGGCTGTGGGCTAGCTCAGCAGCGGCTTACCAGTCATGGCCGCTGGCTGGGGCAGCGCCAGCAGCTGGAGGAGGGTGGGAGCCACGTCGGCCAGGATGCCCGAACGCACGTGCTGAAAGCGGTCGGTCACGGCGATAATAGGCACGGGGTTGAGCGAATGGGCGGTGTTGGGGGAGCCGTCAGCATTGACGGCGTTGTCGGCGTTGCCGTGGTCGGCGATGATCAGCATGTCGTAGCCGTGTTGCCGGGCGGCGGCATAGAGCCGACCTACGCAGGCATCCACGGTGGCCACCGCTTTCTGGATGGCCGGGTAGACACCCGTATGGCCCACCATATCTCCATTGGCAAAATTGAGGCACACGAAGGCGTATTTCTCCAGCGCGAGGGCCTCCACGAGCTTATCGGTGACTAGGTTGGCACTCATCTCGGGCTGCAGATCGTAGGTGGCCACCTTGGGCGAGGGCACTAGGATACGCTCTTCCCCGGGAAACACCGCCTCGCGCCCGCCCGAAAAGAAGAAGGTAACATGGGCATATTTCTCCGTCTCGGCAATGCGTAGCTGCTGGAGGCCGTGGGCCGACACCGTTTCCCCGAGCGTGTCGTGGAGGTTCTCCTTGTCGTAGGCCACCTCTAGCCCCTGGAAGGCCTCATCGTAGCGGGTCATGGTGACGTAGTGGAGCGGCACGCGCTGCATGCCCTGCTCGGGCATATCCTGCTGCGTGAGCACCATGGTCAACTCGCGCAAGCGGTCGGTACGGAAATTGAAGCAAACCACGGCATCGCCCGCCTGGATAGGCCCCACGGGCTGTCCCTGCCCGTCTACCACTACGATGGGCTCTATGAACTCATCGGTGACTCCACGGGCGTAGCTGTCCTGAATGCCCTGGGCGGGGTCGGTGCAGGGGGTACCCTCACCGTGCACCACCAGCTGGTAGGCCTTGCGGATGCGTTCCCAACGCTTGTCGCGATCCATGGCGTAGTAGCGCCCCACCACGGAAGCCACCTGCACCCCGGTACCCTTGAGCTCTGCCTGGAGTGCCTGCATAAAGCCAAGGCCGCTGTGGGGATCGGTATCGCGACCATCCATGAAGGCATGGACATACACCCGAGCCAAGCCTCGGCTATGGGCCATATGGCAGAGCTTGTAGAGATGCTTATCGAGCGAATGGACCCCCCCATCGGAGAGCAGCCCCATGAAGTGGAGGGCCTTGCCCTCGTGCGCCGCGTAGTCCATGGCCGCCGTGAGGGCGGGGTTGTGCTCAATGGCCCCGCTCGCAATATCGCGGTTGATGCGCACCAGGTCCTGGTAGACGATGCGCCCAGCCCCAATGTTGAGATGCCCCACCTCGGAGTTGCCCATCTGCCCCTCGGGCAGCCCCACCCGCTCTCCGCAGGTGATCAACTGGGCATGCGGATATCGAGCCCTCAGCGCATCGAGCTGCGGCGTGGGGGTGCTGGCAATGGCATCGCGCGTAGACCCATCCCCTTGCCCCCACCCGTCGAGGATAATCAGGAGAGCCCTACGGTTATCGTTCTTTTCTGGTTGCATGGTGTGCTAATCTTATATACAGCGGGAAGTGTCGGGACGGTACACGTCAGGCTGGAAGCCCAGTTACGACATACCCTCCAGGGCACTTCGACTCACGGGGGCAAAGGTATTGATTTCACGGGGAGTATGGATGCCGTTTTTCCTACCTTTGCGGGGTGTCGCCTGGCCTTGACCAACTCCAAGGCATGCCACGAACCGCTAACACGCCAAGCATGCACACGCATAACCGACTCTGGCTCCAGCTTCTCTACCTGCTCACCGCTACGGCAGGAGCCATCATGCTGGTGGTCTCGCTCCTCTTAGCCTCCACCAACCACGAACGCCTACTGCGCGAATCCTATAGCAACATCCAGCTCACCGCCCGCTTGGCCTCCCAGGAGGTCTACCTCCACTTTGAGCGCTACCTGGCCAGCATGCAATCGCTGGCCGCGGCCTTCCAGACCTACTACCTGCGCCCCGGATCCGTGTGGCAGCGCGACTACCTTGAGGCCATGACGCAAGTGCTTGGGCAAAACCCCGACATGCTCTCCATATGGGACAGCTGGGAGTTCTACGCCATCAAACCCGGCTACTCCTTGCCCTACGGACGCCTGTCCAGGGCGGTATGGCGCGACTCGACCGGCGCACCCCAGCACGATGAAGCCAACCTGAGCCTCATGGGCGACCCAGAGCCCTACGCCAAGGCCAAGGCGCAGGGCGGCCCCATGCTCTGGGAGCCATACGTCGATGTCTCCTCCAACAACAGCAATCGAGGCCTCTACATGACGACCGTCTCGGCGCCCATCATGCACAACAACCGCTACGTGGGCCTAGTGGCCTGCGACCTCTCCCTCGACTGGCTCAACCATTTCCTCGACAGCATCACACCAACCCCCAACTGCACCAACTTCCTCCTCTCCAGCGACGCCCACATCGTTGCCTGCCACAATTCCAACCTACAGCAGGAGGGGCTGGAGGCTATCTTCCCCAACGAAGACGTACGCAACAACATCCAGGAAAGCATCCTCCTAGGGCGAGAATACTCCTTCATCCACACCGACGCCGCAGGTAAGCGCTCCTACGTCTTCATCACCCCCATAGCCCAAAACCAACTCTTCGCCCCTTGGGCTATGGGCATCATCGAGCCCCTCGCCACCGTCACCACGCAGGCCGACCGCGGACTCCTGACCGCCCTGATCGCGCTGATCATCTCCATCGCAATAACCGCCGCCTGCTTCGCCGCTATCCTCCGCAACAGGCTGCGAGCCATGACGCCCATCCACGAGGCCTGCACCCGACTGGCCAACGGTCAGCCCGCAGACAACATCCCGCTCAAGTTCCGCACCTCCAACGAACTCAAAAGCATCGGGAAGAGCCTCATGCAAATCAGCAAGCAGCAGGGCGAACTCGTCCAGCAGCTCCAAGAACTCAACGCAGACCTCACAAAACAGCCCCTCGGGAAGGAAGGGGACAACCCCATCGCCCAAGCCATCGGAGCCCTGAAGTCCTACATGCTCTCCGTGCAGAAAGAAAATCAGGAAAAACGCCTAGACGGCGAAATGAAAGCCTGGATCAACGAGGGCATCTCGCAATGTAGCCTCACCATCCGAAACAACGCCAACGACATTGAGACCCTCTGCGACCAGCTAACCCTGCAAATCACCCGCTACATCGGCGCCAACCAGGGCGCCTTTTACCTGCTCTGGCCACAGCAAGACCCCAAGGCCAGACCTTGCTACAAGCTACAAACCGCCTTTGCTTGGGAACGGAAACGACACCTCCACGACGAGTTCCCCCTCGGCGTCGGCCTGGTAGGCGCCTGCGCCATGGAGCGACAGCCCCTCTTCGTCACCGACCTCCCCGCAGACTTCCCCAAAATCCCCACAGGAGTCGGCGACTCCGCTCCACGATGCGCCCTACTCATCCCGCTTATCCACAAGGACACCGTGATCGGCGTGCTGGAGTTCACCGCGGTGGACATCCTACCCCCAAGAACCAAAAACCTCCTCACCGAGCTGGCCCCCTCCATCGCCTCAAACATCGCAAGCGTAAAAGCCAATAGCCAAAACCACCAGCTCCTACAAAACGCCCTGAGCAACCAAGATAGACTCCAAAAGCTCAACCAGTCCATATCGCAGCGCGTCAACGACCTAGAGGAGTTCTCAAGCCAGCTCAAAACACAGCTCCAGGAAAGCCGCCACGAAAACATCGTCCTGCACAATGCATTCTTCACCACGCAATACACCCCACGCGGCATCTTGACCGATGCCAGCGAAAACTACCTCACGCTGCTTAGAGTCCCCAAAGACGAAATCCTTGGCACCTACTTCTGCACCGACCTAGAGGTGCCTGGATGGACACGCCGACAATTCGATGAGTTCTGGTACAAAGTCATCAATAAGGGCCCACAAACCCTCGTGGTCTCCCTGGATATCCACGATGATGCCCCCCTACAGCTGCTCGAACGCTATATCCCCTTCTACGACAACGAGAAGGTAATTTGCCGCGTAGTCAAGTTCTCCACGCTGCTCAACCAACCCAACACACTAACCTAAGCTCCCCATGGGTACACTCCGTCTCAGGGCCCACGCGCAGCTTGCGCTCTTGCTCCTCAGCCTCGTGCTCTGGGCGGGGAAGGCTACGGCCCAAGCACCCCGCGAGAGCGTCCGCATCCTGGTGAGCAACCATATGGGCAAACCCACTGCCGTCTCCCTAGTCCTCATCAACAATGCCCGTCACGAACGTCTCCTCGTAGAAGCCAACGAATACGGGCTCGCCTTCGCCACCCTGCTGCCAAACGTCCCCTACACCATCGCCACCGATGGCTTCACGAACCTCGGGCAAATCACCGTGCCAAGTAAAAACAACGGCGACTACACCTACTACCTCAAGCTCCCCAAGCCCCAGCTCAAAAACCTCAACGCCACCCCAGGCAAAGGGCTAGTGCAGTTCACCTACATCAACAAGCTGGGAAAACCCGAAAAAAACATCTCCCTCAAGGCCACCAGCAATAGCGGGCACACCTACACGGCCAAAACCAACGACCAAGGCACTTGTCAGCTCACCCTGCCACTCAACAGCTCCTACACCTTCTCCGCGGGTGCCTACTCCAACTTCACCACACACACCTTCGCCGCGCTACCAGCCTTCCAAACGGCCACCATCACCCTGGAAGAGGCCAAAGAAATGGCCCGACGCAAAAAACTAGCCGAGGCAACTGCGCAGGCAAAAAAAGACATCTCCGCCCCAGCTAAGCGCCCCACCATGCGCAACCACAGGGACAGCGTCACGGGGGCCCGCAACGCCCTACAGTCCACGCTCAGAGGCAGCGTGCAGCTCTCCTACAGCATCCCTCCAAGGAGCAAAAACCACGGGCCAAAAGTCTCCAAACAAGTAGTCAACGGGGTCTACCTCCTACGGCAGGCCCTGCTGGAAGAACAACGCAAAAACCCCCTCCTACTCGACAACCCCCACCTAGCCATCATCCCGCCGCTCATGCGCAATAAATGGGACTCCATTGTCCTAGTCATCGACATCACCTGCAGCATGGACCCCTACATCGAAGAGTACCTCCTCTGGAGCACCCTGGCCAATAACCACAAACGAACCCTGGGGAGCGTGTTCTTCAACGATGGCGATGGGTGCGCCGACTCCCTAAAGCAACTCGGACACACCGGCGGCATACGACACGCCGCCCCCAACCTGCGCAGCATGGTCGACACCATGCTAGTGGGCGTTTCGTTCGGCTGCAGTGGCGACGCCGCAGAAAACGATGCAGAAGCCCTACTCTATGCCCAGACAATGTTCCCAGAGGCCCGCTCCATTGTCCTCATCGCCGACAACAGCAGCGCCGTACGAGACCTAGAACTCGCCGCTCTACTCCATAAACCCGTCCACATCCTCCTATGCGACACTAGACCCCATCCAGAACCAAACCCCGACTACGTCACCATCGCCTTCCTCACCAACGGATCACTCCACCTGCTCGGCGAAGACCTAGAAGTCAGGAAGAAAAACCTCAATGACAACGACCTCCTCCTCGGGCGTTGGGCCTACAAGTGGACCAAAGACCACTTCACCCGTTAGCACCATACCCTACTCACAACTTACCGTGCCTCCCTCGCTCGTCGATTACATACCCCTGCCCTGGCGCCCCATCATCTGCCAACCGCAGCTCTTGCCCTCCCTGCACCACCTCCAGGATGCCCTCAATGCCTTCGCACTACAGGGGGGCCACTTCCTCCCCGCGCCCCAATGCATCTTCAGAGCCCTAGAGCTCACCCCACCACAAAACGTGAAAGTCCTCATACTCGGACAAGACCCCTACCCCAACCCCAACTGCGCCACCGGGCTCGCCTTCAGCGTCCCCTCCAGCACACCACTCCCCCCATCGCTACGCAACATCTACGCCGAGCTGGAAAGCGATCTACAGTGCCCTCCCCCCACCAACGGCAACCTAGAACCCTGGAGCGCCCAGGGTGTCCTACTACTCAACACCAGCCTCACCGTGCAGGCCGGCAGGCCCGCCTCGCATAGCCAGCTCGGCTGGCAGAACATCACCACCCCCATCGTGGCCTACCTGGGTCAGCACATCCGCCCTCTTGTGGCCATCCTCTGGGGCCGCTACGCCCAGGCCTACGCCCCCTACCTACAGGGAAACCATACCCTCATCCTCGCCGCACCACACCCCTCCCCGCTCTCAGCCCACAGGGGCTTCTTCGGCTCAAAGCCCTTCTCCCGCACCAACAACTTCCTGGCCGCCCACGGGCAAAAAAACATCCTCTGGTCGCCCTACATGCACAACAACCAACCCTAACCCTACACCCAGGCACCATGCGCTTTGACATATCGCACCACGACTCCTGCAGCCACGCCAGGGCCGGCATCCTATACACCGCCCACGGACCCGTAGCCACCCCCATCTTCATGCCCGTAGGCACCCTGGCCAACGTCAAGTGCGTGCTACACAACGACCTGCGCACACAAGTAAAGGCTCAAATCGTCCTCGCAAACTCCTACCACCTCTTCCTACAGCCCGGACTAGAAGTGCTACGCCGCGCGGGCGGACTCCACCGCTTCTGCTCCTGGCAAGGCCCCATGCTCACCGACTCGGGCGGCTTCCAGATATTCTCCCTAGCCGCACAGCGCAAGCTCCTCCCCAGGGGCGCCTACTTCAAATCACACCTCGACGGCACACCCCTCTTCCTCCCCCCAGAGCGCATCGTCAACATCCAGCGCATCATCGGCGCCGACATCATCATGCAGCTCGACGAGTGCCCCCCAGGCAACTGCCCTCGCGACTACGCCGCCCAGTCGCTCGACCTCACCCTCAACTGGCAAAAGCGCTGCTTCGCCCAGTTCGCCCGCACCGAGCCCCTCTATGGCTTCGCGCAAAGCCTCTTCCCCATCATCCAAGGTGCCTCCTTCCTCGACCTCCGCGAGCGCGCGGCCTACGTCGCCTGCCAACTCAACCCCGATGGGCTAGCCATCGGCGGGCTGGCCGTCGGCGAACCCACCGAAACCATGTACCAAGTCCTTGAGGCCCTCCAGCCCTTGCTCCCCGATGACAAACCACGCTACCTCATGGGCGTGGGCACGCCGGACAACATACTGGAAGCCATCGCCCGCGGCGTCGACATGTTCGACTGCGTCATGCCCACCCGCAACGCACGCAACGGCATGCTCTTCACCCAGAAGGGCATCATCAACATCAAAAACCGCCAATGGGCCAACGACCTCTCTCCCATCGACCCACAAGGCTCCGCCTACATCGACCACCAGTACTCCAAAGCCTACCTCCGACACCTCTTCCACACCCACGAAGCTCTCGGACAGCAAATCGCCTCCATACATAACCTGGCCTTCTACCTCCACCTCGTGCGAGAGGCCAGAGCCCATATCGAAAACAACTCCTTCTCCACCTGGAAAAACGCACTCTTACCCGCACTCCGCAACCGACTATGAAGCTTCACCTGCTCAGAATCCTCGACTGGTACATCATCCGTAAGTTCCTCACCACCTTCTTCTTCGCCATCATCATGATCTTGGCCATCTGCGTCGTCTTCGACTTCGCCGAAAAGGTCGACGACTTCATGTACAGCGGCGCCACCACCCACCAAATCGTCTTTGACTACTATGCCAACTTCATCCCCTACTTCGGCAATCTCTTCGCCCCGCTCTTCATCTTCATCTCCGTCATCTTCTTCACCTATAAGCTCACCACTCACTCCGAAACCATCGCCCTCTTCGCCTCCGGCATGAGCTTCTGGCGACTCCTGCTCCCCTACATGCTCACCGCCGCACTCCTATTCGCCCTCTCCTTCTGGGGCGCCAACTTCATCATCCCTAAAGCCAACGCCACCAGGCTAAAATTCGAAAACACCTACGTCCGCGCGCAGCACTACCTCGCCACCAACAACGTCCACAAGCAGATGCGACCAGGACTCTTCGTCTACATAGAAAATTACGACCCCAGCAATAAAATCGCCTACCGATTCTCCCTCGAACGCTACGAGCAGCGTAAGCTCAAAAGCAAACTCATCGCCGACTACGCCCAATGGGACTCCATCGCCCAAAAATGGCACCTCAACCAATTCTTCATCCGACACCTGCGCCAAGACCACGACTCCCTCGTGCGCGGAAACAACGCCGACACCTCCTGCTTCCTCCGCCCAGAAGACCTCACCCTCACCGAGCTCAACGCCCAAACCCTCGACCGCCACGAACTCAAGCTCTACATTGAAAACCAAAGACTCCAAGGCTCTACCAACATCAACAGCAGCCTCGTAGAGCTCTATAGCCGCACCTCCGTCCCATTCTCCATCTTCATCCTCACCATCATCGGCCTGGCCGTCTCCACTCGCAAACAACGAAGCGGCATGGGAATCCAAATCTCCATCGGCCTCATCCTCAGCTTCTCCTACATCCTCTTCCAGCGCTTCAGCAACATGTTCGCCATCAACGGCTCCCTCTCTCCGCTACTGGCCGCCTGGCTGCCAAACATCATCTACGCTGCTATCGCCCTAGTCATGATGCGACTTGCCACTAAATAGCCCAACAACATTTGGCCAGACAAGAAAAACATCCTACCTTTGCCCCAGCAATGCTGGGTAGGCGTTGCGGGGCAGGTGCCATAGCTCAGATGGTAGAGCAAAGGACTGAAAATCCTTGTGTCCCCGGTTCGATTCCTGGTGGCACCACGTGCAGCAGGTGGCCTCTCACGCATGAGAGGCCACCTGCTTTTTTTATTTGGAGTGCAAGCCATGGCTAGCAACAACGCCCCCCTACCCATAAAACCAAGCACCCACAGAGTGCCTATCCTTAGGGCACAGTCCCCTGCGCTGCTCGCTGCGCTTTTGCTCGTGGCCCTCGCCCTGGGTGGCTGCATCAAGAAGGAGATGTTCAAAGATGTCCGCCTGCGCAACGCCCTGCCCGAGCTGGTACTCCCCATTGCAAGCGACACCATCTGGCCCAGCCGAATCCTCAAACCCGGACTCTACGGCTACGACGAACAAGGCACCCTGTGCGCCATCAACAAGATCGAGCTTAGTCTACCCGTCGCCCTTTTCACCAACAACCACATTGCCCCCTCGCTCGAAGGCATCTCCATCAGCTGCTCCACACCAGACAACAAACAAGGCTTCTACGGACTCCTCCCCATCAGCCAGGCTCTGCAAAGCATCACCTTCTCCAGACTCTCGCTCCAGGTCTCCCCGCTACGCAGCGGTGCCTCCACCATCTCCCTCGGCGGACAAACGGTAGCCGTCGGGCAGTCTACCCTCGACACCATCACCTTCCAGTGCTCCACCGTGGTGGAGAACGGCATAAAAAACGTAAAACTATACGCCAGCGAACC
Source organism: uncultured Bacteroidia bacterium (assembly GCA_947252645.1). Classification (GTDB taxonomy): domain Bacteria; phylum Bacteroidota; class Bacteroidia; order Bacteroidales; family CAJPTX01; genus Bacteroides_D. The sequence goes on from CAMXWF010000003.1 coordinate 134,428, forward strand.
CTGTACTGTCAGCTTCTCCAAATACGCTGAGGCCCTCTTCGCCATCGAAAAAACCACCGCACTGCCCCAGAGACTCTTCTCCATCTCAGAACTCAAACTACCCATCGACTTCTTCGACGATAAGCTCTACGCCAACTTCCTGCTCGATCATGGCGAGCTGCGTTGCGTGGTTCGGCGGCATGGCCTGCTCCGACGGATCGGTCTCCGCATGGCTTTCTTCAACGTCAATACGCACACCCAGCAAGTACCTAACGACTTCGACGGTTCGCAAGAACCTTACCTGCTACTCTCCACACCGCTCTCCTCGAACCCCAACGTCAACGACCCCCTCAAGATAGGATTCAACACCAACTCCACCGCCCCCTCCAAACTCTGCTATTCAATCATACCCCCCACGCACGACGACTCCATCGTCCTCTCCGCCAACACACACAATAGCAACTTCGCGCAGGCCATTCAGCATGGCCCCAACAGCATCTCCTTCGGAAGCATTCGCTTCTACTCTCTAGCCCCACAGGGCCCAAACAACGTGGTGCTCTGCTACACACGCGGAAGCGCAACCAACGGACTACCCGATATGGTAGATGTATCACTCTGCGCACGCATACCCGTCCAGGGCCAAATCAACAGTATCCTCTACGCCAACAACCTCAACGTGAGCCTAACCCCAGACCTAAGCAACGAAAACTACCAGCCCACCCCAAAAGACAAAATCACCATCTTCCTACAATTCATCAATAGCACACCACTTAACGCCCACCTCTACGCCGCGCTCCTAAAGACCGATAACTCCTCTAGCGCCCTGAGCCCCCTAAACTTCGGACAAGACCAAAGCCTCCACGAACTCTGCCCCTACTTCAGCAACCTCTGCCCACAAATACTCACGCAGGCTGCGCTAGCCGCCAACAACGACAGCGAAGAAACCAACAACTCTAGCCGACACACCCTCTCCCTCTCCATGTCCTACGAAGAATACCAAAAACTGGCCAAAGAAACAGCCAAGATCCAACTCCTATACCACTTCAGTAGCCCAAACGGACAAAAGGTAAGGATCAAAAAGGGCGACAAGCTCATCGTAAGGCTTGGACTAGGAGTCCAGCTAGATACGCAAAAAGTAAAGCCATAATCCCCTCGCCACCTTGAATTCACCACGTCTCCCCCTTGCCCTACTCCTACTCCTCACGCTGCTCACAGGCCTGAGCCAACGGACTCTCGCGCAGGCCCAGATGCTCCTACCCTACCACGACCGACTCTTCCAGGCCACCTGGGCCAACCCCGCCGCACGACCCACCAAGCGCTTCAGCTTTGGCCTACCGATCATCGCCTCCGTCGAGGCCGGACTCATCAACAACGGCTTCACCCTACAACGCGTCAGCTCCTACGAAGACAGCATCCTCTACATCGACGCAAAAAAACTCGAAAAAAGCCTCTTCCAAAACAACCACCTCTACCTCGAGGCCGAAACCGACCTCCTACACTTCCGCATGGCCTGGAGCGACTTCTACTTCTGGATCGCCCTGCGCACCAGGGCCGAAGTCGCCCTGCGCTATAGCCGCGACATCGTCTCTCTCATCGCCAATGGCAATAAGTCCTTCGTAGGAAAGCCCATGAAGCTCTCCAAAATGGCCTTCGATGCCCGCATATACCAAGAACTCACCCTCGGGGCCTCACGCATCGACGAGAACATGGCCTACGGCGCCCGAATAAGCCTACTGGCCGGCGTGGCCGCAGCGCACTCCAGCATCAAAGAACTCTCCCTCTCCATCGACGACAACCAAGGTAACCTCTTCGCGCACCACCTAATTGCCCAGGGTCGCATACACTCCTCAAACTGCCCAAGTGACCGCAATGGCCTCCCCGACCTAGCGCAACTCGCTGAACCCGAATACCTCAAAAAACTAAACTGGTTCAACCTCAAAAACCCCGGATGCGCCCTCGCCGGCGCCTTCTCATACAAGCTCCTCGAAAACCTCGAACTCTCGGCCGCCATCACAGACCTAGGCCTCATCTACTGGTCCGACAGACTCACCACCTACAAGGCCAAACAAGACGAAGTCGTTGTCGACGTACTCATCGACGACATCCAGAAAGCGTTCAAAACGAAAAAATTCAACCTCGACTCCCTCACCAGGGAACTCCGAAACATGGCCACCCTCGACACCGCAAAACTCCAACACGGCGAAACCTTCCTCACTTGGCTCAACCCTAAAATCTACCTCTTGGCCCGTTACAAACTCTGGCAACACTCCACCCTCGGCGCCTGCATCGCCGGCACGCTCAACCAAAACTACTTCTACCCTGCTCTCTCCCTCTCCTTCCAGCAAGACTACAGCCAATGGCTCTCCGTACAGGTCGCCTGGAGCTACAACCAGCGCTCCTTCCTCAACCTCGGCCTCGCGCTACTCATCACCCCGGGCCCCATCCAGCTCTACGCCATCACCGACAACCTGGTCGCTTTCTTCGCGCCCCACATCTCCAGAGCTACTAACCTTAGAGTAGGCCTCAACCTCGCCTTCAACTCCTTCAGCCTCTTCCACTCCATCTCGGAAAACTCCTCGCGAAGGAATGCCAGTCGCTGCCCAGCCTACGGGAATATCTACCAGCCAAGCTACAAGCGATAAAACAGAGCAGAGAGCAGAGTTGAAAGCCTGAGTGCAGTTGGCGGAGTACAGAGTACAGAGGAGGCCAGAGCAAAGAGCAGAGTACAGAGAGCAGAGAGTAGGGTGCATTTCAACCCGAAGCCGAGTGGGTGAGCCTGCGGGGAGCTACACGCTGGCTGTTCGGCATCTGGTAGGGCCGGGGCTACCCCGGTTTTGCGGGGTTTCTCTCTCCTACCGCAAGACCCACGGGAGCCCTTTCCGCCTCGGGGTGAAAGTGGAATCTACCCCCGGTTAGCTTTGCGCCCAAACGGCTAACTTTGCATGGGTAAAATAGCTAAGGCAATGCCAACCAGCAATCTCAACGCGGCCAAGCGCGCCAAGAACGACGAGTTCTACACCCAGTGGCACGACATCGAGATGGAAATCAACGCCTACCTCGAGGCCAACCCCCACCTCTTCCGCGGCAAAACCGTCCTCTGCCCCTGCGACGACCCCGAGTGGAGCAACTTCACCAAGCTCCTCGCCCTCAACTTCCAGGACTACGGCATCAAAAAGCTCATCTCCACCAGCTACGCCCCCGACAGCAAGCGCTACCCCACCAACTACCAGCCCACCCTCTTCGAGCAGCAATCCCCCCAGTTCGCCCCGGAGAAAACGGCCACCCACGGCAAGCTCTTCGTGCTCGACCACGACACCAACCACGACCACCGCGTCGACATCGACGACCTCCAGTGGCAATATCTCCAGGGCGACGGCGACTTCCGCAGCGCCGAGGTCTCCGCGCTCCTCCAGGAGGCCGACCTGGTCATCACCAATCCCCCCTTCTCCCTCTTCCGCGAGTTCCTCGCCTGGCTCATCGACGCCCACAAGCAGTTCGCCATCATCGGCAACATGAACGCCATCACCTACAAGGAGGTCTTCCCCCTCATCAAGGACAACAAGCTCTGGCTGGGGGCCACAGGCAATGGGCGCGACATGGTGTTTGCCCTACCAGAAGGCGCAGAAGCGAGGGAAGCAGACAAGGCCAAGGCCGCTCGGCTCGGCTACGTAGGCAACTACACGCGGCTGGGGAATTCCTGCTGGTACACGAACATCGAGCACGGGCGGCGGCATGCGCCCCTGCAGCTGATGACCATGGCCGAAAACCTCAAGTTCAGCCGCCATAGCATCATCCGCGAGCAGGGCTACCCCGAATACGACAACTACCAGGCCATCGAGGTACCCTACACCGACGCTATCCCCAGCGACTACCCGGGCGTGATGGGCGTGCCCATCTCCTTCCTCGACAAGTACTGCCCCGAGCAGTTTGAGATCGTCAACGCCAACGACTTCCGACGCGACCCCAGCGTGCCCCCAAAAAAACACGGCCTCATAAAGGACAAGGAGGCCCGCATCACCCTGGATGCCCCAACCGCTGAAAACGCTGATTCGGCAGAGAGAGAGAGAGAGAGTACAAGACAACCTACGCGCGCCTCTGCATCCGACACCTTGCTCTCCCCAGGTGCTGATGGATGGCACATCCACGGCAAACGCACCTACGCCCGCATCTTTATCCGCCGCCTACTATGACATGGTCGCCCGCCCCGCCCTCCAGGGCATAAAGACCTACCGCCGGATCTTCATCCGCGCCAAATAGCTCCGGCCTCCCACCGGCCTACGCACTCAGCAGCGGGTGTCCTCTCCACTCTCAACTCTCCTATCTCCCTAACCACGGGCTTTTGTCCCCCCCTGCCCCTTGGCTTACGTTGTGGAGCCCGTGTATGTGTTTTGCGCCCCTTTTGGGCGGGAGCCTCTACGAAGGGGGGGCGTTCGGTCTGCGACCGACCGACCATAGGCAGACCGACAACTGTTCGCGCTGGGGCTACCTCGATTTTGCGGGTTTCATCTCCTCCCCCCCTAGGTTTCGTTGGCATTTCCTTACCTTTGTCGCAATAGAAGATCGCCCTGGTCAGGTGCTTATAAATGCCCAATGCCTAGCACCTTTCTCAGTTCTGCTTGAGCCCCCTTCGGGGGCAGTGCCTCTACGAGGCATGGGGCGTTCGGCCAGGGCCCCAAAAAAACACGGCCGACCGACCCTCCCTGCTCTTTGCTCTCTGCTCTGGTTTTGTCTTATGTCCCACGTCTAATCTCTCTCGTCTAAATTCCCATGCACACCACATTACGCACCGACATCACCATTGAGGCCATCTGCGAGGGCTTCAGCTACAATGTCCTAGAGGGCAAGGGGCTCTTCGGCCTTGCGGGCAAGCTGACCATACAGCCCGAATACCAGCGCAACTACATCTATGCCGATGGCCAGCGCGATGTGGGGGTGGTGCTCTCGGTCCTCCAAGGCTACCCCCTTGGCCTCATCTACTTCAACCGCACACCCGATGGCCGCCTAGAAGTTCTCGATGGCCAGCAGCGTATTACTTCCCTAGGGCGCTTCGCTACCAACCTCCTGACCATCAACTGGGACGGCAAAGAATACAAGTTCAATAGCCTCCCCGCCGACCTCCAGCAGCGCTTCCTCCACACCACGCTCCTCATATACGAATGCCAGGGCGTTGAGAGCGAAATAAAGAAATGGTTTGAAACCATCAACATCGCTGGCATCCCCCTCAATCAGCAAGAACTCCTCAACGCCATCTATTCAGGCCCATTCGTTTCGGCCGCCAAGGCTGAGTTCTGCAATTCCCAAAACGCCAATATGCAGAAATGGAAGCACTACGTGCGGGGAAGCATTAACCGGCAGGACATCCTCGCCACTGCGCTCGCCTGGGTCAGCAAGGGGGAGGTGGCAACCTATTTGGCCACCCACCGGCAGGACGACAACATCGAGGAGCTACGCAACTACTTTACCTCCGTGATCAGCTGGCTCGTTGCCCTGTTCCCCACTGTGCGCCAGGAAATGTGCGGTCTGGAGTGGGGACGGCTCTACGAAGCCCACCACTCCACCCCCTACGACCCCAAATACCTCGACCAACGCATCAGGGAACTCATGGAAGACCCCTACGTCTACGATAAGCGCGGCATCTACGAATACCTGCTCGGCGGGGAGAAGGCCCCCCACCTGCTCAACGTCCGCCTCTTCGACATCGCCACCAAGCGCACAGTGTACGAACGGCAAACCCGTGAAGCCCAGGAAAAGCACATCAGCAATTGTCCCGACTGCGCCAGCGGAAAAAATGCTGCCAACCACTCCCGTATCTACAAACTCTCAGAAATGGACGCCGACCACGTGACGCCCTGGAGCAAGGGCGGCGCCACCTCCCCAGACAACTGCCAGCTCCTCTGCCGACGGCACAACAAGGAAAAAGGCAACAACTAAATGCCAGAGCGGGTCGGGCGGCTCACGCTGCACGACCGCATGCCTCGTAGAGGCACTGGTCCCAACGTGGGTCTCAAGCACAACCGAAAGGGGCGTAGAGCAAAAGAGTGCAGAGTGCGGAATGGGCTGGTCGACCGCTTGTAACTTGGCTTTCGGCCGAACGCCCCACTCTCTGCTCCCTGCTCATTGCTCGGGCTTTCTCTGCACTCTGCAAACTGTACTCTGCACTCTGGATTTTCCCTACCTTTGCCCCAGCTAAAATTATGGAGGACCATATATGGTAGCATTCGTATTCCCCGGGCAGGGGGCGCAGTTCGTAGGCATGGGGCTACCGCTCTACGAAAAATCGGCCAAGGCCAAGGAACTCTTCGACCAAGCCAAGGAGATACTAGGCTTCGACATCCTAGAATATATGTTCCACGGCTCAGAGGCCGACCTCAAGCAGACCAAGGTGACCCAGCCTGCCGTCTTCCTCCACTCCGTGGTGCTAGCGCGACTCTATCCCGACTTCAAGCCCGACATGGTGGCCGGCCACTCCCTGGGCGAGTTCAGCGCCCTCGTGGCCAACGGCGCCCTCTCCTTTGAAGATGGACTCAAGCTCGTCCTCGCGCGCGCCCTAGCCATGCAGGAAGCCTGCGAACTCAAACCCTCCACCATGGCCGCCATCATCGGCCTGCCCGACAGCACCGTGGAGGAAGTATGTCAGCAAACGGAGGGCATCGTTGTACCCGCCAACTACAACTCACACGGGCAAATCGTCATATCCGGCGAGCTGGAAGCCGTCAACGCCGCCTGCGAAGCCCTAAAGGCCAAAGGCGCCAAGCGGGCACTACCACTCAAAGTCGGCGGCGCCTTCCACAGCCCGCTCATGGAGCCTGCCAGAGTCAAACTCGCCAAAAGCATCGAGGCCACCCCATTCCATAAGCCCTCCTGCCCCATCTACCAAAACGTCGACGCCAAGCCCCACACCGACCAGGGACAAATCAAGGCCAACCTGCTACTCCAGCTCACCCACCCCGTCCGCTGGACGCAGATCGTAGAAAACATGCACGCCGACGGCTGCAATAGCTTCATCGAGCTAGGCCCCGGCAAGGTGCTCCAAGGCCTCATCGGGCGCACCATCAAGGGGGCCGACGTTAAGGGCTTCGAAACCCTCTAGGGCTCCCATTCCAAACTCAGGGGCGAGGGCCGGGTCTTCCCCCCCTCGCCCCTGTACTTTACCCATGCCCTAGCGCATGCAGAGCGGCCGATAGGCGCAGTACGCGCAGTTCTGTTCACAGGGCGTCTGCGTAAAGGGCGTATTCACGTCAAGCAGCTCGCCCACCTTGGCCGCCACCGCCTCCACCAGCGAACCCACGATGCTTGGGTATTGCGCTGGCGTGGCCGGCTCAGCCTCCCCGCGCGCCCCTTGGGCTGACACCCGCATGCCCGGCAAATAGTCCAGCTTACGGCACAGCGGAAACCACAAGCCCACCTCCACGCAGGGCTCCCCAGCACCAAGCCGCCCCGACTGCCCCAGCATGTGCGCGTAGAGCAGCACCTGCAGGAGGTAGCCCTTATTGACCCTATCGGCTGCCACCTGCTCCTCCGCGGTGGTATAGGTGTCATAGTGGGTATCGTAGCCCCCAGTCTTATAGTCCAGCACCATCAAATGCCCCGTGCGCAATAGGTCGAGGCGATCCACCCGCCCCCCAAGCAGCACATGCGCCCCATTGGGCAGCTGCAGCTCGCCCTCTACCTCCTGCTCCAGCGCCTGGATCATCTGCACCTGCGGCCAACGAACCCTATCCTGCGCAATGGCGTTCTTCACCACCTCCCGCGCCGCGTGCAGGTGGAGCTGCCAGTAGCCCGACAAGGCCTGGAGCTGCCCCTCCTCCGCCGGCCTACCCAAGGCCGCAAGGAAGCTAAGCCCCGTCTCCCGGTCGGCCCTGCGGAGCAGTGCCGTAAGGCACGACGCATCGCCAGGGGAACTCACCCCCACCAAGGGCGCATAGAGGTGCTGCAGGGCCTCGTGTACAATCAGGCCAAAATGCTGCGCCGTAAACTCCTCCGTGATCGACACCTCCGGCTCCGCAATCCCCGCCAGATACTTGAAATAGAACCTAAGCGGGCATTCGATGTAGCAGTTAATTGCCGCCGGGGAAAGACGCATCGGCCGCGCATTCGACTCGCAGAGGTAGGCCGAAAGCTGCTCCGCCAAGGCCCCCGTCTTCTCTATGACGATGGGCCTCGCGGGGCAAGCCGACGGATTGAAGGCATAGTGTACCCACTCTGCCGGCTCACCCTGGAGCGGGTAGAGCTGCTGGAGAAGGTAGCGACTAGGCTCCCCCTGCGGACCCAAGGTGGCACTCTCGGTGTAGACCAAATCCACCTCCTGCGCCCGCATGGTCAACGTATGGAAGTAGTAGGCATACATGGCCTCGCGCTCCTGGGCCGTAGGCAAACCAAACGCCCGCTGCAGCGTCCACGGAATAAACGAGGGCTTCCACGCATTGCGCGGCAAAAAGGCCTCCGAGCAGGAGAGTATAAACAAACGATCGAAGTCCAGCACACGGCTCTCCAAAAAACCCATGATCTGCGTGCCATGCAGCGGCTGGCCCAGGAAGTCGGCCTTGGCATCGCGAAACGCCTGCGGCAGCAGCTGCAGAAGCAAGCCCGGCGTGGGCACTATCGAGGCCTCCTGGAGGCTCGCATCCAACGCCGTAAGCTTCTCGTAGCTCGTGAAAAGGTTCTCCCCATCCATCGTTTGCGCCGGCTCTGCCCCCGTGCCCGCCGCCGACTGGTCCACCAGGTCCGCCACCTCCACCAAGAGCACCAGCAGCCGCTTGAGCTGCGTGGCATCGCGACCGCTCCTAGGAAAACAGCTCGACCGCCAAGGCCAGCCATCCAACGCCTCCACGGGCAACGCATGCTCTACGCTCGCGACGTAGCGCTCATAGCACTCCGCGCTTCCCGGTACCAGCTGCACGTAGGGGTGCGACAAGAACTGCACCAGGGCCTCCCGGCGCACCATCGCCTCCTGCTCATCGTAGCCCCGCTGAAGCTCCAAAAACAGCTCGATAAACGTGTAGGCCAACGTGTGGATGATGGGGTAGCCCATGGTGACGTTGTAGGGCTTCAAGGCTTCGGGAAGCGTGCGCAGCACAGGCATCAGGAGCGACTCATCGGCCAGAACAATGGCCGTTTGACCAGCCCCTGCGCCCGCCCCGGCAGGCTGCACCAGCGCCTCCAAGCGACTAGCCAAGATCTCCGCCTGCGTCACGTTGGAGGGCGCCGCTAGCACCCGAACCCGAGGCCTATGGTGCTGCAACTGCTGGTCCAGGCCCAGCGCGCTGGGATAGCGACGGAGATTCCGCCGCATGAAAAGCCCCGATTCCAGCACGGGCTGGCGCACCATGTCGGGGTGATAGTTCCAGTAAAAAAGCGCATCGGTGTACTTGTGCGCCACATCGAAAAGCACCTGCTCGCACGCATTGAGCGCGTTGAAGCCCACAAACACCATCTGCACGGGTAGCTCCGCACGGGCCTCCCCGCGCAGCGCCAACAACCGTGCAGCCGCTGCACGCGACACAAAGCCTGCGTACCCCCTCCGCTGGGCCACCATGTAGGCCTTGAGTTCCCCATAGATGGGAAGCAGCACACGCCAAAGCTGTAGGAAGCGATGGCGCAAGCGGTACGCACCCGACTCGCCTCGGCCAAACTCCTCAAAAAACTGCGCCAAGGCTGACCTCTGGGCCTCATCCAGAAACTCTATGCTATGCTCCAGCTCCTTGAGATCCTGCAGATTGGAAAAGAGCGCCCGGGCATCGCAGCGGTACTTGTCCACCTGGTCAAAATCCCCCAGCAGCACCTGGCCCCAAGAAAAAAACTCCTCCAGCGGCTTAGTCGACCCCGTATGCTGCACATAGAGCCTATGGAGCACGGGCAACAGGTAGATATTGTCCACCTGCTCATAGCCCGACACCGCCTCCATGAGCTGCCCCAGGTCGCCCCAACGCGGCATCCACGCCGGCCTATCCAAGTGCCGGCTCACCGCCTGCATGAAGAAAAGACGCGCGCGCAGCGAGGGCAGAAAGAGCGTGCAGTCAGCCAGCCCCTCGGGCCCAAATCGGCGGAGCAAATCATCGGCCACCTGCACTAGGAATGGAACCATGCCCACCGGCGTTAGTACTGGAGGTTGTCGATATGGCTCTTCGACTTCTCGTACTTGAGGTCATGCAGCATCGAGGCCTTCACCCCGATCCGAAAATTGTAGCTCTGCATGGCCCCAAATGGCACTATCGAGGCCGACATATCCCAGCAATGCAAATCCTTCGCAACGGAAAAAGAGGTCATGTTCACCTGACGCCGCGTAAAGTCATAGCCCGTGGAAAAGCCTATCCGCCAGTCCTTGGCCAGCGTGATACTGCCGTAGAGCGACAGGGACTGCATGAGATTCTCCCGACTCCCCATCTTAGAGTAGGAGAGATTGTAGCTGCAATTGAGCGACCACGGCGCCTCAAAGTCCCCATAGTCCACCACCAGAAAATCACCCGCCGCGCGCCCACTAAATGGCATAAAACCCGGCAGGTAGGCCAGCGGCTGTGGCGGACGGGCGTGCGAATCCTTCCCCGTCAGCACCTTCGAGAGCGAAAAGGAACAGCTAACGTATACGTTCTCAAAACGCAAGAGCTCGCGATGCTTCTTGAGCTGAAAATGCCTGGTGAGCGCATTGGCCTCATCGAGCGCGTAGGGACTGAAGCGCGCGCTGGCCGACACCTGGAAAAAGCCCAAAATGTTCGTCCTTGCACTGATAGCGAGCGGGGAGAGCTGCATGGAGTCGGCCAAGAAGTTATACGACATGTTGAAGGTCAGCGATTCCAGCAGCGGCACCTTCTTGGGCTTGGCCGCCGTGTCCTGCTGCGAGGGGCGAAGCTTCATCTCGATATTGTTGCCCAGGCTAAAATTGAGCGAGCCCGACTTGCCCTGCGGTGCCCCCCCGTAAAGCAGCCCCTCCACCAAGGAGTAGCGCCGCATCCGCCCATCCGGCGCAACTTGCACTTCGCGGTACATGTTGAACAGTGGATCGCTGAAGTCCGGGTGGTAGCTCACGCTCAGCGATGGCGTCAGCACGTGGCGGATAGCCTGCACCCTGGCCTTGCCCGAAAAGCTATACATGCCATACACCTTGGTGCTGGCCGAGAGCGAGGTGTTAAAGCTCCAGGCCCGCGCAAAGCCCCACACGGTGTCGCGCACCGCCTGCTTCTGTGCGTCATCCCAGTGGTAGCGCACTGACTGCAAATACCACTGCGCCCCATAGGAAACTGAAGGACTCAGGTTGATATACTTGAAAAGTGTAAACGTCGTCGAGCTCCCCAGTTGGTGGCGCATACCGTTTTGCATCTTCGCCAGGGCCTGGCGCGTGAACAGATCCCGCTCCTTGATGTGCAGGTTGTTCTGCAGCTCCGTGCTATACGAAAGGCCTATCTTCTCATACCAGCGCAGCTGCCCGCCCCGCCGATGCTTACGACGGAATGGATAGATTGTTGTCATGTTCACGGAGAGCTGCGGCAAGCGCAACGAGACCGTGCTATCGCGTGAGTTCATCGAGTGGTTGAGCGACATCGACAAGCTAAACGGCGTTCCCGGAAACTGCCGCTGGTACGAAATAGAGCTGCTGACCTGATTATTCAGGTACTCCTGCGTGTTGCGGGCGTTGTAGCGATTATGGTTCGACGAACCAAACGACACGTTGGCCTGAAACGACGAATTCGGGTGACGCCGGCGATCCTGCGTGAACGTCCAGTTGAGCATGTAGCTACTCGACTGCGAGTACTCCTTGGTCCCCTCATGCCCAAAGCGCAGGCTGGAATAGGAAAAGCTCAACGAGCCCTGAAAATGGTAGCGCCAGTTGTAGTTCATGCGCGCCGAGGCCTCCCAGGAGCCCTTGGAGTAGTAGCCACCCAGCAGCGCCAGATCCACGTAGTCGCTCAGACCAAAGTAAACACCCCCATTGCGCACAAAAAATCCCCGCTGCTGCTCCTCCCCGTACTCGGGCAGGATCAGCCCACTCGAGCGCTTCGTGGTGTTGGGAAAGAACCCAAAGGGCAGCACCACCGGCGTCGGCACGTCGGCTATGTAGAGAATGGCTGGCCCCGTGACTACCTTGTCGTGCGGTATCACCTTGGCCTTGGTCAGCCGGATGTAGAAGTGCGGCTCGAGCGCATCGCAGGTCGTGAACTTACCGTTCTTCACGTTCACCTCATCGTTGGGCAATTTCTTGATGACCTCCCCATGCAGATACCCCTCCGTCACCTGCGTCATCACCCCCGTGATGCGCGCCTGCTGCGTATCGAAATTGTAGGTGATGGCCTCCATGGTGTACTCCTCGCCCCCATCCTTAAACACCGGGCGCGTGAGTACCTTCCCCGTGCTATCCCTGCGCCCCTCAGCGTAGAGCACGCGGCTATCCAGGTCAAAATCGATGAAATCGGCCTCAAACTCCTGCTGCTTGTACTTCACGGAGGCCTTGCCGTAGAGCTGCACGCGCTTACCCGAAACGGCATAGCGTATCGAGTCCTCGGCCTGCGCAAACACTGGCGCATCGAGCTTGCTCTGCCCTGCGGGTAGCTGCACTACCTGCACTGTGTCGCCCTGCCCCGCGGCCTGCACGCCCTCCACCGCGGGCACACCCCCTGTGCCAACCAGAGAATCCCCGGCCGACACGGTGTCCTGCGCCCACGCGGAAACGGGCAAACTACCCCCCCACGCCCCCGCAGCCAGCATGGGCAAGAACAGCCCACAGGCTAAGGCCAACCACCCGCACCTTGCGCCCCTACTGCGCCCCATAGGACACTGCGCCGATGTAACCACGCGAGGGCACCCCCACCCGCGCCTCCACCACCCCACGACCCAACCGCAACAAAAGGGCGTGCATATCAATAATTGCTACCTTTGCCAATGGCAAGCTGAGCTGGCCTTCATGCTTACAAAGGTAGGATTTATTCCGTTAGGGGCCCTGCGACCCCCCCAGGGGGGCGCACGGCGAGCGGCCAGATACGCCGGGCTGCTCGCGCTCGCCTACCTCCTGTGCACCGCCCCGGTAAGCACCGCCCAACCCCACCTAGGGCTAATGACTGTAGTCATCGACCCCGGGCACGGGGGCATCGACCCCGGCACCCACGGCCGCAAAAGCCAGGAAAAAGACATCGTGCTCAACGTGGGCCTCAAGTTCGGCGAGCTCATCAAAAGGCAATTCCCCGACGTCAACGTCATCTATACCCGCAAAGCCGACACCTTCATCGAGCTCAACCAGCGCAGTGCCATTGCCAACGCCGCTCACGCCGACCTCTTCATCTCCATCCACTGCAACTCGGCCGCCGCCAGCGCCGCACTCGGCGTGGAAACCTACGTCATGGGCCTACACAAAACCGAATCCAACCTCGAGGTGGCCCAGCGAGAAAACTCCGTCATCGTCTACGAAAGCGACTACTCCTCCAAATACGAAGGCTACGACCCCAACTCCCCAGAGTCGTTCATCATCTTCAGTCTCATGCAGAACCTCTTCCTCGAGCAAAGCCTCCAGTTCGCTACACTCGTGCAGGAAGCCATGTCCTCCCACTACAGCCGGCACAATCGCGGCGTCAAGCAGGCGGGATTCCTCGTCCTCTACAAAAGCTCCATGCCCGCCGTCCTGGTCGAGCTGGGCTTCCTCTCCAACCGCAAAGAAGAGCAATTCCTCATCTCCAAGGATGGACAGGAAAAACTCGCCCGGGGCCTCCTCGCGGCCTTCACCCAATACAAGTGCGCCGTGGACGCCAAGGCTGGCCTGGTGGCCAAACCCAACCCCGAACCACCTCAAAGTACCCTAGAGACACACACGCCCACCCCGGCAGCCCAAAACCAAGCCTCCTACTTCTACATACAAGTGGCCTCTGTGCCCCGCCCCATTGAGAAGAACCACCCGCTACGCAAGGAGTTTCACCAGCTCATCGAGCACCACACGGGGCACTACTACCGCTACTACACCCAGCGCTTCACCTCCCTGGAGGAAGCCAAGAAAAACCTCAAATCTGTCCGGGAAAAGCACCAGGATGCCTTCATCGTCCAGCTCCACACGGCCCTCTAGCGGCCCGCAGGGCGCCTCATGCCCCCCGATCCTGACCACGGCATCCAGCACCATGGCCTCCCAAAGCCCAACTCCCTGATCCTCTCACTATGAACAAACCTAAGCGCAAAGCCTGGATCATAGGCCTATTGGCCTTCCTGTGCATTGGAGCCACCATCTACTTCTACCTCTACCTCAAGGGTCGCAACGTCTTCCGCCCCGTGAGCTACTACTACGCCTACTTCCTCCACGTCGATGGGCTCTACAAGAGCAACCGCATCCTGCTCAACGGCCTGGACGTGGGCCGCGTGGCCGACATTAGGTTCAAATCCGACACCAGCAAGTACCTCATCGTCAAAATGCAGCTTGATCCCCAGTTCAAGCTCATGACCACCACCCGCGCCGCCATCGTCAACACCGGCCTGATCGGCGGCCGTGTGCTACAGCTCACCGACGCCATCGGCCCCGGCCCCTACCTCCAGAGCGGCGACACCCTCTCGGGCACCATCGACAAAAGCTCTCCCCAAATGCTCGAGCAGGATATCGGCTCCGTGCTCACCAACATCGACGATCTCTTCAAGGAACTGCTCACCTTCACCAAGAACGCCAACGCCCTCATCAACCCGCAAACCGTAGACAACATCTCCGCCATCGTGGCCCAGCTCAACGCCACCATGGCCAAAATCAACCTGGCCGCCAACCGCGTCGACCCCTTGCTGCGCAACGCCGATTCCACCATCGCCGCAGCCCACACTCTCTTCAGTTCCACCAACCAAACCATCGCCAAGGCCTCCTCCCTGCTCGACACCGTCAACCAGCTACCCCTACGCCACACCTTCAACGAGCTGCAAACCACCACCCAACAGCTCAACCAGACCCTCAGCAGCCTCCAAAACCAGCAGAGCACCATCGGCCGGCTCCTCTACGAAGACTCCATCTACCAAGACGCCCGCCGGACCATCGCCGCCCTCGACTCCCTCATCGTCGACGTCAAACGCAACCCCAAAAAGTACATCAAGCTCTCCGTCTTCTAGACACATCTTGCTCGCTGCACCATGAAGCTCAACGCATTCCACAACCTCGCCCGCCCGGCAGGCCACCTCAACGCCCCCGGCTTCCTCAAGCGCCGACGCATAGAAGCCCTCGTCTTCCTGGCGCTCTTCCTGCTGCTCTTCGCCCTGCTCGGCTACAGAATGGGCCTAGCCAATATGCTCAACACCATCATGCACACGGCCTATGAACTCCTGACCAACACGGTGTTCTTCATCATGGCCATCACCGTGCTTACCGGGGCCCTGGCGAAGCTCTTCATCGAGTTCGGCGTGCTGCGCCTCATGGAGTTCATCCTCCACCCCCTCATCAGGCCTCTCTACAACCTGCCCGGCGTAGCCGCCTTGGGCTCCATGCTCACCTTCCTGAGCGACAACCCCGCCATCATCACCCTGGCGCACGACCGCAACTTCCGCGCCTGCTTCACCGAGCGCGAGCTGGTCTCCCTGCCCAACTTCGCCACCTCCTTCGGCATGGGCCTGATCGTCATGACCTTCATGACCGGCATCGGCCACTTCACGGGCGCCATCATAGGCCTCCTAGGGGCCGTGGCCGGCGGCATCCTGGCCACTAGGCTCATGCAGGCCCTGTGCCGAAAAGAAATCCCAGAGCCCTCCCAACAACAACTAGCCCAGCAGCAGCAGCTCGCCGATGAGGCGCAGATCGGCTTCAAGTCGCAGGGCTCTTACTTCCAGCGCTTCCTCAACGCTATCCTCGACGGCGGCAAATCGGGCGTTGAGCTCGGCCTGGCCATCGTGCCCGGTGTGCTGGTCATCAGCACCATGATCATGCTTCTGACCTTCGGGCCCAAAGACCCCGCCGTGGGCTACCAAGGCCTGGCCGGCGAGGGCGTGCCCGTGATCAGCTGGCTGGCCGGCAAAATCGACTTCGTGTTCGAGGGCCTCTACGGCTTCCGCCACCCCGAACTCATCGCCTTCCCCGTCACCTCCTTGGGCTCGGTGGGCGCCGCCCTCTCCCTCATGCCGCGCTTCCTGCGCGAGGGCCTGATCACCGGCAACGAGGTGGCCGTCTTCACCGCCATCGGCATGTGCTGGAGCGGCTTCCTGAGCACCCACACCGCCATGTTCGACACCCTCGGCTACCGCCACCTCATCGGCAAAGACATGATCGCCCAAACGCTCGGCGGCCTCTTCGCCGGCATGGTGGCCCACTTCGCCTGGCTCGCCTTCTCCCTCCTCTAGCATGGCCCACGCCGCACCACTCACCATCCTCGCCACCGCCTACTGGCCGCCCGTGGACTACCTGCTCGCCATCCAAAACGCACAAACCGCCCGACTCGAATGGCACGAACACTACCAAAAACAATCCTACCGCAACCGCACCACCATCTGCGGCGCCAACGGCCCTGAAGACCTCATCGTCCCCATCCGACTCCCCCACGGCGCCCACACCCCCATCGCCGATGCACAACCAGACTACTCCGTCCCCTGGCCCCACCAGCACCTACACGCCATCTCCTCCGCCTACGGCAAGAGCCCCTTCTACATCCACTTCTTCCCGCAAGTGCAGCTCCTGCTTACCCAGCAATACCCCACCCTACTCCAGCTCAACAGCTCCCTCTTGGCCTTCCTATGCACGCACCTCCACATCCAGACCCCCATCGACCATACCCCCTACTTCCAAGCCCACTACCCTGCGCCCACGCTCGACCTCCGCTACGCCATCCACCCCAAGCACCCGCGCCCCTGCTCGCTGCGCTACTTCCAGCAGTTTGAAACCCGATACGGCTTCCTGCCCAACGCCTCGGCCCTCGACCTCCTCTTCCAACGAGGAGAACTCTAAACGGCAGAACTCGGCCGCTAGACCCCCAACTACGCGGCACAGCCCTCGCAGCGCACACCACTACGGCCAGCACGAGGGGAAGAGGAACTCCACGGAGAGTCCCCTCCCCGCGGGCCCTCAGCAAGGTACGCCGGCTACACTAAGAGCTCCAAAGCCCACAAGCCACAACCAGGCTTGAGCCCTCGGAGCCCTTCCCCGCATGGCCTACTCCCTGGCAATGCTAGGCGGGATGAAGAAATCCATGTTGCGCCCCTGGGCCCACCCCTCGCGGATAAAGGTGGAGCTGATGTCGAAGAGAGGGGCTGGCACGATCTGCACATGGGGGTGCTGGGCCAGCGCATCGGACAGCGGTGTCGGCATAGCCCGGGGATAGACCAAGAGCTGGTATTCGCGCAGGATGCGAGTGCCCCCCTGCCAGCGCGGCAGATCCACAAGGCAATCGGCCCCCAGAATGACCGAAAAACTATAGTCGGGGTAGCGCGCCGCGAGGGCATCGAGCGTATGGATGGTGTACGAGGGGCGCGGCAAGGTCAGCTCGATGGTACAGAGCTTGAGGCGAGGCTCATGGAGGGCGGCCAGCAGGCGCTCCAGCTGGGCAATGCGCTCGGTGGCGGGCGCCGGCTGATGGGCGACCTTGAAGGGATTGAGCGGGCTCACCACGAGCCAGAGCTCATCGAGCGGCATCCAGCCCAGCATGTAGCCCACAATGGCCAGATGGCCGTTATGGAAAGGGTTGAACGAACCGAAGAACAGCCCCACGCGCCTCGGGGATGCCGTTGCCTGCACCGCCATGGCTCGCTAGCAACGGAGGAAGTGGCGCACCGCGTCCAGGGCCTCCGCCACGGCCTGGTCGAGGTCATCGTTGACCACCCGCACATCAAACGCCGCGCTCGCCTGCAGCTCCGAGGCCGCCCGGGCCAGCCGCTTGGCCAACTCCGCAGGCGCCTCAGTGCCCCGCGCCACCAAGCGCGCCCTGAGCACCTCCAGCGAGGGCGGCAAGATGAACAGCGAGAGCACCTGTTGCCCCAAGGCCTCCTTGAGCCGCGCCGCGCCCTCTACGTCCACATCAAACAGCGCCACGTGCCCAGCCTCCCAGCAGCGCACCAGCTCCGAACGCAGGGTGCCATAGAACATTCCCGGATACACTTCGTTCCACTCCACGAACGCATCGCGCGCAATACGCTGCCGAAACGCCTCGGGCGACAAGAAGTAATACTCCCGCCCCTCCACCTCCCCGGGGCGCGGTGCTCGGCTCGTGGCCGAAACGGAGAAGCGCAGCTGGGGCAGTGCAGCCTGGAGACGACCAATGATAGTGCTCTTACCGGCCCCAGAGGGCGAGGAGATGATCAGCGCCTGTCCTGTATTCCCCATGGTCTCACAATACGTTGAGCGTCTGTTCTTTGATGCGCTCGAGGTAATCCTTCATCTCCACCACCAGATGCTGAATGCCCTCGTGGTTGGCCTTGCTTCCGAGAGTATTGATCTCGCGCCCCATCTCCTGGGCTATGAAGTTGAGGCGCTTGCCGGCCTGGACATCGCCCTCGAGCTGCGCGCGGAAAAAACGACAGTGCTGGGCGAGTCGCTTGAGCTCCTCATTGACGTCGTATTTCTCTATATAGTAAACCAGCTCCTGGTTGAAGCGCGCCGGGTCGGCTTCTACGCCCGTGGCCTGCTGCAATTGGCTCAGCCCCTCGCGCAGGCGCTCCCTGACCGCCTCCACCCGGGCTGGCGCCAACTCCTCCACCGCCTGCATGCGCTGCTCGATCATCTCCAGGGAGTGCAAGAGATCCTTGGCGGTGGCCTCCCCCTCCTCGGCGCGGAACTGTGCCACGCTCTCCAGGGCCTTGAGCAGCGCCTGCTCGAAGGCCTCCTCTTCCTCCTCGCGCACCGGCTGCTCCTCTACGAGCCACACCTCGGGCATATTGAGCAGCGCAGGCAGGAGGGAGTCGAGATGATCCGACACCTGGTAGCCGGAAAACATCGACTCGATCCCCGCGCGGTACTGCTGCAAGCGCGCCCGATTGAGCGACACCGTGGCCGGAACGCTGCCGTCAAACCAATGGAGGGAGACCGCCATGTCGACCTTCCCTCGCCGCAAATGCTCGGTGAGAATAGCCCGCACTCTCTGCTCCAGCCCCCCATAGCGCGTGGGCACATGCACCCCGCTCAGGTCCAACATCTTGCTGTTAAGCGTCTTGATAGATACCTGGATAGCCCCCGCGCTGAAAACCTGCTCGCCCGTGCCGAAGCCTGTCATCGATCGCAACATCGCGCCTCTCCTCGCTATTTACCCACAAAGTTAATGATTCCTTCACAGCAAACGGCCATACAACGCCCCCGCCTCCTCAAGGAATTCCTACACCGCGATCACCCCACCCCCGACGCTGCTACTGGCCTAAGGGCCACGATGCCCCGGTCGACCCTCGTGCTCTCCCCCGCCCCAGCAGGAGGGCAGAAACATCCATCGCCACAACCACCTGCACGGGGCCACGGGGAAAACGCACCACACATCTCGCACCAACAAGCTACCAACTCCGTACCTTCTTCGCTAAAAAGGCCTAAATATGCGGCGAGGGTACGGAGTTGATACGGAGTTGATACGGAGTTGATACGGAGTTGGTGGGGAGGCAAATTGGGGCGGGTGATTAATGGATCCCGACATTTAGCCGGGTATGAAATTGGCAGCTGCTGGGTTATTCACGGTGGATAGGGGCGACTTAACAAAGGGCTGCGGCATCCGTAGGGCTAGGCCTTGGAGGATTTGTGCATCATGATGTCGAGCAGGACGTTGTCGGCAACGGCCATGGCCTCCTGGCCCACCCGCCCGAGGTTGGCGATGGTTTTTTCCACATCGTCGTCGATAATGCCATCGTGGCTGGAGATGCAGATGCCGTCGACGGCGAGCAGGGCCGACTGGATGGCGCTGCTGACCCCGCTGCTGACCTTGAGGGCACAGCCGACCTTGGCCCCGTCGCATACCATACCCGTGACGTTGCCGATCATGTTCTTAACGGTGGCGCAGATGGCCGCATAATCGCCGCCGAGCAGGTAGGCCGCGCCGCAGGCGGCCCCCGCGGAGGCCACCACGCAGCCGCACAGGGGCGAGAGGCGGCCAATGTAGCCCTTGATGTGTATGGCCACTAGGTGCGCCAAGGTCAGCGCCCTGGCGAGCTGTTCCCGGGAGCTGTCCAGATGCTCGGCCATGACGACCACGGGCATGGTGGCCGTGATGCCCTGATTACCGCTGCCCGAATTGCTCATGACGGGCATGGTGCTACCATCCATGCGGGCATCGCTGGCGGCCGCCGTGCGGCTCATGGCCTCGGTGAGCACATTGTGGGCCAAGAGGCCTCGCTGCATGTGCAGGGCCAGCTTACGCCCCACCTGGAGGCCGTAGGGCTTGCTGAGGCCCTCACGGCTGATGGCGTTGTTGAGCTTGACGGAGTCAAGGATAAACTCCAAGTCCTCAACGGGGGTGGTCATGGCGAACTGGTAGGCCCCGCGAAGGGTGATGTCGCGGCCCGTGAGCACGGGTTCGGCGGGCGCGCCGGCGGGGTTCTCGGTCGCGGCCCGGTCGCGGTAGACAATCCTATCGCCCTGCCCCACCTCGGCGATGTGGGAATGGCTGCCAACGATGACGCAATGGGCAGCGCGGCGTTGGGCATCGTACACGGTGGCCTTGACGTAGAGCTTGGGGCTACCCTGCGCAATGGCAACGGTTACGCCTTTCTGCTCCAGCATGGCTGCAGCCTGCGCTACGGCTCCCGGGGTGACCCCCTGGAGAAGCTCGAGCTTGTCGCTGCTCTGGCCATAGACGGCGCCCAAGGCCGCCGCGATGGGCAGGCCAGTGCGCCCTGTGCCAGGGATGCCCACGCCCATGCCATTCTTGAAGATGTTGGCGCTGACCTGTACCTCGATGCTAACCACCGGGCTACCCAGAGCCTCCCGGGCCCGCGCCACGCAGAGGGCCACGGCCACAGGCTCAGTGCACCCCAGGGCGGGCACCACCTCCTGGTGAAGGAGCTTAAAGTAAACCGACGACGTTGCTTCCATGCCGCTAATCCTCCGTACGCTACATGCTGCCAAGTAGGCCCGGCCCGGGCGTTGCCCCCGGGCCCTTGGCCCTAGAGGGTGTCCACGAGGGGAGGCCCTGACTGCACCAGATGCCCATCATAGTCCTAGAGAGTGTAGGTGTAGACGCCATGCTCAGCCCTGATCTGCACCTCTGGGCCCGTGGGCAGGGCCTCGCAATGGCCTATTACCTGGGCTGGCACCCCGTAGTGGGCTGCGATCTGGATGATCTCCTCGGCCATCTGGGGCCTGACGTAGATCTCCATGCGATGCCCCATATTGTAGGTCTTGTACATTTCCTGCCACGGGGTGTGGCTGTGCTGCTGAATGAGCGCGAAGAGCGGCGGGACGGGGAAGAGGTTGTCTTTGACCACGCGGAGCTGGTGTATGGCGTGGAGGACTTTGGTCTGGGCGCCGCCGGAGCAGTGGATAATCGCGTGGATTTCTGGGCGCATGGCCTGGAGTACGTCGCGGATGATGGGGGCATAGGTTCTGGTGGGGCTCAGGGCTAGCTGGCCCACGTCGACGGGGAGCCCCGCGGGCCTATCGTCTAGGGCAAAGGGGCCCACATAGGTCAAGTCAGGGGGGAGGGCAGGGTCGAAGGTTTCAGGATAGCGTGCTGCGAGGCTTTTGTTGAATAGGTCGTGGCGAGCGGAGGTGAGGCCGTTGCTGCCCATGCCGCCGTTGTAGGCGTTTTCGTAGGTGGCCTGTCCATAGGAGCAGAGGCCCACGGCCACGTCACCCGGGGCGATGTGCTGGTTGGTGATGATCTGGGCCCTTGGGGCGCGCGCCACCACGGTGCTGTCGACAATCACCGTGCGGACTAGATCGCCCACATCGGCCGTTTCGCCCCCGGTGAGCTGGATGTCGATGCCCTGCGTGCGCATCTGGGCGCAGAAAGCCTCCGTGCCCGCAATGAGCGCGTCCACCACCGCGCCCGGGATGAGCCGTTTGTTGCGCCCGATGGTGGAGGAGAGGAGGATGGGGCTACATATACCGACGCAGAGCAGATCGTCGAGATTCATGACGATGGCATCCTGGGCGATTCCAGCCCATACCTGCATGTTGCCGGTTTGGCGCCAGTAGGCGTAGGCCAAGGCGCTCTTGGTGCCCGCGCCGTCGGCGTGCATGACCACGCAGTAGTTGGGGTCGCCCCCCAGCAGATCGGGCACTACTTTACAAAAGGCGCCCGGGAAGAGGCCTGGGTCGAGTTTGGCGACAGCCGCCAGCACCTCCTCCTTGGAGGAGGAGACGCCTCGGGCAGCATAGCGGTCGTGCGGGGCCATGGCTACGGCTTTTTTTCGGTGAGGGCCTCCACAATGGGGGCCTTTTCGGGGTGTTGCCAGCCGGCCTCCTGGGGGGTGTCGACGATCCAGAGCGAGACCTGGGCTTCCTTCTTATCGTCCACGAAGGAGAGGGAGAACTGGGCCTCCTTCCTGGTGGGCACCTGCATGACGATGCCGGGCTGGCCGAGGCCCTGGCCATCGTAGACGAAGTAGACCAGCCAGTCGGCCTCTTGCTTGGATTCGGCGGCCCAGACCTTGAGGTCGGGCGTCTCGCCGGGCTCGCATTGGTAGAACTTTTGCGCCCGCGTGAGTCCCCCGCTACACAGCATCAGCAGTAGCGCAACGGCTAGAGGTCGCATGGTCGTGAGATAGGAGGCCGCAAGGCCGTGGACATGCATGGGCTAGTTGTTTTTATTGATTGCTGGGCCCGTATAGTCGTCGCGGAGGACTCTGAAGGTGGTGCGTCGGTTGGCGGCGTTGGCGGCATCGCGCTGCTGCTGGGTGGGGAGGGCGCTGATGAACTCGGGGGTGAGCTTGGAACCCACGGGTAGGAAGGGCTGGGCTTGGTGTAGCTCTTTGGTGACCACGAAGGGCTGCTGCTGGGCATAGCCCTTGGCGCGCAGTCGCTCGGAGGGCACGCCTTTCTGTATGAGGTAGTCGAGGACGGCCTGGGCGCGCTTTTGGGAGAGGGAGGTGTTGTATTCCACCGAGCCCGTGGCATCGGTATGGGCGCCGAGCTCAATGATGATGTTGGGGTTGTCGACTAGGACCTGGATGAGCTGGTCGAGCGAGGCGTAGGACTCCGGGCGGAGCTGCCAGCTGTCGAAGTCGTAGAATATATTGGGCAGCACGATGGTGGCACTCATGGCGGTGAGCTTGATGGTGGAGTTGAACGCCTTGCTGGCGGTCTGGCCCTTGGTAGAGAGCTTGTCCTTGGCGTTGAAGAAGCCCTTGTTCTGGGTGATGAGGACGTAGTCGGTTGCGGGTCGGAGCATGAAGCGGTATTCGCCGTTTTTGCTGGTGGAGGTGGTTTGGATGCTTCCGTCGCTGCCCACGAGCTGCACCTTGGCGCCCGGCATGGGGGAGACGCCATCTTCCTTGAGGATGCTGCCGGTGAGGTTGAACTCCAAGGGTGGGAGGCGGAACCAGTAGATGTCATCGCCGCCGCGTCCGCCCGGCCGGCGGGAGGTGAAGAAGCCCTCCTCGCGTTCGCGCTGGAAGGTGATGCCGAAGTCATCGGAGGAGCTGTTGATGGGGTAGCGCATGTTTTCGATTTTCCAACCGGCCTTGTCGCCTGGCACGGCCTTGAAGATGTCGAGCCCCCCCATGCCTGGCAGGCCGTTGGAGGAGAAGTAGAGGGTGCCGTCCTTGTGGATGTAGGGGAAGACCTCATCGCCGGGCGTGTTGATGTCGGGGCCAAGGTTGATGGGCTCGCTCCAGGGGCCTTTTTTGCTTTCGCGGGTGACCTTCCAGAGGTCCATGCCACCAAAGCCTCCCGGGAGGTCGGCTGTGAAATAGAGGGTGAGGGCATCGGGGCTGATGGCTGGGTGGGCCACGACCATGGAGTCGGCGGCCAGGGGGACGAGCTGGGCATCGTCCCAGCCGCGGCCGGTCTGTGGGGCCTCGTAGATCTGGCAGCCCATCTTGCTACGCCTTGTGCTCATGCGGCATCGGGTGAAGAACATGGAGGTGTAATCGGCATTGAACGAGGGGGTGCCTTCCTCGGCGTCGGTGTTGACTTGCCCCTCGAGGGGCTTGGGGTTGCTCCAGCGCCCCTCGCCGTTGCTCATGGTGACAAAGATGTCGGCGGGCTTATTGCCGGTAGCCATGTGGTTTTTCTTGCCTTTGGCGGCCTCACGGGTGGAGGTCAGGAGCATGGTGCGATAGTCGGCCGAGCCGAACATGGGGGCGTAGTCGTCTTGCTTGGAGTTGAGGACGGGCACATGCTTGACCACGTAACCAGTGGGCGATTCCGTCCAAGCCAGCGCGTAGGCCACGGAGTTGAGGCCGTTCTCCCCGCGGGGATCCTGGGGGGCGAGTTCCTTGTAGCGCTGGAAGGCCTCCTTGGCGAGGTCGTATTTCTCGTTTTGCAGCAGGGCTTGGGCGTAGTAGAGCTGGGCGAGGGGGTTTTTCACCTCACGCTGCAGGGCCTTGCCAAACCAGAGCTCCGCCTGGCGCACGTTGGCGAGCTTGCGGTAGCAGTCGGCTATCTTGTAGAGATATTCGCCTAGCTGCCCCGTGGGCACGGTTTCCAGCCCGTCCTTATAGAGAGGGATGGCCTCGAAGTAGCCGCCGTTGCTATAGAATTCATCGGCCTTGCGGATAGACCCCGCCTGGGCAAATGCCGTAGTAGAGACAAGGGGAGCCAGAAGGGCTAGCAGCAGAAAACGTAAGCGCACCATAGGCCAAAGTGTTCGCATTAGGGCTTCCAAAGGTACGGATTTTCCGTGGGTTTTCGCTGGGAGCGCGCTGGGTAGAGCTGGGCGAGTGCCGGGCCCCCGTGCCTGGGGATAGGCTAGTAGAGCCGCAGTGGGGCTGCGGCTGGGGAAAGGGATTCTTTGTCCCTGTGGTTGGCCGAGGGTTGTAGCGTTTCCACGGCTGCGTGCGCCCCAACTGCGCGCCACGGGATGCCGGGTTCTGAGCTGCCCGGCGTTACACGATACCTGCTAGGCCACAATGTTGCAGCGGACGCGCTGCGCATTCCCACCGCCCTGGAGCCCGCGCCCCCTGGAGAGATTGCCACTCTGACGTCCCCCTCCCGTGGGGAAACCGACCTGCCGAATCACGCCGTGTGCAGGCCGACCACGCAGGCTACTTGCCAGCGGGCCCTGGTGTCGGCTGAATGGCATAGTATTTGCGGCTTGACACTAGGATATCCATGCAGTGGGCCATGCCCGCTGAAATTGGCTGGAGCATGGGTGGAAGGTGTACGCATGCCCTTACGGCAGCAGCTAGTTTGGTGGTGTGGCTTGTGCTGTTGGGCTTGCCCTGCAGGGCGCAGGATCTGGTGGCCGTATCAGGGTGCATTTTGGACTCGGCCTCCCGGGAGACGTTGCCCTCAGCCACGGTGCAGGTGCTCGGCACGTCTAAGGGGAGCGTAGCCGATAACTATGGGCGCTTCACGCTGCTGCTGTTGCCTGGTCGGTATCAGCTTGAGGCGAGCTACGTGGGCTATCGCCCCAACGTTATCGACCTTGACCTGACGGGGGATACGACCCTGAGCATCCGCCTAGGCGCCCGGCAGGAGATCGAGCAGGTGGTGATATCGCACGGGGTGGATCGTGAGTCATCGCGCTCGGCACGGATGGGCACGCAGCGTATACTACGGGGTGAGCTGGAGGAGGTGCCCATGCTGCTAGGCGAGCGCGATGTGCTGCGGCTGATCCAGCTGATGCCTGGGGTGAACCGGGGCAGCGAGGTGACGGGCGACCTGTATGTGCGTGGTGGGGGCCCGGAGCAGAACCTATTCATTTTGGATGGAGCGCCGATCTACAACGTGTCGCACCTGTTTGGGATATTCTCGATGTTCAATGGCGACGCGCTGAAGCACGCCGAGTTCATCAAGGGAGGTTTTCCGGCCCGCTACGGTGGTCGACTCTCGTCGGTGATCGACATCACGACGCAGGACGGGAATCTCCAGAGATACCATGGGGCCGTGTCGTTGGGGCTCATTGCGAGCCGGCTGAAGGTGGAGGGGCCGATAGTGAAGGATAAGGCTGGTTTTCTGGTGACTGGGCGGCGCTCGTATGCAGATCTTTTTGTCAGGCCGTTTTTCAAGAAGGAGGATGGGCGCCCGATCTTCTATTTCTACGACCTGACGGCCAAGCTGCACTGGCGCATCAACGCGCGGCACACGCTGTATCTCAGCGGCTACTTTGGTCAGGATCGGTACGGGCTGGAGATGCAGTCTGCCCTCATGGACCAGACGGGCACGCTGGGCTGGCGTAATGCGGCGGGCACGTTGCGGTGGAACCAGCTCTACACGCCCACGCTCTTTAGCGATCTTTCGGTGATCTACAGCCACTACCACCTGTCAGTGACCGAGGCAGCGCGCAGTGGGCGTAAGCGGTATAATCAGCGGTACCACTCCAGGATTCAAGACCTGGGGGTGAAGTGGGATTTTTCGTGGCATGCCCTGGAGGGCCATCAATTCCGTTTTGGAGCGTCGTGGTTTGGGTATGGATTTGAGCCGAAGGCGATACTGATAGAGGATGATTTTTCAGGCTACACCCGCCGCGAGCGGGCACGAGCCTACTCCATGGAGACGGTTTTCTACGCGGAGGACAATATGCGCCTATGGGGTTGGGGTCGTGCGGAGCTGGGGGTTCGGGGTGTCTACTACCTAGTGGGGCGGAGCCATCAGTTCAGCCTGGAGCCGCGGTTGTCGGCATCGTTCTACGTGCATGAGCGGGTGTCGCTGAAAGCCTCCTGGACGATGATGGCGCAGCACATGCACCTTTTGACTACGATGGGCATAGGGCTTCCGACCGATCTATGGATCCCGGCCACGGCCAAGCTTCCCCTGGAGCGCAGCTGGCAGGGAGCCCTGGGGGTGACCTACGATGTGCCGGTGATCAACGCCACGCTGACCGTGGAGGGCTACTACAAGCAAAGTCGCGGGGCGATTCACTATCGGGAGGGGGGGGATTTCATGGAGATGCAGGATATGTATGCCAACTCCACGTTTTACTGGGAGGATCGGGTGACGCGAGGTCGGAGCTGGTCGGCGGGGCTGGAGGTGCTACTCCGCCGTAAGGAGGGGCGTCTTACGGGGTGGTTGTCGTATACGCTGTCGTGGACGCGGATGCATTTTGCCGATTTGAACCTTGGTCAGCCATTCTGGGCACCGCACGATAGCCGCCACGCGGTCAATGCAGTGCTGATGTTCAAGATCAATACGCACTGGAGTCTATCGGGGGCGTGGGTGTTTAGCACGGGCAAGCCCTTCTGCCTGCCGGAGAGCAGCTATACAGGGTTTGATACACCCCTCCTGGGGCTCGACTGGGAGCGGGTAAAGGCAAATAGCACCATGGTGACGCACTCAGGGCCTATCGATGCGCTACGCATGGAGGCCTACCACCGGCTCGACCTAGGCATCAAATGGCACACGCAGGGCAAGCGCGCGCACCACACGCTCTCGCTCGACGTGTACAACGTCTACTACCACAAGAACCCGTTTTTCTACTACGTGGACACCTATACGGTGAACGGTTCGGAGGAGCAGGTGCTTTTCAAGCAATCGCTGATTCCCGTGCTCCCCTCGCTATCGTATCAACTCTCATTCTAACGCCTGGGACCCCATGCGCACGCGGATAATTGCCCTAATGCTCTTGACGCTTCTGCTGGCGGGGTGCGAAATGCGCGAAGTGGTCACGAGCATAGATATCCCCGAGGTATCGCCCTACCTGACGCTGACGTGCTTCCTAGAGCCAGGGGCGGACACGGTGCTGCTGCACGTGGGGCGCAGCTACCCGGCGCAAACGCGGAACTACCACGACAGCGTGTACAACGGAATCCTGATGTCGCATGGCTGCATTCCCGGCGCACGGGTAGAGGTCATGGATCTGACCTCTGGGGGGCAGGTGCAACCCCAAATCAGCGAGAAGTATGGCCTATATTTTTTCAAGGGGGCCGAGCTGCCCATCGTGGAGGGACACCGGTATAGGGTGACGGTGGCCTACAGGCCCTACCCCCAGGTAGGGGCGGAGTGCGTGGTGCCTGAATTCCCAAATGCGCATTTTACCTACGGGGATACGCCTAAGGGTGTATATGCCCACATAGAGTCGTTGGGTGTGGCTTTTAGGCCTCGGGTGTCGGTGGCGTTTTCTACCATCAGTAGGCAGGTGTCGGGAACTCCCTCCCATAGCTACTACACGGACACCTATAGCAGCGATGAGGTGGGGCTGGAGTTCCTCTACCGATACGACTACCCCGACCAACTGTTCACTGACGACCCTGGGAAGAAACCACAAGCGCAGGAAGTCGACTCGATGCGACTATACCTGGTGGATGAGGAGGGCTTCAAGTACTTGTCGCAGCTGCACACGGCCAAAAGGAGCCTGGACCTTTTCCAGAACAACCCGGTTAGCGACTACACGAATGTGGAGCACGGGCGGGGAATTCTGGCATCGTACAAGGTGCTGGCGGGGAGGCGAAAGCGCTAGCGCGCATTGGGCCCATTGCCTGCCCCGCCTCTCCACGACACGCCTTCGCTAAAGGCGCACGGGGGTTGCTAGGCTGAGGGCTGCACGCTCGGCGTTGTACCCAAAAATGATGACAGTGAGGTGTGTAAATACCTTGCTTTTAGCTATTTTTAGATGAAAAGTACACACATAGTGTGTAATATACATAACTTTGCTCCCGATATTAACGACCAAACTAAAAGGAGCTAATACGATGAGAGCATTAGTGCGTGTAGCCTCTGTGATCTTTTTAGCGTTGCTTGTCAGCGCGGGTGGAGCATGGGGGCATGGGAAACAAGGGCAGGTAAGCGTTAGGCAGACGGCGATGAGCTTGACCAAGCCCACCGATGCCACCTCGCTAGAAGGCGGGGTGAAGGCATCGGCCGCGATGGCGGCGCAAAATGGGGGTAAGCCCATTGTGAAAAGCCGCTTGAGGGGGGGGACAACTCCCCAGGGTCCTGCATGGATTATCTTCTATGTGACTAATAAAAACGGTGACCCGTTGGAGAAGGCGACTGTAGGAATTGGTGGAAAGACGGCGACTACAGACAATACGGGGCAGGCGACAGTCGATGGGTTGGACGAACAAGAGTACGAATACTCGATAACCAAGAAGGGCTATAAGCCATATAAAGATTTCGCTAGTGGAAACAAAAAAACACTTTATGCAGGTCCAAACTATCTGGAGGCACCCCTTGAGGAGGATGTGGCGAAGCCTATCACACTAAGTTTTACTGAAGGAGAGGTAGAGGTAAAAGATGCAGCTACCGGCAACAAGAAAACGAACGGCGCTACTGACTTGAAGAAGGGCGATAAGCTGGTGATATCTGTAGCTGTAGCAGGCAAGGTCTTCGATGAGTTGAAGATAAGTGAAATGCTTATGGATGATGCCGTAGGCAGTGCATCCTATGAGTATACTGTAGGCGATCGTGATGAGAATAGACAAAACTGTGAAATCAAGGCCACGTTACGGGCTATGCCTACTAGCCTTAAGCTCACGGTAAAACCGGAGATTGCGGTGGGCAAAACGGCCTCAATCTCCGTAACCGATGAGAATGCTAAAGGCGTAGCTGCGCAGGCGGTGACTTTCACGCCAGATCCTTCCGATGCGGTGGAGATAGCAGCCGATGGCACGGTGACGGGCAAGAAGGAGGCTGCGACGGTAACGATTACCGCCAAGCTAAAGGCGAAAGAGTCGGTGACTGGCACGGCGACGCTGAAGGTGACGGCGAAGGTGGTAGTAACGAAAATCACGCTGGATAAGACGACCCTGGAGCTAGAGGAAGG